>CAZMPN010000041.1:0-1997 GCA_964568395.1 uncultured Helicobacter sp. | reverse complement strand
TCTTGCTATATTCTCGGCTCTTGGGTGCGAGTATAGATCGCTTCCTAGGATGAGCACGGCTCTATCTTTTTTCAGCAGAGCCATTTTCTCTTTATCTTCTAGCGTTAGGCCGATCTCTTCCAGAAGCTTTGAGGATGTCATCTCTACCTCTTTGGTGACGGATTTTTCTACCTCTTTTTCTACCTCTTTCTCGACTTCGCTCTCGCTGCCGTCTTCGGCGACGACCTTCTCTTTAACGAGCTCTTTTACCTTCTCTTTTACTTTTTCCGTAACCGTTTTTATATATTTGGTTTCGTAGCTTTTTAGCTTTTGCGCTATTTCGGAAGTCAGTTTTTCGGTTTCGCAAAAGACGTCCATCAGGGCAAGAAGCGTTTTTTCTTCCGCCAAAGGTTTATAGTTGAGCTGCAGCATATTTTTTGACAGGCCGGATATTACCGAGTCGTTTACGGGGTGCATATAGACGGCGGCTCCTTTATTCATCGTAACCGCATTGTTTACGGCAAATCTAAGCACCGGATTGTCCGTTTTTATCATGGAGCCCAGCGTAACTACGAAGTTGCTGTTGTGTACCTCTTTGCTATCCGCCGAATACAAGCTCTTGCCGCTAACCGACGAGTATGCGTCCATAAACTTCTTAAACTCGTAAGCGTCCTTGTTTACCAGTTTTACCCCAAGTTTTTCTTTTATGTTTTGGAGTATTTTCGCTTCCTCGTTTGTTATAAACGAGTTAAATCTGATAGTTCTGGCTGATTTTAAAGCTCCAACCGCTTTTTCGAACGCCTTCTCGTCTTTTTCGGCTTTGTTGTCGAAGTCGAACCCGAATCTGCCGGCCGCGCAAAGGCTTTGGAAGTTCCATTCGTTTCTGACTCTGTATATTTTCTCTTCCGCGTTTTCTATGGACGTGTGTTTTGTCTCGTAGTATAGATGGCATGCCGATGAGCAGTGCGCACAAGAAGAAGGAATCTGCTGAAGCTCCCAGGCGTTTGATTTGTACGTAAAGGCTGGGCTCGTAAGGGCGCCGACCGGGCAAACCGCAATACATTCGCCGCACATCGTACAATCTAGCACATCAGGATTGCCGCTTTTTGTGCCGATGATATTTTTTTGCATTCTCGTCCAGATAGTGAACGCGTTTTTAGGGGTGGTCTCTTTGAACGCCTTGTCTATCTCTGCTCCGCCTCTCGGAGTGGTCCCGATTGCGTTGTCGCCTACCATATCTTTGCAAACGGTAGTACATCTTTCGCATACTATGCATAGCGAAGCGTCATATTTGATAAGACCCCATTTTTTTATAGGTCTGGCGCAGTCAGGCACGCTATACGCCTGGTGGTCTACGCCCATCTCCATGGTATAGTTTTGCAGTTCGCACTCGCCGGATTTATCGCATACGCCGCACTCCAGAGGGTGGTTTATATCGTATACCTGCATAATAGCTTTGCGCTCTTCTTTTACCTCGTCGGAGTTCGTTACTATCTGCATTCCCTCTTTAGGTTTGGCGTTGCATGCAAATACCTGTTTCCCATCCGCCTCCACAAGGCATATTCTGCACGCTAGAGTAGGAGAACATCTGTTGAGATAGCATATCGCAGGAATGAAAATATCATTTGCCCTTGCGATATTCAGTATCGTCTCGGAGTCGCTTCCCTCCAGCTCTCTTCCATCTATAAAAAACTTAACATTTGCCATTATTTTCAGTTACCTTGAACAGTTATTTTTGCTCTGTTGAATTTATACCCGTCGTAGTCAAAATCGAGTTTCGAAACTATAGCAACTGTTCCTTTTAAGTTTTCGCAAAGCTTAAACTCGCCATTGAGGCTATCAGTTGTACATTCGACGTTTATTTTTTTAGAGTCCGTAATTTTAGCCGCACCCATAAACGCTTTTGAGCCTAAAATTTGGCCATCGGCATATTTTAGGTTTTTGCTTTTTTGGGTCCATTTATTAAACTGCATCACAGGCGCGCTAACATAGATTAGGGTGCCGTTCATCTCTTCTAA
>CAZMPN010000040.1:0-4397 GCA_964568395.1 uncultured Helicobacter sp. | reverse complement strand
CTCCTTTGTGGAAAAAGCGGTATGAAAGGCTCTTTGTTCGTAGGCTACAAGCCTCTTTTCGTAACTTCGAATAGATACCTGACGAGAATCAAACGCGAACTAAAGACCGATAACGCCGGATATAGCGGCACGCTTGATCCTTTCGCGGTAGGCGTGCTGCTTATAGGCACCGGCGGGCTTTCCAAACTTTTTAACTATATGGAGCTGGAGCCAAAACGATACAGGGCTGTGCTTTGGCTCGGCACGACAAGCGAAACGCTGGATATAGAGGGGGTAGAGAGGATAGAGGAGCTACCGCCGTTTTCTATGGAGAGCATAAAAGAGGCCGTAGATAACCTAAAAAAAATAACCAGTATTGTCCCGCCAAAATACAGCGCAAAGAGGGTAAACGGCAAAAGGGCATACGAGCTTGCCAGGGAAGATAAGGAGGTAGAGCTCAAAGAGTGCAATATCACGGTCTTTGACTCCAAGCTCCTATCGTATTCGCATCCTTTCGTAACATTCGAGGTAAGCGTCTCCAAGGGAACATACGTAAGGACGCTCGGAAATATGCTGGCAAAATCGCTTCAAACGGACGGTGCGTTAAGCTACCTTGAGAGGCTCTCAGAGGGCCGATACAAATACGAAAACAAGAAGCCGCTTGATATCAGGGCGTGCTTAAACGTGCCCCAAAACTGGTACAAAAAAGATAAAACCGATATAATTTACGGCAAGAAAGTAAGCCTTGAAGACTTTGAAATACAAGAGGACGGGGCATACTATATAGACAGGGGCGACTCGCTCTCTATCATAGAGATAAAAGACGGCAAAGTCTCCTACAAACTAAACAATATAGAACTTTAAAAAGGCGGCAGGTGCTTATACTGACAAGAAAAGTCGGCGAATCGATAACTATCGGCAAAGATATAAAAATAAAGATAGTCTCCATCGACCAAAACCAGGTAAAGCTAGGTTTTGACGCACCGCTAGACGTTGCTATTTTTAGGGACGAACTAATCACAAAAGTTAAAAACCAAAATATCGAGGCCAGCTCAAGTTTCCACGAACTTAGCCCTGATGAAATAAAAATAATCAAGAAATAGAGGGGTTCTCTTTTGAAAAAGGTTTACCGCTCGCATGCGAAAGTAAATATATTTTTAAAAATAGTCGGCACAAGGGATAGCTATCACGAGCTGCTCTCTAGATTTATACTGATAGACGATCTATACGACACGATGTGGTTTGAGCCAAATCACGGGATAAGCTTCGACATAGTCGGCGATTTCGAATGCGACAAAAAAAGCAACACGATATACAAAGCATACGAGGCGCTGCTCGATTATACGCCGCAAAAAAAGATAGTCGAGTTCTGCAAAAAGCACAAGATGATGGTATACAAAAATATACCGAAACAGGCGGGGCTCGGCGGAGGCAGTTCGAATGCGGCGACATTTTTGAAAATGGTAAACGACGCCCTTAACCTTGGCCTTACTACGGAAGATATGTCAAAGATAGGCGCGAAAGTCGGCGCGGACGTCCCTTTCTTTGTGTATGGGTATAAAGCCGCAAACGTATCGGGCATAGGCGAGATAGTGGAAGAGTTTAAGGACGATATCCCGAAAATAAAGCTGTTTACGCCGGAGGATATAAAGTGCGATACGAAAGAGGTATATAAGACGTTTAGAAAGTTTTTTATAGACGCCATAGAGCCGCAGTTCGCAAAAGAGCTGTCAAACAAAACGTCCAAAGAGATACTTTCGGAATATCCGCCTTTGAAACTAAACGACCTTTTCCATGCGGTATTAAAAAAATATCCGGAATTTTATGAGCATAAGCTGGACGGCTGGTTTTTGAGCGGCAGCGGCAGCACGCTATTTAAGGTTAAATAATGGGCAAAACATACGCAAACAATAAAAAGGCGTTTCATGACTACCATATACTAGACAAACTGGAAGCCGGTATTTCTCTCATAGGCAGCGAAGCGAAGGCGATAAGGTGCGGAAGAATAAACCTAAAAGATAGTTTCGTGCGCATCGTAAACGGAGAGGCTTTCGTATTCGGGATGCACATATCGCATCTATCTACTGCGGTTGAAGCTTTTAAACCGAGCGAAACGAGAGATAGAAAACTGCTGCTGCACAAAAAAGAGCTATTGAAGCTAACGCAAAAAGTCAAAGAAGATGGGCTAACCATAGTGCCGATCAGTATCTATGCAAACAACAAAAACAAAATAAAACTGGAAATCGCGCTCGCAAAAGGAAAACAGCTGCACGACAAAAGAGAGAGTTTAAAAGAAAAAGACGCCAAGCTGGAAATAGCAAGGGCTATGAAGAGATATTAAAAAGGCCCGCTTTCGTTAAAAAGCGGGAAAGCCTAGATTATTTAGTTCTAAGCTCTTCGATTCTTGCGGATTTACCGCTTCTTGTTCTTAGGAAGTAAAGTTTTGCTCTTCTTACCTTACCTCTTCTTGTTACGGTTACGCTTTCGATGCTATCCGTATAGAACGGGAATATTCTCTCAACGCCAACATTGTTTGCGCCAACTTTTCTAACAGTGAAAGTTTTGCCGGCGCCTTCGCCTCTCATCGCAATACAAACACCTTCAAAATTTTGGATTCTGCTTTTGTCGCCCTCTTTAATTTTAACGGCAACTTTTAGGCTGTCTCCAGCTCTGAAAGCCGGTATAGACTTACTTGCTATTTGAGCTTGTTCGAAGCTTTCTAGATATTTATTTTTCATCGTATAGTTCCTTTTAAAAACTTTTCATATAAATCGGGTCTAAAGTATTTGGTCCTAAATTTCGACACGTTTTTTTTAAAATCCGCAATTTTACTGTGATTTCCCTTTAAAAGAATTGAAGGAGAAATCAATCCGTTAAAATCCGCCGGTTTTGCAAAAGAGGGAGCCTCCAATAAATGCCCCTCAAAGCTTTCTATATCAAGAGATTCGTCATTTCCAAGCACCCCCGGAACGAACCTGGATATAGCGTCGCACATCACAAGGGCCGGAAGCTCGCCACCGGTCAAAACAAAATCGCCGATTGAGAAAACCTCGTCGGCGAACTCCTCTATCACTCTCTCGTCAATCCCCTCATAGCGTCCGCATACAAAAGCTATATGGCTTTTTTTTGAAAGCCTTTTTGCATCGCTAGCCGTGAACCGTTTTGCCGCCGGAGTCAAAAAAACGATATGCGTATCGCCATCCTCTTCTCTCATCCGCGACAAAAGCGCAAACATCGGAGCCGGAGTAAAGACAAGCCCCGCTCCGCCGCCAACGGCATAGTCGTCGGTACGCTTGAACTTGTCCTCGCTATAATCGCGAGGCGTCACAAACTCAAACCTAAGCAAACCGGCGTCTTTTGCCCTTTTTAGAATAGAGGCTTCAAAATACGGCGCAACGAGCTCTTTAAAGATCGTTACGAAACTAAATTTCATCTAGCTCGCCAGCAAAATATCTTTTGCATGGGCGGCGACTATTCTGCGCTCGTCGATAGACACCGATAGGATGAACCTATCTTGGTACGGCAATAAAAAACTTTTCGGCAGCGCTTTAGCGACTAGGTTTTTATCGGTATTGACGACCAGATAATCGGTATTGCCGTATCTTTCGATACTATCCACAACGCCGAGAGTCTCTCCGTCCTCTACGACGTCAAGCCCCACGATATCAAACCAGAAAAACTCATCTTTTCCTAGTTTGCAGCTCTCCCTGGTGCTTTCCATCGTCGTATACAAAACTCTGTTTGTAAGCTTTGCCGCGCTATCGACATCGTTATAGTTTTTGAATTTTATCGCCGAAGAAGAGATGTCGTAACTCTCAACCACCAATGTCTCGCCGAGGGATTCAAATGCGGCGCCTTTTTTGAACTGCTCGGGAAAATCCGTCATAAGATGAAGCTTTAACTTTCCGTCAAGTCCGACCGTTTTTCCGATCTTCGCAACCATAAGCTGCGAAGACTCATTCTCAAAAGTTCTCTTCATTATCTATTTGGTTTTACTGAAATCTTATAAGATATGTTATCTTTTGCCTTGCAGCCTGAAATAACGGTTTTGAGGGCATTTATCATCTTGCCCTCTTTGCCTATTATCTTCCCGGCATCGGTCTGGTTAGCATAGATTATTATTTCGCAAAGCCCGTCTTCAAGAACGATCTTCTCGACCTTGATCTCCTCCGGGTAAGCGGACAATAGAGCCGCAAACTGCTCTACGAATTTCTCGACCAAAAATTAGCCTTTTGTTATATGAGCCACTTTGTCGCTCATTTTAGCGCCAACGCCAGTCCAGTAAGCAAGTCTTTCAGCGTCGAATTTGATTACCTTTGGTTCAACCATCGGGTTGTAGTAGCCGATCGACTCTATCCAGCCGCCGTCTCTTTTTTTTCTGCTATCCGTTACTACTATTCTGTAGAAAGGTTTTTTTG
>CAZMPN010000039.1:0-4460 GCA_964568395.1 uncultured Helicobacter sp. | reverse complement strand
ACACGCATCTAGAGTTTAGCAAAAACAAAACCACGCTCCACTACGGAAACTTCATCGATTGGCTAACGAGCGTAATAGAGAAAAAAGAGCTAACCAGCGAGGAAGAGCTTGAGAGCTCTATGTCCGAGGCTCTATTGCAGATGAAAAAAAGCGGTATCGGCGCGCTGGGCGCGGTCAGCTCGTTTGGGAAAGATATAGATATTCTGTCTAAAAGCGGCCTTCGCGTAACGCTATTCAACGAGATACTCGGCACCAGCGAAGAGCGAAGCGACGAAATCAAGGCCGATTTCATTAGGCGCTTCGAGCTCTCAAAACGCTATTCGGGCGAGATGCTGACCCCGGCGGTCTCCGTCCATTCCGCTTACGCATGCTCGAGAGGGCTTATGGAGTTTGCCATAGGCTTTGCAAGAGAGAATTCGCTAAAGATGTGTACTCATTTCATGGAGAGTAAAGCTGAGCGTTTTTGGCTCGATAGGAGCAGAGGCGAGTTTAAGGCCTTCTTCAAGGCTTTTTTTGGAATAGAGAGGAGCGCCATCAAGCCGGACGAGTTTTTGGCCAAGTTTGACGGGCTTAATACTATGTTTGTGCATTGTACGCATGCCAACGAAGCGGAGCTGGAGACCATCCGAAACGCCGGCTCTCAGATAGTCCACTGCCCGGTCTCAAACAGGCTTCTTGGAATGAAGCTATTTGACGTAGAGACGGCAAAAAATATGAGAATAGAGTATATAACGGCGACGGACGGGCTTAGTTCCAACTTCTCTCTAAATCTATGGAACGAGCTTAGAAGCGCGATTTTCGGCTATACCGACCTGAGCCTAAAAGTGCTTCCTTACGACCTGTTGAAGAGCGTTACGCTAAACGCCGCAAACGCTCTCGGGATTGATAGCGGCAAGCTTGAGGTCGGCAAAAAGGCCGATTTGATAGGTTTTTGCTTGCCGGGTCCGGTGGATGAGGACGAGTATCTGCCTTTGCAGGTTATTTTACATACGAGCGGCGTTGATAAGTTGATAGTAAATGGAGTGTCTATAGATGGGTGAGTTTCTAAAAAGAGTGCTTTGGCCGATAACGGCGCCGATAGGTTTCATTCAGAATAATTTTAAAGCGCTCATTTTCCTGCTTATAATATTTTTCATATTCTACTCTTCCTCCGAGGAGAAGATAAAGCAGCCTAATCTTGCGAAGATATATATTAACGGCCCTATTATGTCGGCGGATAAATTTCTAGAGGACGTAAAAGAGGTTGAAGACGCCAAAGTGAAAGGCATCTTGCTGATAGTGGACTCTCCTGGAGGCTCCGTAGCTCCATCCGTAGAGATGGCCTTGACGGTGAAGAGATTGAAGGCGAAGATGCCCGTCGTTACGTATGCCGCAGGCACTATGGCGAGCGGAAGCTATTACGCCTCTATCTGGTCGAATAAGATCATAGCCAATCCGGGCAGCACGGTAGGCTCTATCGGCGTGCTGTTTGAAGGCGCCAACGTCGAAGGGCTCATGAAAAAGCTCGGCGTTGAGAGCCAGGTAATCAAAGCCGGCGAGTACAAAGAGGCGGGCACTATGTTTAGAAAGTGGACCCCAAAAGAAAGGGCGCACATAGAGGCTTTAATAGACGATACGTATAGGATGTTTACGGAAGACGTGGCAACGGCCAGAAAGCTTGATCTGAACAAAACCGCCTCTTTTGCGGATGCGAAAGTATTTACGGCGAGGGCGGCAAAAAAAGAGGGGCTTGTGGACGAACTAGGCACGCAGTATGACGCCGAGATGGAGCTGGCCAAGCAGGCAAAAATAAAAGATCCGGTATGGCTTGAAAAAACAAAGATGAATAAGTTTTTGGAGAGGCTGGTTACGGAGACCGCCTCAAAGCTCGCCGTTAGCTTCAGCGGGCTAAAGGCGTATTAAATAGGCTTTTTGGTCATTACGGTCGCGGTAATGACCGTATCCTTGCTTTGAAGCTCGAACTCCTCGCCTTTTTTGAGCGATTTTAGCGTCGCCTTCTTCCCGTCTTTTACCACCATCGCAAGCGAAGGATCAAACGTCTTCGTCGGCTCTTTTGCCTCAAAAGAGCTTTTTAGTATGGATAGTTCCCCGTTTTTTGACGCAAACACCGCGTTTATGGCGGTCTCAAAGTTCCTCGCATAGACGTCTATCTGTGATTTTGCGAATGATAGCTTGGCCTGCGGCGAAGATGATGCAAAAAGTTCCTTGATATGCTTTGCGGCCGTCTCTTTTTTGGATATTATCTGCGATAACGCCCCGTTGTATGCCTCGAACATCGAATCTAGAAGCATGACTATCTCGTTTTTGTCGGGCAGTAGCGTCTCTATGGCTGCAGAGGGGGTAGGCGCGCGTAGGTCGGCCACGAAATCGGCTATCGTGAAATCTATCTCGTGTCCTATGCCGGTAAGTATGGGGGTGTTTGCCGCAAATATGGCGTCGGCTACGACCTCTTCGTTGAACGCCCATAAATCCTCTATACTCCCGCCGCCTCTGGCCAGCACGATGACGTCAAATCCTAACTTGTCGGCCAACGCTATATTCTCGGCGATTTGCGCCGCCGCCGTATCGCCTTGTACTAGCGTATTGAAGAGCGTAAATTCGCTAAGATGCCATCTCTTCTCGGCTACCCTTCGCATATCCTGTATGGCGGCGCCGGCGGCGGACGTGATAAGAGCTACTTTTTTCGGGAACCTCGGCAGGCTCTTTTTTGTCTCTTTGTCGAAGTAGCCCTTTTCGGAGAGCTTTTTTTTGAGCTGTTCCAGAGCTAGAGCCAAAGAGCCTTTGCCGCTCGGCGTTACCGATGAAACCATCAGCTGATACTCGCCCCGCGGCGCATATACGCTAAGGCCGCACTCCAATACCACTTTTTGCCCGTTTTCCAGCTTGAACTTCAATTTTTGCGCATTGCCCTTGAATAGTACGCAGCGCACCGAGCTATCCTGGTCTTTTAACGAGAAGTAGATATGTCCTGATGTGTGTATGACGAGGTTTGAGATTTCGCCGCTTACATACAGGAGCGAGAAGTGGGACTCTAAAAGGCTTTTTATCTGCCTGTTTAGGTCCGATACGGAGAGTTCGTTCATTTTTTTCTAGCTATGATAAGGGAGCTTACGCCGAAGCTAAAATCTTTTGCCACTTCCGCCTCGAATCCGTTTCGCTCCAGCATCGCTACTATCTCGTTTCTCGTCAGAAACCCCTCTATCGAGTTTGGCAGGTATCTATACGCCGATAGGTTGCCGCTGATTAATCCGCCGAGCCAAGGAAGCACTTTTTTGACGTACCACTGCGCCGCTATGCGGAATGGATTTTTAGATTCGTTTTTCGCGAATTCAAGTATAAGGAGTCTGCCGTCTGTTTTTAGGACTCTTGCGAACTCCCTTACCGCCTCCTCTTTTTCCGTTACGTTCCTAAAACCGTACGATATCGACAAAAAGTCGAATCCGGCGTCTTCGAAAGGGAGCTTTTGGGCGTACCCTTCGTGGAATTGTGCGAACGATACTTTTTGTTTTGCGACTTCCAGCATCCCGACGGATGGGTCCACGCCTACGAATACGCCGTCTTTCGCCGCTTTTTGCCAAAATACCAGCATATCACCCGTGCCTGTCGCCACATCCAGTATTTGCGGATTTTGGGAGTTGCCAAGCTCCAGAGCTTTTTTTATCCCCTCTTTTCTCCAGCTGATGTCGGTCCCGAAGCTCAGTATTCTATTCGCTATGTCGTACGTAGGGGCTATCTTGTCGAACATCCCGACGATGGTTTGCTGTTTTTCGTTCATATATATTTGCCTATCTCTCTAAGGTCTCTAGTGTCGACTATGATGTTCGCCAGCTCTTTTAGTTTCGGTTTGGCGCAGAAGGCTATCTTCTTTGCCGCATACGCGAACATCGAAGCGTCGTTTGCGCCGTCGCCTACCGCTATCGTGTTTTCCGCCGATACGCCCAAGATAGATTGAAGTTTGCTTAGCATTATGCCTTTGGAGTCGGAATACATCATCTCCCCGCCGACAAGCCCGGTAAGCACGCCGTCTTTTTCATGCAGCTTGTTTGAGAAATCCATATCAAAGCCTAGCTTTTCGCGCGCGGGAGCCGTGCCGATGCTAAAACCTCCCGAGAATACGATTACCTTGTAGTCTTTCGCTTTTAGCTCTTTTATGATGTCTGCGGCGCCTTCGATAAAAGGCAGATTGGCGCATCTGGCTTTTGCTTTCGCGGCATCTACGCCTTTTAGAAAGGCAACCCTTCTTGTTAGGCTCTCAAAAAAGTCAAGCTCCCCGGCCATTGCGGCCTCCGTTATCTTGCTTACCTCGTCCTCGCATCCGGCCAGAGAGGCCAATATGTCTATAGTCTCCCCGTCCATTAGCGTCGAATCAAAATCAAATACGCAAAGCTTCAAACCCTACATCCTCAAATGTTTTCGGGTATTTTAGCCTTTTAGGACTTTTATTTTAAAATCCAAATTAA
>CAZMPN010000038.1:0-5626 GCA_964568395.1 uncultured Helicobacter sp. | reverse complement strand
TTCCTAATTCCTTTCGTGCCGGAAGATTATACCGGAAGACTTGAGTATGACCTGGTTGACGCCGATGGAAACCTGATAATGACCGGCGGCAAAAGGCTATCCGAGAGAAAAGCGAAAGAGCTTAAGCAAAAAGGTCTGGAGTTTGTAGAGTATCCGCTTGATATTCTTTTCTCAAGATATATAGCTACGCCTATCGTTGACTCTTCAACAGGCGAGGTTGTATTTGACGCCCTTACTCAAGTAGACGAAAACAAACTTAAAAAAATTATCGAACTTGGCATAACAGAGTTTGAAATAGCAAACGACCTTGCGGCAGGCGTAGACAACTCTGTAATCAACTCATTCTTGTCCGATCAAGAGTCGCTAAAACTTCTAAAACAAACAGAAGGCGTAGAGGACGAAAACGATCTTGCCGCAATCAGAATCTATAAGGTTATGAGACCTGGCGAGCCTGTTACAAAAGATGCGGCGCATGATTTCGTACTAAAACTGTTCTTCCATCCTGAAAGATACGATCTTACAAAAGTAGGTCGTATGAAGATGAACCATAAGCTAGGTATCGAAGTGCCTGAGTTTGTAACGGTTCTAACGCACGAAGACCTTATAAAAACGGTCAGATACCTAATCAAAGTTAAAAACGGCATCGGCTATATCGATGACAGGGATCACCTAGGGAATAGAAGAATCAGGGCTATAGGCGAGCTTCTAGCGAACGAGCTTCACCTCGGTCTTGTAAAAATGCAAAAAGCGATCAAAGATAAGATCTCTACCGTTCAAAACATGGAAGAGTTGATGCCGCATGACCTTATCAACTCGAAAATGATTACGACTACGATACTGGACTTCTTTACAGGCGGTCAGCTATCACAGTTTATGGATCAAACGAACCCGCTTTCAGAGATTACTCACAAAAGAAGACTATCCGCGCTTGGCGAAGGCGGTCTTGTTAAAGAGAGAGCCGGATTTGAAGTTAGGGACGTTCACCCGACTCACTACGGCAGAATTTGTCCGATTGAAACGCCGGAGGGTCAAAACATCGGTCTTATCAACACGCTTTCTACATATTCTAAAGTTAACGAGTACGGCTTTATCGAGGCTCCGTACAAAAAAGTCGTCGGCGGCAAGGTGACAAACGAAATCGTTTATCTAACCGCTACGCAAGAAGAGGGGCAAGTAATCGCTCCTGCAAGCACCAAGCTAGACGTGAACAGCGCGATAGCGGAAGATTTCGTTGAGGCTAGAAAAGACGGTGAGATAATCCTAACCAAAAAAGAGACTATCACCCTGATAGACGTATCGCCAAAAGCTGTTGTCGGTGTTGCGGCCGGTCTTATTCCATTCCTTGAGCACGATGACGCCAACAGGGCTCTGATGGGTTCAAACATGCAAAGGCAAGGCGTGCCGCTTCTTTGGACGGAAGCACCGATGGTCGGCACCGGCATGGAGGCTACCGTGGCAAGAGACTCTTGGGAGAGTGTAAAAACGGCAAGAACCGGCCTAGTTGAAAAAGTAGACAGCCAAAACGTATATATTAGAGGCGAGGATGAGGACGGTGCATTCATAGACCACTATCCGCTTCAAAAGAACCTTAGGACAAACCAGAATACGAGCTTCAACCAAAAACCTATCGTAAAAATAGGTCAAAAAGTAGAAGCCGGCCAAATAGTGGCGGACGGCCCAAGCATGGATACCGGCGAGCTTGCTATCGGTAAAAATATCCTTGTTGCGTTTATGCCTTGGTATGGTTATAACTTCGAGGATGCTGTCGTCGTTTCCGAAAGAATAATAAGAGAAGACGTATTTACTTCTGTGCATATATACGAAAAAGAGGTTGAAGCCAGAGAGCTAAAACACGGCATAGAAGAGATAACGAGAGATATCCCGAACGTAAAAGACGAAGATATAGCGCACCTAGACGAAAGCGGTATAGTAAAAATCGGTAGCTACGTTAAGGGCGGCATGATTCTTGTCGGTAAAGTATCCCCGAAAGGCGAAGTAAAACCTACTCCTGAAGAGAGACTACTAAGGGCGATATTCGGAGAAAAAGCCGGACACGTAGTAAACAAATCTCTATACTGCCCGCCATCGATGGAAGGTGTGGTCGTAGACGTAAAAATCTTTACTAAAAAAGGCTACGACAAAGACTCTAGAGCCGTTAAGCATTTCGAAGAAGAAAAAGCGAAAATGGACAGAGAGTACCACGATAAGCTAAATATGATCGACAGAGAAGAGATGCTAAGAATCAACTCCCTGCTTTCAAAAAATAAGCTGACGGCGGACGTAAGCGTATCCAACATAGAGGCGAAAAAAGGCTCCACCATTTCCGTAGACGACCTTGAACATATGAATAGATTTGCGATCAATACGCTTGTTAGAAGTTTTGACTCAAAAGTCCAAGCAGAGTATGAGAAGATCAAAACCCACTTTAGAAAACAAAAAGAGAAGCTAAAAGCTGATTTTGACGAAAAAGTATCGATTCTCGAAAAAGACGACATCCTACCGAGTGGAGTGGTAAAACTCGTAAAAGTCTATGTCGCTACGAAGAGAAAACTAAAAGTCGGTGACAAGATGTCCGGTAGACACGGTAACAAAGGTATCGTATCTATCATAGTTCCAGAGGTTGATATGCCTTATATGAAGGGCGGCAAGTCGATAGACATCGTCCTAAACCCACTGGGCGTTCCTTCAAGGATGAATATCGGTCAGATTCTAGAGGTGCATCTAGGTCTTGCCGGCAAAAAACTCGGTAATCAGCTGGCGGAGATATTTGAGCAAAAACAAGGCGAGTGGATCAAAGACCTGAGAGAGAAGATGGTCGCTATCGCAGAGGTTGCGAAACTGATAAACGCAAAAGAGTTTGTTGCTTCTCTTGACGATGAGCAGCTCCTAAACTACGCTAGAGACTGGGCAAAAGGCGTTAAATTCGCTACGCCTGTATTCGAAGGCGTAAACGACGAAGAGCTGAAAAAACTGTTCGAGCTTGCAAAAATAGACTCTGACGGTAAGATGGAGCTTTACGACGGTAAGACCGGCGACAAGATGAAAGAAAGAGTCAACGTCGGCTATATGTATATGCTAAAACTGCACCACCTTGTAGACGAAAAAGTCCACGCCAGAAGCACAGGACCTTACAGTCTTGTAACGCAACAGCCTGTCGGCGGTAAAGCGCTATTCGGCGGTCAAAGATTTGGTGAGATGGAGGTGTGGGCGCTTGAGGCATACGGCGCCGCACACGTACTAAAAGAGATGCTGACGACCAAATCGGATGACACCGAGGGTAGGGTAAAAGCATACAAAGCTATTACAAACGGCGAAAACGTACCTGAGACCGGAATACCGGAAACATTCTACGTACTTGTTAACGAGCTAAAAGCTCTTGGACTTGACGTTAGAGTATTTGACGAAGATAAAACTAAATAAGCGAAAGAGGAATTAAGATGGCTTTTACTGAACTAGATCTTAACTCCGGGAATAGACCGAGAGATTTTAGCGCGCTACAAATGATGATCGCTAGCCCCGAGAAAATTATGTCTTGGAGCTACGGCGAAGTAAAAAAACCGGAGACTATCAACTATAGGACTCTAAAACCTGAACGTGACGGTCTTTTCTGTGCGAAAATATTCGGCCCGGTAAGGGATTACGAGTGTATTTGCGGCAAATACAAAAAGATGAGATATCAAGGCGTAACGTGCGAAAAGTGCGGCGTTGAGGTTACAAGCTCAAAAGTAAGAAGACAAAGAATGGGTCATATAGCCCTTTGTACTCCTGTCGCGCATATTTGGTTCGTCAACTCTCTACCTAGTAGAATAGGTACTATTCTCGGTATAAAAATGAAAGACCTTGAGAGGGTGCTTTACTACGAAGCGTATATAGTGTGCGAAGCTGGCAGCGCTCCTGTAAAAAAATACGACATATTAACCGAAGAAGAGTATAGGCAGTTAGAGAGCATCTATCAGTACGACGGCTTCAGCGCTGAAATGGGCGCCAGCGCGGTCAAGAAACTGCTAAGCGAGCTTGACCTTGCGGAGATGTTCGTAAATCTTAAAGAAGAGATTAAAAACACAAACTCGGAAGCCAAGAAAAAAACCCTTGTAAAAACTCTGAAAGTTGTTGAGGCGTTTTTGAACTCCGACAATAGACCTGAGTGGATGATTATGGATTACGTACCAGTCCTTCCGCCTGATCTTAGACCTCTTGTTGCGCTTGACGGCGGCAAGTTCGCGTCGTCCGACCTAAACGACCTATATAGAAGGGTTATCAATAGAAATACAAGGCTAAAGAGACTGCTTGAGCTTGACGCTCCTCAAATCATTATCAGAAATGAGAAGAGAATGCTTCAAGAGGCTGTTGATGCACTATTTGACAACGGCAGAAGAGCAAACGCGGTAAAAGGCGCTAACAAAAGACCTCTAAAATCGCTTTCCGAAATCATCAAAGGTAAACAAGGTAGGTTCAGACAAAACCTTCTCGGTAAAAGGGTTGACTTCTCAGGCCGTTCCGTTATCGTCGTTGGGCCGGATCTTAGAATGGATCAATGCGGTCTTCCTAAAAAAATGGCTCTCGAGCTATTCAAACCGCACCTTCTTGCGAAGCTCGAGGAAAAAGGATATGCGACTACTTTGAAAGCTGCCAAAAGAATGATAGAACAGCAAACGAACGAAGTTTGGGAGTGTCTGGCGGAAGTTGTTGACAACTATCCCGTGCTTCTAAACCGTGCGCCGTCGCTTCACAAAATGTCGATTCAGGCGTTCCACCCGGTACTAATCGAAGGTAAAGCGATAAGACTTCACCCGCTTGTATGTGCGGCGTTCAACGCTGACTTCGACGGTGACCAGATGGCGGTACACGTTCCGCTTTCGCAAGAGGCTATAGCTGAAGCGAAGATATTGATGCTTTCGTCAATGAACATCTTGCTTCCTGCTTCCGGTAAGGCTGTTACCGTACCTTCGCAAGATATGATTCTCGGTCTTTACTATATGACCAGGGAAAAAACGACCGCGAAAGGCGCGCATAAGCTATTCGCAAGCATAGATGAGCTTAGCCTTGCGCTAGATATGGATGCGATCGACGTACAGGCTCCTATAAGAATAAAAATAGACGGCAAAGTGTGCGTAACGACTGTGGGTAGGGTGCTTATCAAGTCTATTCTGCCTGCGTACATAAGCGAAGATCTATGGAATAAGACGCTGAAGAAAAAAGATATCGGTACCCTTGTTGACACGGTGTTCAAAAAAGGCGGCTACCAAGATAGCGCCAAATTCCTAGACAATCTAAAGAATCTAGGTTTCAAACACTCGACAAAAGCCGGTATATCTATCTCTATGGCGGATATGCTTGTTCCTGAAACGAAAGAGGGTCTTGTTGACGAGGCAAAAACAAAAGTTAAAGATATCCAGGCGCAGTTTGCCCAAGGTCTTCTAACCGAACAAGAGAGATATAACAAAATTATCGACGTTTGGACCGACACAAACTCCAAGGTTGCTGGCGAGATGATGGACAAAATCAGCCTCGGCGGACAAAGCTTCAACTCTATCTTTATGATGGCGGACTCTGGAGCTAGGGGTTCTGCGGCGCAGATTAGCCAGCTTGCCGGTATGAGGGGTCTTATGGCGAAACCTGACGGTTC
>CAZMPN010000037.1:0-6261 GCA_964568395.1 uncultured Helicobacter sp. | reverse complement strand
TCTTGCTATATTCTCGGCTCTTGGGTGCGAGTATAGATCGCTTCCTAGGATGAGCGTTTTGTTTTTCGCTCTTGCGAACATCTTGGCTATCTCTTCCTGCTCCGCTTCGTCAAAGCTTGCCTCCGAGCTTACGTATCCCATGTCCAGTTCGTCAAAAAACGCTTTCTGCTCAGCGCTTAGCATGTTTTTGTCTGCAAATATCGACGCCAAGAGCGCGATTACGCCCTCTTCGCTTTTCGGTTCGTATTTGACGAATTTGTTTACGTTCGGCGCAAGCAGCGAATCCTCTATCGGATGGAGATATGCGACTTTGGCGTTTCTTTTTTTGGACGCTTCGTTCAGGGCGTATCTCGCCATAGGATTGTCGGTGCTTATCATCGAGCCTAGAACTATGACTCCGTCAGAGTTTTTGACATCCGTCAGGTTTGCCGAATACAAGCTCTTGCCGCTAACCGACGAGTATGCGTCCATAAACTTCTTAAACTCGTAAGCGTCCTTGTTTACCAGTTTTACCCCAAGTTTTTCTTTTATGTTTTGGAGTATTTTCGCTTCCTCGTTTGTTATAAACGAGTTAAATCTGATAGTTCTGGCTGATTTTAAAGCTCCAACCGCTTTTTCGAACGCTTTCTCGTCTTTTTCGGCTTTGTTGTCGAAGTCGAATCCGAATCTGCCGGCTTGGCATAACGTGCTAAACTCAAAATCGTTCGTAACCCTATATATCCTGGAAGAGGACGATTCTGTGCCATCTATTTTTGACTCGTACGTCAAAGAACAGGCGGATGAGCAGTGGGCGCAAGACGACGGTACTTTTTTAAGTTCCCATGCGTTTGAGCTGTATTTGAACTCTTTCGATATTAGCGCGCCGACCGGACAGACCGCGATACATTCGCCGCAGAAAGTACAGTCCAACGTCTCGGAGTTTTTAGGGCCTATTATCGACTTATAGCCGCCGACTTTGATCTCTATCGCATCGTCGCCGATGATCTCGTTGCACGTGTGGACGCATTTTTCGCATAGGATGCAAAGGGAAGGGTCGTATTGGATAAGACCCCAGTCTTTTATCTCCCTTTTTTGGTCTTTCGCCATAAACTTCTGTGTCGCGACGCCAAATTCAAGAGTTTTGTTTTGCAGGTCGCACTCGCCGGATTTATCGCATACACCGCACTCTAGCGGGTGGTTTACGCAGTAAAGCTGCATAATCTTTTGGCGTTCGGCCACAAGTTTTTCGGAGTTTGTGCGAACGGCCAATCCGTCTACTACTTTTGTCTGGCAGGCAAGAATGAGACCCTCTTGATTTTCGGCCTCGACTACGCAAAGTCTACAAGAGGAGATCGGTTCGCATTTTGATAGATAGCAAAGGGTCGGTATGTATACGCCGTTTTTTCTTGCGGCTTTTAGTATCGTATCGTTTTTGTCGGCGTTTATCTCTAGGCCGTTGATGGTTATTTTGACTTGTTTGCTCATAATTACACCGCCGCCATAGCTATATAGTAACATCTCATGCATCGGCTCGCTTCGTCTATCGCTTGATCCATTGTAAAGCCGAAGTTAACCTCCAGATTGTTTGTTTTTCTTGTTTCTACGCCCAGTTTCTCGCTGTGTTCTCTAGGTAGGCCTTTTAGCCAGCCTTTAACAACCTCTTTTTTGTCGTATACTTTGAGAGCCTTCAGGTGGTCTTCCATGATTTCGTCTTCGGTTCTATAGACCTTACCCTCAAAAATATATCTTGCCATGACGCTTGCGGCTCTTTTTGCTTGGCCTACGGCGTTTACGATTGTCATCGGGCCGTATTCACAGTCGCCTGCGGCAAATATTTTCTCTCTATTCGTCTGATACGTCTTGCCGTCCGTTAGTATCGTATTCCAGCTGGTCTTAGCTATCTCCCACTCCGGCGGCAATAGATCGAGGTCGGCATCCTGGCTGACCGCCGGGATCAGTATGTCGCACTCCAGTTCAAAGCTTTTGCCTTCCGCTTTTAGAAGCTGAGGTTTTCCGCCGGCAGGATCAGGGGTAAGCTCATACATATCCACGAGCAGTTTTTTTATTTTGCCGTCCTCGGAAAATATTTCGTCTATCGCGCTATAGAATATGAACTCTACGCCTTCCTCTACGGCTTCGTGGTACTCTTCGTACGAGGTGTTGTTGATGATGGTTTTCTCATCCCTTCTGTAGAGCATCACCACTCTTTTTGCGTTCGCCCTGATGGAGCATCTTACGACGTCCATCGAGGTAAAGCCGCCGCCAACGCAAACTACGGTTTTGCCGGTAAGATCGACCGCTTCGCCGATACCGTATTTTTCATATAGGTTTATAACGTCAAGGAAAGGGATAGCAGGCCAGTAGCCTTCGTCTTTCGGATTTTCGTTCTTAGCCCTTATCTTTTTGGAGAGTCTGGCGCCCGTTCCGACCAATACTGCATCGTAAGTTTTTTCAAACTCCCTCATCATATCCGCGGTTATCCTCGTATTCATGATGAAATTCGTGCCTATGCTTTTCACAAGCTCTATATCTTTGTTGTATTTGCCTATAGGCATCCTATATTCTGGTACGCCGACTGCTACTTCGCCGCCTAAAACCGGCAGCTCTTCGTATACGTCGCAGTTAATACCCTCGATTCCAAGATAGTACGCAGCCGTAAGACCCGCTGGGCCGGCGCCTATGATCGCTACTTTCTTATCCGTCTTAGGTTTCGGTTCTACAGGATGGAACCAGCCCATATCCCTATCTGTCTCGAAATCCGCGCCTATTCTTTTTAGCTCCATGATGGCTATAGGCTCGTCAAGATTTGAGCGCCTGCAGGCGTTTTCGCAAGGATGGGGACATACCCTGCCGCATGTGTGGGCCAGAGGCATGGTTTGTCTTGTAGCCTTGAGGCTGTCGTCAAATCTAAGGTCTCTTACGCCCTCTATGTATGCCGGGATGTCGACATGCGACGGACATGCATCCATGCAAGGAGCCGTAATTTTTGCTATGTACGATACGTCTGTTTTATGGAAGTCCGGTGAAGCCTTCTTCTCCCTGATAAGAGTAACGAATTCGTTTCCAAAATGCTCCAATAGGGTCAAGATAGGGTTTGGAACCGTTTTGCCTATCTCGCATTTTGAAGTTTCCTTCATTGAGCCGCAAATCTCTTTTAGGTGCTCGATATCGCTCTGTGCACCTTCGCCTCTGCCGATTTTGTGGAGGATGTCGTAAATAATCCTGCCGCCCCATCTTCCGGGAGCGCATCTTCCGCAAGCTTCCGAATACTCTTGGTATGTCTTGGCGTATTCGACCGCCAGTTTGACTACGTCTACGCCTTCGCCGAATATCGCAACCCCGGCCCATCCTATAAAGGCCTTAGTTTGCGCATTTTCGTCAAATTCAAAAGGGAAATGAAATTTGCTTTTTGCTATTTCATCGCCGCTTTTGCCGCGATTATCGATAATTTCGTCTTGCCAGAGGCTAAAAAGGATATTTGCCATATTACTTCTTTACTACTATAGTCCAGTCAACTTCGTTAAACTTGAGGCTATTCATAAGTGTCCAGCCGTTCTCTTTTACCAAATCCGCACTTTTTTGAACCGGGCTAAAGTCGCCCACTTCAAACAAGAATATCGCCACTTCGCCTTTCGCAATCTCTTTGTTCATTAGTTCCGTCATACGACCGTAAAAGTCATTTTTTAGGTGTCTAAGGTCAAATCTTTTCATTATCTATCCACCTCGCCGAATACGGTATTTGAGCTTCCGATCATTGTTACGACGTCGGCTAGCTGGACGCCAGGAAGCCATGCTTGCAAAATTCCCGTGTGCCAGAAGCTCGGGGCTCTGATTTTAAGTCTATACGGGTACGGTTCGCCGTCGGAATAGATGTAGTATCCAAGCTCTCCCTTAGGGGATTCCGTAGCTACATATACTTCCCCGACAGGCGGCCTCATGCCTTGCGTCACAAGTACGAAATGTTGCATCAATGAGTAGTTTTGCGTCATTATCTGCTCTTTTGGAGCCGATATATAGTTTGGAGCCTCTGCCATGATTTTCGGCTCGGTGTCTTTATACATCTTTAGACACTGGTCTATTATCTTTGCGGACTCTCTCATCTCCAGCATGTAGCACTTATATCTGCCGTAACTGTCGTTTGTCTCGGCTACCGGAACGTCAAAGTCAAGTTCGCCGTAAAGTTCGTACGGCTCCTCTTTTCTAATATCCCACTTAACGCCGCTCCCCCTTAGCATAATTCCGGAGCAGCCCCAGTCGATAGCCATCTCTGCGGATAGGATACCCACATCCTCTAGCCTCATTCTCCAAATTCTGTTTGAATCAAGAAGCCCTTCGTATGTTTTGATGTTTTCGTCAAGAGCGTCTACGTATTTTTTAAGACCATCCAGCCACTCGTCCGTTACGTCAAGCGGTACGCCGCCTATTCTGATTGAAGAGTGCGTAAGCCTTGCGCCGCAATACTCTTCGATGAGGTCCATCGCGTGCTCCCTCTCCCTGAACGCATAAAGGAATACGCTCATAGCGCCGATATCTAGCGCATGCGTAGCTATAAAGAATAGGTGCGAAACGATTCTGTTAAGCTCCAACAGCATCGTCCTGATTACTTTGGCGCGTCTCGGTACCTCTAGGCCTACAAGTTTTTCTACCGCAAGCGCAAAACCGTAATTGTTTGATGTGGCGGCGATATAGTCCATCCTGTCGGTAGTCGGCAAGAATTCGTTGTAGATCATGTTCTCCGCCATTTTCTCCATACCTCTATGAAGAAAACCGATGTTTGGATAAGCCTTTGCTACCTGTTCGCCTTCTAGTTCCAATATAAGATTCAAAAGACCGTGAGCCGACGGGTGGTTTGGACCGAAGTTGACCACCATTCTATTGTCTTCCCTGTCGAACGCGATGTTCTCGAAAAAGGGCTGTAGTTTATTTGGTTGTTGCATTCTTTGGCCCCCTTACCTGTCTCTATCTGCGAGCTTTGTTTTGCTCGGATCGAATTTATCTATTAGAAGAGGTCTGTTTTCCTCTTGGTATGCTATTTCTGTCGTGCTTTCTTTGCTCTCTTCGCCGTATCCGACCTCTTTGCCAAGTCTTGCGAATCTGGTCGTATCGTATCTATCGACGTATGCGGCGTCTCTGAGTTCAGGCCCGATAATCTCTCTGGCTTCTTTGCCGTAGATTTTGTCTACTTCATACCAGCTTGCGAACTCGTCTCCTTGAAGCGGATACGTTTTTCTAAGCGGATGGCCGACCCAGTCGTCTGGAAGCATAATTCTTTTTAGCATCGGGTGGTTGTTCACTCTGATACCGAACATATCGTACATCTCTCTTTCGGCCCAGTTCGCGGAAGAGTAGACGCTAGATACGCTCTCTATATTTTCGCCGTCTTTGATAAAGCATTTAACTCTTGCTCTTTTTCTTTTGCTCATCGATAGAAGCTGGTAAAAGATCTCGAATCCGCCGCATTTTGCGACAAAGTCGATAGCGCTCATTTCGCTTAGCTGGTTGTAGTTTAGTCTTTCTTTAAAAAATTTGACCACTTCAAGGTTTTTCGCCGCGTCTACTATGACGACCAGCTGACCCATTTGTATATATGCTTCTTTTACGTCGAAAGCCGCTTTTAGGGCTTCTACGTCTTTTGCGAAAACCTCGTCGCCCTCTACGGGATCTTTAGGAAGTCTGTCGGGCGATCTAAATCTGTCTGTGTAGTATGATTGTTTTTGGACGTTGTCTTTTGGGGTATATTTTCTCATTACACAAACCTCTTTTGGATCTCGGCTCTAGACGCTTTGTTTTTTCTTATATGCTGCTGAAGCATCATAACCGCATATTGCAGAGTTTCCGGTCTAGGCGCGCATCCAGGCAGATAGATGTCTACAGGGATTATTCTATCCACGCCTTGCACTGTGCTGTATGTGTTGAACATACCGCCAGTATTTGCGCACGAACCCATGGAGATTACCCATCTAGGCTCCGCCATTTGATCGTATAGTCTCCTGATGAAAGGAGCGTATTTTTTTGTTACCGTTCCTGATATAACCATTACGTCGGATTGTCTAGGAGATGCTCTAAATATCGTACCGAAACGGTCAAAGTCGTATCTTCCGGCACCGGAAGCCATCATTTCGATAGCGCAGCACGCAAGACCGAACGTAAACGCCCAAAGACTGTTCGAGCGTCCCCAGTTTACTAGTTTATCTACGGTGGTTAGCGCAACCGGAAGTCCTCCGTTTGCCGCGTAGTTTACTTTATGCTGTGCCATTGAAGCGCTCCTTTTTTCCATGCGTA
>CAZMPN010000036.1:0-6384 GCA_964568395.1 uncultured Helicobacter sp. | reverse complement strand
GACATCAGATGGCTAGCATCCGGCCCTAGATGCGGCCTAGGCGAGCTGACAATCCCTGAAAACGAACCGGGAAGCTCTATCATGCCGGGCAAAGTCAATCCTACGCAATCTGAGGCTATGACAATGGTAGCCTGCCAAGTGATGGGCAACGATGCGGCGGTAGGTTTTGCGGCATCTCAGGGCAATTTTGAGCTAAATGTATTTAAGCCGATCATCATATACAATGTTCTTCAATCCGTTAGGCTACTCTCCGACTCGATGGTGAGCTTCGCCGATAACTGCGCGGTAGGCATTGAGCCAAATGTCGAGAAAATCACGGCATATCTAAATGATTCGCTAATGCTGGTCACGGCTCTAAATCCGTACATCGGATACGAAAATGCGGCAAAAATAGCCAAAACGGCGCACAAAAACGGCTCTACCCTAAAAGAAGAGGCGATAGCCCTGGGGCTCGTAACTTCCGAACAATTCGACGAGTGGGTAGTGCCTCTTGCAATGACAAATAAATCTTGAGTAAAGGATAGATAAAAGATGAATATACATGAGTATCAAGCCAAGGCTATCTTCAAAGAGTTCGGCGTTCCCGTTCTCAAAGGCGTAGTCGTATCAAACCCGAAAGACGCTAGAGAAGCGGCCCAAGAGCTGGGCGGAAGCGTTTGGGTGGTAAAAGCCCAAATCCACGCAGGCGGAAGAGGCAAAGGCGGCGGTGTAAAACTCGCTAAATCTACCCTTGAAGTCGAAGAGCTGACAAAACAAATACTAGGCATGACGCTTGTCACTCACCAAACAGGACCAGAGGGCAAGCTAGTGCAAAAAGTGTACATCGAAGAGGGCGCCAGAATCAAAAAAGAGTACTACCTCGGTATGACTCTTGATAGAAGCAAAGAGCAAAACGTAATGATGGCGTCGACTGAAGGCGGTATGGAAATCGAAGAAGTTGCCCATAATACTCCGGAGAAAATCGTAAAAGTAGCAATCGACACGGCTACCGGCTTTCAAGGCTTTCATGGTAGAGAACTTGCATTCAAGCTAGGGCTTGCCAACGAGCAGATCCCTGAGTTTATCAAGTTTGCCAAAGCTCTGTACGAGTGCTACACAAAAAAAGAGGCAAACCTGGTGGAAATCAACCCTCTAATACTGACAGAGGAAGGCAAATTCCTTGCGCTTGACGCAAAAATGGGCTTTGACGACAACGCCCTCTCCAGACACCCGGAAATAGAGGCGCTAAGAGACCTTAGCGAAGAGGAGCCGACGGAGATAGAAGCTTCCAGATACGGCCTAAGCTACGTAAAACTTGACGGAAACGTAGGCTGTATGGTAAACGGCGCAGGTCTTGCGATGGGCACTATGGACATCATCAAGCATGAGGGCGGCGAACCTGCAAACTTCCTGGACGTAGGCGGCGGCGCATCGGCTGAGACGGTCGCAAAAGGTTTTGAAATCATTCTAAAAGATAAAAACGTAAAAGCGATATTCGTAAACATCTTCGGCGGTATCGTTAGATGTGACCGTGTCGCAAACGGTATTATCGAGGCGACGAAGCTGACTAACGTAAGCGTTCCGGTCATCGTAAGACTTGACGGTACGAATGCCGAGGAAGCAAAAGAGATACTAAAAAATTCAAATATAGCAAATCTAATAGCTGCCGAAAATCTAGCTGACGGCGCTAAAAAAGCAGTAAAAGCGGCAAAGGGAGAGTTTTAATATGTCAATACTAGTTAACAAGAACTCAAAAGTTATAGTACAAGGCTTTACGGGTAAAGAAGGAACATTCCACGCTACCCAATGCCTAGAGTACGGCACAAATATAGTAGGCGGCGTAACTCCTGGCAAGGGCGGCCAAATGCACCTTGACAGACCTGTTTTCAATACCGTAAAAGATGCGGTAGAAGCTACCGGCGCAGACGTATCTCTTATATTCGTACCTCCAATGTTCGTGGCCGACGCCATAATGGAAGCCGCGGAAGCCGGTATTAAGCTAATCGTTACGATTACCGAGGGTACTCCGGTAAAAGATATGATGATAGCCAAGCCTTACGCAACAAAAATGGGCGCAAAATTGATAGGTCCTAACTGCCCTGGCATCATCACCCCGGGAGAGGCAAAAATCGGGATTATGCCTGGGATGATTTTCAAAAAAGGAAACGTGGGTCTTATCTCAAAATCGGGCACACTAACTTATGAGGCGTCAAACCAGATAGTAAACGAGGGGCTCGGTATATCTACGGCAGTCGGCATCGGCGGCGACCCGATAATAGGTCTAAGCTATATAGAGCTTCTTGAGATGTTCCAAAACGACCCTGAGACAAAAGCTATCGCTATGATAGGCGAAATCGGCGGCGACCTTGAGATACAAGCGGCAAAATATATAAAAGAGCACGTAACAAAACCTGTTACTGCGTTTATCGCCGGTCAAAGCGCGCCTGCGGGCAAAAGAATGGGCCATGCTGGAGCTATCATATCAGGCGGCGCAGGCACTGCCGCAGAAAAAATGGCGGCTCTTGAAGCGGCTGGCGTAAGAGTCGTTCGCTCACCTGCGGATATAGGCAAAACAGTAAAAGCAAGTTTCTAAAAGTTACAACTGTTTTACAAGACGGAACAGATTAGAAAAATTTAGCATATAATGGGCTTTAGCCGTCTAACCACGATGACTAAAGCTCTCAATGCGATTTTAAACGGTTTTTTGGATACTGTTACTGGTAAAAAAGTAACATTAAAAATAAAAGATTAAACTCAAATAGCGAAAGGTGCTTTAGCTTTAAAAAAACTAGGCTACTCTTTGGCTATCAAAGAGCAAATTGTCCGGTAAAGCAAAGGCTTCGTTTCTTAGCTATAGGAAAATTTGAAACTATAAAAAGGAGATAAGTAATGGGTGTTTTAAAAGCTCCGGCAAATACCCCGGTTTGGGTTGATGAACAAAGATGCAAAGCTTGCGACGTATGTGTTTCGGTTTGCCCTGCGGGTGTTCTCGCGATGGTACCGGATCCGTCAAGCACGCTTGGCGCAATGGTAAAGGTGCTTCATCCGGAAAGCTGCATAGGCTGCCAAGATTGCGAACTTAGTTGTCCTGACTTTGCAATATTCGTATCCACAAAAGAAGAGTACAAATTCGCGAAGCTTACGGAAGAGGCGAGAGCCAGACAAGAGGCTATCGTAAAAAACAAATATAGAAGCGTTGGGTGAGGAGAAATCAATGGCAACTAGAGAGATAATATCCACAGGAAACGACCTGGCGGCGATCGCTGCCGTCGATGCAGGATGTAGATTTTTCGGAGGATACCCTATTACTCCGTCAAGCGAAATTATGCATACTATTTCCGACCTTCTACCTGAAGTTGGCGGCACATGTATACAAATGGAAGATGAGATAGCAGGTATCGCTTGCGCGATAGGCGCTTCTATGAGCGGCGTAAGATCAATGACTGCCACTTCAGGCCCGGGCGTATCGCTAAAGGCCGAAAATCTTGGTCTTGCGCAAATGGCCGAGGTGCCTCTTGTTCTTGTAAACGTTATGAGAGGCGGTCCGTCTACGGGTCTTCCGACGAGGGTATCTCAAGGCGACGTAAGACAAGCAAAAAATCCTTCGCACGGCGACTATAGATCGATTACGCTTTGTGCAGGGAACCTTGCGGAGTGCTATACCGAAGTCGTAAGAGCTTTCAATCTTGCCGATAGATTTATGCAACCTGTCATCGTTCTAACAGACGAGACGCTAGGCCATATGCACGGTAAGGCTATGATACCGACCGTCGAAGAGGTAAAAGCCGGCATTAAGCCAAGAAAAGAGTTCACAGGTGCGCCTGCCGACTACAGACCTTACGGTGTAGGCCCAGATGAGCCTGCGGTACTAAACCCTATGTTTAAAGGCTATAGATACCACTTTACCGGTCTTCACCATGATGCAAAAGGCTTCCCTACGGAAGAGATCGAGACATGCAGAAAGCTGATCCAAAGACTTGAAGATAAAGTCATGATGCACACCGACGAACTAGAGCTAAACGAAGAGTTTATGTGCGATGACCTGGAAGAAAACGATGTACTGATAATAGCTTACGGCTCTGTTTCACTTGCGGCTAAAGAAGCTATTAGACACCTAAGAAAAGACGGTATCAAAGCGGGACTATTCAGACCTATTACACTATGGCCAAGCCCTGCGAAAAGAATCAGACATTTTACGGATAAAGTAAAGAAAGTTCTTTGCGTGGAGCTAAATATAAGACAATACACGGAAGAAGTGGAAAGAGTTTCCGGAAGACTTGACATACAAGGTCTATATAAAGTTAACGGTAGAGCAATCTCTCCATATGAAATAGTAGAAAAAGTGAAGGGGATGTAACAATGGCATACAACTACGATGAATATCTAAGACTAGAGAAAATGCCTACCCTATGGTGCTGGGGTTGCGGCGACGGCGTTATACTTAAAGCGGTTATTAGGGCAATCGAAGCTTGCGGCTGGAACATGGATGACGTATGCGTTGTTTCAGGCATCGGATGCTCGGGAAGATTCTCTTCATACATCAACTGCAACACGGTACATACAACCCATGGTAGAACCGTAGCGTTTGCAACGGGTATCAAGCTGGCAAACCCGGACAAACACGTTATATGCGTTGCGGGTGACGGCGACGCTCTTGCAATCGGCGGTAACCATACGATTCACGGCTGCAGAAGAAATATAGACATAAATATGATAGTTATCAACAACTTCATCTACGGTCTTACAAACTCGCAGACATCTCCTACTACTCCGCAAGGTATGTGGACTGTTAGCCAGACAGCCGGGAATATAGACCCTACTTTTGATGCGTGCAAACTTGCAGAAGCGTCAGGCGCCTCTTTTGTTGCCAGAGAGACTATGCTAGACCCTAAAAAATTGGAAAAAACGCTGATAAAAGGATTCCAGCACAAAGGCTTTAGCTTCTTTGATATTTTCTCAAACTGCCACGTTAACCTTGGTAGAAAGAACAAGATGGATTCGGCCATGAAAAATCTTGAGTGGATCGACTCTATCACCGCCTCAAAAACAAAATGGGAAAAAATGGAGCCTGCGGAGCAGATGAATACATTCCCTACGGGCATACTAAAACATGACGAAAACGCCAAAGAGTACTGCGATATGTACAAAGAGATTCAAGCCGTACACCAAGGCAAAAGAAAAGCCCTTACTCAAGACGACTTTGAGAAAAAGATATAAGGAGGCGCACGATGGCTAGAACACTAATGAGATTTACGGGCGTCGGCGGACAAGGCGTCCTTCTTGCTGGCGAGATTTTTGCCGCCGCAAAGATAAAAACAGGAGGCTACGGTCTTAAAACCGCGACATATACGTCGCAAGTTAGGGGCGGGCCTACCGTCGTCGACATAACGCTTGACGATGAAGAGATATTCTATCCGTATGCGAATGATGGCGAGATAGACTTTATGCTTTCGGTTGCGCAAAAAAGCTACGACCTTTTCAAAAACGGCGTTTCAGATGGCGGCACGATAGTTGTTGAGCCAAATCTCGTTAAGCCGACGGAAGAAGATAGAAAAAAATGGAAGATTATTGAAATTCCTATTATTACTATCGCCAAAGAGGAAGTAGGAAACGTTATTACACAGTCAGTAATCGCGCTTGCGATAGCTAATACGTTTATGAAGGCTCTTGACAGAGAACTTCTAAAAGAGGTTATGCTTTCAAAAGTTCCTGCAAAAGTTCATGATATCAATATCAAAGCCTATGAGCTTGGCGAAAAATACGCTCTAGACGCTCTTGCCGGAAAAACTTACCATGCATCTTGCAACGATAAAGGGTGTACGATGGAGTAATCCATCCTACGCCTTCTTATCAAATAAAACCCCAAGCACATAATCAAGTCTTCTAAACAACTTATCGGCATCCTCTTGGGATAGCTCTTTTACTTTTTTTTCGTTATTTTGCTCCACTATCGAAACAACTATCGAGTCGGCTCTGTCGTTTATACCGAATTTGATCTGCTCACTAAAGCTATTCATACGCTTGTTAAGTTTATCGGAGAGCTCTTTTAGGTATTCAGCCCTCCGCTCTTCCTCCGCTCTTTTTCTTCTCTCTTCCTCTTGTCTTTTAATCTCTTCTTGCTGCGTTTCGTACAGAGATTTTACTTCGCTGTTTTTTTGCGTCTCTTGCGCTTTTTCTATATTTTTAGGCACCTCGGCCTGTTTTGTCGGATTTGCAACCGTCGCATTTGACGTACTGACCACACCGCCAACTATGGACGTGTCAGCCTTTTTTTGCTGTTGCTCCGCTTCTATCGGCTTCGTATAGGCGTAGTTATATCCGCCGCTACTACCGATATTGATATTATCGTTTGCCATAACTAAACTCCCCTCCTTGGGACTATTTTGGTTATAGACTATATCGACT
>CAZMPN010000035.1:0-7235 GCA_964568395.1 uncultured Helicobacter sp. | reverse complement strand
GTAGTACCCAAAATAACCGCGACTCAGCCGGTAGACGTCTAGGTCTTAAAAAATCTGGCGGACAATTCTGCAGAGCTGGAAACATCCTCATTAGACAAAGAGGAACAAAAATCCACGCTGGCAAAAACGTAGGTATAGGCAAAGACCACACGATCTATGCTCTTATCGACGGCGTTGTAACTTTCGAAAGAAAAGATAAAGATAGAAAAAAAGTATCGGTATATCCGGTAGCTTCTTAATTCTCTTTAATCTTCAAAATAAAAAATTAAATAATGTTTACCGATAGCGTTGTCATAACCGTCGCCTCAGGAAAAGGGGGCGCCGGTTCATCCGCTTTTCATAGGGAAAAGTTCATTATAGAAGGCGGTCCGTCCGGCGGAGACGGGGGCAAAGGCGGTAGCGTATACTTCTACGTAGATCCGAACGCGGATTCACTATCAAAATATCGCGGAAAGCACCACCACAAAGCAAAAAACGGCGAACCTGGCGGCAATAGAAATATGCACGGCAAAAGCGGCGAAGATTTGGTTCTCGTCGTACCGGTCGGAACGCAGGTGCTCGATATCGAAAGCGGCGAACTGCTGCTTGACCTGACCGAACCGAACAGCAAAGTATTGTTTTTGGAGGGCGGGAAAGGCGGTCTCGGAAACGTCCACTTCAAATCTTCCACAAACCAAAAACCGACCTATGCGCAACCCGGACTTCCAGGCGTAGAAAAAAAAGTCAAGCTTGAGCTGAAGCTGATAGCGGACGTAGGACTGGTCGGATTCCCAAATGTCGGCAAATCCACGCTTATTTCCGTGGTTTCAGCCGCAAAACCGGAAATCGCAAACTACGAGTTTACAACCCTAAAACCAAATCTCGGCGTTGTGGATATAGACGACTACAACTCATACGTAATCGCGGACATACCTGGGATTATCGAAGGAGCCTCGGAGGGGCGAGGACTTGGTCTGGAGTTTTTGAAGCATATCGAGAGAACGAGGGTTTGCCTATTCTGCCTAGACATAGCCAGAGAGCAGTCTTTGTTCGAGCAGTTCTCCATTCTAAAAAAAGAGCTTGAAAACTACTCGGAAAAGATAAGCAAAAATAGCTTCGCGATAGCCATAACCAGAATAGACGCCCTTGACGGCGAATCGGCAAAAGCGGAAATAGAAGGTTTTTTCAAAGAGATGAAGATAAAACCTACCGAAGAGCTGGATGGCATCCCTTTCTATGAAAACGAAACGGAGAATCCTAGATTTATAATTCCTATTTCATCAACGGCACATCAAAACATACAAAAAATAAAATTCGCCCTTTTTAGAATCCTAAAAGGATAAAAGTATGTCAAAAGACAAAATCGTCATCAAAGTCGGCTCCGCCGTGCTTACAAAAAACGGCAAAATAAGCATGGAAAGGATCCAAAACCTTGTCGAGTTTTTGGCCGAACTTACAAAAAAATATCGCGTCATCCTCGTAACGTCCGGAGCAATCGCTACCGGACACACCATCTTGCCTGAAATATCAAACAAAACAACGGCCGGCAAACAGGCTCTCGCCGCGCTTGGACAAGCCGCACTAATCAATAAATACCAAAAAGAGTTCAAAAAGTTCGATATTACCGTGGCGCAGATACTTCTAACGGCGGACGACTTCGACTCCATAAAACGCTCAGAAAACGCAAAAGCCGCCGTGAATACGCTTCTTGACAACAACATAGTGCCTATAATAAACGAGAACGACTCCGTGATAGTAGACGAAATCCTAAGGGGCGACAATGACCAGCTCTCCGCGCAGGTAGCCCACTACTTCGACGCCGACATGCTGGTAATTTTATCCGATATAAAAGGCTACTACGACAAAGATCCGAACAAGCATCCAGATGCGAAACTGTTGAAAGTGGTATCAAAGATAGAGAAAAGCGAACTCGAAAAAGAGTACAACCCTAACGATTCGTTCGCGACCGGCGGCATCGTCACAAAACTAAAAGCGGCGAACTTCCTTTTGGAGCAGAACAGAAAGATGTTTTTATCGAGCGGATTCGACCTCTCCTTCGCAAGGTCTTTCTTGATGGACGGCGTACAGACCGAAGGCACGCTCTTTTGCAAGGGGTGCAAGTGAAAAAAAGAGTAGTCTTTATGGGAAGCGCGGATTTCTCAAGCATCATCATGGAGTCCTTGGCTACGGACGAAAGATTTGAGGTCGTCGCCCTGTTTACGCAGCCGGAAAAACCGGTAGGCAGGAAGCAGATAATGACGCCGCCGGATACCGCGGTTTGCGCAAAAAGGTTCAATATACCGACTTTTCAGCCAAACAAAGTAAGCGAACATGCGGAGGAAATCAAAGCCATGAAGCCTGATTTCATCGTCGTAGCGGCGTACGGGCAGATACTAAAAGAGGATATTTTAAATATCGCCCCCTGCATAAACCTGCACACTTCTTTTTTGCCGAAAAACAGAGGCGCAGCCGCACTCCAGACGCATATCCTAGAAAACGACGACTACGCCGGAGTGACCGCTATTTGGATGGATAGAGGGCTTGATACCGGGGATATCCTAGGGGCGGTTTTTTTTAGGCCTGAAGGGTGCGCAAAGTTTAACTGCCTTTTAAAGCACCTAGGCTACCAAGCCGCAAATCTAACGAAAAGCGTCATAACCGAGTTTGACGCCATAAAACCGCTAAAGCAGATAAACGCGGACGCGAGCTATGCAAAGAAGCTCACAAAAGAAGACGGGCTTATAGAGTTCCATTCGGCAAAAAAAGCGTATAAAAAATTTCTTGCCTACTACCCGTGGCCAGGAATATACGTAGAATCCGGGCTAAAAATAAAAGAGGCGCTGCCAGGCGAATTCTCCTCCTACAATAAGCCGGGCGAAATTTTGGAAATTGGCGAAGAGCATATAACCGTAGGTTTTTTGAGAGGCTCCCTGAAACTACTAAGAGTGCAAGCCCCGTCTAAAAACGAGGTGTCGGCTTTGGAATATATAAGAGGCAAAAGGCTCGGCATTGGAGATATACTGGTTTGATTCTCTGCCTTCGACGCAGACGTATCTAATAGAAAATATTAAAAGCGGAAAATATAGTGCTCCGCTGTGCGTAGCCGCAGACACGCAATCAAGCGGACTGGGATCCAGAGGTAATAGCTGGGAGTCCGCCGACGATGCGCTCTTGTTCTCTTTCGCGCTTCCTTTGAAAATGCTCCCGGAAGATTTGAAGATAGAGTCGGCGTCCATATATTTTATGTATCTTTTAAAAGAACTTCTCGCCAAAGAAGGCTCAAAAAGCTGGTTCAAATGGCCAAACGACATATATATAGGTGACAAAAAAGCGGGCGGATGCATCACCTCCTTTTTGAGTGCTCAAAAAACGGTTGTTTGCGGCATAGGCCTGAATATAAAAGCCGGTTCTATGTACGGCGAGTGCGACATAAAAATAGACAAAAAAACTCTTTTGGAGGAGTATCTTTCGATATTTTCGGCCTCCCCTGAATGGAAGCAGATTTTTATAAATTTTGAAGTAGAATTTTTAAAAACAAGAGAGTACACTGCGCACCTAAGTAGCATGGAATGCCTCGAAAATGCCACACTAAATAGTGACGGCTCGTTAACGATAGAAGATAAAAAGGTGTTTAGTTTAAGATGAGCGAAATAATTGCAATAGCAAACCAAAAGGGCGGCGTAGGGAAAACGACCACGGCCGTAAACCTTGCAGCGTCACTTGCAGTGGCTGAGAAAAAGGTGCTTTTGATAGATGCCGATCCGCAGGCAAACGCAACGACGAACCTAGGTATCCATAGAAATAGTTTTGAATACAATATATACCACGCCTTCATAGGCTCCAAAAAACTTTCAGAGGTAACGCTGGAAACCACTTTGCCGCATCTACATCTGGTACCGTCGAACATCGGCCTTGTAGGCATAGAAAAAGAGCTGCACGACAAGAAGGTGCAAAACAGGGAATTAATACTAAAAAAACTTATCGCCGAAATAGAAAACAGATACGACTACATAGTAATCGACTCGCCTCCGGCTCTCGGCACGACGACCGTAAACATATTATCGGCGGCGAACTCGCTGATTATCCCTATACAGTGCGAGTTTTTTGCGCTGGAGGGGCTTGCGCAGCTTCTAAATACGGTTAAGATCGTCCAGAAAACGATAAATCCGAAACTCAGAATAAGAGGTTTCCTGCCTACTATGTACAGCACGCAAAACAACCTTTCAAAACAGGTGTTCATGGATCTAAAAAGACATTTTGTCGATAGATTGTTCAAAAACGGCGAAGAGAAAGAGGAGAGCGACGAAACATCCTCTTATATTGTAATACCTAGAAACGTAAGGCTTGCGGAAAGCCCTAGCTTTGGAAAACCCGTCATACTGTACGACGCAAAATCTCCCGGTTCGCTCGCATATCAAGAGCTTGCGTGCTGCCTTTTGAAGGAAACGAATGTCTAAATCGTCCGGACTTGGAAGAGGCCTCGGGGCAATCCTGGAGGAAGTGGAAGAAGCGTACAAGCAAAACAGCGGCTCATCCGAATTTGTCAAAGAGATAAAACTAGAAGAGATAATAGTAAACCCGTTCCAGCCAAGAAAACAGTTTGACCCGGAATCTATAGCAGAGCTTAGCGAATCCATAAAAAGACACGGTTTGCTTCAACCCGTAGTGGTTATTAGAAGCAACGATAAGTTTATGCTGATTGCGGGCGAGAGAAGGCTTAGGGCGACAAGGCTCGCAGGTATAGACAGCATAAAGGCGATAGTCGCCGATATCGACAAAGACAGAATTAGAGAGCTGGCTCTCATAGAAAACATCCAAAGGGAAAATCTAAACTCCATAGAGCTTGCTATAAGCCTTAAGGAGCTGATAGAAGAGCATGACCTGACCCACGAAGAACTTTCAGACATAGTCAAAAAAAGCAGGAGCTTTATTACCAACACGCTAAGACTATTACAGCTCGAGGATTACGTCAAAAACAAGCTAATGGAAAACAAAATAACGCACGGACATGCGAAAGTTTTGGTCGGGCTTGGCAAAGACGAACAAAAAAAGATTACGGACTCAATAATAGGCCAAAAACTTAGCGTGCGAGACACCGAAGAGCTTGTCTCGAAACTAAAAGAACCGCTTAAAGAAAAAAAACCTGGAAAAGTTTCCGATACAAAAAAACTCGAACTCGAAAAACTTATAGCTACGCTAAATAACGCTTATGGAATAAAAACAAAAAAAACCTCCTCTTCCATAACGATACAATTTGAAAACCAGGCGCAAATCGAAAAGCTGCTAAACAGCCTGAAAAACAGCTAGACTATTTTTTAGGCAGGCTTTTTTAGCTTTCGTGTGTTAAAATCTCTCCGTACTACAAAAAGGAGTGCTTTTATATGCTAGACATTCAGCCTAGCCTACTTGCGTTTGAAATCGTTACGTTTTTGGCGCTTGTAGCTATCTTAAATCAAATTCTCTACAAACCGATGCTAAGCTTCATAGAAGAGAGAAACTCAAATCTAAAAGCCGATGCAAGCCTCGCTAATGCTCAAGATAACGAGAGGGAAGCTCTACTGGCGGAAGCTAACGCAATACTTGCGGACGCAAAAGCCGAAGCGGCAAAAGTAAGACATGAAGCTATTACGGCGGCTAAAGCCGAAGCGGAAGTCAAAATGAATGCTGCAAAAGAGAGCGCAAAAGCCGAAGTTGAAAAATTTTCAAACGAACTTACAGCTCAAAAAACAGAGCTTAAAGCGGCGATACTCTCAAACTCGGAGAGCTACAAACAAAGCTTGGCAAAAGCCCTAAAAATCTAAGAAAGGTCGCAAAATGAGTCTTGTCAAAGTGACATCCGTGCTTTTGTTTGCATCGGCGGCAGTATTTGCATCCGGCGGCGGACACGGAGAAACCGACATCATACCTAGAACGGTAAACTTTCTTATTTTTGCCGCTCTTGCTTACTATCTGCTAGCAGAAAAACTAAAAGCTTTTTTTGCCGGCAGAACCGCTTCAATCGCGAAAGCGTACGAAGATGCTGAAAACAAGATCAAAGAAGCGAAAGCTGCTTTGAACGAAGCGAAAGCGAAAAAAGAAGAAGTTACCAAACTGGCAAACGAACTAACCGCTTCGGCTAAAACCGACGCTGTAATTCAGGCAAAAAAAATAGCGGAGCACGCTGAAGAAGAGTGCGCTAGAATCAAAAAAGCGGCTGAAGACGAAATATCAATGCTTCGCAAAAAAGCGATTATTGATACGGTAGAAGAAGCTATCGGCGAAGTCATAGACAAAGAAGGTTTCGGCGTCGACGATAAAGATTTTGCAAAAATCATCGCCAAAAGGGTTGCCTAATGGTTTCATCAGTTTCAAAAAAATATACAAAAGCAATGACTTCCTCGCTAAACGAAGCGGAGCTGGCACAAAGCTACAAAGCACTAAAAAACATTAGCGGCGCACTTAAAATATCCAAATTTCAAGATATTTTGGGTTCTAAAGACGTTTCAATCGAGCAAAAAGCTGCTCTACTTTCAGAAATATCCGAAAGCAAAGACGCAAAACTCGCAAACCTGATCTCTTTGCTTCTAAAAGCAAACAGAATTGAGATAGTTCCTGCGATTGCCGAAGAAATTAGAGAGTTTTTGGCGGTAAAATCCGGAAAAGCCGAAGGTAAGGCTACTGCATCGTTTGATGTTGCCGCCGAAGATATCAAAGAGATATCAAGAGTTCTTAGCTCAAAGCTAAACAGAGACATCGAACTCTCTTTCGTAAAAACAGACGCTTCTAATTTCAGCGGCATAAAAGTCGAGATAGAAGACCTTGGCGTTGAAGTTGAAATCAACAAAGATGCGCTTAAAAAATCTGTTATCGCGCATATTCTAAATACAACTAAAATCTTTTGAAAGGGGACAGAGTGAGCACAAAGATAAATGCTGACGAAATTAGCTCGATAATTCGAGAAAGAATTGAAAACTTTGAGCTAAAAGTAGATGTAAACGAAACCGGTAAAGTTATAAGCATCGGTGACGGCATCGCTAAAGTTTACGGCCTTAAAAACGTTATGGCCGGAGAAATGGTAGAGTTTGAGAACGGAGAAAAAGGTCTTGCACAAAACCTTGAAGAGTCAACGGTAGGCGTTGTTGTTCTTGGCAAAGGCAAAGGTATCGTTGAAAATACTACGGTAAAAAGACTAGGCAAACTACTTAAAGTTCCAGTCGGCGAAGCAATGGTAGGAAGAGTTGTAAATGCTCTTGGCGAACCAATCGACGGCAAAGGCC
>CAZMPN010000034.1:0-7760 GCA_964568395.1 uncultured Helicobacter sp. | reverse complement strand
AACACCACCAGTATTTGCGTATTTCAAAATACCTTTAGAGATGTTGTTAGCAGCGAACATAGCCATCATCTCGCCTGACATAACGATGTAGATTTCTTGTGCTTTACCTTCACGGATTGGCATAGCGAATCCACCGCAAACAACGTCACCGAGAACGTCATATGAAACGAAGTCAAGGTCATCAGAGTATGCGCCGTTTTCTTCTAGGAAGTTAATAGCAGTAATAACACCTCTACCTGCACAACCAACGCCCGGCTCTGGACCGCCTGATTCTGTACATTTAATCCAACCGCCTGTGTTTTGCTCATCTTCAGGGTTGAAAATTGCAGCCCCGCCTTTGCAAACATCGTCAAGTTCCAAATCTTCAACTGTTCCAGCTTTTGCAGCCATCTCCATAATTGTCGCCTGAGCTTTCTCATGTAGAATAAGTCTAGTAGAGTCAGCCTTCGGGTCACATCCTACGATTAGGATTTTTTTACCGAAGTAGTAAGCCATAGCGGCTAGTGTGTTTTGGCTGGTAGTAGATTTACCGATACCGCCTTTGCCGTAGAAAGCAATCTGTCTAAGTGCGCTCATTTTGTTCTCCTTGTAAAAATTACAAAAGGAGAAGTTACATTTTGCGTTCCGTAGAAATTTTGCGCTTAAAAAGTTTTTTTGATTTTTAATTGAAAGCCGTTCTTATAGGCGCTTGCTAAATGTAGAATTTTTTTGGGGCGCCGCCTATTTATTCTAGGCGGCCGATAATTTTAAAAAATTCTGCCCGCGATTCTCTCAAAATCCTCTTCCAATGCCTTAAAAAACTCGTCAAATATCTTTCTGCTTTTTCTTACTATTGCCATTTTGACCGTCCTTTTTAAAAAGTTGTCAAATTTTAGATAAATTTAATTTTTTTAGTTTAAAATATTGCAAATTGCAATTTATAGGGATAGGAAATGACAAATTTTGACGACATAGTAGAGCGGCTAAAAGACATAATCTCCGAAGAGCTAGGCTCCAAGAAGGTATTTGACAAGGACGTAGCGGCGGCGCTCGGCATAGAGCCAGTCAATTTCGCGACGATGAAAAAGCGAAATAAGATACCTTTTATGGAGCTGTCCGAGTTTTGCGCCAAAAAACGGATATCGCTAAACTGGCTTTTGTTCGATCAGGCGCCGGAGAGCCTTGTAGAGGCCACAAACAGATACTACTGCGTCAAATACCTAAGGGATATCAGCGCATCCGCCGGAGGAGGAGCAGAGAACTATGACGAAAATGCAGAACTTCTTACAATACCTGAGAATTTTGTAACGGCTATGGGCGGGGAAAAGAATCTGCCGAATATCGAAGCGATCAACGTGGCGGGGGATTCTATGGAGCCGACCTTGTCGGATAGGGCGATAGTATTTATAGACAAAAGCAAGACGGAGATAAAAAAAGGCGGCATCTTTGCCATCGTCTCCGAGAGCGGAGTATTTATAAAAAGGCTGAACCAAAGAATAGACGGGAGCGTAGAGATAATATCCGACAACAAGGACTATCCGGTAAGTATCGCGAAACCTAACGATTTTGCGGTAATAGGAAAAGCGGTCAGCTCTTTTAATTCTCTGTATTAGACTTTAGCCTCTTTTTGAGCTTCGTCTTTTTGCCGTTGTCGACTCCTGCGAAAAAACGGCTTTGCGTAAGAAGCAATGCATCGCCGCCGTGAGCTATTATCTCTAGGCCGTAAGCATGGACGGTATCAATATCGAGCCCCAAATCGCCGAATATACTCTTTTTTACGACGCCAAACTTGATGATGCCGGTTTTGAGCGCATACAAAGCGGCTTCGTCCTCGTATATTTGGCTCTCGAAGTTTTTGATGAGCGTCATGCCCAGCTCTTCCTCTATCGCCGAGGCGGCTCTTTTCGCAAAGTTTTTTGAAGCCTCGTCCAAAGAGGCCGCCGATGAGAATTTAATATCGGCGGCAAACAAAAAGAGCGGCGCAAGCAATAAGAAAATAAGCCTCATACCATATCGTCCAAAACGGCTTCGAGGTCGTCCAGCTCAAATACAAGACCAAATTTATCCCTCAAAAACGGCTTGCTAATCTCGTCAAAATCGTCGCCGGCCCTTCTATTGAAAACTATGCGATACGCCATACCGGCATCGTCTAGCGCCTTCTTGGAGAGGAGCACATCGTTGATGCAGCCAAGTCCGGTGTGCGATACAAGCAGCGTAAAGTCGGCAAACCGTTTGGCCAAATCAAGCATAAAAAAATCTTTTTCGATAGGCACTAAGAGCCCGCCGGCGCCCTCGATTAGCGCCACATCTGCACGTTTTTTCAAACCATCCAGCCGCTCGGCTATCAGGTCTATATCCACGCCATCGCCATCCTTGGCCACGTAAGGCGCCGACGGAAGCTTGAACCTATATGGACAGACGTCGTCCAGCGACAAGCTCTCATCTTTGTAGAGCTCCCTATATTTTTGCAAAAGCGCAAAAGCGTCTTGCGGGATAGACAGCACGCCGGTTTCTATCGGTTTAAAGGGAGCCGCCTTAATGCCTTTTTTTGCGAGCAGCTCCATGATTTTGAGCGTAGTATAGGTTTTGCCTACGTTTGTTCCGGTGGCGGTTACGAAAATCGTTTTAGTCATTCATGTTTTGGACGAGTCTACTGTAAATCAGCATGACGTTCGGATCCGTCATAAGAGAAACCTTCGCATCCTCTTTTCCGTCATATTCGATATGGAGCAAAATATCTTTAATGATGTTGAGCCTTGCCGTCTTTTTATCGTTTGCGTCCACTATCATCCAAGGCGTATAAGGGGTATGGGTTCTGGCGAACATCTCTTCTTTCGCTTTCGTATATTCGTCAAAATTCTTTTGCGCAAGCTCGTCTATCGGGCTTATCTTCCATCTTTTAAGCGGATCTTCCTGTCTAGCCGCAAGTCTTTTTTCCTGCGTCTCCTTCTTTATGGAGAGATAGTATTTGAAAAATATAATGCCGTCATCCACAAGCATCTGTTCAAACATAGGAGCCTGTCTCATAAACCTCTGATACTGCTCTTTAGTGCAAAAACCCATTACCTTCTCTACGCCGGCCCTGTTATACCAGCTTCTATCAAACAGCACTATCTCTCCAGGATTCGGCAGATGCGGCACGTAGCGCTGAAAATACCAGCTATTCATCTCGGTATCGGAAGGCTTGCCAAGAGCCACTACTCTGGCGCCCCTCGGGTTTAGGTGCTGGGTAATAGTCTTTATGAGACCGCCCTTGCCCGCCGCGTCGCGCCCCTCAAACACTATCAGGATACGCTTGTTTTTCTCTTTTACCCAGTTTTGTAGCTTTACCAGCTCTATCTGAAGATTTATAAGCTCTTCGGCGTACGCTTTTTTATCTATTTTTTTGCGCTTCTTGTCGTCGCTAAGCGGCATCATATCCGAGAGGTGATGCTCTTTGTCCTTTTTGCCCACTTTACGCTCCTTTTGCCCATATTAGCAGATCCTTGTCTACCATGCGAGAGTGTAAGATTTTAAAACTTAAACCCAGAGAGTCCAAATCGCCTTCTCCGGAAAATTCAGGGGAGATGAAAAATAGATAGTGGGAGACTATGCTTTTTGTGGCCTCGAGCATTCCTCTGCCACCCTCTATCATTACAAAATTGTAGTTTTTTAGCGTATCAAGCGAACTAGAAACTGTTACATTTCTGTCTTTTACGCCAAAAAGCGGAATATCTCTAACAAAATTGTCGTTTTTTGAGTATACAAGAACATCCGGCGCCTTACCGTCGACAAGCCTGGCATCCAGCGTCGGCCTATCCACTCGTACGGTATTGCCCCCTATGGCCAACAAGTCGGTTTTATCCCTAAGCGCATGCACTAGACGAAACGAAGCGTCGGATGATATTTTACCGCCGGATATTCTGCCGTTCATAGTAAGGGCAAGTTTAAAAAAAACAAAGCCGCCGTTGTTTTTCCATCTAAAAAAAGGCTCTATCAGCTCGTCGCAAGCCTGGCTTGGCAGATGTATCGCGTCGACTCCGGCACGCCTAAGCATATCAATTCCGCCGGACGCTTCGCCGTTTTGCTCCATCGCGCCGACAATAACGCGCTTAGGCTTCAACAAAGATAGAAGCTTTGCGCAAGACGGGGTCCTGCCTTCATGCGAACACGGCTCAAGCGTAACGTATATATCGCACTCAGCGAACATATCGTCCGCGTTTGCCGTCAGAAAATCATGTATTTCATGGGATGTTTGCAGTTTGGAAAGCAGCTCTTTTTTTGCTTCGTTGCCGCTAAGAGCAAGGTATGTCAGCTTTAGCGCTTCTACTTCGGCGTGAGGTAGACCCGCTTTTTTATGGACGCTGACAGAGACCAAGGCACCGTTTTTAACGACGGCCGCTCCGACAGCCGGATTTGGATATGTAAGCCCTTGGTATTCCCAGGCCTTCTCGCAGGCTAGCTCTAAAAATTTAGCGTTTATTTCCACTCAAAATATGTTCTAGCTTTTGAGATGTCGCCAAAAGAGACTTTTTTGCTTCCTTCCTCGGTTTCTATCTCTACGACGCCGTCTTTTACGCCAAGAAGTTTTCCTCTTAGCTTCGTGCTGTCCTTTAGACTCATTCTTACAAGCTCGCCGACCGATTTTTCAAAATGGGCTATATTTTTTAAAGACCTCTCGATTCCGGGAGAGCCTACCTCAAGATAATACTTGCCTTTTACCGGCGGATTAGTATCCAGATATGGCGATAAAACGGCATTTATGTCGGCGCACAGATCCAAATCTACGCCGCCCTCTTTTTGGACGGAAACCCTGAATATATGCCCCTCTTCGCCTGTCGGCACAAGCTCTACGTCATAAAGGACGGCGCCGAAGCTTTCTACTATTTTCTTTATCTCTTCGTTGTTCATTTTTTCCCGCTTAGGATTTCTTCTAGTCGCTTTTCTTTTTCCAAAGAATCGTCAAATCTATATGCAAGTTTAGGCATTTTAGATACGGCGTCGCAGGCCGTGCAATATCTTGCGATATACGAGGAACTTTTTTTAAGGCCGGAGAGAATTTTTTGCTTTTCGCTATCCGAGAAGTTCTCGTCCATTATGTATACGGTAGCATCGGACAACCCTCTGGCGCTCTCCACTTTTATTACACTAAGGGAATTTAAAGTCTCATTTCCAAGGCTTCCGATAGCTTCACCGACAAGCTCGGTCAGGGCGGACTCGGCCCTTAAAACCCTAATGCTTTTATCGGCCATTTGTTACTCCGCGCTTTGCTCGAATACGGCTGCTTTAGTGACCGTTTTAAACGTCTCTATCACGTCGCCTTCTTTAAATTCGTTGTAACCGTCTATTACGATACCGCACTCGAAGCCGTTTTTAACTTCTTTTACGTCGTCTTTAAAGCGTTTTAGGGAGCTTATTCTTCCTTCATACACTACATCGTTGCCTCTGTGTATTTTTATCTCCGCGCCTCTTGCTACCGTGCCGTCGGTTACCATACATCCGGCGATAACAAGGTTTTTGCCGACGGTAAATAGGTTTCTAACTTCGGCCTTGCCGACCGATACAAGCTCTTTGATAGGAGAGAGCATATCGCCCACTATCGCCTTGATATCATCGATTAGTTCGAATATTACGGAGTAGGTTTTGATCTCTACGCCGTAGTCGTCCGCTTTGTCTTTTATCGTACTGTTCGGTTTTACGTTAAAGCCGATAATTAGCGTATTTTCGCCGGCTTTTGCAAGCTCCACGTCGCTCTCGGTGATACCGCCGACCGCCGAATGGACGAGGTGCACCTTGACCTCTTCGTTTCTTATCTTCTCGAGGCTTGCTTTAATAGCCTCAAGACTACCTTGGACGTCCGCTTTCAAAACGATATTTAGACGTTTTAGCTTACCCTCTTTAATAAGGTGGTGCAGGTCGTCGAAAGTAGCTTTCGTGGTTTTGGAAAGCTCTCTTTGTCTTTGGTGCTCTTTGATGTTTTCGGCATACTCTCTAGCCACTTTTTCGTTCTCTACAGCCACCAGCACGTCGCCTGCGCCAGGAACTCCGTCTAGGCCAAGAATTTGGCCCGGCTCCGACGGCGCAAGCTGTTTTAGGTTTTTGCCCATATCGTCGATAATAGCCCTTACCTTACCGTAGTTTTGGCCGACGACAACCGTATCGCCTACTTTCAGCGTACCGTCTTGCACTAGAACCGTAGCAACAGGACCCCTTCCTTTCTCCAAAGAAGCTTCTACGACTATCGCTTTTGCGTTTTTCTTCGGATTTGCTTTTAGCTCAAGTATCTCCGCCTGGATAAGGATGGTATCCAGGAGAGTATCTATCCCTTCTCCGGTTTTCGCGGATATATGCACAAACTCGTACTCGCCGCCCCACTCGATAGGAGTAATACCCATTTCCGCCAGCTGCGTTTTTACGAAATCCGGGTTTGCGGACGGCTTATCGATTTTGTTTACGGCTACAAGGAAAGGAACTTTTGCGTCCTTAATGTGGCTTATCGCCTCTCTTGTTTGAGGCATTACGCCGTCATCCGCCGCCACAACAACGATGGCTATATCCGTCACCTGGGCGCCCCTTGCCCTCATATGCGTAAACGCCTCATGCCCGGGAGTATCAAGGAATGTGATCTTGTGTCCGTTTTTCTCGACCATATACGCGCCGATGTGCTGGGTGATACCGCCGGCCTCTCCGGCCGCCACTTTTGCGTTTCTGATTTTGTCAAGAAGCGTAGTCTTACCGTGGTCGACGTGACCCATGATCGTAACTATCGGGGCTCTCTCTACGCCTTCGCCGATGTCTTGCTCCTCGTATTCCTTGAGGTAGTCGAACTCTTCTAGGGCGTTTGAGATGTTAACGGTTATTCCGAACTCTTCGGCCAATATCTCTATTAGGTCGTTATCCATAAAGTCGTTTTTAGTCTTCATCAAGCCCAGGTTGAATATAGCCTTGATTACCTCCCCAAGAGGTTTGCCGATTTTTTCCGCAAACTCATAAACCCTTATATCTTCGTGTATTTCTATTTCGGTCACTTCTTCTTCTTTTATCTCTTCAGGTTTTGGCCTAAATTTTCTTTTTTTCTGCGGTCTTGCCATATTTTGCGTATTAATTCTCGGCTGCGGTTTTTTGACCGCCGCTTTTGCCTTCTGGTTTTCGGCCGTTTTTGTCGGAACAGGTTTTTCTTCGTCCTCTATAAGCTTATCTTGCAAAGAGAAGTCCGGCAACATAACGATATCGTCGTTTTCGTCTTCCTTATCGACAAACTCCCTATCTATGCTTATTTTGATGCTATCGGATTTTTTTGCGGCTATTTGAGGTTGAGGTTTCTGCTTTTTAGGTTGCTCCGCTTTTTTCGGCTCTTCCCTTCTAGGCTCTTCTTTTTTTATCTCGGGCTTAGCCTGAACAGGGTTTGCCTTTTTGATAATCTCAAAGTTTTTTCTATCTCTTGGAGGTTGAGAAATAACCTTTGCGCTCTCCTCTTTTTCCTCTTTCTCCTCTTTTTGCGGCGCGCTCTCTACCGCTTTAGGCGCTTCAGGTTGCTTTTGCGGCGCGCTCTCTATAACCGCAGGCTTAGGAGCTTCAAAACCGGCCGGCCTCTCCCCTCTCATATGGAAGTTCATTACCTTCTCGGCATCTTCCATCGTTATTGCGCTAGAGTGGTTTTTTGCCTCTATCTTAAACTCGGCGCATATATCCAAAACCTCTTTTGGTTTTATTCCAAGTTCGTCGGCAATCTCTTTTACTTTTACCCTATTGTCCATCAAAAATCGCTCTCCTTTAGTTTTGCGCAAATCGTCTCAGCATCT
>CAZMPN010000033.1:0-7980 GCA_964568395.1 uncultured Helicobacter sp. | reverse complement strand
GAACCTCTACCTCGTTGCCGCAAACGTTGCATTTGTAAGACTCGTATTTTCTCACTATAAATCCTTTTTATTAGAGCCAAAAGGCCTAAGCCTTTTGGGGTTTCGAGGGACTATTTCGCGTCCGGTCTAGGTGTTTTGGCCGTTGAGCTTGGAAGCATCGGGTATTCGATAGACGGTTTTTTGCCCTCTAAAGTTTTTAGGAACGTTACTATTTTCGCTATTTCGGCATCCGTTAGTTTGGCTCCAAGCTGAAGCTCGCCCATGGTTCTTACGGCTTCCTCAAGGCTCCAGATGGCGCCGTTGTGCATATAAGGAGCCGTTTGCGTGATGTTTCTAAGCGTAGGTACTTTTACCGTGCCGTCTTTATCGCCTTTGAAGTCGCCCATATTGGCATATTTATATTCGCCCATCAGCGGGAATTTTTGCTTGCTTGCTCCGCCTACGCCGTATCCTGTGTGGCAGGTAGCGCACCCTTTGTCGATAAATGTTTTTAGGCCCTCTTTTTCCTCTTTGCTAAGAGCGTTCGCGTTTCCGGCAAGGAATTTGTCGAACTTCGAAGGAGTTACCAGTATCGCCTCAAAAGACGCTATCGCGTCGGCTATATTTTCGAACGTTACCGGATTTTTGTCTTTCGGGAACGCTTTTTTGAATTCGGCTACATACTCCGGCATAGAAGAGATTCTCTCCTCCGCCATTTTCGGGGTGATTGCCATCTCCGGAGCCGCCTGCATAGGTCCTTTGGCTTGGTCGCCTAGGTGCGGGCTTCTGCCGTCCCAAAACTGGGTCGTATTAAATACCGAGTTATACACCGTAGGGGAGTTTAGGTGGTGTGGGTTTGGCGTCCATTGGTGGCCTATAGCCGCGCTTACGCCATCCGCCCCGCCGATTGCCAGATTGTGGCACGTGTTGCACGATATAAGGCCGCTTTTTGAAAGTCTAGGCTCGAAATATAGCTTTCTTCCAAGCTCGGCTTTTGCCGGAGTAACGCCCTTTTGAAACTCTTTTACAAGCTTCATCTGCGCTTTATGTTCCGATGGAATCGGCTTTAGACCAGCATTTTTTGCCGCATCGATAAGAGCGTCGCCCGCAAATAGCGAGCCCGCCGCCACTATTGAAATAGTCAGAATCCTAAGTTTGCTCATCTATACTCCTTTGTCGTTTGGTTGGCTGTGCATTTTTTGCATACGCCGTATATGTTTACCGCCACAAAAGACGGCGCAAGCCCGCTGGATATCGCGCCTTCTTTCATTTTCGCGATGGTATTGTTCTCTATCTCTTTGTCCATAATGTTACCGCACGCCGTACAGACAAGGTGGATATGCTGCTCTTTCACCGTTTCGTATACGTTTTTTTGGCTGCTGAGCGATACCTTTGCTATCAGCCCTTCCTTCGTCAGCTGCTCCAAATTTAGGTATATCGTATTTAGAGATATCGAAGGTGTCAGTTCCGACATCTTCTTGTGTAGCGTATCCATATCTATGTGGCCCGCCTCTTCTATGGTTTTGAGCATCAAGACCCTTTGCGCCGTAGATTTGAGACCTTTTTCTTTTAAAAGTGTTTTAAAATTTTCCATAGCCTAATTATACAACAAATTTTTCTTAAATAGTAAAAATTCCTAAAATTACAAATAAAGAATATTTTTTTAACGCTTTGGGTTTATGATGGTATCATTAATTGTTATTGGAGCTTTCTATGCTATATTTCTCAAAGAGACTGTTTGTGTTTTGTGTGTCGGCGATTTGTATCGAGAGCGCTTTGTGCGACGACGATTTTTTCGAAAAGAGCGAGTGCAGAAAATCGACCTTTGAAAAGAAGCTGTACTACGGGCTTGAAAAAACGGAGGGTATAAATCCTTCGCAAAAAGAGTATATAAATCAAGCCCTAAAAGAGTTTCAGTCGCAAAAAGAGAAAAAAGCCGTCCAAAATGTAAAGAAGTTCCAGAGTGACGATATAGACAAAAGCTACATAAGATCTTTGGCGGGTGACGCGAACGACGTCGGCGTGAATGCGAAGGCTTCTTTGCTCGGCAGTATACATAAGGTTTTGACGCCGAAACAAAGAGAGCAGTTTATAAAAAAATTCCAAGGAATGATGGATTGAGCAAAATACTTTTAATAGAAGACGACAAAGAGATAGGCGAGCTTCTAAGCGAGCATCTAAGCGGGTACGGTATGAGCGTGGTGTGTGCGACGAAGCCATCCGATGCGTTCGAGGCGCTAAAAAACGACAGTTTTGATCTCGTTGTACTTGACCTTATGTTGCCGGAGATGAACGGTTTCGAGGTGTGCAAAAAGATAAAGTCCGAGTATGGATTGCCGATAATTATCTCATCCGCCAGGGGAAATACGAGTGATAAAGTGCTCGGTCTCGATTTGGGCGCGGACGACTATCTGACGAAAGGATACGAGCCGATAGAGCTTGTCAAAAGAATAGAGGCGGTACTCAGAAGATATAAGCGGGAGGAAAAAGAGAGCGACGCCGAATTTACGGTGGACGAGCGCGCCATGACTATTAAATTTAGGGGCGAATCGCTGGCTCTTACGAATTCCGAATACGAACTTATGAGGCTTTTCCTAAACAGCAAAGGCAAAGCCTTGAACAGAGACGATATAGCCAATGCGATAGAGTTTCTAAACTGGGATTCGACGAGCAGAAACGTGGACGTGCTTGTCAGCAAGCTAAGAAATAAACTCGGGGACGATCCGAAAAATCCAAAATATATCAAGTCGGTATGGGGCATCGGCTATAAATTTATAGGTCAATGAGCCAAAACTCGCTTTTCGTCAAAGTAACGCTGCTCTTTTTGACGGCGATATTCTTTCTTTCTTTCATAGCCTACGACGTAATCAAGCAAAATGCGGTCAGGCTGGAGACGCTAACGACGAAGCGATACATCCAGCTCGCCTCCTCAATCAAGAAGAATATTATCGAAGACGACGTGGAGGAGCTGGAAAAGGAGCTCGGTACGAACTCTTTGGAGCTTATGTGCTTTTCGGACGCATGCGACGTAAATCTGACGGCCATGAAGCTAGTGGGCGCCGTAACTAGAAACTTCGATACGGTGGAGATCTATAAAGACGAAGAGGGGCACTCTTTTATACGTATCAGTGTTTTGGGGCGGCAGCTCGTCATCAAGGACAATCTTTTGAGGCAGGGCTTTTTTGAGCGCCACGGCGTACTCCTTCTTTTTACGGGCGCTATCATCTCGAACGTGCTTTTGTATCTGGTCGTTATGAACCTCTTTTCTCCTATTAGGCGGCTTAAGGCCAGGATGGAGGATTTTGCGGCGGGAGACTTGTCTGCCAGGGCAAGGATAAGCTCGGAGGGTGAAATAGGCGAGCTCGCCGCGGAGTTTAACGCCGTCGCCGACAAGATGGAAGCGCTTTTAAAAGAAAAAGAGGAGCTGCTTGTCGACAAAGAGGAGCTACTGGCGAATATAAGCCACGAACTCCGCACCCCTATCATGAAAATCAAGCTCGCACTCGGATTTATAGACGCATCGAAGTACAAAGAGAGCATTCAGAAGGCCGTAGAGTCTATGGATAGCCTAACCACGATGCTTCTTGAAAACGAGGAACTCTCTTTCGGCACGCTCAAAATCGAGACCGTCAGTACCGCCGATCTGTACATGAAGACGGTGGCGGCGATGGCGGATAACGCGGAGTGCAAAAATATAAGCGAGCAGATTTTTGATGTCGACGTGGATGTCAGATATTTTACGATGGCGCTAAAAAACCTGCTTGAAAACGCCATAAAATACTCCGACGACAAAACCGCGATATTCGAAGCCAAAAACGGAGTGCTCTCGGTGCTTAGCCGCGGCGACAAGCTTGAGAAGGACATATCGTACTATATCGGCGCGTTTACGAAGGGCGACAAGGCTAGGCTTTCCGGCGGATACGGACTTGGACTCTCCATCGTCTCAAAGATACTAAGAAAGCACTCTTTGGAGCTGGAGTATGCGCACGAAGAGGGATTAAACCGCTTTTTTATAGACTTCAACAAAAAGAGTTAGGCTTGTATACGATTTTGACGGAAGCTGCCGGCCTTGTTTTTGTAGGCGTGGTTTTGTATTTGTTTGTCAGGATATTCGAGCTTAAGAAAAAAAGGGATGAGGTTGAGTAGAAAAATAGTGCTTGCGACTTCGAACAAAGGCAAGGTCGTAGAGATAAAAAACATGATGGACGGTTTTCTCGTAGTCAACTATACCGACATCATAGCGCCGTTTCATATAGAAGAGGACGGCCTTACGTTCAAAGACAACGCCGTCATAAAGGCAAAAGCCGTATATGACGCCCTGGGCGACGATGAAGCGATAGTGCTCTCCGATGATAGCGGCATATGCGTAGACGTGCTGGACGGAGCCCCCGGTATTTATAGCGCTAGATATGCCGGTGTCGGCGCAAACGACAAAGAGAACCTGCAAAAACTGGTCGAATCTATCAAGTCGGCTGGGTATGAGAGCTCCACGGCGCACTATACCGCCGCGATAGCGATAGCGACCAAAGACGGTATATCTACGGTCCATGGACATATGTACGGCACGGCCATCACTACGCCTAGAGGCGACAAAGGCTTCGGATACGACCCGATGTTTATTCCGGAGGGCTTCGACAAGACCCTTGGCGAACTGGACGATGAGATAAAAAACAAGATTTCGCATAGGGGCAAGGCGTTGGAGCTTGCTAAGGTGCTTCTTGATAGCATAAAATAAAATAGTTTGCGACGAGGAAAACAGGCTGTGAACAACAAAGAGCAAATCCTGCAGCTGCTAAAAGAGCATAGTGAAGAGTTGCAAGAGCAGTATGGTATCCGCAAAATAGGGATTTTCGGCAGCTACGCCAAAGGATGCGCCGATGAGTCCAGCGACATCGACATATACGCAGAGTTTGACGCTCCAAAATTTCGCAATATCGCAGGTGCGTGGAACAAGCTAGAGAGCCTGCTGGGCAAAAAAGTAGATATGTTCTACCCCCACAAAAACATGAGAGAATCGCTGTATCAAAATATCCAAAGAGAGGTTGTATTTGGATAAGAAAAATACGACAGAACTACTAGAGTATATACTCTCAAGCATAGCGCTTATAGAAAAAAGGTTTGCAGTTATCGAGTCTTCGGGCGATTTTCTAAAAGACGACGACGGACTAGAAAAGCTCGATTCAATATCTATGCGACTTCAAACAATAGGCGAAGCGGTCAAAAATATTCTCAAAACAGACCGAGAGATACTTGATGACGACACGGAATACTGGAGCAATATCGTGAAGCTACGAGAGATTATCTCACATCACTATATAGATATTAACGCCGAAATAATTTATGATATCTGTAATGATGAATTGGCAGAACTAAAAAGCAAAATAACGGCAGCGTTGTCAAAATGAGTAAAAACAGACATGCTTAGAAGATGACGAATTAGAGCTTTTGGGTGAAATCGAGAGTGGTGAATGGGCAAGTGCTCCACTTGCGGATGATGAAAAAGTCGGCTATCAAAACCATCCAGACACTTGTGCATAACTATGCTATGGGGAAGATAAAGTTAGAGGTGTAATTTGGAAAATGGTTTTAATGTAAGGGTTGATTTTAAGGAAGTTGAAAAAGAGATATTTGCGCTGCATAATATTGGCTTAATATTTAAGGAAAATGAAGCAGATTGGTCGTATTTAAAAAATGGCGAAGATTTCGAGTCCGTTTACAATTTAAAACAGCAATATCGTGAAAAACTTACACAAGTATACGCTGCAGGAAGAGCGTTTGCGCAAGAATCATATTTTCTTCTCGTTTCAATTAATAATGATTTTTCTACATATCCGACATTGACATCCGTTGTTTTCAATTTGAAAAAATATTGCTTCAATGAAGAACGAATAAAAGAATTAGAAAATATTTATAACTCCTCAAAGACCGTAATTGAATTAAATAAAATACAAATTTACTCTATTGAAGCTATGAATATTCTTTTTGAAAAACAACTCGCCTTACTCAAGGAAGTTTGCAGAATCATTATAATGCTTGAAAATAGTGACTTGTACAAAAGAGAAAATCCACAACTAATTAATAGCATTAGGAATAGCCATAATGCACCGGAATATATAAAAAATTTTACATGGTATTTGAGTTTTTTAAAACATAGACCAGTGTTAGCAATTTTTGTGGGAGTAGTATTAATTGTTAGCTGGAAATTCGATTTGATTTATGATAACAGCAAGCATTTTATAAATGTACAAATTTTACATAAAGAAATTGATGGCTCAGAAAAAATCAAAGTTGGGCACATTTTTAATGTCGGTAGGCAATTAGTTTCATTATTTTATGACATGGGCTCAAATAACACCGACCTAAGTAACTTGAAAATAGATATAAAAGGGCACTTTAGCGCTTTGAAATTTAAAGATGATGGGTTGATAAACTATAACAACATTGACATTGAAGAAAGACTTAAAAATTACGGCGATGTAAGAGCAAAATTTGAAGGATTTATCGACGCCGAATATCCAAAATATACACCACTATATAGGGCTGGTGTAAATATTATAACGGCTATACATTCTAAAAACAAAGATTATTTAATTGAGTTTGATAAGGATTGGAAACAATACCAAGAAAATGTTGATTACACTGTGCCTAAATTTGACATTAGTAATGTTAAAACAGATAATGATGTTGTTGTAAAGTCGGTTGAAATATTTAGCCAAATTAAGCAATGGGCAAAAAACTAACAATGAACCTCCTAATAATCTCGACCGGCGGCACTATCAACAAAGTCTATAACGAAATAACGGGAGAGCTGGATATTGGCCCAAGCGTGGCCGGAAATATATACTCTCTGGCGAGAGGAAATCTAGCCGTAAGAGAGATCTCTATTATCGGCAAAGACTCTCTCGATATGACGAATGACGATAGGGTGCTACTTGCAGATACTGTAAAGAGTGCAGATGAGGAAAATGTCATCATTTTGCACGGTACCGATACGATGGACAAATCCGCCGAAGTTTTGAGTGAAAGCGTCAAAGATAAAAAAGTCGTGCTTGTCGGAGCCATGAAGCCTTACTCCATAGAAAAAGACGAAGCTATTTTCAACTTCGCATGCGCCGTCGGCTTCTTGCGGGCCAAGCCGCAAAACGGCATCTATATCTCTATGCACTCCATAGTGCTGCCGCACAACGAAATCTACAAAGACAGAGAAGCGGGCGTTTTCAGGGCGCTTAAATAATACTTAATTTAAACAATTTTTAAGTTTAACTACACTACAATTCCGGCTCACTTATAAAAAAGGACGCTTTATGAAAACCACTAAAATGGTAAATTCTAGCGAAGTCAAAAGAGATTGGATACTGATAGACGCTTCCGCAAAACCTTTCGGTAGAATAGTAACTGAAATAGCTACTATCCTTAGAGGCAAACACAAACCGTCTTTCACACCTAATGTTGATTGCGGCGACTATGTAGTCGTTATAAACGCTAAAGACGTGATATTCACGGGAACAAACAAAAAAGAGCAAAAAGTTTATCATAGACACACAGGATACTTCGGCGGCGTAAAAAGCGAAAAGCTTGGCGAACTAATCGAAAAAAACCCTGAAAAACTATTTAAACTTGCGGCAAGAGGCATGCTTCCAAAGACTACTCTAGGTAGAGCGATGCTAAAAAAACTAAAAGTGTACGAGGGCGCTGAGCATCCTCATACAGCACAACTAAAGGCTAACTAATGGCGAAAAAAATTATTTACGCTACAGGCAAAAGAAAAACTGCTATTGCTAGAGTATGGCTTACTCCTGGAACTGGCAAAATCGAAGTAAACGGCAAAGACCTTGACGGCTGGCTAGGCGGTCTTGAAGTGCTTAAAATGAAAGTTGCTCAACCGATAGTAGCTACAAAACAAACTACAAGCGTAGACATCAAAGCTACGACAATCGGCGGCGGTATAGCTGGTCAAGCGGAAGCTCTTAGACACGGTATATCAAAAGCTCTTTGCGTATT
>CAZMPN010000032.1:0-9706 GCA_964568395.1 uncultured Helicobacter sp. | reverse complement strand
TCTTTCCGCCCTGCAGCTGCACTAGCAGCCTAAGTTAAAATATAACGGGCGTGTCTCTTTTCGGCCTTGCCGTCCGGCCGCTTAGAGGCATAATACTTTGACGGATAGCTAGGGAAGCTCGAGGCTGGCGACTTTAGCGAGATTTTAGCCTGTTTTGTCGGGTCCGGCCTTGTGCGGTTGCGCCCGCCGATAAGACTACCAAATCAATCGTACTAAGCATGTAGAAGCTGGGATAATGAGGGTTTTGGACGGGGGTTCGATTCCCCCCACCTCCACCAAACCATCCCTTAACGAACTTTTTGGATTTTTACCGCTTCCAGACCCGTTGTTTCCGTTGTTCGGGCTGTTTTTATTTCCACCATTTCCACCGTCAAAATCGTCGTCTGGGTCATTGTCGCCATTTGTAAGCATTATCACCTTATCGCTATAATAAATACTGAATGTCTTACCCTTTACGACTATCTTATCAATGATATTTCGCATTAGTCGCCTACAAACATTTACATTCTGCTCACTTCTTACTTTTTCCACAAGCTCTTTAATCATTGCTTGCGTTAATGTAAGCCTAAAAGATATATCAATGTTTTCCTCTATGGTGTCAAGCCGTCTTTCAATAACTTTTTTTTCTTGTTTTAGGTCTGTTAGCATTGTGGCTATGTCGGTGGCTTCAATAACTCCGTCGGCTATTGCTTTGTATAGATTGTCGAGCTTTCTCTGTATGTCGTTTATTTTTGCGGTTAGGTCTGGCTTGTCTTTTGTGGCTTCCGCTCTGTAATAATCAAGTTCTATGTTGAGGTATTTTTCAAGCTCTGCCAATGCTTCGTCTGTGAATACTTTTTCCAAAATTGCATCAAGTAGAAACTTGTCTATTAAGTCCTGTCTAAATCTCTCTTGATTACATTTTACGACACTATCGCCACCTCTGCTTTTACAAGCATAGTAATAGTGCTGTTTGCCATTTTTGTTTGTGCTGTCTGTTCTGATAGTGCCGCCGCAAGCACATTGTAGCAATGTGCCAAATATACTTGGTGCGGCACTCTCCGAAACTGCCTTTGTCCTGTTTTCCAGTTCTTGCTGTATTGCGTTCCATTTGTCTTTTTCAATATATGCCAAATGAGGATGCTCAAATACTTCACTTTCAGGGTCTTCGCTATCAAGTGCGATTTCACCTTTGTAGATTTTGTTTTTTAGCAGTTTTAAAACTACATTCTTCTTAAAGGGTTTATCTTTGGCATTTTTAAAATTGCTTTGGTTGAGTATCTTGGCAATCTCAACCGAGCCTTTGCCGTGTATCAAGAACAAATCAACAACCATTAGGTAGATTCTGCCACCTTCTTCGTCTTTGACTATTAACGATTTGCCGTTTGGCTGTCGTTGTCCTTTGTAGCCAATAGGCAATGAACCTCTTGAAAAACCAAGCTTGGCGTTTTCTTTTAGACCTCGATTGACATTTTGCCGTGTCTTCTCAACATAGTATTCGTCCATAACACCCTGAACGGCTGTTATTAGTTTGGCGGTGAAGTTGTCTTCTGGCAATGGAGACGATACGGGATATAGTTGCGTTCCATACTTTTCCAATAACGACTTATAGACAAGTGTATTTTCAAGTCGTCTTGAAAACCTTGAAAGGTCAAAAACCAAGAAGTAATCAACCTTGTTTTTCTCGGCATAATATAAAGCCTCGTTAAGTCCTGTTCGCTTCTCTCTGTTTTTTGTTCCGCTGATGCCTTCGTCTTTGAATACTACCAAAACTTCAACTTGGTTTCTCTCTGCCCATCTTTCGCACTCTGAAATCTGGCTTGAAATTGGTGTGTCTCTGTCACTTGCCTTGTCGGTGCTAACTCTGGCGTAGATTATTGCTGTCTTCATTTAACAATCTCTTGGGCTAAGATTTTGGAAATTGCCGAAAAGCCCTTTTCGTTTAGTTTCAAAGTGTCTTGGCTGTGCTTGGCTCTCAAAACTTTTTTTGCTGGCTTTTTTGGGTTTTTTGTCGTGTTAATGCCTATATATTCGGTTATTGTTTTTTCTTCTCGCATCTATAACTGCCATTCGTTCAATTTTTCTGCATTTTAGCCATATGAGTTTAAAAAAATTACAAAAATGCGACAAAATATTTTTAGATACTTTTATCTCTTATATTATTGCTATTATTTGAACTATATTATCCCCCTCTATATGGTTATAGTATATATAGTTCTTCTACTCACGATACAATAGTCTCTATTCTTCTATTAACTTATATTCTAAGTTCTAACCTTTTAAGGGGGCGTTCAGGGCAAAAATTGAAAAAGCGGCTGTCTGCCCCAATTTTCTAGAAAAAATCAGCGAAAAAACAAGATTTTTTTTAAAATCTATACTAATATGAACCAAAAATGAAAAAAAGGTTAAAAGTATGTATTTAGGTTTTTGGGTTGAAGGAGATATTGAAAGTTTGAAACTGCCACCGCCAAACTATGTTAAACGATATGGCGAAATCGGTTATAGGTGTATTTGGCAAATTGTAGATTTTGCCCATAATGACAAAGAAAAAACGATTGCTTATTTGAATGACTTGGTAGCCTATGCGATAATCGCACACAAAGGGGCTATTGTTGATAGGTTTATCCCAAAGCAATCTGACATAGCCACCTATACAAAAAATGCCGAACATTCCTATTATTTGAAAGATTTGGACATCGTAAGCAAGGAGTTTAAAACGAGAATGAACAGGGCAAACAATCAAGCCTATAAGCTCGCAAAAGTAGCAAGCGAAACCAACAATAAAAAAGGGCTGGTTTTGCAGATTGCTTTTTTATACTGCTATGCCTTTGCTCGGCTTAATCTCATATGCGATTTTAACTTTTATTATCTGCTTCGCAATATTTATAGGGGTGTTTATGGCAAGCAAATCAAACAAGATACACAAATGAAAGAAAAAATGATTGAGGTGCTAACCAAACGGGCTGATGATTATCGAGCCCATAGATTAGAGAAGGAAAAAGTTAGAGTTTCAAATAAGAGGTGGGTTAATCGGTTGTTTTGAGGTGTTGCTATAAAATCTCCCCACTTCTTTTAAAAACTCACCTGACTATTTTTAACATTCGCCTTTGTCGCCATTTTGCCAGTAACCCTACGGGCATCAATATCCTTAATATGGTCTATGATTTCGCCTTGCTCCGTCAAGGTTTTTACAAGTAGCTCAAACTCTAAATCTTTGATTTTCTTCTCTAACGCTTCGTTTTCACTTTTAAGCCTCACATTCCTATTTGACATTAGATCGTTAAGCTCTTTTACTTTTTCAAGTTCCCTGGCTGTTGCTTCTTGGCACTCCTCGCATTTTTTGCTGAAAAATAAGGCATATAATATAGTATGGATTTTAGACATGGTTTTTCCTTTGTGCTGATTTATAGTGTGCGTTGTCTAACTGTTTTTGGCAGTTGAATTGTTGGCTCCATTGCTGGCAATATGATTTTTTCGATGTGCTTGGCTTTTTCTTCTGCCAGTTTTAATTTGTATAGATTGGCTTCGTTTGCCAACAGCTCGACTTGTGCCTTTGATTGCTTTATGACTTGGGTGCTTTGGCGAATGTCTTGTTTTAGTTGGTTGTTTTCAGCTTCTACCTTTTCAAACTCGTTAGATAGAAAAAACCGCTTTATTGCATCGCTTGTAGATTGTAAGATATTGACAACCTTATCTTTTAGCCTGTTGTGCCATTTTTGGAGTTCTTGGGTTTTGTGCTTTTGGGCTACTGCTAAACTTGCTTTGTATTGTTTGTGGCTTAGGTGTTCGGCTTTTGTGATTTCCTTGCTTTGTCCCCTTGCCATACCTAAAATATTTGCGGTCTGGGTTTGTAGCTCTTTCATAAGTGTTTTATTGTTGAAGTTCTTACGCTGTAATGATTTGCCGTTTTCGTCCAAAGTGAAAAATACTATATGTGCGTGTAGGTTTTTTTGCTCGTCTCTATGAATACTTGATTGAATTGCCGTGTAGCCCGTTTTTTCCTCAACCATTTTGGCGACTGCGTGAATGTCTGTCAATGTGTGCCTATCGTCTATGACAATCACCGCTTCGGCTAATGTGTTTTTTGCTTGTAATTTCTGTTTGGTTCTGGCTATATAGTTTATTTGTGCCATTGTGTAAAGCTCTAATGCTTTTGCGGTTGCCTCTTGTGCTGTTAGGTCAAACTCATTGTCGCAACTATCACCAGTAGCATATGAGGGTTTCTTGCTTCTGTCATTATGATAAAAAGAAAAGCTTGTTGTTGTGATGATATGAATACAGGTTGCTTTTTCCATTTGCTGAGCACTCCATTTTATAGATATAAAACAACCACCGAGACTTATATTGTAATGGTCGCTCGGTGGAGAAATTGGGCTTTCAAAGTTTGGCTTATTTTGAAAACATATGGAGTTTAGCACTAATCAAACAAAAAATCTTGTTTTTAGCAGAAATATTTTTTGTAGTATTTTTAGACCTCGGTTTTACACAAGTAAAACGAGGAAACAACCGCAAGGGCGTTAGTGTTTGGAATAGATTGTGGCTTATAGCTTGGAGTTTGGTTGCTTGGTGATTTTTTGTTTTTCGTGTAGCGACACATTGCGAAGCACACCCATTTTTGAAAAAAATGTGGTGTTTAATGTGCTAATCGCCGTTTGAAAATAATTTAATGCTGAGTTTCTGCTTTTTTTTGCTTGAATAGTGTCAATAAGATCATAATTCCAAATAGCAAAACAGCAGTTGCTCCAAATCTACTCATTTCCAAACCACCATTAGCAACGGGCTTATCTAAAAAATCACCAACAACAGCTCCGAGTGGTCTTGTAAGTATAAAGGCAGACCAAAATAAAAAAGTTCTTGAAACTTTTGTAAAAAAATACATAACAACAAGCACAAGTAATAAACTGCTAAAAACCATTCCTGCTTTAACATAACCAAAGTTTGCCGTATCAGCAAGCCAGTCTCCAAATGCTGTTCCCAATGTTTGAGAAAACATAATTGTAACCCAGTAGAACATTTCAGCCTTATATGTTGTTATGCTTTGAATTGAAACGGTTCCGGTCGATTTATACCATACAAACAACGAAGAAAGCAAAAGTGCTATAAGTATTGCAGAACCGCCTGTATAGCCAATCCCCAACGACCTGTCGCAAAAATCAGCCAAAGTTGTTCCTACTGTTGTCGTGGCAATTATTGTTGCCCAATAAAGCCATTGATTGTATGAGGTTGCTCTAATTTGTATTGCTACTAAGACAATAAACATAACAGCAAAAATAATTGTGCTTGATAGGTAGCCAAAACCTAACGACATTGATATGGCGTCTCCACCTGTTTCTCCAAGTGTGGTCGCAAGTATCTTAATAAGCCAAAATATCAGTGTTGCTTCTGGGACTTTTATTATTTGATTGTTTTCCATTAAATAGCCATTATTTAGTTTGATTTGCTCTATTGCAGTATTCTGAGAATTGTATCAATAGATATTAAAAAAGTCAAAGTTAAAAATTATTTATTTTTATTATAATCTTAAATATTGCTTACTTTTTTAAAATAACTTCAAGACAGTACTTTTTCAAAAAGTTCGCCTTGAGTGCGTTAGCCTCCACCAGTATATCATCCGCAAAAATCCTCAAAAATAAAATTTCAACAATATTTAAATCCGATAGTAATAGACTCTAACACAAAATTATCAAAAGGAGTTACGCCATGTCTAGTTTTACGAAGTATGCGGCTCTCTGTTTTGTAGTGGCCGGGGTCGCCTCCAGTCTAAATGCCTCGTCCGGCTTAGTGTACTCGAATACATGTGCCAAGTGTCACGGAAAGCATGCCGAGGGCAATGCGAAAATTCCGGATGCTCCGGCTCTCAACAAGCTAACGAAAGAGGAGCTGGTGACGAAATTGGCAGATATTAAAAAAGGCGGCATAGAAGGCGGGCATGATAAAATGGCCGACAATCAGAAAGTGCTTGAGCACAGAGGGGTCAAATATGACGTTGGGCAGATGGCGGATTATATTATCGGCCTTGGCAAAAAGAAATAATAAAAAAGGCGTTTAATGAAACTGTTGCAGGTTGACTTCCCGATGCAGGCGCCATTTGGCGAAGAGATGACCGAAGCGTTCAAGGGGCTTGCCGAGGATATAGCCGCGGAAGAGGGGCTGATATGGAAGATATGGACCGAAAATGCCCAGACGAAAGAGGTCGGCGGCATCTATCTGTTTGCCGACGAAGCCAATGCGCAGCGATACCTGGCCAAGCATACGGCGAGGTTGGAGAGTTTTGGCATAGGGAATATAAGAGGCAAGATATTTGACGTCAATGTGCCGCTCTCGCTCATAGACAAAGCCCCTATAGCTTAATCCCCTAGAGATTCTCCGCCGTTTTCCTAAGCATGATACTATTCATCTCACGCACGTCCACGCTCTCCTGCGACGCGCGATACTCCATCGGTATGTTCTCCCTGTACGGCCTTGGCGATACATTTGGCAGCATCAGCCCTTTTGTTTTGTGCGTCCTGATGGCGTATGCGCCGCTCTCCAGCCCGTCTTTGAAATACTCCAGATGCTCTGCCGTATACGGCATATCCCATGCTATAGCCCCCTTTGTGGGGCATATATCGGCGCATTTTGGCGACGTGGCGTCCACGCACTCTATGCACAGCTCAGGCTTGACGTAGGTATACTCTCTGCCGCTATCACTGTTTGATACAATAGCTGTAGCTGGACATTCGTCTATGCAGGCGTCGCAGTTGATGCAAGCGTCGGTTATTAGTACCGCCATCTTTATATCCTTGTTTTTAAAAATAGATTGTAGTCTGTTTGAAAAGAGGTTTTGTCGTTATCGCTGCTCAATTATTGTGCTTGGCGTTGAAACTTTTTTTGGGTAGAGTAAGCGCCGACGTTAGAGAAATTATTTACAAAGAAGCCGTATGGAAACACACAAGATATCCGAGATAATAGAGAAGATAAAGGCGCTTGAGGCGCAGCTGGAAGAGGAGGTGCAAAAAAGAAGGGAAGAGTTCTTCTGTGATATGGGCAAAAAGATAGCCTTCAAGGAACAGATCCTCGCGGAACACCGAAAAAACATAGAAAACGTCTTCGTCTATCTGGCCAAGGCGCCGCTAATGAATATCGTCACGTCACCCATCATCTATTCGCTCATACTCCCGGCCCTAATTCTAGACATGTTCGTCGGCATCTATCAGGCCGTCTGCTTTCCCGTCTATAAGATAGCGAAAGTGCGCAGAAGGGATTATATAATCATCGATAGGCACAAACTAAAATACCTAAATGCGATAGAAAAACTAAACTGTATGTATTGCAGTTATTTTAACGGTCTTATAGCTTACGTCTCCGAGGTGGCGGCAAGGACCGAGCAGTACTGGTGTCCTATCAAGCACGCCGAGAGCATGAGGCATATGCACTCAAAATACCAAAACTTTTTCGACTACGGCGATAGCGAGGGTTTCAGAAAGGAGCTGAAAAATTTGAGGGATAAGCTTACAAGAGAGTAGAAGAGTTTAATATTTTGGTAAGTTCCATTGTTCTATTATGGTCAAATCTCTAAAAAAGGGGTCTGATATGAGCAACAAGATGAAAAGAATGGTAAAAAAGCACGTCAAAAATCTGCTAAAAAAGGAGCTAAAGCAGCAGATCAAAAAGCATATCAAGGACTATAAGAAAAAAGAGAGGGCGGAGAGAGTATCTCATTAGCTATCGGAAATTTTCGATATAAGCCTCCAAGTGCTCCGCAGTTAGCGGTTTTGAGAAGTAGTAGCCTTGCACCTCGTTGCATCCTTGGGCGCGTAGGAACTCCAGCGCGCTCCTGTCTTCCACTCCCTCGGCTATCGTCTTTAGATTTAGGCTTGACGCCATCTGTATTATGGCTTTGACTATCGCCGCATCGCCTCCGTCTTTGGAGAGTCCGGAGATAAAAACTTGTCTATTTTGAGCTTGTCTATATCCAGCCTTTATTAGATAGGAGAGGCTCGAATATCCTGTTCCAAAGTCGTCCACGGACAATTTTAGACCGCATGATTTTAGCCTTTTTATCGTCCATAGCACACTCTCTACGTCTTTTATTAGTACAGATTCGGTTAATTCGAGCTCCAAAAGCGCCGGATTTATTCCGGATTCCGCAAGCGTGTTCATTATCGCATGCTCAAAGTCCGCGCGCCTGAACTGAAGTGCGGATATATTGACGGCGGTTACGATGCCTGGAAGCCCTTTCTTCCTCCATAGCGCCATCTGTCTGCACGCTTCTTTAAGCACCCATTCGCCAAGCGGTACTATCATGCCGTTTGCTTCCGCCGACGGTATGAATTCGGCCGGCGAGAGAAGCCCTTTTTGAGGGTGCTTCCATCTGACTAGAGCCTCTACCCCTACGAGTTTGCTTGTTAGCATATCTATCTGCGGCTGATAGTGAAGCTCGAATTCGTTTCTGTCGAGAGCCTCTCTTAGTTCGTGTCTCATTTTGAGGTGTTTTATGGCGTCCTCTTCCATCCATTCGGCAAAAAAACAGTATGAGCTTTTAGCGTCCTCTTTTGCCCTGCGCAGAGCCGTGCCGGCTTTTTTTAGCATAGTCTCAAAGTCGTTTCCGTTGTCCGGATACATGGATATGCCTATGGATGATGATATGGAGAACATGTTTTGGTCTATGTCAAAAGGGGCTTCCAGCGAGGCCAAAAGCCTCTTGGCTATCTCTGCGGCCTCGCTCTGCTCCCTGATGTCGGTAATAAGCACCAAAAACTCGTCGGCGCCGTGCCTGCCGACGGTATCGGCTTCGGCGGTGTGTTGTTTTAGTCTCTTTGACGCCGCTTTTAGAAGCAGATCGCCAAACTCATGCCCCAAAGAGTCGTTTATTGCCCTAAAGTTATTGATGTTTACGGCCAGAAGCGCTATTTTCGTTCCGAGTCTTTTGGCGTGCGATATCGCCTGTTCGGTCCTGTCTTGAGATAAAAGCCTGTTCGGCAGCCCGGTTAGCTGGTCGTAGTAAGCCAGATACTCTATCTGCTCTTCGCTCTTTTTTTGTTCGGTCAAATCCCTGATAGTCGCCACCCTGTAGACTATCTCGCCGTTTTCGTCCCGGAGCGCCGTCACTTCGATGCCGACCGGAAATTCTGTACCGTCTTTTTTTGCGTGCACGGACTCAAACGTGTGTCTGCCGAGCATACATACTATGTCGGTGCAGTGCTCTATATCATCTTTCGAGGTGCAGGCGAAGATATCGGATATGCGCCTACCCGTCAGTTCGTCTCTTTCATATCCGTGGATTTTCGCAAAAGCCGGATTTACAAGGTCTAGCGTATCGTTTGCCGCGTCGCAGACCGCTATTCCGTACTCTATACACTCAAAGACGGATTTGTATTTTTCGAGTTCCGCCTGTTTTTTGTCCTGTCCTTGTGTCGCGCCGTTTCCCATTTGCTAAACGCCTATTGCCCGATTTTTGTGTACTGTTTTTATACGATTATAATATTTCAAATTTGAAATAAAATGTTTAAGTATGTAATCATTGTATCTTATTAAAAATTTTGTCAACTCATAATAAGTTCGGCGACAGACGGTATGCGGTAAAAATGCTACGAAAAGGCACGGGGCTACTCTTGTTCCTTCTCTTTTTTCGTACTCTTGCCTACGAAAGGATAGATAACCGCTCCAAGAAGCGGCAGGAAAATAAGCAGCGCTATCCAGATGATCTTTGTCGTAGTATCCTTAAAATCGCTTCTGATGACGTCGA
>CAZMPN010000031.1:0-10696 GCA_964568395.1 uncultured Helicobacter sp. | reverse complement strand
CCCTCAAGATGGCGTGTCTACCAATTCCACCACGACCGCATAATAAAGAAGAAGCTCCCGCCGAAGCGGGAGTTTTTAGGCTAATTAACCTAGGAAAGGGTTTGCGTAAAGCGCGATAAGAGCGATAACAAGTGTATAGATAACTTGAGCTTCAATCATCGCAAGCGCGATAAACATCGTAGTAAGAAGCTTGCCGCCCATACCTGGGTTTCTAGCCGTACCAGCGATTGTTGCGGCAGCGGCGTTACCCATACCGATAGCGCCACCAAGAGCGGCGATACCAAGACCAACGCCAGCAGCGATGATTGAAGCAGATTTAAGAGTTTGATTTGCAACTTCACCGTCAGCAGCGAAAGCGGCAGCAGCAAGAGCAAGAATCATAAGAACGATTTTTTTCATTACATGTCTCCATAAAAATTTTTGCAATAGATCCGTTCGGCTTGCGTATCCCTACTAAACACCTTTGCGGGCGGCATTATAGCCTAGTAAAACTTAGCATTCGCCAGCTCTACCTTATTTTGAGCGGACGCCATTACTTTGACCTCCACTTCGTCGCCTTCGCTTAGGTGGTCTCTGACGTTATTGATTCTCTTATCCATAACCTTTGAGATATGCATTAGCCCCTCCTGGCCGTTTGGAAGCTCTATAAAGGCGCCAAAATCGACTATTTTTTTGACTTTGCCTTTTACTACGGTGCCCGGTTCGATAAGCTCAAACACCTTTGCAGGAGCTTTAGGCTTCGCGATTGTCAGGATATGCTCTTTCGCTCCGGTAACCTTTGACTTGTCCTTGCCTACGACTTTTACTCTTCCTTTTTCTCTGTCAAGATCTATGGCTACTTCAAACCTATCAATAATCTCCCTGATTGTTTTGCCGGCTTGACCTATGATATCGACTATCTTGCCAGTATCGATATGGAATATCTCTGTGCTAGGGAGCACGGATTCGTTTATTTTTATATCCTCGGCCGCCTTTTCCATGATGCCTAGGATATGCTCCCTACCCTCTTTTGCCTGCATAAGAGCGGCCCTTAAAAGCTCAAAGTCAAGACCGCCGAGCTTAATATCCATCTGAAGCGCCGTTACGCCGTCTCTTGTTCCGGCCACCTTGAAGTCCATATCGCCGTCAAAATCCTCCAACCCTATTATGTCGCTAAGTATTACGTATTTATCATCCTCTTTTACAAGCCCCATGGCTATACCGGCCGCAAGTTTTAGTACGGGCACGTCGGCGGCCTTCATAGAGAGTATTCCGGCGCACACCGTAGCCATAGAAGAGGAGCCGTTTGACTCCAATATCTCGGAAACGACTCTCACGATCGGCTCATAGCTTTTCGGTATTAGGCACTCTATCGCCCTTTTGGCCAGATTGCCGTGCCCAAGCTCGCGTCTACCTGGAGCGCCGACCCTACTTGCTTCGCCGACCGAAAATCCAGGGAAGTTGTAGTGGAGCATAAATCTCTCGGCTTGAGAGCCTTTGTCTGTTAGATTTTCAAAAGATTGTTTGTCCATATCGCTTCCAAGCGTCGTGACCGCAAGCGCCTGGGTTTGACCCCTGGTAAACAGGCAGGAGCCGTGAGCCATAGGAAGTATATTTGTATCTATGCTAATCGGCCTTACTTCATTCAGACGTCGTCCATCAGGTCTTTGATGCTTATGAAGTATCAGCCCCCTTAGTATCTCTCTTTTTATTTTCTCTGCGCTAAACGCAACAAGCTCTTCGTCGTATCCGAACTCTTGCACGAAAGGGTCGGCGACTATCTGGTCTATTACGCTCTTTATCGCGTTGCTTCTTTCGGATTTGCTAAGCTCGCCGATGGCGTCTTCCAGCTTTGACGTATAGAAGTTTTTGATATGCTCTATTAGCCTGTCGTCTTGGATTATTGTCTTTAGGTCGTAATCCCTTGTAGGTTTTTTTATCGCTTTTAGTTTTGGAGCCAAATCCAGGCTTGCCGCTTTGATCGCATCGGAAGCAAACCTAATGGCTTCTAGCAGCTCTTCTTCGCTTATTTCGTTCGCTTTAAACTCTTCGACTATCTCACTATTTAGACCTATATCAAGAAAAGGCATAACAGGTTGAAGCGAAGCCACTTCTATATTCTCGCTCCCTATAGCCCTCATCTCTATCATGAGTATCTCTTCGTCGGTACCTGCGATAAATAGATCGAGAGTACTGTTTTCGTTTAAATCGGCGATTGTCGGGTTTAGCACCAGTTTTCCGTCTATCTTGCCGACTCTTACGCCAAGCACAAGCTTTTCAACCGGCAAATCTGAGATATAAACGCTCGCGGCGGCGGCATTCAGAGCCAAAACCTGCAAATCGGCCTCGGGATCGCAGCTCAGGACGGTTACGGTCAGTTGCGTCTGATAGTTGTAGCCTTTGGGGAAAAGAGGTCTAATGCTTCTATCTATCAGTCTGGATGTCAGCGTCTCAAAATCGCTTGGCTTACTCTCTCTTTTTATGAAGCCGCCTGGGATTTTGCCGGCCGCATAACTTTTTTCTATATACTGAACGGTTAGAGGCAGGAAATCTTCGTCTTTCGTCTCCCTTTCGCTTACCACAGTCGAAAGGATGACGCTTTTGCCGCTTTGGAAATTTATTGCCCCGTCGGCGAACTTGGCCATCTTTCCGGTTTCAAAAACCTCCTCTTTGCCAAATGCACTGGTAACTATTCGCGAAAAACTCATCATACAACCTTTTTAAAATCTAAATCTTTTTTTATAATCTTCATACGGAAACTGTCCCGCAACCTCTTCTTCGTCAAGCTTGAACCTATAGTTTTCCATATAGCCCGCCAAAAGCTTGTAGCTGACGGATAATCTTTGCATATCCGTTTCGCTTCCGCCGCGGTCCGGATGCATCGATTTTGACAGCTCCCTGTATCTTTTTTTGAGCTCTTTTGAGGTAATAAGAGGCGGCAGCTTCATAAATTCCCTGGCTTCCGTTAACTCCTCAAAAAAACTCATTTTACAAAACTAGAAGCCCCGCTTCCGACTATATACTTAAGGTCGTCGTCGACGAACGTTACGCCTACTCCTCCAAACACGTTTGCGGCTTTATGGTTTAGGAAGTTGTCATATCCGGCTATCAAATCTACATGCTTAAGCAGCCTATATCTTACGCTGGCTTTCGCATGTGCCTTATCGCCCCTTACGTCGTTTTGGGCGCCAAAGTCGTAAACTTCGGCCGATATTTTCAACTTATCCTTATTGGCGAAATAGTCAACGCCTACGCCTCCGGTAGACTCGATTACGCCGCCTCTAACCATCGTATTGCCAAATCTCTTCCCGAACTGCGCGGAGACGTACGTCTTACTGGTGGAGTGTTTTTCAGGTTCTATAAATTTTCTATTTGCATCCATGGTAGAGTTGTCGCGCGTAGATATCACATCGATAAGATAGTGTTTGGTCGGCGCAGGAGAGTAGTCGGCTCCGAAATATCCTTTTGTGTAGCCGTCCTTGCCCATATATTCGCCCCTCAATGAGACCTCAAGGGAACTATTCATCCCCTTTGAGACGTATTTGTCGAGTTTTTGAAGGGTATCGTTGCCGTTTGAAAAGAAGGTATCCACCGATTTTAGGGCGCTATTAAGCGGCTGCTTATTGTCTTTTATGACCTCTTGCAGGTCTTTTTCTATCGCAGCAAACCTATCCATTATCTCAGGAAGTTTTTTATTTACGTCTTTTCCAGCAACGGCAAACTCCCTGGATAGGTCGTCGATTTGGGCCATAATCCTAGGAAGCCTCTCATTTATCGTGCTACCTGTAGTTTTAAACTCGTTCGCCGCAGAGTTTACGCTGGCGGCCATCATTTTGAAATTTAAAATAGCGTCTTGGATGTTCTGTCTGGAGCTTGGATCTAGCGTCCCCCTTAGCTCTTTTACAAACAGTTTCAGCTCGTTTGCCGCGTCGTTGATGCTGGTAGCGGTCTCGGCGAAGTTGGCATACCTAATCTCTCTTTGTATGAGCTGCCCGTCGTTCAAGTACGCCGGCGAAATACCTTGTTTTATCTCCACGAACTTAGTACCAAGAAGCGAATCTTGGCCGAGCATAACAACCGAATCGGTAGGCACTTTTACGTCCCCGTATATAAGCATCTCGACCTTCGGTTTTCCGCCGTCAAGCATCTTTTCCTTTACGAAGCCGACGTCGACGCCGCCTATCTTTACTTTGGCGTTAGCGTCTAGCCCCGATAGGTTTTCAAAATATGCGTATAGCCTATATCCGTCTTTCGTAAAATTCGTCAGCCTGCTAACTTGTATGCTAAGCAAAAATAGCGAAACAAGCCCGACCAGAACGAATAAACCTACTTTTGCTTCGGCCTTCATCTATTGCAACCTCATTTTGTAGTACTTATAGAGTATGTTTGGTTAAGTCCGCCAAGCGGTATAAGATTGATACTGAAATATATTATATAGTTTTTAATTGAACCGGAACTTGTGCTTGTAAGTATCGGGATAATCTCGTTTTTAAGGCTAACGGCGTAGCTAAAGCACTGTTTTTTCATATTGAGACCGAGGCTCCATGCCCTTGTCTCCCTTTTGTACTCGTCAAACTCATAGCTTCCAAACGCCGTATATTTATGATCTAGTTTTTTTGACGCGCCGAGCGTAAAATAGCTTCCCCTGTCTTTTCCGGCGGCCGTCATCAGATCTTTATACACGTGCGACAACGTTAGCATCGTATCTTTATCGTCATAAGCGATACTTGACGTCGCCGACGACACTATGTTGTTCTGATGCGAGTAAAAAATATCGGTCGATAGTCTCAAATACTTATTGACGTAATACGTAACCTCGTTCTCAAGGTCGCCATACCTATAATCAACCCTTGACGAGTCATGGTAGAAAATCTGATTTAGCCTATGGCTCAGCTTTAGCCCGCCTTTGTTGTCATAAAAAAACTGGGCAAGCCTAAAAGAACTGTTCTCGACCTCCGAGCTGCTTGTTACCAGCGTAATAAGCTCATCCTTGTAGCCTGGATAGTTGCTCTCCGTCTTTGCCCCCGGTCTCGTATAGAGATATTCGAAATCGACGGAGTGTATGAAGTTTTCATATGGCTTCACCAGGTTCGTAAATAGTTTTAGTTTGTGCGTATTGCTATAGAACGAGTAGTCTTTTATATCGAGGCTGTTTTTATTTGAAAAACCTACCTTATTCGCATATAGATGCTCCATCAGGCTAACACCTAAAAAATCGTCGAAAAAGTGCATCGTGTATGAAATCGGGAGAACGGCCTGATTTTGAAGCGCGTTTAACCCTGTTCTTCTGTCAAACCTGGTGCTTTTGACGTCAAAAGAGTAGAGAAGATTGTCAAATAAGAGGCTTTCCGTATTCCTGTGGTATTGGAGCTTTGGATACTCCTGCACAGTATCGTCGTTTGAAGTCTTAGAGGTATCTATATAGTACTTCATGTAGGCGCCGAAATAGTTGTTCTTTTGCTCGAAATAGTAGTTTATTTTCGACGAGCTGATCTTGTCGATATTATTCTCTCTTAGATTGTCCCTATTTTGCAGGTTGATATAGTCTATGTCGTTTAGATAGTTGAGATTTACATATAGGCCGTCTTCTTGCTCTTTGGTTTTATCCTCGCTGGAAAATAGTTTCTCCCTATCATAAAACAGCGTTACTCCGTAGTGGGAGCCGTATTTTAGGCTATACTGGTCGGTAAAACTCTTATTGTCCTTGAAATAGCCACCCCTGATATAACCTCTCGAATATTTGGAGTCGACGAACCTTATCGTGTCGTTTACCCCATATCCCCTTTTTGTTCTTATCTGGGGGGTCAGCTCCATATCCCACGCCGAATCCGGATTTGTCACATAGTAATACGGCTGCATATAGATAAAGCCCTCGTTGCCTTTGATGCCTATATCCGGCTTCAAAAGTCCGCTTCGCCTTGTCTTATCTGTCGAAAAAGAAAAATAGGGAGTATAGAGTATCGGCACGCTTTTGAGGTACAAGGTGGTATTTTTAAGGGTCATCACCTTGGATTCGGAGTCGAACTCGCCCTTGCTGTAGTCCAAAAACCAGTCCGGATTTGACGGATTGCAGCTTGAGCTTACGGCTCCTTTTACCGAATATATTTTATCCTTGGAATTCGCCTCTTTTGACGACACCCATACGCCGTCGCCGCTATTTTGGAAGAAGAACTTATCAAAATATCCGCGCTTATCGTCCAGATAAAACTTGACATAATCGGAGACGCTATAAACGGAGGAGTCCTTAAGGATAAAAATATTGCCAAACCCCTCCACCATAGAGTTTTCTTTGTGGTATATAAGCTTATCGGCGCGTATAAAATAACCCTCGCCTACCGCTACGGCCTCGCCCGTCGCAGTAACTATATTCTCTTCGTGTTCTACGTTTTTTGCGACTATCTCTATCTGCTCTTCACCGTGCAATAAGGAGGCGAGCGCCGCCGAGATTAGGAGTGTTTTTTTAAGGAGCGACATCTATGACCAATGTTTTTGCGAATTTATCGTGCCACCCCTGCCTAAACGGGTCAAAAAACGCCCATACAAACCCGATATAAAAAAGGGCTTCGCCAAGGAATCTGACGGAGCCCCTAAGTAAAGAGGCCGGAAACTGCGGATTATCCATCGTATTGGAGTCTATGACCCTTATCTTCAAAAGCATCTTACCAAGCGTCGCGCCGTATAACTTTGTAAAAACAGCTTGGTATGTTATCTCTACGAGCGTGGTAAAGACTATGGTCTGGTTTAGGGCGTTTATTACCCCTTCCAGCGTCTTGCCTTCGAATTTATCGCCCATAGCGGCGAATACTATCAAAGAGAGCAGGATTTTATCGATTATAAAAGCGAAAGCCCTTTTAGAAATAGGCGCCAGGCGAATCTCCTCTTTAAACAGCCTATACTCCAAATCGTTTTGCATTAAGCCCCTACTACCTGATAAGCGATATCTTTTCTATACTGCATTCCGTCAAATTTGACCGTGGACATTATCTTGTAGGCGTTTTGCTGCGCCGTTTTTATATCGTCGGCGATACCGACCGCTACAAGTATTCTGCCTGCGTTGGCGTATAGACCGTCTTCCTTTCTCTCTACTCCGGCGTACGATATATGCCCAAGCGCCGATAGCGAGGCAAGCGCCGCCTCGTCAACACTGATTTTTACCGGCGCTGCGTTTGAATATGGGTAGTCCCTGCTTGCCGCAACGACGCCTACCGCATATCTGCCCGACATCGAAAACTTCAGGCTCTCGACTTCTCCGCCAGCGCATGCGTCAAATAGCTCCAGCACGTCGCTGCTTATTAGCGGCATCAGCACTTCGCACTCTGGATCGCCGAATCTTACGTTGAATTCCAGCGTATAAGGCTCATTATTTACGACCATAATCCCGGCAAAAAGCACCCCTTCGAAAGGGCACCCCTCCGCCTCCATAGCCTTTACGGTTGGGGCTATGATATTTTTTTCTATTTTTTCCATAATCTCAGGCGTGCAAAGCGGCGTAGGAGCATATGCGCCCATTCCGCCCGTATTTGGCCCTTCGTTACCGTCTTTTAGCCTCTTATGGTCTTGTGCGGCTGGAAGCACTCGATAGTTCTTGCCGTCAGATAGGGCAAAAACGGAGAGTTCGAAGCCGTCCAAAAACTCTTCTATAACCACTTTTTTGCCGGCGTCCCCGAAACTATCTCCGTTTAGCATATCCTTTGCGGCCTCTTTGGCCTCCTCTTTCGTGTCGCAGATAATGACGCCTTTGCCGGCGCAAAGACCGTCGGCCTTAACGACGACCGTACCCTCAAGGGCGTCTATGAAAGCGAATGCTTCCGCTTCGCTCGTTGTCTCTATATATTTTGCGGTAGGAATTCCGTGTTTGGCCAAAACATTTTTCATAAAAGCCTTGGAGGATTCCAATTTTGCGGCTTTTTTTGACGGGCCGAATATTTTAAGGGAGTGCTTTTTGAATACGTCGACGATACCTGACGACAAAGGCGCTTCCGGCCCTACTATCGTCAAATCTATCTGGTTTTTTTTAGCAAAATTGGCAAGCCCTTCATAATCGGCTACCGATATGTTTTCGCCAAGCTCGGACGTGGCTCCGTTGCCAGGCGCAAAGTATAGTTTATTTAATTTACTGCTTTTTTTAAGAGCTAGGGCTATCGAGTATTCTCTTGCGCCGTTGCCGACGATTAAAACGTTCATTTAAGTCCTTGGGAAAAGTTTTGAGGCAAAAACCCGGACGGGCGTTCTCGTTAGAGACTTTGGTCCTCCAAAGTCAAAACAAGACCTATGTCCAACCTTTAGGCGGCAACCTCTCGGACCAGGTCCTCAAGCAAGGCCACCGACGCACCGGCGGAATCTAAACGGTCTTAAAGCTATTAGCATCGGACCCAAAATGTTACGGATAGCGCTCCGTCCAGGAAAGAGAAGATAATTGTAGGTTAGTTTAGCTTAATTTTTTAGCAAAATCCACGGCGGCTTCAAGCGTCTGTTTTGGCGATATATAAACCTCTTTGCAGAAATCTATTGCGGCCGCGGTAGTCTTGCCTATCGCTACGCATTTATAGCTCTCGTTCCAACCGAATTTTTCAAAAAAACACTTAATCGTCGACGGGGACGAGAATACGATAGCCGCTCCTGCCTCAGGAGGCGTCAGGCCATTTGCGTTGCATACCGTCTTATATACGATTTTCTCGGTAATATCGGCGCCTCTCGCACGCAAAATTTCAGGCAGATTCGAGACTATCGTCTCGGCTCTCGGATACAAAAATTTCAAAAATCTATATCTCTTCGTAATCTCTTGCGCCAATTCGTCACCGTAGGCCTCGTCCGGAACAAACGAAACCCTGCCTTTTAGCTTCTCTATGGCGGACGCCGTAGCCTCGCCTATAGCTATGGACGGCTTTCTTCTCCAGTCGACGCCGAGCCTATCGAGCCCCAAAACGCCGTTTTTGGAGGTAAAGATAAGCACGTCAAACTCGTCTATGTCTACATCCGCATCGACAAACTCCGTCTTGATGACAGGAAGGCTCCTCGCCCCCTCGATTTTAACCGAGGAGAGGATATATACCGGAGGTTCCACGCCTTCTTATTCCCACTCGATAGTCGCAGGCGGCTTGGAGGATATGTCGTACACGACGCGGTTGATACCGTCCACTTCGTTTATTATCCTGCTGCTCATTCTCTCCAAGAGTTCATATGGGAGCCTGCCGAATACCGCCGTCATACCGTCCGTGCTCTCAACCGTTCTGATGCATACCGTGTTTTCGTAAGTTCTGTTGTCGCCCATGACGCCGACGCTTTGTACGTTTAGAAGCACGCAGAACGCCTGCCATACCTTACCGTAATAGCCGGAAGCCCTTAGCTCGTCTATCATGATGACGTCGGCTTTTCGCAGTATTTCAAGGCTTGGCTTGTTCACCTCGCCCATTATGCGGATAGCAAGGCCCGGACCAGGGAACGGGTGTCTGTCTACGGCGTATGATGGAAGCCCAAGCTCTAACCCAAGTTTTCGCACCTCGTCTTTGAATAGCTCACGTAGAGGCTCTATCAGCTCAAACTTCATCCAATCAGGCAGACCGCCTACGTTATGGTGGGATTTGATTGTCTTGGAAGGCCCTTTTACGCTTACCGACTCGATAACGTCAGGATACAATGTGCCTTGCGCCAAGTATTTGCAGTCCGCGTGTTTTTTTGCCTCCGCCTCGAAAATCTCGATAAAAGTATGGCCTATTATCTTTCTCTTCGCCTCCGGTTCTGTGACGCCTTTTAGACGGCCCAGAAATAGCTCCTCCGCATCTACGGTTATAAGCTCTCTTTTGATTGAGTGCTTGAATATATCTTGCACCTGAGCTACTTCGTTTGCCCTCAGTACGCCGTTGTTGACGAATACTGGCACTAGTTTGTCGCCTATCGCTTCGACAAGAAGCGCGGCCGTAACCATACTGTCGACGCCGCCCGATACCGCGCAAAGCACCTTGTCGTTACCGACTTTCGCTCTTATTTTTTCTATCTGCTCTTTTGCGAAATGCCCCATATTCCATGTGCTCTCGAGCCCGCAGATATGTTTTGCGAAGTTCTTTAGCATCTTATGGCCAAACTCAGAGTGGGCGACCTCCGGATGGAACTGAAGCGCGTATAGTTTTTTCTCGTCGTTTGCTATAGCCGCAAACTCGGCATTATCGGTGTGGCCTATTCTCACGAAACCTTCAGGCAGTCTAGTTACCTTGTCGGCGTGGCTCATCCATACCGTATGGTTTGACTCTATATCTTTGAATAGAGGGCTAACGGAACCGTGAACGTCGTCAAATATTATTTTTGCTTTGCCGTACTCGTGATGGTCTGCTCTGACTACTTCGCCGCCGAATACATGCGTAATCAGCTGCATACCGTAGCAGATGCCGAGGATCGGGAGCCCCATATCAAAGACGCCCTTGTCTACCATATAGGCGTCTTCCTCATATACGCTAGCCGGCCCGCCCGAGAGTATGAGACCTTTTGGATTTTTGGCTTTTACGGCTTCGAGATTTTCAGAGTAAGGCACTATTTCACAGTACACCCCCTCCTCTCTCAGTCTTCTTGCGATTAGCTGCGTATATTGCGAGCCAAAGTCAAAAACTATAATAGGTACGTCTTTCATTGTTAGCCTTCCTCGTTAGTGATATAGTGAGCGCCGATGGACTCTTTTCTGTTCAGTGCGCCTTGGACCATGCTTTGCGCGACCTTTAGCCTAAGC
>CAZMPN010000030.1:0-11642 GCA_964568395.1 uncultured Helicobacter sp. | reverse complement strand
CCGTCTCTTTTTTTTCTGCTATCCGTTACTACTATTCTGTAGAAAGGTTTTTTTGTTCTTCCAAGTCTGGTAAGTCTAATAACTGTTGCCATTAAATTCTCCTAATATATTGTTGTTAAAATGCCAAAAAATAGGCTCTTATTTTAAAAGCCCATTTGTAGACATTTATCTCATGCCGTGCAACTTCTGCTGATTCATAAGATTCATCAGATCCTTCATGCCGCTCTTGGATGAAAACTTCTTGGCCATTTTCTGCGCGTTTTCGAACTGCTTAAACAATCTGTTTACTTCGTTTTGGTTAAGCCCGCATCCAGTTGCGATTCTTCTTTTCCTTGCATTATTAAGAAGGTCCGGATTTTCTCTCTCTTTTGGAGTCATAGAGTTTACCAAAGCTTTTATTTTTTTTATCTCGGCCGAGTTGTCAAGGTCGACGTCTTTTAGCTGATTCGCCATAGCGCCCATACCTGGAATCATACCGATAAGGTTTTTCATGCTTCCCAGCTTCTTCATGCTCTCGACCTGCTCCAAGAAGTCGTTGAAGTTGAATTGTCCTTTCTTAATCTTCTTGGTTATATCTTTGGCTTTTTCGGCGTCTATTACCGTCGAAACCTTCTCCGCCAAAGACTCGACGTCGCCAGCGCCCATCAGACGGGAAACTATCCTATCAGGGATGAAAGCCTCTAGATCGGCGGGTTTTTCGCCCATACCGATAAATCTAAGAGGAACGCCTATTTGACTTGCGATACCAAGAGCAACGCCACCCTTGCTGTCGCCGTCGAATTTTGAGAGTATGACGCCGTCGATTCCTATTTGAGCGTTAAAGCCCTCGGCACTTCTTACGCCGTCTTGACCGGAAAGGGAATCCGCCACGTAGAATGTCTCGAAAGGCTCAATCGCCCTTTTTACCTCTTTTAGCTCGCTCATGAGGGCTTCGTCAATCGCCAAACGTCCGGCGGAGTCAACGAGAAGCACGTCGTAAAACTCTTTTTTCGCCTTCTCCAGAGCGCCCTTCGCAACTTTGACGGGATTTTGCTCGCCGTCCTCGAAATATACGTCCACCTCGATTTGCGCACCCAGCTGTTTTAGCTGTTCTACCGCCGCAGCCCTTTGCAGGTCGCATGCGGACATCAATACTTTTTTATTTTTTTGCTTTAGGAAGTTTGCAAGCTTGGCTGTCGTAGTTGTTTTACCCGAACCCTGCAAGCCGGCCATAAGTATTACGGTCGGGGATTTTGGCGCGTATACGAAGCCTTGGTTCCCTTCGACGCTCAAAATTTCCAGCAAGTTCTTTTTCAAGGCGTCCATGAAGGCTTGCTTGCCGATACCGGCCAGCTTCGTATCAACCTCTACCTTATGTAGAAGTTCTTTTGTAACCTTATAATGTACGTCCGACTTTAAAAGCGATTTTTTAAGCTCTTCTATAGCTTTTTTAAGGGACTTTTCATCGTCCGAAAATCTTATTTTATTGATCGCGCTTCTAAAGGAGTCTGTTAGAGTGGCAAACAAATCTGTTATCCTAATTCAAGTTTATAAATTATAAAAATATTTTAAGGGTGAAATTTTAGTTAAAATTTTCTTAAAGAGCCGTCACTCCCTAAGTATAAAATCTTTCGGCTCTTCCGCCGTAAACTCTTGCCCCAAAAGCCTAATGGTTTTAGAGTGCAGCATTATCCTCTTGGCCTCGCTGCCGCCGTACATTACGTCGCCGAGTATAGGGTGTTTTAGAAACTTCATATGCGCCCTTATCTGATGGGTCCTGCCCGTCTCTATTACGACTTTTAGCTTTGTTTTTTTGGCGACCATCTCAAGCGGTTCGTATATCGTCTTTGCGCTTTTACCGAATTTCTTATCGACGGTAGCTTTTGCCGTAGTGCCTTTTTTGATGAGCAGCGGCACGTCTACGACGCCGCCCTCGGCAAGCACGCCTTGAACTATCGCTACGTACTCCTTGTACACCTCTCTTTTTTTGAAAGCGTCAAGCGCTTTTTTGAGATACTCTTCGTTTTTGGCAAGTATAAGCACTCCGCTGGTCTCCTTGTCCAGCCTATGCACAAGGGTGGCGCCTACGGCGTCAGCCACTTCGTCGCTAGACATAAAAGGAGGCTTGTCGACGACTATCATCTCTTTATTTTCAAATATCGTCCTCGGTTTTTGCAGCTTCTCGACTTTGAATTCAGTCTCTATCGGCATCAGAGCCCTCGCTATCATCAGCTTTTTGCCTCTGCTGTACACAAGACCCCTGTCTATCATATCCTTTGCTTTGCCGCCTGAAATCTTTAGCTGCTTCGCGAGAATATTGTAGGCCTTGTCCGTCTGACCGCTATATCTTGTCTGAGACTCCGTCTCGACGGTTTTTTCCGGTTTTTTGGCCTCTTGGCGCGGCGGCTTTGCGCCGACCCTTCTTCTATCGTCTCTTATACCCGAAGCAGCCCGGCCCTGAGCTCTGACATCAGGCTTTCTGCCTTGCGCCCTGCTCTCTTTTTTTTGTTCTGTTTTTTTCACTTTGTTAAAGCCTTTAAAATTTCTAGTAGTTTATCATTTTTGGGCAATCTGACTCTTTTATTTCGCCCCAGTTCGCCGCTTATTATATGTATATCGCTTTTGGCTATCTTGAAGCCTTTCGAAAAAAAGGCGACAAGCTCCTCGTTTGCCCTGCCCTCTATCGGTTGCGCGGCGAGCCTTATCTTTAGCACGTCGTTTTCCACGCCGGATATTTCGCTCTTTTTGGCGTTCGGAACTACCTTTATCGTAAGCTCCAAAAAACCGCCGTCAATCTTCAAGTAAGGCAAGAAGTCCCTTTTGTGTCATTCCTATCGAGTCTTCGAGATTTACGATTTCGCTTTTCAAAAGCGAATCGTGGCTCGCAAGCAACGAAGTAAGCTCCGATGCTACGCAAAAATACGCGTTTTTAACCTTCTCAAAGGAGGCTTTTTGGTTGAATACGTGCGTACCGCTTATAAGTTTAGCGCCAAAATAAGCTGGTTCCAACGGATTGTGCCCGCCGATATCGGCAAAAGCGCCGCCTAGTACTACAAGATAGCTTTTTGAATAGACGTTTACTAGTTCGCCTATCTTATCGACAAGCACTATATCGGCAAAAAGCGACCTCTCTTCGCTAAACTTTGAAAAACTAAGGGAGCGCTCTGCGGCGAACTTCTCCAGCATCGACGATACGGCGGCAAATCTCTCTGGATGTCTAGGCACCACGATAAGCCTCTCTTTCTTCAAAAGACCGGCGTCCGCAAAAGAGTTCACCATAAGCTCCTCTTCCCCTTCATGCGTACTTGCTGCGATAAAATTCTTGCGCTCGTCAGCAGGGAGATCCAAAAGCTCATACCCTCCGACAAACTGCTTGATATTGCCTACAACGGCCACGTTTTTTGCCCCGAGCTCCTCAAGCCTTCTCTTGTCGATATCGGTTTGGGCGAATACGGCGTCTACGAAATAAAAAAGCATCCTATAAAAATAGGAGAATTTTTTATATTTTGGAAACGATTTGTCGCTAATTCTGGCGTTGATAAGGGCGGTTTTTGCCCCTCTCATCTTCGCCGAAGCGAAAAGAAGAGGCCAAAGCTCCGCTTCCATTACGACCAGAAGCTTGTGGTCTCTGCTCCAAAAAGGCAAGAAAATCTCATACGGCAAAAATCTGCTATTTTCAACGCTCCTTGAAGCCTCGTCAAACCCGGTCTGCGTAATTACGCTAAATCCGAAACTTTCAAATCTTTTCGCAAGGGGCATAACGGCCTTCGTCTCGCCGAGCGAGCAAGAGTGGAACCAAACATCGGCTAAATCAAGCGGCCTGTTATTGAGCGGGAAAAATCTCGCCGGAATTGATTTTTTGTATTTTTCTTTTGTCGACAGGTATAGCAAAAAGGGGATTGAAACCAGATATAGCAGGGACGCAAAAATATAATATATAAAAAGCCCGGCGTAAATGCCGAGCCTGTTTTGGTTAGCCGTTTTCGGCCTCCGTCTCGTCAAGATAAAGAATTCTTCCGCAGTTTGAGCATGTCATTATCTCTTCGCTTCTGATAACCTTTCTATAATCGTTATCCGTAACTTGGATGTTGCATCCGCTGCAAGCCTTGCCGACAACCGGAACAACCGTAGAAGAGCCGGCCCATCTTTTGATTTTTTGGTAGAAAGAATACACTTTCGGGTTTATCTCGAATACCAGCTTATCTTTTTTAGCATACACGTCTTTTTTGGACTCTTCAAGGTTTTTAAGATCTCCCGCAAGCGACGCCTCAAAGCTCTTTATCTGCTCGGCTATCTCCACAAGAGACTCTTCAAGCTTTTTCGCCTCGTCTTTTTTAGCATGCTCAACCGCTTCAAGTCTAGCAATCTCTTCGTTAGCGAAAGCAACCTGCTCTCTGGCTATCTCTTCTTCTATCTGGATAGCCTTAATCTCTCTCTCCGTTTTAAGCGTAGACGATTTTTTTGATATGTCGGCCAATTTCGCGGAAAGCTCTTTTAGGTGCGCGTCATGCTTGTTCGACTTGAACTTGCACTCTTTTGCTTCATCGTTTAGCTCTTCGATTTTGGCTTTTATACCGTTTGATTTCTCTACTAGCTTGTTAAGTTCCGATTTTAGAGACTCTTCTTTTGGGCCGAATGAATCTATCTCCGAATCGATCTTCGCAAGCTCTATTATTTTTCTAAGCTCTTGGTTCATAAATCGTATTTCCTTGAGGGTTTTTGTATCTTAAAAATTTTTAAGCGGGTTTTTTGAATTCGTAATTATAGCTTTTATAGGCAAAATTTTCAAATTTTCGACTATAGAGTCGCAAAATACGGCCTCGGAAGCATAGTGCGTAGCGTCTATAACTCCGATATTTTTCTCCATGGCGAAAATTGCGTCGTGATATTTGACGTCGCCCGTAATCAGGCAGTCGGCTTTTATTTTCGGCAAAAACGACGCGCCGCTGCCCGTAACCACGGCTACCCTCTTTATTTTGCCCTCTTTTTCTACACAGTTTAGATTTTGTAGCCCGACTTTTGTTTTTACGAGAGAGGCCAGCTCGCCGAATGAACAATCGACGTCGGCGTATATTACGAAATCCTCTTTCGATACGGATTCAAAACCCATTATTTTAGTCGCGAAATATTCGTTTAGATGCGTTTTGTCGTAGTTTGTGTGCATCGCTATTATCGAAATGTTTTTTTGGATGGCCGTCCTAACGGCGCAAGCCGTAATATTTGAGAAATCAAGCCTTTTCAGCGGCGAGAAAATAAGAGGATGGTGCGTAATAAGAAGCGAGCCGCCATCCATACCGCTTATTACGTCGATAGTCGGCTCTAGCGAGATATATATCTTTTCAATATCCGCATTTTTATCGCCGACCATAAGCCCGCTATTATCCCAACCCTCTTGAAGCTCGAACGGGCTAAGTTCGTCTAAAAACGAGTAGATTTCGCCTAGCTTCATTTAAACCTTTTGAGCCTCTCTTCGCGCTCTTCCTCCTGCTCTTTGTAGAGCATGGCGCTCGATTTTGCGAGCTCCCTTATTTTTAGGATAAAATTCGCCCTCTCCGTAACCGAAATCGCCTTTCTGGCATCAAGCGTATTGAAACAGTGGGAAGCAATAATGCACTGGTCGTACGCCGGAAGCGGCAAGCCGTGCTCAAGAGCGTTTTTGCACTCGTTTATCGCATCGTCGAAATGTCGAAACAGCATCTGGGTATTTGCGACCTCGAAGTTATAAGCGCTAAACTCCCTCTCCGTCTCAAAGTGTATATCCGCATATTTATAGTTTTCGTTCCATGCAAGCTCATATACGTTTTCGACCCCCTGCAGATACATAGCCAGCCTCTCCATACCGTACGTTATCTCTACGGCAACAGGCTCGCACGCGATACCGGCGACTTGCTGAAAATAGGTAAACTGCGTAACCTCCATGCCGTCAAGCCATACCTCCCAGCCAAGGCCCCATGCGCCAAGCGTAGGGGACTCCCAGTTGTCCTCAACGAATCTTATGTCGTGCTCGGCCAGATTTAACCCCAAAAACTCCAGGCTTTTAAGATATTTTTCTTGTATCCCCTCTGGACTCGGCTTGATAATCACTTGAAACTGGTAGTATGCGCCGAGCCTATTTGGGTTCTCGCCGTATCTTCCGTCGCTAGGTCTACGGCTTGGGGCCACATAAGCTACGCTCCAAGGTTTTTTATCGAGGCTTCTCAGAAGAGTGGCGGGATGAAACGTTCCGGCTCCAGCTGGAAGGTCGTAAGGCTGCACTATTGAACAACCCTCTTTCATCCAAAACTCTTGCAATTTCAAAAATAGTTCGCTAAATGTTAGTGTCATAAAATTTTAGTCCTTAAAAAAATCTATTATCCAGTTGAGCTCGCTGCTCTTTTGCAGGTTTTTGTCGCCTATAGGCTTTTCGGCTCCAAAACCCCATTCCGCGACGACGGAGGTTATACTAATCGCGCGCGCGGCCTTGACGTCTTTGATGCTGTCGCCGACCATCACTATATTAGAACCTTCCTTGCTCTCAAAACCGTCCAATATTTTTAGCAGCATCTCGGGATTTGGCTTTGGAAGGGCTACGTTGTCGGCGCCCAAAATAAAGTCAAAATATTCGGATATGCCTAGAGCCTCCAGTATCTTTGTCGCAAAGACGCTTCTGCCGTTTGTGGCGACGGCCATCTTGTAGCCGCTTTTTCTGAACTCTTCTAGATAAAAATCTATTTTCTCGTACATCGATATGTTTTGTCCGCATATCTCATAGTAGTACGGTTCGAAAATCGCCCTTTGGACATCCGTAAACTTTTCGGTTTCGTAAAACACCTTCGCGGCGTTTATATCGTCTTTATTTATCTGGTCGAGGATAAAAGAACTATCCATAGCGTCAAGTCCGAAAGCCGCCCTTGTGTGGTTGATGGCGGCCGATATATTATCGCCGCTGTCCACAAGAGTGCCGTCAAGGTCGAATATTATTATTTCGCGGCTCATTATTTGGCGTGGTTTTCAACCACTTGCCCCCACATCAGCTTATATTTTCGCTTCATAAACTCAAGCTCCTCTTGCGCTACTTCGAGCTGTTTCGTCAATGTCTCGATAGTTTTTCTATCCTCGTCGTAGATCTCCTGCATCGAGATAAGCCCCTCTTTCAAAAACTTATTCTCGCGCCTAAGGGCCTCCAACGTCTCCTCTTTTGCATCCAGCACTCTTTCGTGAAAAGCGATAATGGTGCCTATGGTCTTCTCCGCAAAAGAGTGGCTAATCTGCCTATCGTCGTTGTTTTCGGCTCCGGCAACCACGGAGCTGTTTTTCAAAACAAGCTGCGCGCTGCTGCCCACGTCTACGTAGATTTCGCCGTTTTCTTCTTTGTGCTCTATCTCTCCGCTATCGCAAAGATTCATAATCTCGTCTTCCGACTTTCCAACCATCGAAGCAAACTCGTCTAGCAAAATCCAAGTAGACATAGGTTTTTCCTTAAATTCTCTTTTCTATCGTTTTGGAATCCTCTTCAACCGCTTTGGCTTTTTTCTCTTTGTCTTTTAGTAGTTTTTTTGCGATATCCTCGTCGGAGAGAGCCAATATCTGAAGAGCCAGATACGCCGCGTTCGTAGCGCCTGCCTTGCCTACTGCGACGGTCGCTACCGGCATTCCGCCTGGCATCTGCACAGTCGAGAGAAGGCTATCAAGCCCGTCCATCAGTCCACCTTTCATCGGAACGCCTATTACCGGTTTTGTCGTAAGAGAGGCTACCACGCCGGCAAGGTGAGCCGCCATACCGGCTGCGCATACGAATACTTTCGCCCCTTTCGCCTCGGCCTCTTTTACGTATTCATGCGTCCTATCCGGGCTTCTGTGTGCGCTGGATACCAGTATCTCATATGAGACGCCGAACTTCTCAAGAGTCTCGGCGCACCCCTTCATAACGTCATAATCGCTTTTGGACCCCATAAGTATAGAAACAAACGCCATTTTCAATCCTCCTTTTTTCTAAGTAAACTATATTTTGGAAAAGCTACGGGCAAGAATATCTTGTTCGTATTGCCGCTATGTACGCTGTCAAGCTCTTTTTCGCTCTCGGTTACGATTTTTTTAAAAGTTATCATCAATTTTCCGTCCCTCTCAAAGACCCTGCCTATCTCGTTATCGCAAAGCTCGACGTTTTTGCCAAAAGGCAGGAATATCTCTATCTCGTCCCCGGGATATATCTTGTCTTTGCAATAAAAAAACACCCCGTCTTCCGGCACAAAACCCTTTACCTGAAATTCGCCCTCGCTCATGGCTGTCTCAAGGTTTTGTCCATCCTCTTTTTCAAAAGGGCGCGACACTATATATCCGTCGGTATAGCCCCTGTTTTTTAACGTATTTAGTTCCGCCTCGTAATAGGCCCCGTCAAATTTACCTTCATAGTAGTCGTCTATCGCTTTTCTATATGTCTTTGCCGTTACCGCCGCATAATATAGGCTTTTCGTGCGCCCCTCTATCTTTAGGCTATCTATCACTCCGCTATCAAGTATCTCTTTGATATGCTGGGACAGATTGAGGTCTTTGGCGTTGAATAGATAAGTCCCCTCTCCCGGCACCTCTTCAAGCCTCATAAGCGTTTTATGCTCCGGATTTTCCACAAACAGCTCGTACGGCATACGGCAGTCGTTGGCGCAGCTTCCCCTGTTTGGCACCCTACCCATCTGAAGGGAGGAGACGAGACATCTGCCGCTATACGCAAAACACATGGAGCCGTGTACGAATATCTCTATCTCCATATGAGGCAGATGCTTTTTGATGCCTTCCAAGTCTTTCAGGCTACACTCTCTGGCCGCTATGATACGAGTCACGCCCATATCCGCATAAGCCTCGGCGTCCATATAGTTTAATACGTTGGCTTGGGTAGATAGGTGTATGCCTATATTCGGGGCTACTTTTTTTGCGAGTCTTATGACGCCTGGCGTAGATACGATGAAAGCGTCAGGTTTTAGTTCGGCGAGCGCCGCCAGATGCTTCTCTACAAGACCAAGCTGTGAGTTAAAAGGAAAGCCGTTTACGGTGGCATATACCTTTTTACCTCTATCGTGGGCATACTCTATAGCCTCGCCGAAACTATCGAGGTCAAACTCTTTGCCGCTCCTGATACGAAGAGAAAAGTGGCTTACGCCGCCGTATACGGCATCGGCTCCGTATTCTAAAGCTACCCTAAATTTTTCAGGATCACCGGCCGGCGACAGCAGTTCAACTTTTTTTTGGGTCATTTTTGCCCAAATGCGGCTATTAGCGCCTCTATATCATCGTCTCCGACTACGTCGTTATTCTCGTCGCCGTGGATGTGTTTTGCGCTGCTTACGCGCTTCTCGTCGTCTATCTTGCCTTCAAATAGCTTGTTCATATAGTTCGAGAGCGCCCTCATGATATTGATTACGCGCTCGATTTTTTGCCTATGGATATCTTGATACTGCATCATATCCATTATACTCATCGTATTCATTCCGATATTGCCGAGATTGTTCACTATCTCCTCATGGCTCGCAAGCGCGGCATCTATCTTTTCGCCCTGCTCTCGAAACGCTTCTATTTGCGGGAATTTGGCGGATAGCTTGTCCATAAGGTCTTTAAGAGAATTTAAAGTGTCGGCTATATTGCCCATCTTCTCTTCGGCGGCCATCTGTTCATTGGAGATTTGCTCCAACATATCGAACATCTGCGTAGCCTTCTCTTCGGACTCTTTCGTAACGTCGTCAAGCTGATGCACGACTTTATTCTCTTTTAGCGGCGGTGGCGGTGGCCAGCTTTTGGTGGCGCCGAGGTCGTATTCGGCGTTTGCGTACTTCTCGTCGTCGCTGATTTCGGATGAGTCGTTTGTATCCGTAATGGCTTCCATATCGCTTTCGCCGATATCGCCGCTCATCAGTCTATCTAGTTCTTCTTGCGTCATTTTTATAGCTACCTTAGTTTGCTTTGTTTTGCAGAGCTTTTAACCGTCAATTTTGGCTTATTATAGCTTTTTTCGTTTATAATTTTATTTAAAAGCGGCAGCACAAAAACAAACTTGAAAGCTTAAAAAATGGTCATAGATCTGCACAACCACACACCATTATGCAACCATGCCAAAGGCTCGCCACTGGAGTTCGTCCAAAAAGCTGTCGAAAAAAAAATAGACCTCTTCGGCTTCTCCGACCACGCCCCCATGAACTTTGACGAAGCCTACAGAATGGGTTTTGGCGAAATGGCCCGTTACGAAGAGGAGGTTTTGGAGCTAAAAAAGGCGTTTAAGGAAGATATAAAGATAAGGCTCGCCTATGAGGTCGACTATCTGCCCGGCTTCATAGACTCAAGGGTATTGGATAGGGATGTAGATTATCTTATAGGCTCCGTACACTTTATCGGCGGCTGGGGTTTCGATAATCCGGAATTTATAGGCGACTATCACGGTAAAGACCCCGATGAGACATGGGGCGAATACTTTAGGCTTATAGGCGAAATGGCCAAAACCAAGCACTTCAATATAGTTGGGCACATGGATCTTCTAAAGGTATTCAACTTCAAGCCGTCAAAAGACACGGTCAGGCTTGCCATGAAGGCGCTAGAAGAGATAAAAAAAGCGGAAATGGCGATAGAGATTAACGCTTCCGGACTGCGAAAACCGGTAGGCGAACAGTATCCGTCGAACGAACTGCTAGCCGCCGCGCTTGATTTCGGGATACCTATAACTTTCGGCAGCGATGCGCACGATGTATCGCACATAGGGTTTCATCTGACGGAAAATATGCTAAAAGCGAAAGAGTTAGGTTTTAAAGAGTATGCCTACTTTGAAGAACGCAAAATGAAACTGCTTAATTTTTAATCAGAAGAGAAAGATAAACATACAGTCTTTTTTGCTACAATTTTGTTATTATGTAAATTCTATAAGGAGTTATGAATGTATAGCAGCGCCGAAGACGTCAAAAAACTGTTTGACGTAATCAAAGAAAAAGAGATCGAATTCGTAGATTTCAGATTTACGGACTTCAAAGGAACTTGGCATCACGTTTCTTACAATGTAAAATCTATCGACGAAGACAGCTTCAAAGGTATTCCTTTCGATGGAAGCTCAATTCCTTACTGGCAGCCGATTAACCAATCGGATATGCAGCTTATCCCTGACGCAAAAGCGTTCTTCGTAGATCCTTTTACGGCAGACCCTACTCTTGTCGTATTCTGCGATGCTTACAATATCTATAAAGGCGAGCTATACGCTAAATGCCCTAGATCAATCGCCAAAAAGGCTATGGAGTACCTAAAAACTACAGGACTAGGCGACGTAGCATATTTTGGCCCGGAAAACGAATTCTTCGTATTTGACGACATCAAAGTAAAAAGCGACATCAACTGCCAATACTACGAAATAGACTCCGAAGAAGGTACTTGGAACTCTGCCAAGTCTTACATGGACGGCGGTTTCAACTCAGGTCACAGACCAGGAACAAAAGGCGGTTACTTCCCGGTAGCTCCGGTTGACACGATGGTTGACCTTAGAGCCGAAATGGTAAAAGTGATGGAAGAGATCGGTCTTGAGACTTTCGTTGTTCACCACGAAGTTGCGCAAGGCCAAGGCGAAATCGGCGTTAAATTCGGCACTCTTGTAGAAGCTGCAGACAACGTACAAAAAGTAAAATATGTAGTAAAAATGGTTGCTGCTATGAACGGCAAAA
>CAZMPN010000029.1:0-13562 GCA_964568395.1 uncultured Helicobacter sp. | reverse complement strand
TATTTTACAAGACATTTCAAAGAGCCGACGCCTGTAGTATCGGACTCCATGACAGAAGATGCTGCGGTTTTCGGCGGTCTTAAAAATATGGTCGACGGCCTACAAAACTGCTATGAGATGTACAAACCTGAAATGATAGCGGTTTCTACGACTTGTATGGCCGAAGTTATCGGTGACGACCTTCAAGCGTTTATAGGAAACGCAAGAGAGGCCGGTTCGATTCCTGAAGAGTTCCCGGTTCCGTATGCGCACACTCCGAGCTTCGTCGGTTCGCACATAACCGGTTACGAAAATATGATGTTCTCTATGATTACGCAAATGGGCGTAGCAAAACCTGAGAAAACTGACAAAATAAACATCCTTCCTGGTTTTGAGACATATATCGGAAGTATCAGGGAAGTCAAAAAAATGGCTGAAGCGTTCGGCCCTACGATCACTCTAGGCGACGTGAGCGAGCAGTGGGATATGCCTGCCGGCAACTACCAGATGTTCTCAGGCGGTACTAGCCTTGCCGACCTAAAAGATGCGGTAAACTCTAAAGCGACAATCAGTCTTCAAAAATACGCTACGAAAAAAATAATGAAGACTTTGAAAAACAAATACAAACAAGAGGTTGCCACTTGCAATCCGATAGGCCTTAAAGGTACCGACGAATTTGTAATGGCTCTTTCAAAAATGACCGGCAAACCGGTTCCGGCCGAAATAACTACGGCTAGAGGCAGACTTGTCGATGCAATGCAAGACAGCTATCCGTATATGCACGACAAAAAATTCGCTATCTGGGGCGACCCTGATTTCCTACTGGGAATGGTATCTTTCCTAATAGAGATGGGCGCCGAGCCGACTCACGTCCTTTGCCACAACGCTCCAGAGGGTTGGGAAGCAGAGATGAGAGCGCTTCTTGACACTTGTCCTGCAAAAGACAGCTGCCATGTATGGGCCGGAAAAGACCTATGGCACATGAGAAGCTTCCTATTTACAGAGCCGGTTGATTTCATGATCGGAAACAGCTACGGTAAAGAGCTAGAGAGAGATACAAAAACTCCTCTAATCAGAATAGGCTTCCCGATTTTTGACAGACACCACACTCACAGATACTCTATCCATGGGTATGAGGGCGGTATCAACCTACTATCTTGGATAGTAAACAAAGTTCTAGACAAACTAGACGAAGAGACAAACACAATCGCAAAAACCGACTACTTCTTCGACCTAGTCAGATAAATTTCATCCACTCCTTGTTTCCCGGGGCGCCTTCCCCGGGTTTTTTATAGTAATTTACAATCATACAATCCGAATTTTCCGTCATCGCTGATGATGTAATAGTTTTTAGAAAGTGCTTGCGATATTATCATCCTATCGAACGGGTCTTTGTGGTGAAGCGGCAATGTACCTAGCTTTACGGCATCCATACCATCAAAAGCGAGCAGATCTAATCCCATCTCCTTTGCGCTCTCCAATATGTCAAAGTCAAAGTCAATCTTTTCTATCGACTTTTTAATCATCAACTCGGCTATGCTAATAGAGCTTAGATATATGGTATTTTCGGTATCTTCAAGCTGTTTCATTTGTTTTTGGTTTATCTTGTCAGGATTACTTAGAAGCCACAAAAATATATGTGTATCAACGATAATCTTCATCTACTTGCCGTAAAACATTTCGTTGATTTCATCCGACTCGTCGTTGAAATCTTCTGGAATGGTAAGCCTGCCCTTTAGTTGCCCAAATACTCTTTTTTTCGGTTTCTCGTTGTACGGTACTATCATCGCCACTTTTTTGTGTTGCTTGCCAAACTCCACGACAAAGCTTTCCCCGTTTTTTTGTACCTGCTCTATGATAGAAGAGAACTCGCTTTTTAACTTTCCGACTTGTATTGTTTGCATCTCTGCTCACTTTGATTTTTGAAAGATTTTAGCATTTGTTTGTCAAGTTGTCAAATAAAGTTTGTTTATCTTTTAGTGTTTAGTATCGCTTTCGATAACCCATTTTAAAAATTTTCCAAGTTCTGAATCGTGCATTAACCCAGTTTTGTCTTGATACCAACGAAAGCCCTGATAACCTCTGCCGCAAAGAGCAATAGCTAGTTCGTTGGCAATTTTTGTTTTATATGAATCTATATTGATACCATAAGTATCGTGTATGACTTTTTTGTAAGAATTTTCACCGTTCAAAATATCTGCAATTTTATGAACTTCAATATCTACTGGACATCCTATTTTTTTTAAAATTTTGACAAACAATTTTGGAGGAATTGAGGTTTCAAAATCGTGTTTAAAAAGAAAAGTTTGCTCTTCTGCTAGAATACCTCTGCTTGTCAAATCTTTAAATTTAGCTTTGTTTTTATCGCCATCCTTATCACCTTCCATGAAGCAAGCGTAGCCCTTTTGCTTGTAGTTATTTATTAATTTTTCTATGCGTTTTTTTGTCTGTTCTCCGTCGCCACCACAAACTTCTATAATAAGATCTGAAAACCAGTGCACACCACTTTCTTTTAATCTGTCAAAAAAATGTTTTTCCGACTCACCTTCAACAAAAAGAACTTTTTGCTTATTGTATATGCATGGAATCTTCACAAAATGTTCAGCGGATTTGTTTAGTAAATCTCGAAGATGGATAGTATTTGTAAAAACTATTGGCGCAAAGCTCTCCCAGTATGCTATTTGCTCGTTATCTACCAGTATTCCAAGTTTTTGTTCGCTATACAAACTATACTCCGAAAAATAATACAATCCCGCTAAATAGTCTTCTTTTTGCTCATTGTTACATCGTTCAAAAATATCAAATGTGTGCTCTATAAAGTTGCTTATAATTTTTGATTTAAAGCCGCATTTGATTTCAAGTTTTTTATTTTTATTGTGCGGATTTACTTTTGTGTATGGGCAAGTGTTCTCTCTTGAGCATTTGTGGCATTCAATATATGGCACCCATTCTGCTAAAAGTTCCTTAGTCAACTCTTCTTTGCTGCAACTATTATCTAGCTTCTTTGTTGGATTTCCACAATAATCCAAAAGCGTAATATCTGACAATCGCACATCTCCTATTGTGTAATTATCCACTCCCCGCCCTTGAGACTTCCGACTCTGCTGAGCTTGCCCTCATTTTTTAGTTTTGTGATGACTTTTTTGACTCCGGACTCGCTAAGTCCAGTCGCAGCGACTAGTCCGGCTATTGTTATTTTTGAGTTTTCGGCTATGAGCGATAGGATTTTTTGGTTACTTTTTTGGTTACTTTTTTGGTTACTTTTTTCTGTTTCTTTGCAAGCCGATAGTATTGCTCTGAGCATAAACTCCACAAACGGAGTACTCTCCCCCTTGCTTCCCGCATCTTCGAGCGCTTTGTAATACTCTTTTTGCCGCTCTCGCACCACGCTCTCTATCGGCACAAAAGCAAAAAACTCTTTCCAGTTTGAAAGTATCAGCGTCTGCCATAGCCTGCCGATACGCCCATTACCGTCGGCAAAAGGATGTATAAATTCAAACTCGTAATGAAAAACAGAACTGACGACAAGCGGATGTTCCGTCGTGATAGCTAGCCAACCAAATAGCTCACTCATTAGCTGCGGCACTCGCTCAAAAGGCGGGGCAATATGCGTCACGCCGCTTTTGCCGCCTACTCCGACTTGTATTTTGCGGTAGCTGCCCGCATCTTTGAGAATTTCGTCCATGAGTGTTTTATGCGCCGTAAGCAGAGCGGACTCTTGTTTGTAGTTTAGTTTTTTGAGGTTTTCATAGACGGCTATCGCCCCTTTGACCTCCGCTATCTCTCTAGTGCTTCCTAGCACCCTTTTGCCATCCATTATCGCCGTGATTTTTTCACTTCCAAGCGTGTTGCCCTCTATCTCAAGCGTGCCCGTTATTGTTTTGATAAAGTTTTCCTTGCGGAGCTTTGGTGTGACGACCACGGCTTCCATCGCGCTCATCTTACCGACAAGCTCGCTTATTTCGCTCACCAAAGTGAGTATGGCTGGCGTAATAGTAAAAGGCGGGGCGTATGCTTTTTTCATTATCCCTCTTTTGCGTTTGCCTATTTTAGCATTTATTTGGAGCCTTTGCGACCCTTATTTGCTGTGTACGCTCTGCCTCTTGGCGGCTCTTTTTTGGGCTTAGAACCGAATGCCCCCGGTGTTTTCTTTCTGTGTTCGCCTTTTTTTGGAGCTTTGGTTTTTGCGGGCGCTTTCTTTTTCGGCTCAGGCAGTTTAGTCGGCTCATATCCGGCAAGCACGGTTTTTTCTATCGGTCTGCCAAGCAGCTCCTCTATTTTCTTGAATGAGTGCGCCTCCGCGGAAGATAACAGGGTGATCGCTTCTCCGCCGTTGCCCGCCCGCCCGGTCCTTCCGATACGGTGGATGTAGTCTGTCGAGATGTGCGGCACATCGTAGTTGACGACATGTGGCAGATTGTCGATGTCAATGCCTCTGGCGGCTAGGTCTGTGGCTACTAGTACTCTCACTTTACCCTCTTTGAACCTCTCAAGCGCTCTGCCTCTGGCTCCGTGCGTCTTGTCGCTATGTATCGACTCGCTTTTGAGCCCTCTATCTTCAAAGTCTTTGGCAAGCCCCTCCGCTCCCGCTTTGGTACGGCAAAAGATGAGCACTTGCTTCCAATTTTTAGAGCCTATGAGATATGAGAGCAGCTCCGCTTTTTGCTCTTTGTCCACGGTGTAGGCGATTTGCTTTATTTCGTCCGCCACGCTTGCGTATGCGTCTACTTGTACGAGCTGCGGTTTTTTGAGGATTGTCTCGGATAGCCTCTTGACACCGCCTGAGAGCGTCGCCGAAAATAGCATCGTCTGTCTTTTTGGAGGGATTCTTTGGAGCAGCGCCTCTATGTCGCGGACAAAGCCCATATCCAGCATCGTATCCGCTTCGTCTAGTACCAGATACTCTATTTTTGATAGAGTCGTATTTTTTAGCTTTAGATGGTCAAGTAGCCGCCCTGGGGTGGCTATGATGAGGTCTACGCCTGCGAGGAGCTTTTTGGATTGAGAAACTATGTTTGCCCCGCCGTATATCGCCGCCGTTTTGACTCCAGTATCTTTGCCGTAAGCCTCGATATTTGAGCTCACCTGCATGGCCAGCTCACGGTTAGGCACAAGGATGAGCCCCCGTGGCGCGCGGGTCTCTTCACCCTCTGTATTTTCACCAAGAAGCTGAAGTATCGGCAGAGCAAAAGCCGCCGTCTTACCAGTCCCCGTCTGCGCCGCCGCCAAAATATCGCGCCCCTTTAGCGCTAGCGGTATGACCCCGGATTGTACCGGTGTCGGGGCTTCGTAGCCCAGTTCTTTGACGTTTTGTTGCAACTGCTGTGATAAGCCTAGTTTTGAGAATGACATGCAGACTCCTTCTCTCTTGGTGGATTGTATTTTAGTATCTTCTTCGCCGTATCGATGCCCGCAAAAAATAGCACATCAAATACTGGGTCGAGCCTCGTCGTGGTCTCGTCTATCACCTCAAAAGGCTGCACCGTGAAGCCCTCTCCATGTTTGATGTTTTTTGGCTTGACCTTAAACTCTATCGGTTTTAGCGCACGCACCAGGTTTAGCACCCTCTTGTATGCTTGGTCCGACTCTTTTGGGAGGAGGTTATTGTTTTTGCCCTCGAAGAGTCTCGCCTTAACTAGCAGATTTAGCTTATCCTCGAAGATTACTTTGCTCCACTTGACCGTGCCTAGCTCGAAGTGGAAAGCGCAGTTTTTGGCTAGTAGCGGGCTTGATTTTGCCTCCCTGATAGCCTCTAGCAGTTGCAAAAAGTAGTTTGCCCCGCCAAACGATGCGGCGCACTCTGTCAGTCTATCGTGTATCGCCGTTTTCGCCTCGGTGTCCATATTGTTAAAATTCATAGTCGTTCCTGTTTTTTTGAAATTATACCCTTTAACTTCTCGACTCCTCTGCGGAAACAAAAATGCATATAAAACCTAAAGCCTTTCGCAAAAGGACAAAAGATGCTAAGCCGCACAGACATAAAAGACCTATACAACGAAACTTCGTGCTCGCACAACAAAGAAAAGAAATCCACGTGCGAAAAGCCAAAACCGGGGGCGACGACCGGCGGATGCGCCTTTGAGGGGGCGCAGATATCGCTTTTCCCGTTTGCCGACTGCGCACATATAGTCCACTCTCCGGCTACCTGCATCAACGCCTCTTGGGAGACTAGGCAAACCAAGACAAGTTGGGACGGTCCGGATATGACTCAGATGGGTTTTACGACGGATATAGGACCAAACGATCTTATTTTCGGCGGAGAAAAGAAGCTAAGAGGCTCTATCGACTATGTCTACGAGAACTACAAGCCCTCTGCGATATTCGTCTACTCTACTTGCGTGACGGCGCTTACGGGCGAGGATATAGACGCGGTGGCAAAAGACAAAGAAGAGCAGCTTGGCATCCCAATCGTTACGGTGCATGCTCCAGGTTTCATCGGCGGCAAGAACTTCGGCTCCCGTGTGGCCGGGCTTGCCGTAGTGGAGCAGCTTATCGGCAGGCGAGAACCGGACTTCACTACCCCGTACGACATAAATCTAATCGGCGAATACAACGTAACCGGCGATATGTGGCAATACGTACATATACTGGAAAAAATAGGCATCAGGGTGTTGTCGACGTTTAGCGGGGACGGCAGGATAGAGAGGCTGATGAGCGCGCATAGGGCAAAGCTGAACGTGCTCGTATGCGCCAAGTCGCTAGTTACGATGGCCAGAAAGATGGAGGAGAAATGGGGGATTCCTTGGATTAGCGTCTCCTTTTACGGCAAACGCGACACGACAAACGCCATCATGGAGATAGTAAAGGCCTTTAACGACGAGGCGCTCTTCAAACGGGCTTTGGAGGTTATAGCCGAAGAAGAGAAGGCGTGTGATGAAAAATTAACACCCTATAAAGCGCTTTTTAGCGGTAAAAAAGCAGTGTTAAATACCGGGGGCAACAAATCGTGGTCTTTTATCTCCGCCTTACAGGATCTAGGTATCGAAGTAGTGGCTACGGCCGTCAACAAGGCTACGGAAGACGACGTCGAAAAAGCCAGGGAGTATCTGGGTAAAGATGGCGTACTGATGAAGGTACCCGGCGTGGAACAGCCGAAAGTCATAAAAGAAAAAGGAGCGAATATCTTGCTAGCGGGCGGACGAAGCCTATATACGGCCCTAAAAAACAAGATAGCGTTCGTGGACGTAAACCAGGAGAAGAAGATCAGCTACGGCGGCTACGCCGGGCTCCTCAATTTTGCCAAAGACATAGCCGACGCGCTGCAAAATCCGGTATTCCAAATCGCCTCAAAGGATGCGCCATGGGAGAAATAGCTCCAAAACCGCTCTCCGTAAATCCGTTCAAGCTATCACAGCCGATGGGGGCGACGCTGGCGTTTTTGGGTGTTAAAGGGTGTATGCCGCTTATGCACGGAGCGCAGGGGTGCGCCAGCTTCACGAAAGTATTTTTTACGAGGCATTTCAACGAACCGATAGCGATACAGACGACGGCGGTCAACGACATTACGGCCGTATTCGACGGCGGTGAGTACGGCATCACGACCGCCGTAGAGAATATCACGAAAAAAGTAACACTGAGCCTCATTGGGCTATATAGCACCGGACTTACGGAAACAAAAGGCGACGACCTCAGAGGCGCGGCAAGCAAGCTGGAATTGCCGGTGGTATGGGTGAATACGCCTGATTTTGACGGCTCATTCGAGAGCGGCTGGAGCGAATCCGTGCGGGCGATGGTGGAGCAGTTGGTGGGCAAAAGTAGTGAAACGGAGCCGAAAAAAGCCGTTATTTTGCCGAACGTGTCTATGAGCGCGCTTGACGTCGAGAGGCTCAAAGAGTTTCTCTATGATATGGGCTTTTTGCGTGTCTTTGCGCTGCCGGATATATCTACTTCGCTGGACGGCTATCTTGGCGAAAAGCAGGGGCAGATAAGCGGCGGCGGCATAGAGGTGGATGATATAAAAGAGCTGGGAAACAGCGAAATAGTCATCACGGTCGGTATGAGTATGAAATCGTGCGGCGAAGCGATGCGTGAAAAAAACGAGAAGATAAAGCATCTCCATTTTGACGCCCTAGGCGGACTCGTGGCGACTGACAATTTTGTCGAAAAGCTGATGGAGTGCGGTTATGCGCCAAACGGCAGAATCAAAAGGTGGAGGGCTAGACTCCAAGACGCTATGCTCGATACCCACTTCGTCATAGGTAAGCATAGCTTTCTTGTGGCCTTGGAACCCGATAATACGAGAAGTGTCGCTGATGCACTAAGAGAGGCGGGCGCCAAAATTGAAACAATAGTGTTGCCTCAAAAAGTACAAAACGGTTTTGAAGCTTACAAAAATGTCATAACAGGCGACATGGAAGAGGTCTCAAAAAACCTCTCGAACATCGATATCATCGTAACAAACGAACACGGAAAGAGAATTGCAGAGTCTAATCATAAATCGCTGCTTCTTAGAGGTTTTCCGATTTTCGAGGCTCTTGGCCACTCTCTCAAAACGGACATTTTGTACGAGGGAAGCACCCAGCTGCTCTTTGAAACGGCGAATTTGATAGAGGCGTGGCACAAATGAAAACTCTGACGCTTTATGCGACTAGCTTTAGCGGCACAGCGCCTAGCGTAGCAGAGGCGGGCTTTGCTCGGCTTTGCGTAATATTGAATGTGATAAACCACCATTAAGGATAGAGGATGAAAGTAGCATTTGCGACAAAAGATCTTGTAAGCGTAGACGAGCACTTCGGATGGGCGAAACAGTTTGCGGTGTACGACATCACAAAAGAGGGTTTCAAACTACATGAAGTCGTCAAGAGCGAAGAGTCGCCGGAAAACGAAGACGACAAGATAAATTCTAAAATAGACGCCGTCAGGGGCTGCGCCATAGTCTATTGCCAAGCGATAGGGCCGACAGCCGCGGCAAGGGTCGTAAAAGCGCAGATACATCCCATCAAGGTGGAGAAGGTAATCCCGATAGAGGAAGCGCTAAACAGTCTCGTAACGATGCTAAACGGCAATCCTCCGCCTTGGATAAAAAGAATAATAGCTAGAGAGGAGGGCCTAAGCGCATGAGCAGCGAAAGTCTTTTTTTGAAAGAGCTGGTAGCCCAAGTCCGCGCTCTGGATACGTACGGCGTATGGGAAAAAGAGACGGATGAGAAGCTGCTTGAGGATAAATATATCAAAACAAAAGAGCAGCTAAAAGAGATGCCGATCATCGCGGACATCACGCAGGAGCAGATAAAAGACATAAGGCTGCTGCTGCAGGCTTTAGCTTTGGCGTTCGAGAAGAAGACGATGGAGATGGCCAACGTCATCATCGAGATGAGCCATGAGGGGTTCGGACGGGGCGTAGTCATAGCGGATAAGATAGTCATCGTCGACAAGTATTTCAAAGACGCCCATAGATTCGGCTATCCGAGCATCGAAAAGCTGGTCGAAGAGGGCGAAAAACTGCTCGATAAAGCGGTTAAAACATATCAAGAATACAAAAAATAATCAAGGAGTAGAAAATGGCATACGCAATGGCGAGAACAAAAGGCGGCGGTGAATGGGTGCAAAAATTCGTAGAAAATTTGGATAAGGAAAAGTGCATAGCGTGCGGCAGATGCTATAAAGCCTGCCCGTCCAGCGTTATGACGCTTACAGCGGAAGAAGATGAGGACGGCGACGAGCAAAAATATATGATACTCGTAAACGCCGAAAACTGCATAGGTTGTCTAGTGTGCTCCAAAGTGTGCCCTAAGGGGTGCTTCGAGCATGTGCCTATGGAAGTCGCATAAAACAATACTAAAAAGGATCAGCTATGAAGATGGTTATGGCCGTAGTAAACGAGGATAGGCTCTCGGACATTATAAACGCGCTGTTAAAAGAGGGTATAAGCGGTATTACCGTATCCGATACCAGGGGTTTTGGAAATATCGCTCTCGACAGGGAGCTTGACCCTAGCGAGCTAAATAAAAAAGTGAAACTGGAAATCGTGGTATCGACGGACGCCTATAAGAAACAGGCTATCGACATAATAACCGAAAACGCGCACGACCTAAACCACGGAAGCGGCAAGATATTCGTATACAACGTAGAAGAGGTATACAGAATCAGAACGGGCGAGCGGGACGCTGACGCATTAAGATAAGGAGTTTGCCATGAAGACGCTAAACGAGTTTTATAAATTGACGGATATCGAGGACTACTTCGACTTTTTCGGGCTTGAGTACGACGAACACCTGATAGACGTAAAGAGGTTTCATATCCTTAGAAAATTCGGAGAGCTTGTGGCAAAGGCCAAGACGCTTGAGGGTCTGAGCGAGGAGCAGCTGCTAAATTCATACCAGTTTGCCCTTATCAAGATATACAAAGACTTCGAGAGCGGATACAACCCTAGCGCAGCCGAGGTGTGGGGATTGTTTGAAAATCCTACGCCTTGCTTTACCTGCTCTACGCAGATGAGCTGCAAAACAGAAGATCACGGAGTAAGCCATGGCAACTGCCAGTCGCAAATACAGCTCTCCTTCAGCTAAGGACGAGATCCTTCCGAAATTCGGCTTCGGGCAGAGGGTGAGACTTACAAAAGATATACGAAACGACGGGACATTCCCTTTTGCCAAAATCGGCGACATATTGATGAAGGCCGGAAGCGAAGGCTATATTAGGGATATGGGCGATTTCTTGCAGGTGATACGCGTCTACGAGGTGGAGTTTATCGAGGAAGGGATGGTCTACGGGTGCCGCGAGGAAGAGCTTGAAAACGCCGACGAAGACTATTTTGACGACGTAGAGGAAGAGTTGCAGTGGTTGCGCGAACATAGAGCGGCCAAGTCGCAATCTTGAAAAGGAGGTAAAACGGTAAAGAGTAAGTTTTAATTTAGCGTTTTCTCCTATTGCAACGCATTCCAAAACCATAAAAAAGGATAAAAGATGACAACAAGAGTCGAAATACTCAACGATTTCCTAGCTATCAACGTAAAACCTGGTTCAACGATCCAAGACATCGTGGAGAGAGCGGGTTCCGGCCTTCCTTTCGGATGTAGAGACGGCGAATGCGGCACTTGCGTAGTCGAAGTTGTAGCCGGAATGGAATACCTCTCGCCAAAAACTGAGAAAGAGGATAAGGTGCTAAAGGTGGTTGAAGCTACAAATCCGTGCCCGAATCTAAGACTTTCCTGCCAGATGAAAATAGACAAGCCGAACGGCCACGTAAGACTAAAATATTAATTAGCCGTTTTTTGGCGTTCCCTTTTGGGGCGCCGGCTAAAATATAACTTTATTCCTTCCCCCTTCTTTTGCGGCATACAGAGCCGAATCCGCTCTTTTGACAAGTTCCGCCAAGCTCTCCGATCCGTCCCAGGTCGCTATGCCGAAACTACATGTAAAATGCGGCACCCCCGCCATTTTTGTATTATCCAGTATCCGGCGTATTTTTTCGGCCAGATCGAAAGCCGACTCCGTCGGAGTATTCGGGGCGATGATGGCAAACTCCTCCCCACCGTATCTAGCCACTATGTCGTCCCTTCTGGTGTTTTTAGAAACTATCTTTGAAAGCAGCCTTAGCGCTTCGTCGCCTACTGTGTGCCCGTAAGTATCGTTGATATTTTTGAATTTGTCTATGTCGAACATTATCAGCGACAACGCCTCCCCCGAGTTTTGTGCGCGAGTCGTCTCAAGTTCCAATGCCTTGTCGAAATAGGCCCTGTTTTTTAGCGAAGTCAGGTGGTCTACGCTTGTTTTTATCTCAAGCGCCTCTTTTTCCAGCTCCATATCGGTAATATCGGTTAGCGATACGATATATCTCTCTTCGTCGAGTATGTTGCTGATCGATATTAGGTATATCTCCTTTTGTCCGTTTTGGCGCTCGCAAATCAGCCTATTTTCCTCTCTTCTCATTTTCCTGCCGAAATTACAAGACGGCATTTCGCACGTCATCGGCTCATTTAGAAATAATCCTCTCAGGCAGTGGAAATGCTCGTTCGCGTTTTTGATGTCGGCAAAACAAAAGTACTTGGCAAAGCTGTCGTTGTATGCCAGAAACTGTTCGCCGGACGCCAGAAGCACCATGTTTTCTTGTAGGTTTATTATCGACTTTACGAGCGTGTCCTGCTTTTTTGATTCGCTGATGTCGTTTATGTTTGCCAGTATGTATGTATTGTCTTCTATGTCCACTTTCGTCAAAAATACCGCCACAAAGAACGCCTTGCCGTCAAGTTTTTTCGCCTCCCATTCGAATTGCCGCTGCGAGCCGTTTAGCACGCTGCTCCATATCTCATGCAGATTTTCCAGCGGATTGTTGTGCGTGGATATGTCTATTATCTTGCGTTGCAGCATATCCTCTTTTGTGCTTGCGCCGAACATTTTCAGGGTAGTGTCGTTTACGTCGGTGATGTTGCCTTCGGTATCGTGTATCAAAATGCCTTCATGCGTATTGTTGAACAATTTTTTCAGGAAGCCGTTGGCTTTTTCGTACTTGTCGACCTCCAGTTTTATGATGCTTTTTAAATCGCTATTCATCGCGTCTAGCTCGGCAAAAGCCTGTACGGTTTTGTTTTTTAGGGTTTCGATCTCGGAAAATACCGATACGGGCAAGTTCACCTTCCTGTCCGATGTGAAGTCGCTTATTTGCTTGATCGGGTTTAGTATCTCGGCTTTTACGAAGAGCCAAAACAGCAAAAATAAAATAAAAAAGATCGTCTCGGCTATAACTATATTATGCAATAAATCTATGCTCCCTATCAGCAGGACGGCCGTTAGGATGTAGAGAAGAATATTGAAACTCTTTATGCTGATATTCATGGCTCATCCTTTCCGGAAGGCTCATATTATAAAAAATTATTATGTGTATGGACTTATAATATCGTAATATTTGGTATTTTTATGAACATTTAAGCACTTAATTTTAAACACTATCAAAGTAAAACGCTATAAAATATTCGTATGGGAATAATAGACGCTCTCCAAAAAGAGTTCGACTATGAGATCATAGACGAATTTATCGGACACTACTCGCTCATGTGCGATGAGATGGAAGGGTTGGCTCTGGGCCTAGAGAAGCCGGAGTGGTATGCCCGCAATATAGGCGAGCTATTTCGGATATTCCACAATATCAAATCCGCAAGCGGCTTTTTGAAGCTAAGCAGAATGAACAAGACGGCCGAGCTAGTAGAGTCGGTACTGGAAGAGGCGAGGGCGTCAAAGGGTCCCGCTACTACCGATTTTGTCAACTGGATGCTATCCATCAGCGACGTATTCAACGGCTGGGAAAAAGAGCTGGAGGCCAATGTCGCCGAGCTTTCCGCCATACCTCCGAAAATCCTAAATATTCCACACAAAATAACCGTTTAATTAACGACTTTACGAGCAAAGCCCGAAAAGTATGTGCTGGGCGTATATGCGGCGGACTCCTAAAGATTTCCAACAATAATACGATATAATCACGCTCCAAATTGACGGGGGTGACTTGGCTTCGACAGGATCATCTGAGTCTTGGTCGCATGCCGGCTTGAGTGCGCCGTAAAAATAGCTCGCAACAAATAAATGCAAACAATGCATCTTTCCGCCCTGCAGCTGCACTAGCAGCCTAAGTTAAAATATAACGGGCGTGTC
>CAZMPN010000028.1:0-13910 GCA_964568395.1 uncultured Helicobacter sp. | reverse complement strand
CCAATCGACGGCAAAGGCCCTATAGCTGCTTCTGAAACTAGATTTATAGAAGAAAAAGCGCTTGGCATCATGGCTAGAAAATCTGTTCATGAGCCGCTTCAAACAGGTATCAAAGCAATCGACGCGCTTGTGCCAATCGGCAGAGGCCAAAGAGAGCTTATCATCGGCGACAGACAAACTGGTAAAACTACTGTTGCGCTAGATACTATCATCAACCAAAAAGGTCAAGGCGTATATTGTATATATGTTGCCATCGGCCAAAAACAATCAAGCGTTGCTCAAGTTGTTAAAACTCTTGAAGAACACGGCGCTATGGAATACACGACTGTTGTTGCGGCTACCGCTTCTGAAAGCTCCGCCCTTCAGTTCCTTGCTCCATACTGCGGCGTTACAATCGGGGAATACTTCAGAGATAACGCAAAACACGCTCTTATCGTATATGATGACTTGTCAAAACATGCGGTAGCGTACAGAGAGATGTCCCTACTTCTAAGAAGACCTCCAGGCAGGGAAGCTTATCCGGGCGACGTATTCTACATCCACTCAAGACTTCTTGAGAGAGCTGCGAAAGTTAACGACCAACTTGGCGCGGGAAGCCTTACCGCTCTACCGATTATCGAAACTCAAGCGGGCGACGTATCTGCGTATATCCCGACAAACGTTATTTCGATTACCGATGGTCAGATATTCCTTGAGACGGACCTATTCAACGCAGGTGTTAGACCGGCTATTAACGTAGGTATCTCGGTTTCCAGGGTTGGCGGCGCCGCTCAAATAAAAGCGACAAAACAAGTTGCCGGTACGCTAAGACTTGACCTTGCACAATTTAGAGAGCTTCAAGCGTTTGCTCAATTTGCTTCTGACCTTGACGAAGTAAGTAGAAACCAGCTTGAAAGAGGTCTTAGAATGGTTGAAGTTCTAAAACAAGGACCTTACGCTCCTATCGCAATCGAAAAACAAGTATGCCTAATATTCGCGGGTAACGCCGGATACCTTGACGGCATGAACCCGAAAGAGGTAACGACTTACGAAGCAGAGCTTTACGAGTTTATCGATTCTAAATATCCTCAAATATTTGAAGATATTAGAGCTAAAAAACAAATCGACAAAGAAAACGAAGAAGTTCTAAGAAAAGCGCTTGATGAGTTTAAGGTAATTTTTGCGTCAACAGCTAAAAAATAAGTAAAGAGACAAAAAAATGGCTAACCTAAAAAACATTCAGCGCAAAATCAAAAGCGTTCAAAATACGGGCAAAATAACGAGAGCTATGAAGCTTGTTTCCACGGCTAAACTAAAAAGAGCCGAGGAACTTGCAAAGGCTTCAAGGGAATATGCTTCGAAATTGAATGAAGTTTTGTCAAATATCGCCTGCAATGTCAATAAATACGATATTAGCGGTTTTGGATACGACGCAAGACTATTCAAGAAAAACGCAGAGGAAAAAGTTGTCGATTTGATTTTTATCACTTCGGACAAAGGCCTTTGCGGAGGTTTTAACGCGCAAACGATAAAAGCCGTAAAAAATCTCTATTCGAAGCTTAAAGGCGAAGGTAAGACGGTAAGAATTAGGGGCGTCGGTAGAAAAGGTATCGACAATCTTAAGTTCAACCAAATTGCTTTAACCGACAGCAATATAGGCGTATCAGGAGCTCCTTCTTACGAAAAGGCTCAAAAAATAATAGAAAAAGCTTTTGTGGATTTCACGGAAGGCAAGACCGACAGAGTCGTTATCGTATATAACGGCTTTAAGAGCATGATAGCGCAAGAGATTAGACAAATCGAACTGCTTCCGGTAGATCTAGAAAACGCGGCGAATACGACATGCGAATCTGTTATATCTACAGAGCCGGATGACAGTAAAGTAATTTTGGACTCTTTGGTTCAAAAATATATAGAGTTTAACTTGTACTACTCGCTAATAGACTCTCTAGCGGCTGAGCACGCATCTAGGGTTCAAGCTATGGATGCAGCCAACAGAAACGCTAAAGAGATGGTTAACAGCCTAACGGTACAGTACAACAAAGCAAGACAAGAATCGATTACAACAGAGCTAACAGAAATTATCAGCGGTATGGAATCGCTTAAATAATAAAGGAGATATGACGGATGGAAGGAATAGTAAGCCAGGTAATCGGCCCGGTTGTCGACGTCGATTTCGATAACGGCCAGCTACCGAACATTAACGATGCGCTTGAAATAGATTTCAGCGTTGAAGGTAAAAACGTAAAACTAATCTGCGAAGTCGCCCAACACGTTGGCGACAACAGAGTTAGAGCAATCGCGATGGATATGACCGAGGGTCTAGCTAGAGGAACAAAAGCGAAAGCTCTTGGCGCACCTATCAAAGTTCCGGTCGGTACTGAAGTACTAGGAAGAATCTTCGACGTTACAGGTAACGTAATCGACGAAGGCGAACCTGTACAAGCAAAAGAATATTGGTCAATCCACAGAGATCCGCCAAAATTCGAAGAACAAAGCACAAAAAGCGAAATGTTCGAAACAGGTATCAAAGTTGTCGACCTTCTTGCTCCTTACGCAAAAGGCGGTAAAGTTGGTCTATTCGGTGGTGCGGGCGTTGGTAAAACCGTTATTATTATGGAACTTATCCACAACGTTGCGTACAAACACAGCGGTTACTCCGTATTTGCGGGTGTTGGCGAGAGAACAAGGGAAGGTAACGACCTTTACCACGAAATGAAAGAGTCAAACGTTCTTGACAAAGTTGCTCTATGCTACGGTCAAATGAACGAACCACCGGGTGCAAGAAACAGAATCGCCCTTACAGGCGTAACTATGGCTGAGTACTTCAGAGACACAATGGGTCTTGATGTTCTTATGTTCATCGACAACATATTCAGATTTGCGCAATCAGGTTCTGAAATGTCGGCTCTTCTAGGAAGGATCCCTTCTGCGGTTGGTTACCAACCGACTCTTGCAAGAGAGATGGGCGCGCTTCAGGAGAGAATTACGTCAACTAAAAAAGGTTCTATTACATCCGTTCAAGCTGTATACGTTCCTGCGGACGACCTTACAGACCCTGCTCCTGCGACGGTTTTTGCTCACCTTGACGCGACTACGGTTCTAAGCAGAAAAATCGCAGAAAAAGGTATCTACCCTGCGGTTGACCCACTAGATTCAACATCTAGAATGCTTGACCCGAAAATCCTTGGCGAAGAGCACTATAAAGTTGCAAGAGGCGTTCAAGCTATCCTTCAAAAATACAAAGACCTACAAGACATCATCGCGATTCTTGGTATGGACGAGCTAAGCGAAGACGATAAGCTAACCGTTGAAAGAGCTAGAAAGATCGAAAGATTCCTATCTCAACCGTTCTTCGTTGCGGAAGTATTTACGGGAAGCCCTGGTAAATATGTTTCACTTGAAGACACAATCAAAGGCTTTAAAGAGATACTAGAAGGTAAACACGACTCTGTACCTGAAATGGCGTTCTACATGGTTGGCGGTATCGACGAAGTACTTGAAAAAGCTGAAAAGCTAAAGGCAAAAAAATAAAGGCTAGCTTATGAACAGCTTTAAATTACAAATCATAACCCCGCAAGGCAAAGTGTTTGACTCAAACGCCGCCTCTGCGGTATTCCCTGGAGACAAGGGAGAATTCGGCGTTCTTCCTGGACACTCTTGCCTCCTTTCCCTTCTTGGGCCTGGACTAATAGAGGTAACAAAAGAAAACGGCGATAAAGAAGGCGTAGCCATCAACTGGGGCTATGCCGAAATAGACGAGCATAAAGTGATCGTACTTGTAGATAACGCTATTGCGGTTGAAGGTAAAACTACCGGAGAGATGCAAAAAGCTATCGAAAAAGCGGAAAAACTACTCAAAGACGCTACCGATTCGGATACTATTCTATCGGTCGCTTCGCAAAAACTAAAAAATCTAAGCAAATAATGTCAACCATTATGAACTATTTCCAAAACGGTAGCTGGGTTACCGTTTTGGTTTTTATCGTCCTCTCGATCTATCTAATCTCGGTAACATGGGTGTTTATATACAGATATTTCTACCTAAACTCATGGTCGTCAAGAGAGAAGGAATCCGTAGAAAGATTGGCGCTCGGACATAAAAGCGTCAGTGAATTATCGGTGCTTTCAAAATGCCACAGGCACGAAGACAGCGTTAATCCACACGCCCTAAACGCATGCCTAAAGGCTGCGGAAAAAGACTCGAGCGGCGGCCTTACCCTGCTCTCCATAGTAGCCTCGACATCTCCATTCGTGGGACTATTCGGCACGGTAGTATCGATACTTGATTCATTCGCAAAGATCGGCGTCGCCGGAGGAGCCAGCCTCAACGTGCTCGCTCCGGCTATTAGCGAGGCGCTGGTGGCGACGGCTTGCGGTATTTTCGTAGCCGTACCGGCCTATGCTTTTCACCTGATGCTAAAAAGAAAAGCTTACGAGGTGCTTAGCTACCTGCAGATGCAAATAGAGCTTCTAAAATCCTGATACGATGCTAGAGTACGAAGACAAACCGGAACTCAATATCACCCCGCTGGTAGACGTAATGCTCGTTTTGCTGGCCATCTTGATGCTTGCAACCCCCGCGATTGTATACCAAGAAAAAATAGAGCTCCCAAAAGGCTCCAAAAGTTCGCAAGTAAGCGAAATGGAAAAAATAGCCATCAGGGTAGATTTGCAAAAAACCGTCTATGTAAACGAAAAGAAATATCCGATAGAGGCTTTCGGCGACTCATTCCTAAACTACTCGGCCGGAGTCCCAAAAGATACCCCCGTGACGCTCAGAGCCGATAAGAACCTGAAATACGACGACGTCATGTATGTCATGAAGCTGATAAAAGCGTCCGGATTCCAAAAAATTTCCTTGGTAACGGATGGATAAAAGCAGATTTTTTTTAGCCGGCGGCATTAGCTCATTCGCCATCTACGGCGCCGTTATCGCTTTGCTTGTTTTTACCCTTACCGACTTCCAAACCACAAAAAAAATAGCGATCAAAAGCGAACAGACCTCGATAGAAATCAGCATGGAAGAGAGCGCGCAGCCAAAAAGCGAGCCGCAACCTGCACCGCCTACCCCAATCCAGCCAATCATAGAAAAAAAACACGAAGAGCCTAAAAAACAAAAAGAAACAAGGGTTGAAGAGGACGCTATAAGTCCAAAAAAAATAATAAAAGATATATTCAAAAAAGAGCCAAAAAAAGAGAGCGCCCAGACGGAGCCAAAAAAACAACCTACCGCCTGGCAAGAACAGCCAAAAAGCGCAAAAGACCTTTTATCTGCGCTATCTATCAAAAAAAATGCGGATGTCAGCTTTTCATCGTTTAACCAAAGCGGCGAAGTAAACGAATATTTGAGTAATATTGCAAAAATAATAAAACAGGGCTGGAATCCGATAAAAACCGACGCGGGGATGGTGGCCGTAGTCATAGTAAACATAGAGCCGGACGGGAGCTTTGCGTTTAGACTAAAGCGCGGTGGAAGCGCGGACTTCAACGACAGGCTGACGTCATACTTAAAATCGCTCCAAGCCAAGCGTTTTCCGCCGCCGACAGATAAAAAAGCGGTATCCGTAGAGTTTAATTTTAAAGCGAGAGAGTAATGTCCAGATTTTTTGCCGCCATCTTACTTTTTATTCTTACAACGACCGCCGCTTTTGCGCAAATGGCCAGCATCGACATAGAAAAAGGGGCTACGGCGCTTGCCAAAATAGCGGTAGAGAGCTACCGGGACATCGGCGTGACGGAGTTTGAGCAAAACCAGATAGACTCGATGCTTCTTAACGACATAAAAGTATCCGACCACCTAGAGGCCGTCGCCAACCCTTTTAAGAACGGCTTTGACACTCCTATCGGCGCGAACGACCTAAAATCTAAAAACATAGAGCTGCTATTAAAATACAAAATCTCAAAAACGTCAAACGGTTACACGATAGACGCGAAGCTGTTCGATCCGCTAAAAACTGCGCCGACGATGCAAAGATTTACGGTCTTGGAGTTTAAGCAATATCCGTTTTTGGCTCACAATATAGCGGTCTGGGTAAACGACTACCTAAGGGCTCCGTCGATAGACTGGATGAGAAACTTCGTGATTATGGCAAAAGATACCGGAGTCAAAAAAAGCGACATAGTGATCGCCGACTACACGCTAACATACCAAAAAACGCTTATAAGCGGCGGATATAACGTATTCCCAAAATGGGCGGGCGGCAATCAAAGCGAGTTCTACTATACAGCATACGAAAAACAGCTAGTTCTTTATAGATACAACATACTAAACGGCAGAAAGACGAAGATAATAAGCTCGGACGGCATGCTGGTCTGCTCGGATGTTAGCAGGGACGGGAAAAAGCTGCTTATTACGATGCCTAGCCACGATCTTCCGGATGTATTCTTGCTTGACGTACAAACCGGCGCAAAAACGAATCTGACCGGTTTTGCCGGGATAGACGTAAACGGCAACTTTATAGAAAACGAGGCGAAGTTGGTGTTTGTCTCGGATAGGCTCGGGTATCCTACCGTCTTTACAAAAGCCATCAACTCCGCAGCCGTGGAACAGCTAATCTTCTCTCCTAGATACAACTCCTCTTTCAGCGCAAAAAACAACCTCGTGGTATATGCCGGCAGAGAAAACGGATCAAACAACATATATCTAATCAGCACCACAAGCGGACAAAAAAGACAGATAACGGCGAGCGGCTGGAATAGCTCTCCTAGGCTTTCAAACGCCGGGGATGCGATAATGTATTTTAAAAATGACGGAGGAAGGACATTTCTTGGAATTTTTAGGCTAAACTCTTCATCGAACTTTTTATTCCCAATGAATTTCGGGAAAATAAAGTCGCTTGATTGGTAAACCTTATTAAATCTTTGTGATATAATAAGTTATATCCAACAAAAACACAAGGAGTGTATCATGCTAAACAAGTATATCCTCGGGTCTGCTCTTGCAGCTGCTATCATTTTCACAGGTTGTAGTTCTAAGTCGCCGGAAGTAGATACTTCGGCTAAAAAAACAGAGGCTCCTGCACCGACGACGTCCGCTTCTAGCGCAACGACTGCTGCTCCTGCGGTAGACGCCGTAGCTGAAGCTCAATCAAAAATACAAACCGTGCTTTTTGATTTTGACAAATTCAATATCAGAACCGATATGCAAGCTATCGTTGACGGTAACGCAAAAGTAGCCGGCGGCGTTGATGCGAAAATGAAACTTGAGGGTAATGCGGATGAGAGAGGTACCGACGAGTACAACTATGCGCTTGGCCTAAAAAGAGCGAACTCCGTTAAAGCGGCTTATGCGGCAAAAGGCGTAGCGGAGGCCAGAATGTCTACCGTGACGTTCGGCGAGGGTAACCCTGTGTGCAAAGAACACAATGAAGAGTGCTGGCAAAAAAATAGAAGAGTTGATACTAAACTCGAGAAATAAGAAAGCATGAAAAAAGCCATATACATAACTTCTGTAACGGCTGTTTTTCTGTTTGGCGCGGAACCGTCGGCTTTTAAAGCCGGCGACCTCGATTCGCCCAACCCTTACGGTCTAACAAGCTCAGAGAAAAAAATAGTAGAACAAAACAAAAACATCCAAAACATATCCACAAAACTGTTTGATACGGCGCAAAGCCAGATAGAGCTCAGAAACGAGATAGACGGTATAAAATCGCTCGTAGTAGGCCATTCGGAGAAGATAAAAAATTTCGAAAGAAGAATAGAGAGCGACGATAACGGCTCGCTTAAGACATTAGAAAAAAAACTTGACGACAATCTAAAACTGCAAAACGAAAATTACGACAAGATAATGAACACGTTATCTGCCCTAGCCTCTCTTCTTGACAGCACAAGAGAAGAGTATGTAAGCAAAGAGCAGTTAAAAGCGATTCTAGGCAAAAACTATAAAGAGATAAAAGCAAAAAAAACCAAAACAGCGCCAGTAAAACAAGAGAGCGCGAACGAAAATAGCGACGACAACAAAACGCAAAAGACGGAAGCGGCTCCAAAGCAAGAAGAGACGCCAAAACAAGAGAGCGCTCAAAAAGAGAAAAAAGAGGCGCCGGCAAATAATGACGCCTTATTCAAAGAGGCTCAAAAAAATTATCGGGACAACAAACTAAAAGAAGCCAGACAAGCCTTTGCATCGATACAAAAAAACGACAGCGAGTATAAAAAGGGGCTCGTAGCGTTCTATATAGGCGAAATAGACTATAAAAACGGCGAATACAAAACGGCGCTAGAGCAATATCAAAAAAGCGTAGAAGCCGACGAGAAAGCCAGCTATGTTCCCATCATACTGTTTCACACGGCGGCAAGCCTAGAGAAACTTGGAGACAAAGAAGCCGCAAAGAAGATACTAAACTCACTGATAACAAACTACCCAAAACACTATCTCCTGCCTTCAGCCAAAAAAAAGCTAGCCGAAATCAAATAAGACTTCGGCTGTCTTAAATAAAATCTTTTTTTTAGTAAAATCACCATCTTATGCATTTATGCAAAACTAAATACAAGAGAGAGAAAATGGCATTTGAAAACAATATGGTCGTTGCATTTGCATACGAACTAAAAGATGCGCAAACTAAAGATATAATCGATGCTTCAGCTGAAGGTTATCCACTAGAGTTTATCACAGGAAAAGGCCACATAATTCCTGGTCTTGAATCGGAAATACTAAAAATGAATGTTGGCGACAGCGCTACCGTAGTTGTTGCGCCGGAGGAAGCTTACGGCGTTTATAACGAAGAGGCCGTAAAAGCTTATCCTGCCGAGCAATTCGCAGGTATCGAACTTGCCGTAGGCCTTCCGCTATACGGGCAGGCAGAAGACGGTTCTACCGTACAAGTAACGGTAAAAGCCTTCAACGATGCGGAGGTAACTATAGACTACAACCATCCCCTTGCAGGCAAATCTCTAGAGTTCGCTATCACTATAGAATCCGCAAGGGTTGCGAGCGCGGAAGAGGCGATGACCGGCAAAGTACAGTGCGCGGATCATGGAAGCAAAGGCGGATGCGGCACGGGTAGCTGCGGCTGCGGACACTAAACAGTATAGCGAGCGGGGCTTGACCCGCCCCATACTAAGCTAGCCGCCGAAGCGGCAAAAAACAAAAGGAGATTTATTTGAAAAAAGTTGCGTTTTTATTTCCGGGACAAGGCTCTCAAACACTCGGTATGGGTAAAGATTTTTTGGAAAGTTTTGCCGATACCAAGCTACTATTTGAAGAGGCGAACAATGCATTGGGGTTTGATCTTCAAAAAATAATGTTCGAAGAGGGCGAAAAACTTGAGCAGACGATGTACGCGCAGCCGGCAATACTTCTAACAAGCCTGATCGCTCTTGCGGCCTTCAAAAAAGAGTGCGATATCACGCCGGTATTTTCGATAGGACACTCTCTTGGCGAGTTTAGCGCGATTAGCGCGGCAGGCGCCCTTACGTTGGGGGACGCTGTATATACGGTGCATCAAAGAGGAAAATTCATGGCCGAAGATTGCGAGGGCAAAGATACCGGCATGATGGCCGTACTCGGTCTCGACGACGATAAATGCGAAGCTATATGCAAAGAGGCCAGAGATGGAGGCAAAAAAGCGTGGGCGGTAAACTACAATACCGACGGCCAACTGGTGCTTGCCGGACTTAAAAGCGACCTTGCTTCGCTTGAGGCGCCGTTAAAGGAAGCCGGAGCAAAAAGAGCCCTGCTTCTGAATATGTCGGTTTGCAGCCACTGTGAGATACTAGAAAACGCCTCTTTAAAACTAAAAGCTCTTTTGGATGAAAAGATGGGCGATAGTTTTGCCTTCCCTATAGTATCAAACGCTACGGCCGAAAAATACTCGACAAAAGCGGAGGCCTTGGAGCTGCTGCAAAAACAACTCGTAAGTCCGGTGCTATATAAGCAGTCCATAAAAAAATTCGAGAACGAAGTGGATGCTTTCATAGAGTTCGGCAACGGCGCGGTACTGGCCGGTCTGAACAAAAGAGGCGTAGCCGTACCTACATACAGCGTAAACTCGCCTGACGCGATAGCCCAAATAATAGAAAAAATAAAATAGGCATAAAAAATGAAAATAGCGATACTAGGGGCAATGAGAGAAGAGATAGATCCGCTCCTCCCAAAAATAGAGAATCTAAAAAAACACGAATACGCAAGCAATATCTTCTACACAGGTACTCTTCGCGGCAAAGAGATAGCGATGGCGTATAGCAAAATAGGCAAAGTCAACGCCGCTCTTACCGCCACCCTTTTAATAGAGAAATTCGGATGCCAAAAACTGCTTTTTAGCGGCGTTGCCGGCGGTATTAACGAGAACCTTAAAATCGGCGACCTGATATTCGGCGAAAAGCTGGTGCAGCACGACGTAGATATAACCGCTTTTGGACATCCTTGGGGCTTTATACCTGAAAGCGGCGATTTCGTAGAGTCGGATACGGCTCTAAACGAACTCGCAAAAAAAGTCGCTTCAAAGATGGGCGTAAAAATCATAGGCGGCACGATAGCTACAGGCGATCAGTTCATCGCAAGCGAAGAGAAAAAAGAGTGGATCAAAAATACGTACAAAGCGGACGCTCTAGAGATGGAGGGCGCCAGCGTGGGATATGTGTGCAAATGCCTAAACGTACCGTTTTTCGTACTTCGCGCAATATCGGATACAGCCGACATGGACGCCGGTTTTAGCTTTGAGGAGTTTTTGGTATCAAGCGCGAAGGTGAGCGCAAATTTCTTAGAAAATATGATAGATGAGCTCTGAGATACTATTCAGCAAAAAAGTAATCAAACTATTCGGACAGACAAACGCCAAGTACTCGCTCATAGAAGAAGGGGACAAGGTGCTCGTGGCTTTGTCGGGCGGTAAAGACTCGCACACGATGCTCCATCTTATATCCAGACTCAAACGGATCGCCCCTTATGATTTCGAGTTTAAGGCCGTAACGCTTAGCTACGGAATGGGCGAAAATCTGGAGTTTTTGACAAGACACTGCGCAGAACACGGGATAGAACACGAAGTCATAGATTCTAAAATATTCGAGATAGCAGAAAACCATATACGCGAGAACTCCTCTTTTTGCAGCTTCTTTTCGCGCATGAGACGCGGAGCGCTATACACATATGCGCTAGAGAACGGCTACAACAAGCTGGCTTTAGGCCATCACCTGGACGACGCGGCCGAGAGTTTTTTTATGAACCTGTTCCAAAACGGCGCCCTCCGCTCCCTGGCTCCAAAATATAGGGCCAAAAACGGCATAGTGGTGATACGTCCGCTTATTATGATGCGGGAAGCGCAGCTTGATAGCTTCGCAAAAACAAACTCTCTTACCGTGGTAGGCGACGAAGCTTGTCCGGCTATGAACTTTAAAGTAAAGATGCCTTATATGAGAGAGGAGACGAAAAATTTTCTAAAAAACCTAGAAAAAGATAAACCTCAGCTCTTTACTATGCTAAAATCAGCTTTCGAGCACGTCCACGACGATACTTTTTTTGACCCCGCAAGATTCAAACTATAACAAGGAAACTGGCAATGAAAGAGTTTTTCGAGTTTAAAAAGCTGATTACCCCGACGGTTATAAAAGCGGTATTTATCCTCGGCGTCGTACTTAGTTTCTTTACCGGAGCGCTTGATATAAAAGCCGGATTTAACGCTATCGATTTTGGCGGCAGCGCCCTTATATTTTCCGGCATCCTGAAAATATTTTTCGGACCTATCATAGTGCGCGTATGGTGCGAGATAATAGTAGTCTTGTTCAAGATAAACGACAGCTTGACGGATATAAAAAGAGAGCTAAAAAAAGATGAGCAGTAAAATAGAAAAATTTGTAGACGGAAAATTGGTACCGTTCGTATTTATTACGTCTCAAAACCCTATTTTATTTCACGATCTGCTGGAAGCCAACAGACAGCTAAAAGAAGGGCTCATACCGAGCAGCGGCGCCCTCGGATACAGAATAAAGCTGCGAAATATGTATATAGCCTTTTTGAGCCTCATACATCTGTTTTTTATTTTGCCGGGCATAGCGATATTCCACAAGCCTCTCGCAAAGTTGGATTGCCATCTCTCCATTATTCTGGCCATTGTGGTTACGGGGGCGTTTTTTATAGGTTTTACCGCCTTTAGGGACTATATGGTGGACAAAATATCGGAACAGAGGGTAAAAGAGGGGTGGAAGCTTCATTTCCCGCTATTTGAATTCGATAGCTTCAGCGACAAGGTGGCTTCCATCTATACGTTGGCCGTCAAGAAAAAAATCTCTCGCGGAGAGCTGGAGTTTTTTGTGATGAGCGAACTCTCGAAAGAAGGGGGAAAAGCGTAATATTTACGCTTTGGGCCTAAACGCCTTTATCACCTCTTCGTTCGTCTCTATATAAGCGCCCTCTATCAGGTCTACGCAATAAGGAATAGCCGGGAACACGGCGTCAAGGCACTCCCTGATGGATTTTGGTTTGCCGGGCAGATTTACTATCAGAGTCTTACCCCTTATTCCGGCGGTCTGGCGTGAAAGTATCGCCGTCGGCACATATTTTAGCGATACCTGTCGCATCAGTTCGCCAAAGCCCGGCATCATCTTCTCGCAAACGGCCTCCGTAGCCTCCGGGGTTATATCTCTTTTCGCGGGTCCTGTGCCTCCGGTCGTTACTATAAGAGAACACCCTTCCCTATCGGCCAGCTCCTTCATAGTCTCCTCGATAAGCGGCTGCTCGTCGGGAATTACCCTATACACCTCGCTCCAGTCGTTTTTTATATACTCTTTTAGCGTCTCTATTATGGCTTTGCCGGACAAATCCTCGTATATTCCTGCGCTTGCCCTGTCCGATACCGTAATAACGCCTATTTTAAGTTCCATGCACTACCTCAATATGTGATTTTTATTTTTTAGATAATAGACGCTTCCATACCGCCTGAAAAACTCGGCGCTAGCCTCCGGCTCCACCACCCTATCGCCGCCGCCTATAAACACCTCTATCTTGACGCCATTATCCACTACTGAAGCTATCTCGGAAGCGTCCCAGTCAAAATACAAAAGTTCCCTTAGCTGTGCGGACGTACCCGGTATGCCGTATCGCTCGCCTTCATCTTCCCTTAATCCGCTCTTTTTTAGAAGCTTTAGACGATAAAGCTCTGGGTCGGCCTCAAAAGCGGCTATCTGCGCCTCTTTAAAATCCGCGTCTTTATGGGTGTAGTACGCCGGGGAGAGCAGTATCAGCTTTGCGATGTCTTTGTTTTGCGCGGCAAACTTTAGCGCCGCTATAGAGCCATAACTAAATCCCGCCGCGTACTCCCCAAATGACGGCAAAAACTCGTCGAACAGACCCTCTTCGCCGCTCAGGCAAAAACCGCTATAAAACACCGAGCCCCCTTAGCTCTTTAATTTCATAATGCCTATCCTCTTTGACGGCGCTTGAGAGCTTCATTATCGCCTCCCTATTTTGGGCGGCAAAAAGAGATAGCGACGACTCCCGTTGTTTTAAGAGGCTAAGAGCGTCTTGGGCGCCGCCGTCCGACAGGTCAAAGCGGAGCAGCACCTCTTTTGTCAGATACAAAGCCCTTTCATAGTCCGTTCTGCTTTGGTAGTACGCCTCGCCGAATACCTCCTTGGTCGCAGCCCTTCCGGCAAGATAGTAGGATATTAGATTTTCTATCTCCTTGCCGCCCTTAAACTCCAGGTCACCCTCGTCCGCCCTGATTTCCATCTGGGATATATACGACACGGTTATATCGTTTTTTACGGCGTAAAGCAGTTTTGCCGCCTGATAAACGCCGAGAATATCAAGCTCCCTTTCATCAAGTACGTTTATACGTTTCGTACCGTAAACCACTTTGTTTCTGACGCTATCGAAATCGCCCTCTTCGATAATATCGGAACCTCTTTTTAGCGAGTTGATGGCCGCCTCGTTGACCAGATTCGCAAGCGCGGCGCCAGAGAAACCGACGGTATGCCTGGCAAGAAGAGCGAGGTCT
>CAZMPN010000027.1:0-14695 GCA_964568395.1 uncultured Helicobacter sp. | reverse complement strand
TCCGTCAATATGTCGTCTATAGCTAGAAACGATACGAGTTCGGCTCTGCTTGAGGGCTTCAATACAGGTTTGAGCGTTTTGTCGGAGTATTCGTAAAACGAAGAAGAGGACGGCGAATAAAAACACACCGCGGAGGCGTGCGTATGTTTGGAATTGGTAAGGGGCAGTTTGAAACTTTTTAAAAAATCAAGATTCAAAATCATACCCATATTCGGCTAATCCTTTTTTATCCGTCGTCCAGTTTTTGTTTGTTTTAACAAAAAGTTCCAAATGTATCTTTTTTTGCGAAAATCTCTCAAGCGCCATTCTAGCTTTCATACCGACCCTTTTTATTGTTTGGCCGCCTTTGCCGATGATCATCGCCTTTTGAGAATCTTTATTCGCTATTATAGTAGCATAAACTTTATCTAATGTATCGCTTTCATCTATTTTGTTGATGACTACGTCGGTCTCGTATGGAATTTCGTCGCTAAGACCGTTGAACAGCTCTTCCCTGATAAGCTCTTTGTATATATCCCTTATGTTCTGGTCCGTTAGAAGTTCCGGATCGTATAGATACGGCGAAGCCGGAAGGTATTTTATCGTAGCGTCCAGTATCTCGTTCCTGCCGCTCTCTTTCGTGGCGCTGATAGGTATGAGTTCCAGGAAATTGTTTTTATGCTTGTTGAGCTCTTCCATTGTCTTGAATAGCTTTTCGCGATCCAGCATATCTATCTTGTTGAGCAGAAGGATGTGAGGCTTTCCTTCCGATATCTCCAGAAACTCCTCATAGTCCTTTAACGCAAATCTGGCGTCCGCTATGAACAGCACCAGATCCGCGTCGCTTACGGCCTTGATAGCTTCGGAGAGCATATATTCGTTGAGTAGCTTTTTCCCGGTTTGAAGTCCGGGGGTGTCTATGAGGACTATTTGGGCGCCTTCATGCATCAAGATACCCTTGAGCCTTTTTCTGGTCGCGTTCGCCTTGTGGCTGACGAGCATTATTTTCTCGCCTACGAGCCAGTTGAGCAGCGTGCTTTTGCCTGCGTTTGGTTTGCCGATTACCGCGACAAAGCCGCATTTCGTGTTTTCTTGCATTAGAGGATGTACCTTGCGTGATCTATATTTTCTACTATATTACCCAGTTTTTCGTTGACTAGCGTATCCGTAACGGATATTTTTTCTCCGGCCATGAGGTCCGCGTCGAAGCTTATATCTTCCATTACCCTCTCTATGACCGTATGTAGCCTTCTGGCCCCTATGTCTTCCGTTTTTTCGTTTGCTTTTTGCGCAAGGCGCGCCATGGCTCGCACGCCGCTCTCTTCGAATATCACTTCGACTTCCTCCGTCTTTAAAAGAGCGGAGTATTGCTTTAAAATAGAGTTTTTCGGTTTTGTCAGAATGTCGTACAAGGCGTCCTCGTCAAGAGACTCCATCTCGACCCTTAGCGGAAATCTGCCTTGAAGCTCCGGGATGAGGTCGCTCGGTTTTGTCAGATGAAACGCTCCTGCGCCTATGAAAAGTATATGGTCGGTATTTACCTGCCCAAGCTTGGTCGATACGGACGAACCCTCTATGATCGGCAGAAGGTCTCTTTGTACGCCCTCCTTGCTAGGGTCTTGTCTGGACGACGTGGACGAACTGACGGCTATTTTGTCTATCTCGTCTATGAAGATTATCCCTTCCTCTTCGGTGCGTCTAAGGGATTCCGCCTTGATAGCCTCGTTATCTAGCAGCTCTTCGGCCGCCTCGTTTTGGTAGGCGATGACCGCTTCTTTGACGCTCACCTCTTTTTTGACCTCTTTTTTTTCAAATCCGCCCAATATCTTGGAAAACGATTCCTGTATTTTAGCGACTTCCGGTGGCAGATTTGTGTCGTAGTTCTCGCCGCTAGGCTTTGAGATCTCTATCTCCACCTTTAGATTATCGGCCTCGCCGGAGAGTATTTTTGCCTTCATCTTCTCCAGGGCTTTTTTGTACTCTTCCTTTTTCTCTTCCGATGCGCCTGCAGGCGGTTGCGGCATAAGCTTTTTGGCCACTTTTTCTATTGAGGCGGCTTCTATTTGGGGCTGTATCCTCTCTTTATGCTCTTTCTTTACGAGATTGTAAGAGGCGAGGGCTAGGTCGCGCACCATCGACTCCACGTCGCGCCCTACGAAGCCGACCTCTGTGTATTTACTAGCTTCCACTTTGATGAAAGGGAGCCCGAACGTCTTGGCGAGACGTCTGGCTATCTCGGTCTTTCCGACCCCCGTGGGGCCTATCAGGAGGATGTTTTTTGGCACCACGTCGTCTTGCATCTGTTTTGATAGCTTAAGACGGCGCATCCTGTTTCTAAGGGCTATGGCTATTACTTTTTTCGCATCCCGCTGGCCTATTACGTATTCGTCCAGCACCTCTACGATTTGTCTGGGTGTTAGGTTCATTACTGCTCCAGTGTAAGGATGGAGATGTTTTGGTTTGTATATATGCAAAGTTCTCCGGCGATTTTAAGAGATTCCTCGACAAGCTTTCTGGGTTCCATTTCGGCATGTCTTGCCAGCGCCCTTGCCGCCGATATGGCGAAGTTCCCGCCCGAGCCTATGGACGCCAGCATCCCGTCTTCGGGCTCTACTACGTCGCCGCTGCCTGTAAGTATGAATAGTTTTTTCGTGTCAAGCACTATCATCATGGCTTCCAGGCGTCTAAGCACCTTGTCCTTTCTCCACTCTTTGGAAAATTCGACTACCGATTTTAGAAGGTCGCCTTTTTTGTTGGCTAGGATATTTTCGAACATATCGAAAAGGGTAAAGGCGTCCGCCGTACTGCCCGCAAAACCGGCAAGGATTTTGCCTTCGTATAGTTTGCGTATTTTGACGGCGTTCGATTTGAGCACGGAGTTGCCGAAAGTCACCTGTCCGTCGCCGCCTATCACGGCCTTCCCGTCTTTTAGGTAGGCAAGTATCGTAGTCGCTTCAAACACGGTTTATATCGCCTCTATAGTCAGGTGCAGTTTTGCGTGTATGCCGTGCCCCATTTTTAGATCGAGGTCGTACGCTCCGGTGGCTTTTATCGCGCCGTGATGTTCGATGGATTTTTTGTCTATCTCTATGCCGTGCTGTTTTTTGAGCTCTTCGGCTATCTCCTCTTTCGTGATTGAGCCAAATAGGGCACCGTTCGCGCCTGTTTTAGTCTTGATGACAAGCTTTACGCCTTCAAGCTTTGCTTTTGCTTCGTTTAGTTTCGCTATTTCGGCGGCTTCGGCCTCTTTCTTGGCCCTCTCTCCGGCCTCCCACTGCTTGATTACCGCGGGGGTGGCCAGCTTTGCAAGCCCTTTGCCTATCAGGAAGTTGTTGCCGTACCCGTCTTTTACCTCTTTGATTTCGCCGGCTTTGCCTAGCGCTTTTACGTCTTTTATTAGTAGTACTTTCATTTTTTATGCTCCAAAATTGTTAAATTAATGCGTGTTTCAATACTTCTTCTATCGTTTTTACCGGGATTATCTGCATATTATCCTTCACTTCGTCCGGAATGTCGGGCAGATCTCTTTCATAGTTTTTTTCCGGTATCAACGCCGTTTTTATCTTCGATTTGTAGGCGGCTATCAGCTTCTCTTTGAGCCCGCCTATCGCCGTTACCTTGCCCGTCAACGTAATCTCTCCGGTCATCGCGACCGACGACTTCACCTTTTTCTCCGATAGTATCGACGATATGACCGTCGCCATCGCGATACCGGCGCTAGGCCCATCTTTTGGCGTGGCGCCGTCGGGGACGTGTATGTGCAGGTTGTAGCAGTCGTATACGCTGGCCCTGTTTCCTTTATCGTCCGCTTGGCAAGCGTTTTCGACGATTTTTTTGTCTATCTTTATTTTTCCGGAATCTATTAGTGTCTTTACGACGCTGTATGCTATCTTGGCGGACTCCTTCATGACGTCGCCGAGGCTTCCCGTGAGCTCTACGGCGCCTTTGCCTTTTATCTTGACGGCCTCTATCTTTAGCACGTCTCCGCCCACGGCTGTCCATGCCAGGCCGTTTACCACGCCTATGTGGTTCGTCTTTTCGACCTCTTCGTATTCGAATACCGTTTTATCCAGAAACTCTTTTATGTTCTTGGACGTCAGGGATACCTTCTCTACTTTTTCTTCCAGTATTATTTTGGCCGCTTTTCTGGCGATAGTCGCTATCTGGCGTCTAAGCCCCCTGACTCCGGCCTCTCTTGTGTATTTTTCGATTATCTCTTTTAGTACGGCGGTCGGGATGGATAGTTCGTTTGCTCTTAAGCCGTGCTTTTTCAGCTCTTGCAGCAATAGATATTTCTTTGCTATCTCGAACTTCTCCTGAGGCGTATATGAGCTCACCTCGATAAATTCCATCCTGTCCCTTAACGGGGCCGGAATCGTCGACGCGTCGTTGGCCGTGGCTATGAATACGGCGTTTGATAAATCCAGGTTGAAGTTGAGATAGTAGTCCCTAAACTTGTCGTTTTGCTCCGGGTCCAGAATCTCTAGTAGCGCAGCCGTAGGGTCGCCCCTCATGCTTCTGCCCACTTTGTCAATTTCATCTAGCACCACTACCGGGTTCATCTGCTTTGCGCTAATAAGCCCCTGGACTAGTCTGCCCGGCATTGCGCCGACGTAGGTCCTTCTGTGTCCCCTTAGTTCGTTTACGTCTTCCAGGCCGCCTAGCGCTATCCGCACAAGCTCCCTTTTGAGCGCTTTTGCTATAGAGTTTGCAAGGCTGGTTTTGCCGACCCCCGGAGGTCCGATAAAGCAGAGTATCGTTCCTTTCGCATCCTTTTGCTTCGTGCCTCTAAGTTCCAAAAGCTCTTTGACGGCGAAGAACTCCACTATTCTTTTTTTCGGTTTCTCTAGCGAAAAGTGGTCTTCGTTAAGCGTTTTCTCCACTTTGCCTACTTCCATCTTCGCTTTGGATACTTTCCCAAACGGCACGTCGAGTACGTATTCTATGTACGTCTGAAGTACGTTTGCGTCGCCGCTGTCCGGGTGCATGCGGCCCAGTTTTTCCAGCTGTTTTTTGGCTTCTTTGTAGGCGTCCTCATACATAAAAGGTTTTATGGCTTCCAGTCTTTTGCCGTATTCTTCTAGCTCCTCTTGCCTGCTGGTATCTTCGCCGAGCTCTTTTCTTATCTGTTTTAGCTGTTCTTTTAGAAAATACTCTTTGTTTACCTTGTCCATCTTGTCGTGGACTTTCGCCCTTATTTCTTTTTGCAGCTTTGCGGCTTCCGTTTCGTCTATGACATGCTCTATCAGCCTCATAAGCCTTTTTTCGACGTCTTGCTCGATAAATAGTTCGTGCGCGTCGTCTTTTTGCATCTTGAGGGAGCTGCTGATCAGGTCGGCTATACGGTTTGGCTCATGGTTTTCGTATGTCGTTTTCAAAAGATCCGGCGGAAAGTAGTTCGCCACGGCGGAGAGCGATTTGACGTGCTCTCTTAGATTTGTCAGTATCGCTTCCACCCTTTGTTCGTTGTACGGATGCGTGCGTATGGTGTCGACGACCGCAAGCAGTGGATTGTCACCGAGCCTTTCCAGTATGTGTCCGCGCGCGAGCCCCTGGAAAAGCACTTTTACCCTTCCGTCCGGCAGGACTATCTTTCTGATGACCGAGCCTATTACTCCGGATTCGTATATGCTGTCAAACGTATACTCGCCCTCTTGTCCGCTCCTAGAGTGGCACACCAGTATGAGAGAGTTGTTTTCTATTGCGAAGCTGGCGGCTTTTATCATCTTCTCATCGGACAAAAAAAGCGGAGCGATCATAAATGGATATAAAAATATTTCGTCTTCTACTACTATCGGCAGATTTGCCGGAAAAGAACCGTAGTTCGCGAGTTGCATCGGTATTTCTCCAATATAAAAAATATATGAATTTTCTTTCTACGAGGGTATCATAAAACAGCTCTAATTAAAGAACGGCGGAGGTCTATGTCGGTCAAAGGCCTCAAGGGGATTTTGAAGCCCTGTTTTGCGTTATTGCAGTTGGACTTCGAAAATTGCTCTATACCACGGCGTATTCGGCTTTTCGGAGCTTATTCCGTTTAGCCAGCTTATGTTGGCGTCGGCGGCGTATTTTTTGGATGCTTCCGGCTTATCTATTCTTTTGTATAGGCCCGCTATGTTTTCGTTTATCAGTTTGTTGCCAAGCGCTAGTTTTAGCACCATCGTCTCTACGTAAGGTCTATATACGGAGTTTGGATATTCCTTGATGAACTCTTCCGAATCCTTTTGCGTATCGATCAAGAGCTGCTGGTCTCTGTACGGCTTTTTGAACGCCATGAAGTTTGCTTTTACCTTCAGGTATTTGGCGAACTCCGCGCTTTTTTTGTCGCCGAATCTCTTGATGTATTCGTCGAGATAATAGTTTGCCAATATGTACTCTTCGTTATCCATGTGCGCCTGCGCCAAAATCAACATCGCTTCCGAAATCAGAGGCGAGCGTATATGTTCGCTTTGAAGCGAAGTAAATGTTTTGTCCGCTTGCTCCAGATCGCCTTTCATCGTCTCTTTTACCATCTTTTGATACCAGTAGTCGGCAGGCTTGTTAAACTCCTCTTGTTTTGCGGAGCAACCGCTCATGATCGCCAAAGCCGCTACGGCGCTTACCGCTAATTTGATTTTTGAAACGCTGTTTTTGTTCATTTAAGTCCTATCCCGCCAAGCCGTATTTTTATGGTTTTTAATGTTAACCTATTTTCAATAAATTATATTTTCCGAAGGTGTTTTAATGGCAAGCGCTAAAGATTCGATACTTCTCATAGGAGCCGGAAACCTCGGCGAAGCTATACTGGACGGTATGCTAAAAAAGGGATTGGACGTAACCGCTCTCGTTAGAAGCGAAGAGAAGTTGATAAAACTAAACGAGTTTTACCCTTCGCTTAAGGTGGAGATCTCCAAAAAGACGATAGATATAGGCGGCAAAACGGTCATACTCGCGGTGAAGCCCGGAAGTTTCTACGACATGGAGTTTAAAGGCACGGCAAAGCTGCTCGTATCGGTGATGGCGAAAATCTATATAGACGATTTGAAATTGAACGTTAATGCCGAGAGTTACATCAGGGCCATGCCAAACCTCGCCGCAAGATGCGAAAAATCGGTGACGGCCGTGACCGGTAGCCAATCCAGCAGGGAAGAGGCGCTAAAACTATTCGAATCAATCGGCAAAAGCGTATGGGTGGATAGCGAGGACGAGCTAAACATAGCTACCGCCCTCGCGGGCAGCGCGCCCGCGTTTCTTGCTATGGTGGCCGAGTCGTTAACCGACGGCGCCGTTAGGGCCGGGATGAAAAGGGGCGTGGCGGAGGAGATGACCAAAGGATTGTTTGACGGCTTTGCGGCGCTTTTGGAAAACTCCCATCCGGCTAGAATAAAAGAAGAGGTTATGAGTCCGAAGGGAACTACCGCCGCCGGCGTATTCGAGCTTGAGAAATCCGGCATCAGGGCGGCGTTTATGAAGGCTATCGAAGCCGCTTATCTGAAAGCCTCAAAATAGACAGGGTAAAATTCGCGAAAAATTTAAAAGCAGGGTAAAAATATATGCATTATCTGGATATCTACGGCGGCAAAAAACTCTCCGGCGAGGTGGTAGTGTCGGGCGCGAAAAACTCTTCGCTTCCGCTTATCGCCTCAACGATACTCTCTAAAACTCCGGTAAACATAACGAATATGCCGAGAGTCGCCGACATCAAGACGATGCTAAAACTAATGACGAATCTCGGCGCCGAGGTAGAGTTCGAAGGCAACAACCTGAAAATAGACGCGGAGAAGCTAAACGGCACCGTAGCTACCTACGACATAGTAAAAACGATGAGGGCGTCCATCCTTGTCCTTGGCCCGCTCCTTGCGAGATTCGGACAATGCGACGTGAGCTTGCCGGGCGGATGCGCCATAGGGCAGAGACCGGTCGACCTGCACCTAAAAGCGCTTGAGCAGATGGGCGCAGAAATAGAGATAAAAAACGGTTACGTGGAAGCCAGGGCTCCTAGGGGGCTTACGGGCGCTACTATAGTCTTCGACAAGATAACGGTAACGGGAACCGAGAATATCGTAATGGCGGCCGCTCTTGCCAAGGGTACGACCAAAATCATCAACGCCGCAAAAGAGCCGGAAGTGGTACAGCTATGCGAGGTGCTTAGGCTTGCCGGGGCGAATATCGCAGGAATAGGCACGGATGAGATAATCATAAACGGAAGCGGAGGAGAGCTGTACAGCTTCAAGGATATCGAGGTAATCCCGGATAGGATAGAGGCCGGGACATACCTATGCGCCGCAGCCATCACGAACTCGGAAGTAACCCTGAAAAACGTAAATCTAAGCCATATGGAGGCGTTTATATCAAAGCTTCAAGAGATGGGTTTCTCGTTTGATTACGGTATAAACCAGCTGACAATCAAGCCTGCCAAAAAAATAAAACCAGTAGAGATAGTGACTACCGAATTTCCTGGTTTCCCTACGGATATGCAAGCGCAGTTCATGGCGCTCGCTACGCAGGCTAACGGTACGAGTATCATCGAAGAGAGGCTTTTCGAGAACCGCTTTATGCATGTTAGCGAGCTGACTAGGCTTGGAGCCACTATACATCTGACCCATAATACGGCTACGATAGAAGGCGGAGCCGAACTAACAGGCGCGGACGTTATGGCGACCGACCTTAGAGCCTCTTCGGCGCTAGTGATAGCCGCGCTTGTGGCGCACGGCAAGACTAGAATCCATAGGATTTACCACCTGGACAGAGGGTATGAGGAGCTTGAGAAAAAGCTGATGGCCTTGGGCGCCCATATCGAAAGAGGCGACGAATAGGCCTCTTAGGTAACGGATAACAGTATCACCAGGACGAACAAAAGAGCGGATAGGATATATCTGGTTATTTCGTCCGCCGTTTTGTTTTCGTCTGCATACTCTATTTTGCTTGACTCAACCCACGATTTATTCGCGTCTACGATATAAAGCTGCCCATTGCCCGATTCAACTAGAAGTTTTTGCCCGCCCTCCAAAAGTACGGCTTTTTTGATTTTCATGGAGGAGAGAGCCTCTTTTTCCACGTAGATTATTTTCTTGTTGGATTCCATGATGTCGTTAAAAAAGTAGGCGACGATTAGAAATATGCCGCCATATAAAAAGACGCGAAATATATTATGCCTGGCTGTTTCGCTCACTTTACGCCTTTGATTTTGGCAAGCCACTCTTTGAGCGTCTTCTCAAAACCTATCTCGTTTAGCTTTACCACGTCTATCGGTTTCGTCGTGTATTTTTGCTCTACGTAGCCGCCGAAATCATGCGGATATTTGTATCCTATTCCCCGTCCAAGCTCTTTTGCCCCGCCAAAATGGGCGTCTTTCAGGTGAGGCGGCACATCGTATATTTCGCCTTTGTCGATAAGCCCTATGGCGTCGTCTATCGCAAGATACGCGCTGTTCGATTTTGGAGAACAGGCTAGATATATCGCAAGCTGGGATAGAATGATTCTGGATTCCGGCATACCTATTTTCTCGACCAGGGAGAACGTCGCGTTTGCCAGTATGAGCGCGTTTGGATTCGCGTTGCCGATATCCTCGGCCGCCAGTATGGCAAGGCGGCGAGCTATAAATCTAGGCTCTTCGCCGCCGGCTATCAGTCTGGCCAGATAGTATACGGCGGCTTGCTCGTCCGAGCCCCTGATGCTTTTGATAAGCGCGCTTGCGAGATTGTAATGCGTCTCCGACTCTCCGGCGCCGTCCGTTAGGCTGTTGGGTCTCAATCTTTTGAGCGTATCCAGCGTGACGTTATCCTCTAGCTTGGCGGCATAATCAAGCAGCGTAAGCATCGCCCTTGCGTCCCCGCAGGAGCTTCTTACTAGATACTCCTTTGCGTCTTCGCCGGCCGTTTTGTTTAGCTTTGAGAGTCCTTTTTCCAGCGCCTCACGCAAATCTTCGTCCGTTAAAGAGAAAAACTCAAACAGCATAGACCTTGAGCGTATGCCTCCGGTAAGCGTGAAGAACGGATTCTCGGTAGACGCCCCTATGACGAGCGCAAGGCGGTTTTCCATTATGGGCAGCAAAACCTCTTGCTGCGTTTTCGACAGCCTGTGTACTTCGTCTATAAAGATAAGCGGTTTCGAGAAAGAGTTTTTGGCCGCGTCTACGGCTTTTCTGATATCGTCTATTTTTACGGTCGTAGCGTTAAATTCGAAAAAAGGCGCTTCGCTTTTTGAGGCAATTATTCTGGCCAGAGAGGTTTTGCCTGTGCCGGGAGGGCCGAAAAAGAAAGAGTGCGGAATAGAACCCGCTTCGATCAATCTTCGAAACGGAGCGCTCGGCGAAAGCAGATGTTTTTGCCCCAAGAAATCCTCCAAAGAGGAGGGGCGTAGTATCTGGGAGAGGCTCATTCTAGCCTTTGTCCAGTTCGCCCCTGTAGCTCACTATTCCGTGAGTCAGGTTTGACACCTTGCCAAAACCCAGGTCTTTTAGCACGTTTTGGCAGTACGCGCTTCTGGAGCCTACATGGCAATATACGATTACCGTTTCGTTTTTGAACTCTTCAAGTTGTTTTACGGAGTCGTAGAAGCTTGTCGTAGGGACTAGGAAATCGACGCCTTTTATCCTAAATCCTTTATACTCCATCCACTCCCTTACGTCCACCAGCTTGAAGTTTACCATGCCAAGCGTTCTTGCTTCTATTAGCGCCTCGAGCTCTTCGCTGTCAAGCTGTTCTTTGGCGAGCAGGACTTCGCACTCCTCTTTCGTCAGGCCTCTTGAGTGTGCATGCACCGCTTCTTCCAGTTTCTCCTCTGCCAGTTTTGAAGCCGCGAATTCAGGCGTACAGAATATGCCGCAGTGGCATGTGCCGTCTTCGGGTATCTCGTGTTGCAGGGCCGGTTTGCAAGGACAGATTCTATCTTCCTCCTTGTTGCCCGTTACGAAAAAGCAAGGACAATATCTTTTGTCGTATATCAGCTTATTTCTCGTAAGACCAAACTGTATGCTCTGCGTTATCTCCATATCCGGATTGTATACGAATCCGAATTGTTTTATTACTTTGTCGGTAAAATCGACGGTCTTTTTGAGTTCGTCTTGGAACTCCTGAGAGTTTGGGTCTACTTTTTTGATTTGGCTCATGCGCTATCCTAATTATAATTGGTGTTTATGATTTTTAAAAGTATATCAAATGTTTGAAAAATTAGAAATAAAAAGAGATAAAAACATAAAAAGGCTTAAAATAGAAGTAAAAGAGGGCGGCTCCTTGCTTCTTAGTGCGCCGACGTTTTTAAGCGAAGCAAAATGCGTCGAATTTGTAAGGCAGAACGCCAAAAAACTATCAAAAATGATAGAGCGTCAGCTCTCCTTTGAGCAAAAAAGAGACGAGCTCTCCGGCCATTTTTTGTATGTCGGCAAAAAGACAAGGATTGATTACGATACGGCGTTAAAGCGCAAATATCTTTTTTGCGAGTCTGGGCTTACCCTTTCTGATTCGAGGCATTTTTCGGCTTTTTTGCTGGATGAGGCAAAAAGAATCATCGTCCCAAAGCTGCACGACGTAGCCTCTTTTTACGGCGTATCGTTCAATAACGTCTCTTTTAGGGATGCAAAAAGCAGATGGGGGAGCTGTTCCGCAAAGCGAAATCTGAACTTCAGTACGAGGCTGATCGGCGCTCCAAAAAGCGTTATAGAGTACGTAGTGATACACGAGGTGTGCCATTTAAAAGAGCTCAACCACTCCGGAAGGTTTTGGGAGCAGGTAAAAATCCTGGCGCCGCACTACAAAGAGAGCGAGCTATGGCTGAAAGAAAACGGACGTCTCTTGTTTATCCGTTAAACGGCTCGTCAATCTTCTATTGTAAGCAAATTCCACTCCAAATTAAATAGTTTTTTGATAAGATAGCCCCAAAACGCAAATGAAGGCTCTGTTTTGAGGATAGATAAGTTTATCAACACGGTAAATATAGTCAAGAGAAGAAGTATAGCCGCAGATATGATAGACCACGGCGTAGTGTATCTAAACGGCGTACAAGCGAAAGCCTCGAAAGAGGTGAAGCCCGGAGACAATATAGAGATTAGATATCTAGAGAGTACAAAAAAGTACGAGGTGCTCAAGGTTCCTACGACGAAAACAATCCCAAAAACAGCCTTCGAAGAGTATGTAAAGGAGCTTTCGTGAGTTACGAAGAATCAAAGAAAAGCTTTTTGGCTCTTTTTGAGGGGAAAATGGGCGAAGAGGAGGCCAAGGGCTTCCTCGTTTCGATGTATGAGCGCGGAGAGAGCGAAGAGGAGATAAGGGCGGCCGTCGAGGTGATGCGTTCTTTTATGGTCAAGTTCGATACTCCCGACGAGATAAAAGAGCTTCTTATTGACAATTGCGGTACCGGCGGGGATAAGAGCGGAAGCTTCAACATATCCACGACGGTCAGTTTTGTGCTGGCTTCCCTAGGATTATACGTAGCGAAGCACGGAAACAGAAGCATCACCAGCAAATCTGGAAGCGCCGACATGCTGGAGGCCCTTGGGGTGAAGATAGAGCTTGATAGCCGCGACGCGAAGCTAAACGTGCTACTAGAGAGCGGATTTGCATTTTTGTTCGCTCCTACTTACCACCCGGCGTTGAAACATATAATGCCGATAAGAAGAAGCATACCGCATAGGACTATCTTCAACATGCTAGGCCCTCTGTGCAATCCGGCCGAAGTCAAGCATCATCTGATAGGAATATACGACTACTCTTTCGCCCCAAAGTGCGCAAGAGCGTTATCCGATACCGGCTCAAAAAGAGGAATCGTAGTAAATAGCAATGACGGCATGGATGAGGCCAGCATAAGCGGCGGCAGCAGATATGCATTTTTCGACGACGGCAAGATAGAAGAGCATGAGCTGGACCCTCAGGCTTACGGGCTGAAGCTATACCCAAAAGAGGCCATCTTGGGCGGAGACGCCATAGAGAATGCGGCTATCACGCTCGCCGTACTTAAAAACGAGGCGGACGAGGCCAAAAGTTCGGTTGTGCGCCTGAACGCGGCATTGGCGCTATACGCATCGGGAAAGGCTCGCGATATAAAAGACGGGCTGGAGATGGCGGAGTATGCGATAGGAAGCGGCAAGGCATACCATACGCTTCAAAAAGTAATAGACGTATCCAGAAAGGTTTGAGGTTGCAAAAAGAGTTTGAGGCGAAAAATGAAAACGAACTCGCAAACATAGCCTCGTATCTAAAAAGCGGCTATCCTTGCGGCGGCCTGTTTTTGCTTTATGGGGACCTCGGATACGGCAAAACTGCTCTCGTGCGCTCTTTTGCTGCTCTTTTTGCCAAAGACGGCGAAGTGTCCAGCCCTACATTCGCCATCATGAACGAATATGGCGCCGACCCAAAAATATATCATTACGATTTTTATAATTTCGGCGCCGATTCCTACTTTGAGAAATCGATGTTCGATTATCTGGAGGAGGGCGGATACCACTTTATGGAGTGGCCTGACGAAAAAATAGAGAGTTTCCTCAAAAGCGTGGGAATGAAATTTGTTAAGATAACGATAGAAAAAGATGGCGATACCAGAAAATACAGGATAGAAGATGCATAAGCTAAAAGCCGAGAACATAAAAAAACATTTCAAGAAGCACACCGCGCTAAACGGCGTAAACGTAGAGTTTAGATCCGGCGAGGTGGTGAGCTTGCTTGGACCAAACGGCGCTGGGAAGACTACGCTCTTTTATTCCATCTGCGGACTCGTAGCCATAGATGACGGTAAGGTCTCATTGGATACGGAAGACATAACGGCCCTGCCTCTGCATCAAAAGGCGAAAATAGGACTTGCCTATCTGCCGCAGGAGTCTAGCGTATTTAAAGACCTTAGCGTGGAGGAAAATATAGAGTTGGCGTGCGAGATAGTTTACGGCGACGACGAAGATTTGGTGATGCAAAATACGGACAGGCTTCTCGAGATGCTCTCCATCGAGCCTATCCGTTCACGCCCTGCGTACGCGCTATCCGGTGGGGAGAGAAGGAGGGTCGAGATAGCGAGGGCTCTTGCCGGGAATCCTAAATTCCTGCTTCTGGATGAGCCTTTTGCCGGCGTCGACCCTTTGGCTGTGAGTGAAATACAAAAGATTATCATAGAGCTAAAAAATAGGGATATAGGGATAATCATCACCGACCATAACTTCAGGGAGGCTCTGGAGATATCGGACAGAGCGTACGTGCTTGGACGCGGCGAACTACTGGCGGAGGGGACTCCGAGCGAGATATACGAGAGCGAAACCGTAAAAAGAAACTATCTCGGAGATAAGAGTCTGGCATGAAACAAAGGCTGGTCGCCGCTCAAAAAGGCAAGCTTTCAAGCACTTTGAAGAACTGGCTTCCGCTATTGCAAGCGGGACTGAACGATTTGGGCGACAGACTGAGCGAAAACCTGGCAAACAACCCGTTTTGCGAGGTGCGTCAAAAATTCGACGAAGAGCTGAAAGAGGGCGAAGAGCGCGATTATCACGAAGACGAGCACTATCAAAGCTATGAGAAGGTAGGTAAAAAAGAGTTTAGGGAAGAGCTTGCTTTAAAAAGCAGCTCCTTATTCGAGGATGTCGCCGATCAGATAGACGCGCCGCTTTTCCCGACCGAGAGAAGCCGCAAAATAGCGATGAAGATAGCCGAGCACCTCGATGAGGGCGGTTTTTTTGACGGCGATTACGAAGAGATAGAGGCGGAGACGGGAGCCGACAAGGACGAGATAGAGAGTATAAGGGGCCGATTTTCGTATCTTA
>CAZMPN010000026.1:0-17783 GCA_964568395.1 uncultured Helicobacter sp. | reverse complement strand
TATTGACGGAAGCCGTAGATATAAACAGATTCCTGACGGGGCAAGATTTGTTCGACGCAATGGAGTTAAAGCTGTTCGACGAGCTAGCCTTGGAGCCTAGCATAGAGTACAAGATATGCTACGCCGAGCATCCGGAAGAGATACAAAACCCGGAGACAAAAAAATATAACGCGTTTATAGCCACATATCCGGCAATCAAACAAAGACTTGGGCTTTTAGAGGACGAGTACATAGATTTCGTTTTTGCGCCGCAGACCGTCATAAAAACGCTTTTTACAAAAAACTTTCTGAGCGACTCCGTTACCTTCGCGTTTATCTATCTCTACAACGACAGCGCATACCTATGCGTCTACCAAAACGGCCACTATACCTACTCGAAGTCGATAAGGGGCAGCATCAAGGCGCTGGCGGAGAGATTTTCCGAAATACTTGGCGAAAGAGTCGATGCGGACGATCTGATAAAAATCCTAACGAACATGGAGTTTCGAACCAAAAGGATAGAGTTCGAGGCGGCCTTCAAGACGCTGCTGGAGGAGTTTTTCGCCTCCATATCCGACGTGCTCATGCACGCCAAGAGGATAAACCAGATAAGCGGCTACGAGGCTATTTTTGTCGGCACGGAGCACGGCAACATAGCAAGACTTCCGGAAATAGCCGCGGAGTATTTCGAAACCCCTTTTAGGGATTTTGATTTTAATCTTGGAATAAAAACGGATGGCTTTGTGGATATGGGCGCGAAGCTTATGCTTTTTGCCTACCTGCACGACATAGAAAACTACGAAAACCTAAATTTCTCGGTATTCCTGAGACCGCCGCCGCTGCTCCAAAGGCCGGCTGGGAAATTTTTATTAATTTCTACGGCCGCGCTAGCCGTCTCGTTCAGCTATCCGCTATACAACGTTACCGCCGCCGGAGCTTACTACTCGTTAAAAATATCGAGCCTCGAAAAAGAGCTGGCGGCTCTAAAGATAGAGCAAAACAAAATCGAGACGCTTAGGGCCGGGGTACAAAAAGAGCAAAACGAGCTCATAAAGCGAAACGACGAAGAGACGAAGAAATACTCCGACACCATCGCTATGTTAAAAGAGCTTGAAACCAAAAGAAAAGAAAGTAGCGGCGTATCGGCGAAGACGGCACAAATATCCGCCATCGCCGCAAATAGCTCCGTATCGCTTAGAAGCATAGATATAAACGAAACGCATATAAAAATAGAGTGCAGCTCGGAAAAGGCGGCGTTAATCAGCAAATTCGCAAAAAAACTGCTCTCGGCTACGGGCAAGAAAATATCGGCCGACGAGATAACAAGGGACGCCAATTCTACGCGATTTATAGGGAATATCTCCATGGAGGCCGGGGAATAATGGAATTCAATCTAGACAAGCTCCATAATACGATAGACGAAATATTCGAAAACAGAAAAGATAGCGAGAAGGCGATATTCTACGCGACACCTTTTATTTTGTTCGCATTTTTATCATATCAATTCCTCGTTCCCCTCAGCGAGAAAAGGATAGCAAACAAAAAAGCGAAGGCCGAGCAGGTGCGCACGGAGATAGATGCGACAAACGACTATTTAAAGAGAAAAAACGAATTTGTTTCGGGCATAAGGCTAATGCAAGAGACAAATAAAGCCCTCGTCGTCAAACTGCAGTCGCAAATAAACAAAAACAGGGAGCTTGAAAACAGTCTCCAGAACATAGATTTCATAAACCTAAGCGAAAAAAATATACTGGAATTTGTCGACGAGACGGCCGAATCGTCGGCAAAGTACGGAGTGGCGATAAAATCGCTCAAAACATCTGTCGTCGATAAAGAAAACGGCGTTTTCAAAAAAGAACTCAAGGTGGACCTGAACTGCAGCGGGGAGTTCAAAGGGATACTAGGTTTTGCGAACGCCCTTGAGAGCTCGCAGATGTTTTCCAGAATAGAAAAGATAAAAATAGATAACGGCAAAAAACTAAATGCGGAAATTACCGTAACGGTGAGCGGATTATAATATGAGAATAGTAGTTTCTTTACTGGTTTGTGGCTTCTTGTACGCCTCCGAAATAGACGATATAATAAAAAGCATAGCGTCCAAAAGAAATGTGCTCGCCGAATCCCAAATATCGGCCACGGCCGACGCCTTCGAGAAGCCAAAAGCGATAAGCGACGGCAACGAAACAAACAAAACGGTCGCCCCAAGACTGGAGCTAAAAGCCATTCTTGACGGGCAGGCCCTTATAAACGATAAATGGCTAAAAGTCGGCGACGCGATACACGGCTACAAGCTATCGCAAATAGGCGCAAAAAGCGTTGTCATGGCAGGCAAAAAAGAGAGTAAGACACTTTATATATTTAAAGGCGGCAAATGAATAAATTTTTCACTATTGTGTTCATCGGAGTTTTTGCGACAAGCGTCTACGCCAAATCCGACTGCGACGACAAGGTATTTAGCAACCTTAGCGCATCGAAAGGCACGACCATATCCCAAATGCTCGAACAGCTAAGCTCTAGATGTTCGTTTAGCGTCGCCGTAAAAGATAATAATGCCGAAGAGCTTTTAAACAAACAGCTAAACACTATAAACCTTAGGGATTTCACGCTTAACGACATCTTCGATTTCCTGCTGACCGAAAACAAGCTGGACTACGAATATCAAAACGGCATCCTAAAAATATCTTCATATACGACAAAAACCTTCAAAGTAGACTATATAACCGCCGTACGTTCGGCGGCCACAACGTTCAATCCTAGCGGCGGAGCCTCAACGTCAGGAAGTACGACCACCACCACAAGCAGCCAAGCGGGACTCCCTAGCGGCTCGTCTTCCGGCTCAACCTTCCAGGCGGACGATAAAGATATTAAGTTCTGGGATAAAATAAAAACCGACATAGCCTCCATTCTAAATCCGAATATAAAATCTGCGGACCTCAATACAACAACGGCCCAAACGGCAACAATAGATAAAAGCAACGACATCATTATTAATCCGCAAGCCGGGCTTATAACGGTTACGGCGACGAAGAGCAAGCTAAAAGACGTAGAAAAATATATAGAGAACGTGCTTGATAGACTGCACAGACAGGTCTTTATAGACGTACAGATACTCTCCGTAACACTAAACAAGACAAATACGACGGGGATAGACTGGAGCAAGATGTATAGCGCGCTAGGCGCCAAAGTATCGTACGGCAGCCTCACCACTGTCAATACGCCGACCATAGACACGACCTCCGGCGCCATCACGCAAGCCTCGATAGGAACCGGCGCTCTTGCTCAATATTTCAGGCTAAGCGGAGGGGTAGACCTGACCGACTTTATAAAATTCCTACGAACGCAAGGCGACGTAAAAGCTATCTCAAACCCGAAAATAATGACGCTAAACAACCAACCGGCGCTCATAAGCTCAGGCGACGTGATATTCTATCCGAAGGTGAGCGGAGGAACTAGCGCCACGGCAACCACCGGAGCTACAAATCCGACGGTAGAAACGATCCCTTTAAACGTCGGTATTACGCTTGATATTACACCCGAGATCATGGACAACGCAAACATCCTTCTAAAGATAAATCCGACCTCCAGCAGCTGCATTACCGCCAACTGTCCTTTGCAGACGGTAAAGGTAGCCGGAACGGATTACAACATAGCTCCGAATATTGCGCAAAAGCAAATATCTTCGGTTGTTAAAATAAACGACGGGGATAGAATAATACTGGGAGGCCTCATCAAGGACTCAAGCGGAACGGATACCAAAAAGGTCCCGCTACTAGGCGACATCCCTATGCTCGGCTATCTCTTCAAGCAAGAGGTGGAAAGCAAAGTGATGGAGGAGATGGTAATAGTCATAACTCCCCACATTATCAAAAAAGAGAAGCCGCTAACCCTGAAAGAGCTAGGATACAAAAGTGACCTCGACAAGTAGTTTTGCGGACGCAAAAGAGCTTTTCGTAGACGAGAATAGGAATTTTTCAGACGGTAAAAGCGAATACATACTAATAGACGGCGTAAACGAAGCTTATAAAAAACTTCTGCACGCCGTCGAAAAACCTCTAAAAATCATACTTCTATACGGCTATCCGGGAAGCGGGAAGACGGCAATGATTCGTAGGCTTTGCGCAAACATAAAGAAAGAAAACGGGCGTGTCTTGTACTACCCTACCCCCACTTTCATGCAAACTGCAGAACTTATCAGGATATTCAAGGCAAATTCCGACAAACCGGTTCCGTCCGAGCCGACGTTTTTTGAAATCATGGAGCTTTTCGGCTCCACATTCGAAAAAGATAGTTTCCTTATATTCTTGGACGAGGCGCAACTGTACGAAGAAAAAGAGATGGAATATATCAGGCTTCTTTCCGATACGAAAATATTCAAATTCGTCGTCGCTTTGCATAAAATAGACGAAGAACACCTGATAGCAAAAGCGCACTTCCAAAGCCGCATCTGGGAGAGCGTAGAGCTAAATCCTTTGACGCCCGACGAGCTTAGGTTTTTTATAGAGAGGAAGCTGCTCTCAAAAAACCTCAATCAGCCTCTTTCGATGTTTACAAAAAAGAGCTACAAGCTCATCCACGGCTTTACAAACGGCAATATCAGGGAGAGTATGAAGTTTTTATACAAGCTGTTCGACTTCCACGAGTTTTTGGAAAAAGAGAAACCGTCGGAGATAAACTACAAGGAGATAAAAACTAAGCATATCGAGATGGTGGCGATAGAAGGCGGATATATAAATGTATGAACTCGGCGAACTTGAAAAAAAGTGGATAGCCTACAAAAAGCAAAAATATAAGAAAATAGGTTATCTAAGCGCATCTTTTGCGGCGGTAGCGCTACTCTCCTTTGGAGCGGCGTATATGATATTCTCCGGCAAGGGCGCCGCCCAAAGCCAAAAGCAGGAGATAAACGATACGACACGGCAGACGCTCGAAAGCCAACCGGTTGTTGCGGCCACCCCTATGGCGTCGCCGACCGTATCCGTTCAGCAGCCTCAAAAAGAGATAGTCATAATATCTCCGGAAGAGAAAAAAGAGGAATTTAAAAATCTGGAACCAAAAATGGAACAACGCCAACAGGATACGCAGACCAGGGTAGTCCAATCCCCACAACAGCAAAAACCGCAAACGCCGCCAAAAATAACCATAGAAACAAAAAACGCCGATCCGATCGATACATTGGCCGAAAAATACGCAAAAAACCCGGACGCACAAACGGCGCTCGCGCTATCGGAACTGCTCTATAAGAAAGGTTCCTATCAAAAAGCGCTAAAATGGGCGATTAACGCAAATTCGATAGACCCGAAAAACGAAAGATCATGGATAATGTTCGCAAAGTCGAGCTACAAGCTCGGTCGCAAGCAAGACGCTTTAAACGCGCTGGATAACTTCGCAAGGACAAATCCGTCGGAGGCGGTAAAAGAGACCATCTCGCACATAAAAAACGATGAATACTAAAGGGGTTAGATGTTAGTCCAAAAGGTAAAGCTAGGGGATCTGCTTTTGCAAAAGGGGCTCGTATCCCAAGACGAGTTCGACTCCTGTCTTGAAGAATCGAAACAGACCGGGACAAGGGTCGGGCAGGTGCTGGTCGACAGAGGATACCTATCGGAAGATCAAGTATACAGGGTTTTGTCGGAGCAGCAAGGAATGGAATTTCTGGACATTACCGGGCTCGATACGGACTCCAAACTGGCGGCGAAAGTCGGAGGGCAAACACTAAAAAAATATGGCGCATTCCCGATCAGGGAAGATGAGCTGAATGTCGTATTTACATTCAAAGATCCGCTCGATTTGACGGCGCAAGATGCGATACAAAGGCTTTTCCCGAAAAAAATACTAAAGGTCGTCGGCTCAAACCCAACCCATCTTGAAAAACAGATCAGACAGTACGAGGTAAACGAAAGCATTAGGGATCTAACCGGCGAGATAAGAAAAGAGATAGCCCAGTCCGCCGCCGGTGACGGAAGCGAAGCGTCCGGAATATTGAAGCTTATCAACGTCATCATAGAGAGCGCGATATACGCCAGATCGAGCGATATCCACATAGAGCCGACGGAGAGAAACTGCATAGTCAGGACAAGGATAGACGGGATATTAAAAGAGAGCTTTGCGTTTGACGCCGATATCTACCCTCCCCTCGCTTCCAGAATAAAGCTGCTGGGCAATCTGGACATAGCCGAAAAAAGAAAGCCGCAAGACGGAAGATTCTCGCTTGTTAGCGCGAACAAAGAGTACGACTTTAGGCTCTCCACGCTGCCGACAACCTATGGGGAGTCGATAGTTCTGAGGATTTTGGATAAGGCTAAAGTGCTTATAAACCTCGAAGATCTGGGTATGTATAAGACCAACTTCAGAAATTTTTCTCAAGCCCTAAAAACACCTTACGGCATCATTTTGGTTACAGGACCTACGGGAAGCGGTAAGACCACCACCCTTTACGCGGCGCTAAACGCCATCAAAGGCGTAGACAAAAAGATTATAACCGTAGAGGATCCGGTAGAGTACAAGATAAACATGGTGCAGCAGGTCCAAGTCAACGAAAGGGCCGGGTTATCCTTCTCCTCCGCTCTCAGGTCTATACTAAGGCAAGATCCAGACATCATCATGATAGGCGAGATCAGGGATTTCGATACGCTAAAAATCGCAGTGCAAGCCGCGCTCACCGGACATCTCGTACTATCCACGCTTCACACCAACGATGCGCTGAGCGCAGTCACAAGGATGGTAGATATGGGCATAGAGCCGTATCTGGTAGGGCCTTCACTCATAGGCGTCGAAGCCCAAAGGCTCATAAGGAAGCTCTGTCCGCATTGCAAAGCCGAGGCGCACGTGAGCGCCAGCATGTTAAAACCGCTGGAGCACGTCATGCCAAATCTTGAAGAGGCGACGTTTTTCAAGGCCGTCGGATGCGACAAATGCTCAAACACCGGCTATCTTGGCAGGGAGATGATCAGCGAAGTATTGATGATAAACGACGACATGGCCGCCGCCATAGCCAAAAACGTCTCGAAGCACGACCTAGAAAGGCTTGCGCTTGAGAGCGGTTTTGAGACGATGCTGGTCGATGGCGTCAGAAGAGCGGTATCCGGCATCACGACGCTTGAAGAGGTATATAGGGTGGCAAGACTGTAAATGGCGCTCAAATACTACGAAATAGAGTTTGTGCAAAGCGGCAAAAAACAAAAAGAGACGATAAAGGCCGCCTCAAAAATAGAAGCCATAGTAATCGCCAAGGATAGCCTAGGGTATAAAGTGCTTCGCGCCAAAGAGGTAAACCCGCCCCTATTCGAAACGGTTTCTCTGGATAAGATAAAGGATATATTCGGCAAAAAGAAGATTGGCGCCGACGCCCAGATAAGCGCGATCAGGCAAATGGCCGTCATGGCGAACGCCGGGCTCTCATTTACGGACATACTAAAAGAGGCGATAGCCGCCACCGAAAACGAGAGGCTGCGCGAAATACTCACCCAAAACCTAAACGATATAAACGCCGGCCTCAGCCTCTCCCAATCAATGATGCAGTTTGAAAAGGAGATAGGCAAACTGACCATTACGATGATAGAGCTGGGCGAACGTACAGGTACGATGGCGGAGTCCCTGGATTCGCTAGCCGCCATACTAGAGGAGATAAGAGACAACAGGGAAAAGATCAAAAAAGCCCTGAGATACCCGATATCGGTCGTGATGGCTATGATAATAGCCTTTACCGTTCTAATAATCGTGGTCGTCCCAAAATTCAAAGGCGTATTCGACAAATTCAAGGCAGACCTTCCACTGCCTACGAAAATACTGCTCGGAACCGAAAGCTTCTTGACGCATTACGGCGTTTTTCTTCTTATATTGATAGCGGCCGCAGTATTTGGGACAAGATATATATATTCAACGAACGACAAAATAAAACTGAAGATGGACAGGCTACTGCTAAAAGCCCCGATAGTCGGCATAATGATGAGGCTAGGTCTAGTTAGCCGGTTTACTATCGTATTCAAAGAGTTAAACAAAGCCGGGCTTCCGGTAATAGAAGCGCTAAGCGTATCAGCGAGAGGCGTCGAAAACAGCTATATCAGGCAACAGCTATACGGTGTAGCGGTCAACGTACAGCGCGGACTATCGCTGACCGCATCCTTGAAGGAGACGGATATATACGAAAGCATGATCATACAGATGCTTGGCGCCGGGGAGCAGAGCGGAAGCCTAGGTTCCATGCTTGACAAAGCGGCCGATTATTACCGCCAAAAGTTCCAAAATAAAATGGACAATATCTCTTCCGCGATAGAGCCGCTTTTGATAGGCGGCATAGCCGGTTTTGTGCTACTTCTGGCGCTCGGTATCTTTATGCCTATGTGGGAGATGGCCCAGGTCGTCAAAAAATAAGTTAGCCGAGCATCCCAGATTCTTTGAGAAACTGGGACGGCTCATAGCTGGCTTTTTTTATCTTGTCATATTTGGCGTATGAGAGCACAAGCTTATCTTTTGCCCTTGTTACCGCAACATAAAAAAGCCGTCTCTCCTCCTCTATGCTTGAGCCTTTTGCGATGAGCTTTCTATTTGGAAATCTACCGTCCATGAGGTCTACCACATACACCTCTTTAAATTCGAGTCCCTTCGACGCATGCACGCTAAGCAGATTTACACCTTCGCCCTCAACCATCTCTCCTGCGCCCAGTATCATGGCGTTCAAAAATCCAGGCTTATCGTCGTAGTGCGACGCCAGATTTGAAAGCAGATAGTTTTTTCTATCTATCCTCTCCAAAGCTTTTTCAAAAAGTCCGGTATCTACCGTTTTATCTTTGCCCGTAGCCCTTCTTCTGGCCAAAGAGTTCTTGATCTCTTCGTATAGCTTGCTGGCTTTTATGATATCGACTGCGTTTTTTGGGTTTTTTATCTTGGAGAGCCTGCCCATCAGAGAATAAAACTCCCCAAAAAACATTGCCGCATCCTGATTGAGCTTCGGGTGTTTCAGCGCAGGATTTGCGAGAACGCCCTCTTCCAGCCCAAGCTCCCTAAACCTGCTGATGCTGCCTAGCTCAAAAAAATCGTCGAAAAGCCCTACTTCATGTTTTCTATTCTCAAACGGATTTTTTACATTCGGGTTCGGGTGAAATAGCCCTTGCGTTATAGAGCCGTCGCCCAGAAGCAAGAGCGCGTCGCAAAGCTCTTTTGCCGTGGCCCCGCCGACTCCGCTCGCATATTCGAATACGTTTATGAACGCCAAAATATCCTTTGGATTTACCGAAAGCGTCATTATGTCTAGCAGCGCTTTTACCTCTTTGGCCTCAAAAAATCCTACGCCGCCTTTTCTTTTGCACTGTATTCCATGTTCCCTCAAAGACGCCTCTATGCCGTCCGCGGACGAATTATTACGGAAAAGGACGGTTATCTCGTTAAAACTTGTCTTTGATTCGCGTATTAGGTCGGCTATCTTCTTATACTGATCAAACACTTCGTCGAAAATGAGCAGCCTAGGAGAGTGCAGATCCTCCATCCGCACGACTTCAAGCTTTTTTGGATATATCCTATCGTTATGCCTTATTACTTTGTCGGCTATCTGTAGTATTTTGGATGTGGAGCGGTAGTTTTTGGTAAGCGTATATACCTTCGCATTCTCTTTTGATTCGCCAAATCCCGCTATTATTGATATGTTTGCGCCGTTAAACCCGTATATGCTCTGATCATAGTCTCCCACGCAAAACAGTGATCTAGGCTTTACCGATTCCACGAGATGGTGTTGGAGATTGTTCGTATCTTGATACTCGTCCACCAAGACTTCAAAAAACGGCTCTATCTTACCCTCTTCGCAAGCCTTTGACGCCTTGATAAGCAAATCGCTAAAGCCCAAGAAACCGCACTCGTCCTTTTGCCTCTCAAACTCGGCAAAAATTTTTAGGTATATATTTTCATGCTCAAGCTGCGCCGGCGCGGACACCTCCAGCCAATCTTTCAATCTCGGCACGCAAGAAGCGTTAAACGACTCGTAAAAGTCATACAGGTAGCCGGCCGAATAAGGCTTGTTGTCATAGAACTTGACGCTATTCATATATCTTTCGTGTATAGCGTTAAAAAGCGTTTTAAGCTCTCCCGGCTGCTTTAGCACGAGGCTCGGATTTAGCTTTTTTAGCCACTTGTAGCTAACGGCGTGGAAAGTCCCCGCTTGTATCTTCTCGACTTCATCCTTGTCGAAATATTTTTTTAACCGCCCTATCATCTCCGCGGCGGCTTTGTTTGTAAACGTCAAAAGAAGGATGCTTTCGGGTTTTACGCCTTTTTCAAGCAGATGGTATATTCTTGCGACTATGGTTGATGTTTTTCCGGTTCCGGCGGACGCGATAACAAGCGTGTTGCCAAACGGCGCGTTTACAGCTTCTAGCTGCTCTTTATTTAGATTTTTGTAGGGCATGACGACTTTTTTTGTTTAAACTGGGAGAGGATTTTATAAAAAAGATTATTAGAGCCCGCGTCTGGGCTCTAGGGAGATTCTATTTTTGAAGATACGCCGCGATCTCTTCTGCGACGCCGAAATCAGGATACTTTGAAGCCTCCAGGACGACTTGCCCCATCGTCATGTTGTCGTGGTTGAAAATTAGCGGAGCTATAAAGTTAACTACCGATTTTTCAATAGGGTTTTGAAGAACTACTATGTTGTAAACCTCTACTTTGGAATCTTCTTTTAGGTCGAGAAGTATTTTTATACTTGTAGGGATATCAAAAGAATACTCCCTTAGCGCATACGGGTTGATTAGCGTAAACGCCGGAGCGTTTTTCTCTGCGTTTTTCAAGCTGGAAAAGAAATCATCAATGCCTCTAAGCTCAACCTTGGTTAGCTCGTCAAAGCCGAGTATCGGCGCTTTTACTTCAAATACCATTCTGTCTCCCTTTATTTGATATTTAATACGACATAGCTATTTTAAAAGTATAACAATGCCTATTAAACATAGCTTAAACTATAACGACAAATTAAAAGCGAAAATCGTGCCAAAGCAAGTAAATCAGTCGCTTTTTGATAAAATTCGCTTTAAATTTTAAGAACGTAGGAAACAAAATGGCGCTGACTGAGTATTTGCCTAAAGACTTTGAAGAAAAATGTTATAAAAATTGGGAAAAGAGCGGATATTTCGAACTGGACGGCAACAAAGCCATCCAGGAAACCGGCAAAAACTTCGCCATCATGCTCCCGCCTCCAAACGTAACCGGCTCTCTTCACATAGGGCATGCACTAAACCATACGCTTAGCGACATAATGGTCAGGTACAAAAGAATGGACGGCTACCGTACGCTTTGGCAGCCAGGAACCGACCACGCCGGGATAGCGACGCAGAATGTCGTAGAAAAACAGCTTTTAAAAGACGGTATCAAAAAAGAAGATATAGGCAGGGAAAAATTCCTTGAAAGGGTATGGGAGTGGAAGGCCTATAGCGGCGGTACGATAGTCGGCCAGATGAGACGTATAGGCGTAAGTCCGGCATGGTCGAGAGAGCGCTTTACCATGGACGAGGGACTGAAAAGCGCGGTCAAAAAAGCGTTTTTGAAGCTATACGAAGACGGGCTGATCGTACGAGACAACTACATGATCAACTGGTGTACGCACGACGGCGCTCTCTCCGATATCGAAGTAGACCACGCCGAGAATGATGGCAGTCTATATCATATAAGATACTTCTTCGAAAATTCGAACGAGTATCTCGTGGTTGCCACCACAAGACCGGAGACCTATTTCGGCGATACTGCGGTAATGGTAAATCCGAACGACGAAAGATACAAGGCGCATATAGGCAAATCCCTCACGCTACCGCTAATAGGCAGGAAAGTCAAAATAATAGCCGACGAGCACGTAGATATGGAGTTTGGTACGGGCGTCGTCAAGGTAACTCCGGCACACGATACGAACGACTACGAAGTAGGCAAAAGACACGATCTGGAGTTTTTGACCATATTCGACGAAAAAGGAATACTGAACTCCCACTGCGGGGAATTCGAAGGCTACGAAAGGCTTGAGGCAAGGAACAAAATAGTAGAAAAGCTTGAAATCGAAGGCTTTATCGAAAAAATAGAAAAACACGTAAACCAAGTCGGCAGATGTTATAGATGCGGCAACATAGTCGAGCCTTACATATCAAAACAGTGGTTCGTAAAAAAAGAGGCGGCGGCAAAAGCGATAGAGAAAGCGAATAACGGCGAGACGGAATTTATCCCAAAACAGTGGAAAAACAACTACGACGCTTGGATGAGAGAGCTTAGGGATTGGTGCATATCCAGACAGCTTTGGTGGGGACACAGAATCCCGGTAATGTACTGCGACGATTGCGGCTACGAGTGGGGCGGAGAAGAAGGCGAATTCAAAGAGTGCCCAAAATGCGGCAGCGCGCACATAAGGCAAGACGCGGACGTACTCGATACCTGGTTTAGTTCCGCCCTTTGGCCTTTCAGCACGCTTGGATGGGGAAACGAAAACGATCCGAAAGTAAGCCCGTCGGATATGGCCAATTTCTATCCGAACTCGCTTCTGATAACAGGCTTTGATATTCTATTCTTCTGGGTTGCCAGAATGATGATGATGGGTGAGCAGTTCCTCGGAAAGCTTCCGTTTAAAGACGTATATCTGCACGCCCTAGTAAGGGACGAACACGGCCAAAAGATGAGCAAATCCAAAGGCAACGTCATAGACCCTATCGATATAGTAGAGAGATATAGCGCCGATAGCCTACGCTTCGCGCTCGCGATGCTGGCGGTAGCCGGAAGAGACATAAGGCTATCCGAAGAAAAGTTCGTACAGGCTAGAAACTTTACGAACAAACTGTTTAACGCCGCAAAATACCTTACGATGAACGGCGTAGAGCCGATAGACATAACCAAAAACCGGCCAAAAACCGAGCTTGGTAGATATATGGCGGCAAAAATGGCCGAAGCGACGGCGCAGATAAGGGAACAGCTTGACTCTTACAGATTTAGCGATGCGGCGATTAGCGTATACAGATATTTCTGGGACGACTTCTGCGACTTCGGAATAGAGCTTAGTAAAGCCGAAAAAGAAGCGGTCGGCGAACTAGGCGGAGTCTTCATGGAGTCGCTAAAGCTGCTGCACCCGTTTATGCCTTTTATTACCGAGTATCTGTATAAGGAGCTAGGCGGAGAGTCCGAATCGATTATGATCAGCCGCTTCCCTGCCGATACCCGCATAGACAGCGAGATAATAGAGAGGTTCGAGCTTATAAAAGAGGCTATAGTAAGCGTAAGGAGAGCGAAGGCTACGATAGATTTGGCAAACAAAAAAATAGAAAAAGCCTACATAAAACCGAATAAGCGGATAGACGATAGCGCAAAAAAATTCATAACAAACCTTGCAAAATGCGAAACAATAGAGTTCGTATCGCAAAAACCGGCCAACTGCGCCGCGGACGTATCGGAAAACCTTGAGAGTTTCATAGAGATTACAAGCGAAGCAAAAGAAGCGCTGCTCTCAAGACTCGCAAAACAAAAAGAGAAAACCGAAAAAGAGCTTGCGAAGCTAGACGGAATGCTTAAAAATGAGAAGTTTATGGCAAACGCGCCAAAAGAGCTTGTAGAGGAAAATACAAAAGCGGCGAACGAACTCAAAAACAGGCTCGAAAAAGTTATTGCGGAGATATCATCGCTAGAAGGCTAACCGCAGCCTTCCGCCATGTGATTAATTTTTAATCACCAACCGGAACGAATAGTGCAGTAGTATTCTTCTTTCATTTTTGTAAGAAGGACTACATAAATGTCGGTCGATATGGTTTATGCACTTAACACCCTTTTTCTCATCTTTTCCGCAACGCTAATAATACTGATGGCTCCAGGTTTTGCGATGCTGGAAGCCGGCCTCGTTAGAAGCAAAAACGTAGTTACGGTGCTTACCGGCAATGTCATGCTGTACGCCGTAACGTCTACCGTTTTTCTGCTATGGGGATACTCTTATATGTTCGGCGGCAACGGCCTTTTTGACGGGGGCGTGAAGCAAACGAACTACAGCATATACGCAATCATATTTTTTCAACTCGCTTTTGTCTCGAAAACGGTCTCGATTATCAGCGGCGCCGTATCCGAACGTATAAAAATATGGCCTTTTATGGCTTTTGCGTTTGTCATGGCGGGAGCGATTTATCCGATTGTAGGCTCATGGACATGGGGCGGAGGCTTTCTGAAAGAGCTGAACGATTTTGCCGGATCTACGGTCATCCACTCGGTAGGCGGCTGGGCGGCGCTTGCGGCCATACTGCTTCTTGGCGCAAGAAAAGGCAAGTACACAAAAGACGGCAAAGTGCGCGCGATGACGGCGTCAAACATACCGCTCGTTACCCTGGGCGCGATGCTGCTTTGGATCGGCTGGTTTGGTTTTAACGGCGGCAGCGCTCTTATGATTTCAACTCACGATAGCGCGGATTTGGTAGCAAAAGTTATCCTGAACACAAATACCGCAGGACTGGCCGGGGCGCTAGTAACGGCGGCTTTGATGCAATACAAATACGGCAAACTGGATATTACGATGATTCTAAACGGCGCATTAGGCGGACTCGTAGCCATCACCGCGGCGCCGGACGTCTCTTTGTGGGCTCCTATCGTAGTCGGGGCTATAGGCGGGGCGCTCGTGGTATTTGCGGTTCCGTTTTTTGATAAGCTACACATAGACGACCCTGTCGGCGCGCTTTCGGTGCATCTGGTATGCGGCGTCTGGGGTACCGTCGCTGCGGCGATATTCAAGGACGGCGTATCGATGATGGGTCAACTAAAAGCCATTTTCATCATAGGCTTCTTTACTTTCGCCGTATCGTTTGTATGCTTTTTTGTCATCAAGAAGATAATGGGTCTAAGAGTTGACGAAGAGAGCGAATATGAAGGGCTGGACGTAAACGAATGCGGTCTTGAGGCTTATCCGGAGTTTATCAAAAACAACTAAGAGAGGGCTACCCTCTCTTTAATCTTATAGCGTCAGTATACAACTCTTCATACTTTCTGGCCGACTCCTCCCACGTAAAGCGTTTTTTCATTCCATTTTCCCTCAGTTTTTCAAGCCCTTCCTTGTCGTTGTAGAACGTATACGTAGCCCAGCCTATCGTATTATAAAGAGCGGCTGCGGTCACATCATGAAATTTAAACCCGGTGCCGCTTTTGTGCTTTTCATCGAAATTCTCTATCGTATCGTCGAGCCCGCCAGTCGCCCTTACTACGGGAGGCGTACCGTATCTAAGAGAGTACATTTGATTTAGTCCGCACGGCTCGAAAATGGATGGCATAACAAAGAAATCCGCTCCAGCTTCTATCTTGTGCGCAAGAACATTGTCGTATCCAATCTGTACGGCGAATTTTTGCGGATATTTTGCGGCCATCGAACGGAAAAACTCATGTGCCCACGCATCTCCCTCGCCAAGCATTACAAACTGGATATCAAGCCCCATAATCCACTCGAAAGCTTCCGCTAAAATATGCACGCCCTTTTGATCGACAAGACGGCTCACTACGCCAAATAACGGCTTTTTTGAATCCTGCGGCAATCCCATTGTTTTTTGGACATCCCTCTTGCATTCCGACTTACCGTCCATGTCGCCTATGTCGTAATTTTTTACCAAATACTTATCCGTGGACGGATTCCATTCGTCATAATCCATGCCGTTTAGTATTCCTCTAAAAAATGCGGCTCTGTCGCGCATTACGCCCTCTAGACCATACCCGTACTCTTTCGTCATAACCTCGTTTCGGTAGCCGTTGCTTACCGTATTGATTAGATTGGAGTGATATATGCCGCCTTTTAGGAGATTTACGCAGTCGTTTTGCTCTAACTCCAAGAAGTTAAAATGTTCCCAACCCACCCCAAGGACGTCCATAAGCCCTTCATAAAACTGTCCTTGGTACTGCATATTATGGATTGTAAGCACGCTGGCGGAGTTTGCAAAAAACGGAATATGTCTATACAGCGTATTTAAAAATACCGGAACGGCGGCGGTATGCCAGTCGTTGGCATGGATGACATCCGGCTTGAAACCTATCGCCATTGCAAGCTGCATCGATGCGCGGGATAGAAAAACAAAGCGGTTGTCGTTATCCAGAAAACCTTCGCCGCTTGCGTTATTATATATCGCATCGCGGCCGTAATAGACCTCGTGCTCCAAAAAATATACCGGCACATCAGAGTTTGGCAGCCGCCCCTCGTATACGCCGCACCACTGCTCGCCGATAATGCCCATAGGCACCCCTAGCGGCGTTGCGCTTTTGACCTCTTGGAGTTTTGTTTTGTCTATGCGGTAGTAGCGAGGCATTACAACCATTACGTCATGCCCCATTTTTTTGAGAAATTTAGGAAGTATGCCGACCACGTCGGCCAGGCCGCCAGTTTTAGCAAAAGGTACGCATTCCGATGCGACAATAAGGATATTTAGTCCCATAAAATAAAGCCTTATTCTGTTTGGCTCTATTGTACCCAAAAGCGGTTACAAAATCAGGATGTCAGAATATCTTTTAGCGAGACGCCGTGTTGTCTTTGCTCTTTTTCAACCTTGGCTTTTTCCTCAAGCTCTTTCATTATCTCTTTTTTATACTCATCCAGAGCTTTTTCTATCCCCTTCATAAGCTCCGCCTTCCTCTCCGGCGGCAGGGGCGGCTCGCTATAAAATCCGGCCGCCATTTTAAGCTCCTCTTTTTTCTTCTCGATGAGCTCCTTTATCTTTTCAAGGTTTGATTTTACGACATAGGTCAAAGCGTTGCCGTATTTATCCATTTTGTCGAAAAAGTCATTTATCTCTTTGGCTCTATTTTCGGCCTCTATTTCCCTTTTGCTCTTTTTTTCTTCGCCGCCGCTAGAAAGAGAAAACTCCGTATCGGAGTTTTTTTGAGCATTAGATAAAGCGCCGCCATATGAATAGTACGAATTTTGCACTCCGTCAATCGTCATATCTCATCCTTTTGCAAAATTCAATACGACAAGCAAAATTAATTCCCTACAGCATAACTACGGATTTAATCTCCGTAAACTCCTCCATGGCAAAAAGAGGCCCCTCCTTACCTATTCCGCTCATTTTTACGCCGCCGTACGGCTGTATATCAAATCTAAGGGTCGGGATATCGTTGATTATAACCCCTCCGGCATCCAGCTCGTCTATGGCTCGCATAGCGACCGAGTTGCTGTCCGTAAATACCGAATGCTGAAGACCGTAAGGCGAATTGTTTATTTTGATTATGGCTTCGTCAAAACTATTTACCTTTACGATCGAGACGATAGGAGCAAAAACCTCTTCGCAAACTATCTTCATTTCATCGGTAACGTCAGCCATTACCGTAGGCTCAAAATACCTGCCGCTCCTGTTTCCGCCGACGACGACTCTAGCGCCCTCGTTCTTTGCGGAAGCCACCCAGCTCTCGGCTCTTGCTGCCGCATCTTCATTTACCAGCGGACCAAGAAACGTATCTTCGTCAAGCGGATTGCCTAGCTTCAACATTGAAACCTCGCTTTTGAGGGCATCGCAAAAAGCGTCGTATACGCTATTGTGGGCATATATTCTTTGCAAGGATATACACACCTGCCCGGAATTTACAAATGCCCCGATCGCGCATTTTTTAGCCGCAAGCTCGATATCGGCGCTGTTATCAATATACGTTGCGGCATTCCCGCCTAGCTCCAAAGATATCTTTTTTATTCCGGCGCTTTGCGTAATTATCCTGCCGACCTGCATGGAGCCGGTAAAACTAATAACCCTAGGTATGTCGCTAGAAACTAGGGTGTTTCCGACGTCGGCATCTCCGTATACAAGGCTGAGTGCGTCAGGAGCCGCATACTCACTTTCTATAAATAGCTTCGCAAA
>CAZMPN010000025.1:0-20741 GCA_964568395.1 uncultured Helicobacter sp. | reverse complement strand
CAAAGAGCGCAAGCCCCGCAGCCAAAAACAGCATCGAAGAACCTATCATAAACATAAAACCTTCACTCATTACAAGCCTCCAGAACGCAAAATCATTTCGGCTATACTAACGCAAAAAATTTGAGAGAGGCATTGATGGAGCTTTTAAAAGAGAGGGTTAGGACATCTAGGCTCTTGGGTCAAGACGAGAACCTTGTGCTGCATGGCGGCGGCAACACGTCGGTAAAAATAGACGGGATACTCTGGGTGAAAGGCAGCGGCTGGGATCTCGGCGCTATAGAGGAGGCTGGTTTTGCTCCGGTGCGGATGGACGCCTTGCTGGATATAGCCGCAAAAGAGATGATTAGCGACTCCGAGCTTGTAAGACTTCAAAAAGATGGGACGATAGACAAAAATGCTCCGGCGCCGTCTATTGAGGCGGTGGTGCACGCCATCATCCCTTATAGATTTGTCGACCATACTCATGCCGATGCGGTGGTTACGGTGTCCAATACGCCAAGCGGCAGGGAGCTGATAGAAAAAATTTACGGGGAGAAGGTCGTAGTGGTAGACTACGTAATGCCGGGCTTCATACTCTCAAAAGCTATCATGGGCGCCGTCAAGGGGCGAGAGTGGGGCGATATAGAAGGCATAGTGCTTCTAAACCACGGCATATTCAGTTTTGACGAGGACGGCGAGAGAAGCTACCGGAAGATGCTCTCCCTTGTCAAAAAAGCATCCGACTATCTAGAGCAAAACGCCAGAGTGGACGAGTCGCAACAAGATAGTATGATAAGCGAAGGACAAAAAGAGGCGTTGGAAAATGCGATTTCCGAGCTTCGCGGCTGCGATACGAAGATATACGGCATAGATACGGCGTCCGCAAATACGCTTGCGAAACTCTCAAATCTCGAAGACGTGATATATGGCGGGCCGCTCACGCCGGAGCACGTCATACGTACGAAACCTAGAGCCGTGATAGTGGAGCCTGGATATGAGGCGAAAGCCGTGAACGACTATGCGGTATCCTATGCCGAATATTTCGAGAGAAACAACGACGGCACGAAGATAATCCTGGATAAAGCCCCTAGGTGGGGCGTCGTAAAAAATTGCGGCGTATTCGTAGCGGCAAAAGACGAAAAAGAGGCCAAAGCCCTAAAAGACATCGTATCCCATACCGTTGCCGCGATGCTAAGGGCCGAGATGATTGGAGGCTGGAAAAGCCTATGCGAAAAAGATATATTTGCGATAGAATACTGGGAACTTGAACAGGCTAAACTAAAAAAATAGCGGAGTTTGCCATGAAGGGCGCCACCGTAGAAGAGATTTTCGCCGCTTTCGGCTCCCAAAAAAGCGGACTTAGCCATGACGAAGCAGCCGCCAAACTGGTAAGAAACGGACCAAACTCTCTTCCCGCGAATGCCAAAAGCGGTTTTGGCGTTAAGTTTGCGGCCCAGTTCACCCATTTTTTCGCTCTTTTGCTGTGGACGGCCGCCGCCATCAGCTTCGCCGCCGCGCTTCTTGACCCCGCCTCCAACATGATGCCCATAGCGTGGGCGATACTTATAGTCATAATCCTAAACGGTATTTTCGGATTTTATCAGGAGTTTAGAACCGAAAAAAGCCTTGAGGCGTTGCGGCGCATACTTCCGTCAAAAGCTCTTGTCAGACGGGAGGGGGGTAGAGTTTGCGGTATCCGCAGAAGAGCTTGTTAGCGGCGATATAGTGCTATTAAAAGAGGGCGACAAAGTCCCCGCCGATATGTATGTGATCGAGGCTTGCGAGCTTTTGGTGAACGAAAGCTCCCTTACGGGGGAGAGCGACCCTGTCTCCGTCGACGCAGTCGGCAGCGGATACCATAAAACATCCCTTTATTCCGGTACGTTTGTAGTCAAGGGCGAGGCGACGGGCGTCGTATTTGCGACCGGCGCGGATAGCAGATACGGGTCTATAGCGGCATTGACGCAGAGCGTATCGCCCGGTATAGGACATTTGCAGACCGAAATCGGCCGTATATCAAGAATCGTAGCCGTCATATCTTTTTTGATAGCCGCAAGCTTTATCGTAATCGCCGGGGCGGGAGGGTTTGATATATGGAGGACTTTTTTGTTCTCTCTTGGCGTGCTTGTGGCGCTTATACCGGAGGGGCTATTGCCGACCGTTACGCTCTCGCTTGCGTTCGGCGCACAGAGGATGGCGGCGAAAGGCTTTTTGGTTAACGGCCTATCCGTCATAGAAAACCTGGGCGCCGTTACGGTCATAGCCACCGATAAAACAGGAACTCTTACGCAAAACAAGATGGAGGTTGTGGGGTGGAGCGATGTCGGCAACGGCGGTGTTCCATCAAGAATGTTTCTTGACGCCGTAGTATTGTGCAACCGCGCGGATGCAAACACCGGGGATCCAGTCGAGCAGGCCCTTTTTAGGTTTGCGCTTGGATTTTGCGATCCGCTTGTTTTGCGGGCAGAGTCGCCGCAAAAGGCCGAATACCCGTTCGACTATCATCTAAAAAGAATGAGCACCCTCCATGAATCCGGCAAAAACATAGTGATGTTTTGCAAAGGCGCTCCTGAAGTGGTGCTTGGGCTTTGCTCAAATGCCTATGGGACTATTTTGGACGAGCAAAAAAGAAGGGAGCTTTTAAAAGAGCACGACGATATGGCCTCAAAAGGGTATCGCGTTATAGCGTTTGCTTCGTCTGGTTTTGCCGATATGCCAAAAAGCAGAGCGGAGGCTGAGCGCGATATGGAGTTTTTGGGTTTTGTCGCGCTCGTAGACCCGTTAAGGGAAGATATCAAGGAGGCCGTGCTCCAATGCAAAAAGGCCGGAATCAGGCTCTTGATGGTTACCGGAGACCATCCGGTAACGGCCGGAGCGATAGGCGTTGACGCCGGTATCGTATCGTCGGCGTCCGATGTTACGACGGGCGACAAGCTGGAGTCTATGCCAAAAGCGGCCCTGAGGCACGCAATTAGAAAAAACCATGTGTTTGCGCGGGTTACGCCGGAGCAAAAACTTCTTATCGTATCGACGCTAAAAGAGATGGGAGAGATAGTCGCCGTTACCGGAGACGGCGTCAACGACGCGCCTGCGCTCAAAAAAGCGGATGTAGGCATAGCTATGGGTTCCGGTACGGACGTCGCCAAACAGTCGGCCGCGGCCATACTTATAGACGACCACTTCGCCACCATCGTACGCGGCATAGAGGAGGGGCGCACCGTATATGAGAATATACGCCGATTCATAACCTATATGCTCGCTAGCAATATGCCGGAAGCGCTGCCGTACGTCATATTCTTCTGGTTTGGTATGCCGCTCGCGCTCCCGGTTCCGCTTGTATTGGCGATAGATCTAGGTACAGATATCATGCCGGGACTTGCCCTGGGGGCGGAACCGCCGCACGCAACGCTTATGGGTAAAAAACCACATAGCCTCAAGGAGCCTATTTTGACTTTGGGCGTATATCTGAGGGCGTTCGGATATCTAGGGGCGCTTACGGGCCTGTTTGCGATCGGGCTGTTTTTCTCATATCTGTATCTGCACGGCTGGAGAGGGGGGATGCCGGAGTGGGGCGATCCTTTGTATCTGGAGGCCACGACGCTGACTTTTGCGGCGATAGTTTTTGCCCAGATAGGCCACGGCCTTTCATGTAGAAGCGAGAGAGACTCCATCTTTGTTATAGGTGTATTTAGTAACCGTTATTATTGGTATAGCGTCGGCATAGAGCTTCTTATCCTGGCGGCCATCATATGGATACCGGTTCTCTCGGATGTTTTCGGTACGGCGGCTTTCGAGCCGATCTATTGGGCGGCGGTATTCGCGGTGACGCCGATCGTATTTTTTGCGGAAGAGGCTAGAAAGGCGCTGGTATATAAAAAGCGCCGCCCATAGTTTTTTAAAACTCTTTTTTAAACTCTTGTCCAGGCTTCCAGTCGATATATACGCTGTCTTTTTCGCTAAAATGGGGGGATTTTACGAATACGGATTTGAAGTTTTTGTCGGTCACGTTTCTAAAATAGTGCGACTCTCCAGGCCCGCATTGCAGGTAATCCCCGGCTTTTAGCACTATCAGCTTGCCGTCCACCCACACTTCGCATTCGCCTTCCAGCGCGAAAAAAGACTCCTCTTGTTTTATATGCGCGTGGCACGGATGTTCTTCGCCGGGAGTTATTACGACTACGCCGAAGTCTATATTTGGACCCTTCGCCAGATATTTCGGACCGTGGTCGCCGAATCTGTATTCGTGTTCGTTCTCGTTTGTAAAAAGCATTATAAGTTTTCCCGTTCTCTTTTTTGTTATTTTAGCAGATTATCTCATAATCCAGGAGCTTTCCACATCGGCGTAGTCGCGCCTTCATCCAGCAGCAGAAGCATCTTTTCGTATGCTTTTTGCCAGTTTTGTTTTAACTCGTCGTAAATCCCTCTGTTCGCCCTGTTTGGAGCAAACTCCCTGTCCCATTTGACCAGGGACTTTGCGGCTTCTTCGATGGACGAGTATATGCCTACGCCCGCTCCGGCCGCAAAAGCCGCGCCAAGACTCGTCGCTTCTTTTATGGCAGGGGTTTTTACCGTCGTGCCGGTAACGTCGGAGAGTATCTGCGGCCACAAAAATCCTTTTGCCGCCCCGCCGGCAAACACTATATATTCAGGGCTGGCATTGCTGAATTTTTTTATAGCCTCTAGATTTATTGCGCTTACTATCGCGGCATTTTCCTGCAAGCTTCTAAATAGCGCGGCCGTACCCATTCTTTCGGTATCAAACGGCAGGTTTAGAAACGACGGGGCCGCATGTATCCATCTGCCGTATTTCATGGAATCGGAAAAGATAGGCAGTATCCCGTAGCTTCCGGCCGGTACGCCAAGGGCCAGCTTCTCTAGGTATGCGTAAGGATCGACGCCGCCCCTTATTGCTTCGTCCCTCTCCTTTTTCGCAAGCGTATCCCTAAACCATCTCATTACCATTCCGGCAAAGAATGTAATTCCTTCGGCCTGCGAGAGTCCTGTAATCACGTGCGGGTTTATACGCAGATTCATTGCGGGATCCACGGTGCCGTCTTCTATATTTACGACCTGCTGCCAGAATGTTCCGCCAAGTACCGCACACTCGTTTTTGCTTACGACGCCCAGTCCGGCGCTTCCCATCTGCACGTCTCCGCCGCCCATTACGACTGGGGTTCCGGCTTTTAGCCCACACTCGTCGGCGGCTTTTTTCGTCAGTTCGCCTATTATTTTGCCCGGTTCGAAAATCGCCGGGAATATATCGTCTTTTATACCGACTCTCGCGGCCATCTCTTTCGCCCACGTTCGTCTGGAGAGGTCAAATATTCCGGTCGTACCTGCATTTGATGGGTCGCAAGCGAATACGCCGCTTAGTTTCTGCAAAATCCAGGAATCTATCATCGTCAGGTGCGCTGCCTTTTCATATAAAGAGGGACGGTTGTTTTTGAGCCATAAGAGTCTAGGCAGAGCCCCTAGCGCAAAGGTCTGGCCGCTCTTTTTATAAAACTCCTCTTCGACCCCGGGAAACTCTTTTTTCAAAAAGGCCACTTCGGCTCCGGCTCTAGAGTCTACGTTCGCTACGGCCCATATCTCTTTGCCGTCTATGTCGTAAAGGACTATACCCTCCCTCATGCTGGTGGATGTGACCGCAGATATGTCGCCGGCGTCTATTTTGGCTTCACTAAGCGCCTTTTTAACGCATCTGCATATAAGCGACCATCCGTTCTCACAGTCGAAATTCATCGCTCCCGCCACTCCATCCTCTCCAAGATGGGACCACTCCTCTTGGCCAAGCCCTAGTTGGTTGCCTTTTTCGTCAAATATTACGGCTCTGCCGCTTCCTGTACCGGCGTCAATTGTCAGAAGATAACCCATAATAGCCTTTCTTGTATCGTATTAAACCCCTTTGTTTACGAGGTGTAGCAAAAAATTGTAAACATATTGTTATCTTTTTTTATTTAAAGCCTAAAATTTAAGCTTCTTTTTTATATTAAATATAATAGAATGTTAGCTGCTTCGTTACCTATGCGTTCAAAATCTCCGTTTTGCCCATAGTGTCTCGAAGGAAACTTCAAAATCACAAGGAAATCTCAATGGGTGAACTTAATACCCTATATGTTGGCAATCTGAATTACAAAGCTTCTAAAGAAGACCTAGAGTCACTATTTGGAGAGTTTGGCGAGGTAGCAAAAGTTAGGCTTATCGAAAAAGACGGAATCAAAAAAGGTTTCGGTTTTGTAGAGTTCGCAGAATCTGCGGCTGCTAAAAAATCTAAAGACGAGCTAGACGGTCAAGAGTTTATGGGAAGAAGACTGAAAATAGACTTCGCTCTTCCTAAAAAACCAAGAGAGTAATTCTCACAAAGAGAGAGACCCCCTCTCTCTTAGCTTTTTATATCCATCAGCGTGCCGAGCATTTCATCTTTAGTCTTTACGACTTTGGCGTTAACCCCAAACCCTTTCTCTATAGGTATTTGATCGGTCATTTCCTTTGCTAGATCGGTATTGCTTCTGTCGCCGGCATTTCTTTTGTTTTCCCTAAGCTCCGCTTTTGGATTTTCATTCCCCTCGTTTTCAATCTTTGTATCTATGCTTTTGAACTTGTCGCTGTTTACATTTGCAACGTTGTTGGCGTTTACGTCCATCCATGTGGAATGGGCATTCATCGATGATATACTAGAGCCGAACATTTGGAACTCCTCTTTATGCGTTTTTTGTGCGATAATTGTACAGCTAATTTGTAATAGAATATTTACTTTACCCTTAAAAGTTGTTATATTAATCGTCTTGTCGTATAAAAAATTTAAATAATTTTGAACTGGATTAGAATTGAGTATTGTCGGTAAGGCTACGCTTGTCGTTATGATTGTCACCACGGTATTGGTTGTCGCGTTTACGTCGATGAAGGCGCTTGATGAATATAGGCAGCTCGATTCGAAGCTTGAGTTGCAGCAAAGATACGCGTCGCTCATATATAAGGTGATAATGAAGGATATAGGCTCGGAGCTTGAGGCGAAAGCAAATATCGTAGTCGGTAACGACAAGATAAAGGAAGCTTTTGCCAAAAGAGACAGGGAAAAGCTATACGAGCTAACAAAGCCTTTTTATGAAGAGTATAAAAGCCAATTTAAATTGATGGCTTTCATAGGAAAAGACAACGTCCACTTCCTTAGGATGCAAGAGCCGCAGAAGTTCGGCGACAACCTATCGGCGAAGCGGCCGATTATCGCAGAAATAAATACGCATCACAAGCCTATATATTCGTTTGAGCCTACTATATACGGACTAAGTTTCGTCTATTTGGCCCCCGTGTTTCACGATGGGGAGTATGTAGGATTTTTCCATATAGGCGTAGACGTAAAGGTTCTTCAAAATAGGCTTGACGACTATCTGAGTGCGAAAACGGCTATTTTGTTCGACAGCGCCGCCATGGAGAAGTTCGAAAAGACAGAAGACAAACATAAGATAGGCAGGTTTAGCCTCATTACCTACAACGACCCGTTTTTTGGGAAGATACCTAAGGATTTTAATTTTTCAAATCCGTCTTTGAACGTCGATAATAGGATTATGAACCTATCCGAATACAACATAACCGACCACAAGGGCAGGCTCGTGGCAAAGATGCTTTTCGCCCTCAATATCACATCGGAGATAGAGCAAACCAGAAGTTCTATATTTAAGGCGGTATTCTTCTCTCTCCCCGTATTGATAGGAATATTCGCCGTTCTTAGGTATGCGTTTGGCGTATTGATGGATCGTATCGCGAAAAATGAAGCCGATCTGAGGGAGAGGCTATATTTTGATTCGGTAACGGGTCTTCCGAACAGGTTTTCCTTAAAAGAAGATCTGGACGAGTTGGATAAGCCGTTTGTCGTGCTGGTAAATATAGACTCGTTTAAGGAGATAAACGACCTTTACGGTTTTACGGTCGGCGACTTCGTGCTTGCCACTCTCGCTATGAAAATAAAAGAGAAGCTTCCAAAAAGACTGAAGCTATACAAACTCTCCGCGGACGAGTTTGCGATAGTGGGCAACGAGGCCGGTAAATATCAGAGCGAGGACAAAATGGAGAAGCTGGTAGCCTCTTTTGCAAAAGAGGCGCTCTACTACCAAGAGAACAAAATGCTAATCTCCCTTACCGCCGGAGCCTCGTTTGACAAAGAGGGTATTTTGGAGCATGCAGATATGGCGCTCAAGCAAGCAAAAAAGAAGCGCATTCCATATCTGGTGTACGATAGGCAGATGGAGATCGCAAAAGAGTATGAGAACAATATCAAATGGAGCGCGAAGCTAAGGGAGGCTATCTCGGAGGATAGAATAGCGACATACTACCAGCCTATAGTCGATACGAAAAGCGGAAAGATAGAGAAGTATGAAGCCCTGGTTAGGCTAATAGAGTCTGGCGGGACCGCGATATCCCCGCTCTTTTTCCTGGAGATATCCAAAAAGGCGAAGCTATACCAGTCCATAACAAAAAGCGTCATATCGAGCTCGTTTAAAAAGTTTGAGAACTCCAAATACGCCGTATCTATAAACATATCCACCGAAGATATCCTCTCCCTTGGGGTTAAAGAGTTTATTTTGAAAAAACTGGCCGAAGCGAGCGGCAAATGCAAGATTATATTCGAGCTTGTGGAGTCGGATGGTATAGAGAACTACGAAGAGGTTTCGCATTTTATATCAGAGGTAAAAAAATACGGCGCCGAAGTAGCGGTGGATGATTTCGGTACCGGATACTCGAATTTCGAACATATTCTGAAGCTAAACGTAGATTATCTGAAGATAGACGGCACACTGATCAGAAACATAAACGAAGATAAAAACTCGGAAGTGATAGTCGAGACAATAGTGAGCTTCGCGAAAAAGCTAGGTATCAGGACTATAGCGGAGTTTGTCCACTCCAAAGAGGTGCTTGATAAGGTAAAAGAGATAGGCATCGACTATGCGCAAGGCTTTTATCTTTCGGAACCGAAAGAGGAGCCGTCAGACAAGGCGTATCTGCCGTGAGCGAGATGCTTGTATATATGACGGCGAAAGATAGGACGGAAGCCAAGAAAATCGCCGCCGCTCTTTTGGAAAAAAAACTAATAGCCTGCGCCAACATAATAGACGGCGTAACTTCGATGTACGAGTGGAACGGACAGATGTGCGAAGAGGGTGAAGCCGTCGTTATTATGAAGAGCAGCGAAAGGCTGTTTGAGGAGCTAAAATCTACTGTTTTGTCGCTTCATTCGTATGAGGTTCCGGCGCTTGTCGGCGTCAAGATAGACGCCGGGCACGAGCCGTTCCTTTCGTGGGTAAGGAGCCAGACGAAGGCCTAGGCCTCCTTTTTTACCCCTTCTTTTATAAGTACCGGCTTGCCGCCGTTTATAAACTCTTTCGTGATAATTATTTTTTGCAGTGCATCGTCGGACGGCGCTTCAAATTCGAGAGGCAACATCAATTTTTCTATAATGCCCCTTAGCCCTCTTGCGCCCACTTTTGATTCGTACGCTTTTTTGGCTATCTCTTCTATCGCTTCATCGTCAAACTCAAGCTCTATGCCGTCAAACTCGAAAAGCGCTTTATACTGTTTGATGAGGGCATTTTTGGGCTCTTTCAGGATCTGCACCAGATCCTCTATCGATAGCGGCTTTAGCTCGGCTATTACCGGAAGTCTGCCTATGAATTCCGGGATAATTCCGTATTTTATAATCTCTTTTGGCTCTATCTCGCTCTCTTCGGTCTCTTCCTCTTTTTTCAAAAAGCCCATTTTCGTCTCTTTTTTGGCCTCTTCGCCGCGAAGTCCGACAAAAGCCCCGCCGCAGATGAAAAGTACGTGGGTTGTGTCAAACAGCACCGTCTCCGTCGTAGAGTTCTTACGGCTTCCTTTGACGGGTACGTATACCTCCGCACCCTCAAGGATTTTTAGAAGCCCTTGTTGTACGCCCTCGCCGGAAACGTCCCTGCCGCTTATCGCGCTTTCTGATTTTCTTGCTATCTTGTCTATCTCGTCTATGTAGACTATGCCCCGTTTTGCAAGGTCTAGGTCGAAGTTTGCGGCGGCAAGCAGCCTTGAGAGTATGCTCTCCACGTCCTCGCCGACGTATCCGGCTTCGGTGAGCGCCGTGGCGTCGGCTATGGCAAAAGGAACGTTCATGATTTTGGCCAGGCTTTTTGCCAGCAGGGTTTTTCCGCTTCCGGTAGGGCCTATAAGCAGTATGTTGCTTTTTTCGATTTCGACGCCTTTATGGGTCGGCTTTTCGATTCGTTTGTAGTGGTTATAGAGCGCTACCGCAAGCGTCATCTTGGCTCTTTCCTGACCTATGCAGTAGCCGTCCAAGAATTTCACTATCTGGGCGGGCTTCGGAAGTCCTTTTTGGAACTTCGCCTTCTCCTCCCTGATGCTCTCCTTGTCCAGTTCTGCATGGCACGTCTCGACGCATTCGTTGCATATGGCGACCTGTTCTACCAAAAACATTTTTTTGACTTCGTTACCGCTTTTGCCGCAAAATGAACAGACCGCTATATCTTGCATAGCTATGCTCCTAGATTTTTTTGGAAAGCTCTCTTAGCATATCGTCGGCTTTCTCGCATCCGTGAATAGCTATGACTTTTATTCCGGCTTCTTCGAAGACGAGTTTCGTATTTTTGCACGATTTGTCGACGGCTAAAATTTCGCAATCTTTTACGATTTCGGCCATAATCCTATGGTCGTTTTTGTGCTCTTCGGCGTCGCCTTCGTGATGGCATTTTCCGTGAGCGTCTTCGCATTCGTGCTCATGATCGGCGTTTATTCTCGGATTCGCCCTAAGCTCTACGAGCTTAAAGCTTTTGAACATTCCGCCGCCGACCATCTCATACACCGCAAAAAACGGAGTATGTCCCGCGTTTTTAAATATTTTTAGGGTTTGGTTGTGAACCGGTAAAGCTACTCTCATAGTGTCTCCATCTTTTTTTGACGGATTGTAATATTGATAAGCTTTATCCTATCTTCTGTGTATCGCATCACTCGGGCACACCGATACGCAAGCCAGTTCGCCGCCGTCGCACTCCGTGCACTTATTTTCAAGAACGAAAAATATATCCGCTCCGCTCGGGTTTTTGTCGTTATCCACTATCGCGCCGTTTGGGCACTCGTCGGCACAAGCCGCACAGTTGATGCACTCTTCGTTTATAAATACTGCCATTGTTTGCTCCTTTTATCGTTTTGTTTCGAAAATGCATTTTCGGTTCCCTTCGCGGCCCCTTCGTTTTATGCCCAGTTTTTTATAATCGGCATTAACTTATAAGAGGAGCCAAAATGAGGCTGTTTGCACTGTTTGTTTTTTCGTATTTGTATGCGTTTGCCTACTGGGGGTTTGACGCGAAAGGAGTCGTTGCCAGATTCGACACGAAAGAAAAGGTCGCGGCGTTGACGCTTGACGCTTGCGGAAGCTCCAAGCTCTCATGCGGATACGACAAAAAACTAATAGATTTCTTGAAACAAAACAACATTCCGGCGACGCTCTTTATAAGCGCAAAATGGATAGACGCAAACAGGGAGCTTTATATGGAGCTTGTTTCAAATCCGCTCTTTGACGTCCAAAACCATGGAACGAGGCATGTTCCGCTCTCCATGAACGGAAAGTCCGCATACGGCATCAAGGGAACGAGCGGCGCGGACGAGGTAAGGGCGGAAGTGATGCAAAACCACGAAAAAGTAAAAGCTCTTACGGGCAAGAGCATGACGCTCTTTCGTGCCGGCACCGCGCACTACGACGACGAATCGGTGGCCATCGTAAACTCTCTAGGGTACAAGGTGATAGGCTTTAGCGTAAATGCGGATGCCGGGGCGACGAATAGCGCCGCCGTAATAGAAAAAGAGATGGCGAAAACGAAGCCGGGCGACATCATAATAGCCCATATGAACCATCCGGAGAGCCAGAACGCCCAGGGGCTTTCAAGGGCTCTAAAAAAGATGTTGGATGGCGGTTGGAAGTTTGTAACGGTGAGCGATGCGTTAAGAGGGAAGTAATTTAGGGCTGCGGAACACCAAATGCACATACTCCTCTAAAGCCATTTAGAAGGAGCTTAAGATGAGCTGCGGATGTTCAAGCGACGCTAAAACAATAGACGAGAAAACACTCTCCATGATAAACGACCATCCTTGCTATAGCAAGGATGCCCATTATAGTTATGCGAGAATCCACCTTCCGGTAGCCCCGGCCTGTAATATACAGTGCAACTACTGCAACCGCAAATTCGACTGTTCCAACGAGTCCAGACCTGGCGTAACGAGCCAAAAGCTAAAACCGGAAGATGCGCTAAAAAAAGTACTGCTCGTAGGAAGCGAAATCAAAAATCTATCGGTGGTCGGCATAGCAGGCCCGGGAGACGCGCTTGCCAATCCGCAAAAGACTTTCGAGACTTTGGCGCTAGTTCGCGAACATGCCCCGGATCTAAAACTATGCCTTTCTACAAACGGCCTAAAACTGCCGGAGTTTGTGGATCGGATAAAAGAGGCCGGAGTGGACCATATTACGGTTACGATAAATACGGTAGATCCGAAAGTGGGCGCGCAGATTTATCCGTGGGTCTATTTCGAGGGCAAGAGATACAAAGGCGAAGAGGCTGCGGCCTTGCTGCTTTCTAAGCAGCTAGAGGGTATCGAAAAGTGCGTCAAAGAGGGCATCCTGATCAAGGCAAACTCGGTGCTGATTCCGGGAGTCAACGAAGACGACCTGCCTAACGTATCCAAAAAGCTAAAGGAGCTTGGCGTATTCCTTCACAATATAATGCCTCTTTTGAGCGAGCCAGAGTTTGGCACCTACTACGGGCTTAACGGCGTGCCTTCGGCTACCGAGGAGCAGTTGCACAAAGCGCAAGAGGCGTGCGGTATGGATATGAGTCTGATGACCCACTGCAAACAGTGCCGCGCCGACGCTATCGGAATACTGGGCGAAGATAGAAGCGCCGAGTTTACGCCGGAGAGCTTCAAGGAAAGAAGCATGGATGAACTCGTAGCTCTGTACGACATCGAAGGGCGTAAAAAAGAAAAAGAGAGAATCGAAGGTTTTAGGCTCATACTAAAAGAGGCCAATGAGAGAGCCGAAAACGAGAGGAAGATGCTGAGCTCCACCGGAAATACCGCCATAATAGCCGTAACTTCAAGCGATATGGCTACCGTAAACGAGCATTTCGGCACCGTGAAAGAGTTCTTGATCTATGAGGCTGGAGATATGGGCTTTAGGTTTTTGACGAAGCGCTCCGTAGGCGCCGGATACTGCGCGGGCCCTGATTCTTGCGAAAATCCTATGGATGAGATAAAGGCGGCCCTGCACGACGTGAAGCTTCTGGTTACGGCGAAAATAGGCGGATGTCCGCAAGATACGTTAAAAGAGGTCGGCGTGACTAGCATAGAAAAATATGCGAAACTGCCTATTTCTGAGGCAGTCATGTCTGCGGCAAAAGAGTACTTTATAAAAGAGTCTGAAGAGGGCTGATAAAAGGAGGCTATGAGATGGGCCAAATTTTAATCAACGACACCACCTTAAGGGACGGCGAGCAGGCCCCGTACGTGGCTTTTAGCCTAAAAGAGAAGCTAGAGATCGCAAAACTGCTTGTAGAGGCCGGAGCCGACGAGCTTGAGGTTGGAATCCCGGCGATGGGGGCAAAAGAGAGAGAGGCGATAAAAGAGATACTCTCTTTGGGGCTTGGCGTAAGAGAGATGGGGTGGTGCAGAGCTACCGAAGAAGATGTCGGATATGCGCTATCTTGCGGACTAAAGTCCGTAGATCTCTCCGTGCCTACGAGCGATATTTTGATGGGCGTAAAAAATCTATCAAAAGAGAAGATATATAAAAATCTGGAGAGCTCCGTGACGCTAGCCAAAAAAGAGGGGTTGTTCGTATGTATAGGCGCGGAAGATGCGAGCAGGGCCGATGAGAGATTTTTAAAGGAGCTTATAGGTTTTGTGTCGTCGCTTGGCGCCGATAGATTTCGCTTTTGCGATACGGTCGGGATTTTGACGCCGACGAAAACGCACAAGGTAATAAGTTCGCTCTCTTCGCTCGGATTGCCGCTGGAGATGCACACCCATAACGATTTTGGAATGGCTACGGCAAACGCTATCGCCGGCGTAGAAGCCGGAGCGTCTAGCGTCAATACGACTACGCTAGGTATTGGGGAGAGAGCCGGAAACGCCAGTTTTGAACAGGTGCTCATGAGCCTGATATACCAAATAGGCGAACAAAGAGCGCTGGATAGCACGGCGCTAAAAGCCTTGATATCCAAGGTCGCAAAAGCCAGCGGCATAAAAGTAGCCGTAAACGCGCCGGTAATAGGCAAAAGGCTATTTGCCCACGAAAGCGGAATTCACGCCAGCGGGGTTTTGAAAAATTCAGCGTCGTACGAGCCGTTTTCACCAAAGGCCGTGGGCGGCAAAAGAGCGTATCCGATAGGTAAACATACCGGCAGGGATTCGATAAGGCATAGGCTCGAAAGAGTCGGCGTAGAAGCCAAAAAAGAGGAGCTTGGGGTAGTGCTGGACGAGGTTCGGGAGGTGGCCGAAAAAAACAAAAAGACGCTAACTTCCAAAGAGCTAAAAGCTATATTCGAAAAGGCTTCGAGTTGCGCCTGAAAATAGTCTGGTTTCGCCATGATCTGATTGGGGCTTTTGTTGCCGAGGCGATTAAAGAAGGGTGGCTGATAGACGAATTCGAATTGCAAAAAACAATCGCAAGGTTCCCGACGATGTGCTTTGCGGCTCTTGTGGACGGTAAAATGGCCGGCGGGATTACCGCGTATATGCATGAGAAATCCGCATGGATAGGCAATTTCCTGGTTTTTAGGGAGTATCGGAAAAAGGGTTACGGCAAGCGTCTCTTCGAGACCGTTTTGAAGTCTATCGGCGGGAAGGAGCCCGTGTATCTGAACGCAAATCCTCTTTTGAAAAAATTTTACAAAAATTACGGTTTCAAAGAGTGCATAGAGGTAATCAGGCTAAAAAGCAAGAAAGAGCTTCTAAATAGAGGATTTACCGGGTTTGGCGAAACGGAACAAAAAAATATGCCCCAAATAGCCCTAAAGCTTGACGCGGAATTTTTCAATGAGGAGAGGAGCGTGCTTTTGAGCGAGGACGGAGTCTCCAAAAGCTCAATCTACTTTGCGACCGAAAACGGCTTTTTGCACTCCCGGATGGTAGGTGGTAGCGCATTCGTGGGACCTTTCGAGGTCAGAAGCGGGGCGTATCTGGATGCGGAGAGGATGTTTCGGGAGTTTTTACACTTTCGTGGGATGAAAGAGATATATATAGACGCGCCAAAAATAGACGAAATCCTATCGTTTTTCATCGGTTACGGATTTGAGGAGGTCGGCAGAACGATTCAGATGGCCAAAGGCGAAGACCTGAAAATCGGATACGAAAACATCTATTCGTTTGCCAGCGCCGGGTCGCTCGGTTAAATTTTATATAAGGGGAGAAAAATGGAAGATCCAAAAAAAGAGCTAGCCACCATGAAGAGAAAGGCGAGCGAAATCGCGTCAAAAATACACGATATAGTCGAGGATACGCTCTGGAGCGAGTATAACGAACTAAAACCGCTAAGCGAGCAGATTATCAAGGCTATCGACGAGTATTACGCTTTCAAAAAAGAGCACAATTTGTAGTACGTCTAATGGGCAAAGCCCATTCATGGCTACGCTAGCCGCTAAGGCGTTAAAGCTAGCCGCATAAAGTGCGGCAGATTATACAAAGGATTATTGTGAAAGGCTGGGACGAAGAGCTTGCCAAGATAGAGATATGCGAATGCGGCGAAAAGAGCATCGCCGACGCCGTCGCAATCTTTCAAAATACGGATTTGCCGTACAAAAAAGCGAAAAAGCTGGTAACCGGATGCGACAAGACGTGCTGTCGCCAGCCTCTTCAAAAACTATTCGATATGACATATTTTGGCGAATTCGACCTGCAAGAGATAGTGCGTCTGATAGAGATACGAAACAACCGTCTAAAACAGATGCTGGAAGACATCGTTACAAACTAACCCCATTTCCACTATAATTCACTTCAAAAACCGTGTGAAAGCTACTAATGGCACTAATAGATTTATTGGATATAAAAAAAAGTTTTGAAGCCCAAAAGATACTAGACGGAGTGGATTTCGTCCTCGAAAAAGGCGAGAGGGTCTCTCTTATCGGTAAAAATGGCAGCGGCAAGTCTACTCTCCTGAAGATAATCACCGGAGAGACGGAGGCGGACGAGGGCAGGATAATCCGCCAAAACGGCATAGAGATAAAGATGCTGGCGCAAGATCCGAAGTTCGATCCCGACGATAACGTAATGGAGTCTCTCAAAAAAAGCCTCAAGGAGCTTTTTGACGCAAAAGCCGAATTTGAGAGGGTAACGACCGCCCTTAGCCAAAACCATGAAGACAAAGAGCTTCTGAAAAGAAGCGAGGAGCTGTCCGAGTTTTTGGAGCACCACTCCGCATGGAACCTTGAAGACAAGATAGAGCGCATAGTGGAGCAATTAAAGCTCTCGGAGTTTAGGGAACAGCGCACGGTAACGCTTTCCGGTGGGGAACAAAGACGCGTCGCGCTTGCGAGCCTGCTTTTGCAAAAGCCGGACGTCCTTCTTCTGGATGAGCCTACCAACCATCTTGACGTCTATATGGTGGAGTTTTTGGAGGAGCTTATACTCTCCGAGAACTATACGATGATTTTTATATCGCACGATAGATACTTCATCGACCGTATAGCTACGCGCTCTGTCGAGATAGACAACGCCAAGCTTAGAAGTTTCAAGGGCGGATACGAAGAGTATCTCGGTCAAAAAGCCAAGATTTTGGAAAATATGAAGATAGAACATGAAAATCTGCTGCGGCTTTTGAAACAAGAGGAAAATTGGTACCAAAGGGGCGTTAGCGCCAGACGTAAACGTAATGAAGGGCGCAAAAGAAAACTACTGGACCTCAGGGAACAGGCGAAGAAAAATCCGAGCGCGATTAGAAAGATGAGGGTAGAGCTGGAGCGAGAGAGAAAAAACTGGAACGGCGGAAGCGCGCAAAACCGCCAAAAAGAGCTGTTTTGGCTGGAAAACGTCTCCCTCTCGTTTGGCGGCAAACAGATAATCAAGGATTTTACTGCGAGGATATTGCAAAAAGACCGTATAGCCATAGTCGGGCCAAACGGAAGCGGCAAATCAACCCTATTGAAACTCTTGAGGGGAGAGCTGAAGGCCGACAGCGGTACGGTAAGGGTCGGGGACTTTGCCGTCGGATATTTTGATCAAAGCAAGGCGGGTCTTGACGACAGCAAAGATATTTTGGATACGTTTTGTCCAAACGGCGGAGACCGAGTGGAGGTGCAGGGCAAAAATATGCACGTTTACGGCTATCTAAAAAACTTCCTTTTCCCAAAAGAGTTTTTAGATAAAAAAATAGGCATACTCTCAGGAGGAGAGAAGAGCCGTGTGGCGCTGGCCCTTCTTTTCGCCAAAAAAGTGGATTGCCTCATAATGGACGAGCCGACCAACGACCTTGATATTCCGACGATAAACATCTTGGAGGAGTATATACAAAATTTCGAAGGTTCCGTCATTTTCGTAAGCCACGATAGGTATTTTGTCGACAAGCTCGCCAGCAAGCTGCTTATTTTTGAGGGCAACGGACGGATAGAAGAGAGCTATCAAAGCTATTCGGAATACCTGGAGATAGAAAAAGAGCTGCGGGAACTGGACGGGATGGAGAGCGCATCAGTAGAGACTCAAAAACCAAAAGAGGAAAAACCGAAAAAAGAGACGAAGAAACTAAGCTATAAAGAAAAAATCGAGTACGAGAGTCTGCCAAAAGAGATTGAGTCGCTTGAAGCCGAGATAAAGAGGCTGACAAACGCTCTTGGCGACCCCGAGATATACCAAAAAGAGGGTATCTCCAAACTATCCTCGCAGCTGGAAGAGGCCGAGCGTACACTGGAAGTAAAGATGGAACGCTTTTTTGAGATAGAAGAGAAGATAGAAGGATTTGGAAACTAGATGGAGTTTTCGCAAATAGCAGACGCTACGCTCTGGATAGGCAAGGAGATGATGGAGGCCGGGGCGGATAGCGCGTCCGTCGAAGAGGCTATGCTCTCCTTTGCCGCAGCCAACGGTTTTAGAAACGTAGGCGTGCTCGTGCTTCCAAAATCTGTTCTTATTACGCTAAACCACGGCGCGGGCTTTGATACGAAGATGAAGCATATAGAGGACGTGAACCCGAATTTCGAAAAACTCGCTCTTTTGCACAGGTATGCGACAAATCCGAAAAGCAAAGATTTTGATAGCTTCAGGGCCTCTCTCGTATCCCTAAAACAGCCGTTTTATCATCTATCTTTTCTTGCCGTACCTTTGGGGTGTGCGGCGTTCGGTGCGATACTCGGCGCCGGAGCGGTGGGTATGGTCGCCGTCTTTTTGGCCGCGTTTATCGGATATTACATTAGATCCAAAATCGCAAAAATCGGTCTATCCGCCATGTTTGTCAATCTCGTGTGCGCTTATGCGGCGACGTTATCGGCGTTCTTGTTTTCGAAGATGCTGGGAGTGGATAATTTTTCTGTTGTGCAGGCGGCTTCCACGTTTTTTTTGATTCCGGGAGTCCAGCTTATAAATACTTTCGAGGATATGCTAAAAGGGCACTACCTAAACGGTGCGGCAAGAGGGCTTAGGGCCGTATTCCTCTCCTTTGGGATAGTGTTTGGCATTACTTTGGCGATAGTGACACAGAGGAGTTTGGCGTGGATATTTTAAATCCGCTTTTCGCCGTTGTGGCGGCTATAGGCTTCTCGCTTGTTTTCAAGGTTCAAAAAAACCATATCCCGTTTGTAGGCATTCTGGCTTTTTGCGGTTTTTTGACGCGCGAGCTGCTTTTGGAAGCCGGAATAGGCGTGGAGATATCCGTGCTTGCCGGGGCGCTGTGCGTGGGCATTATGGGGGATTTGGCGGCTCAAAAAACGAAGATACCCGGACAAATGCTAAAAGTTCCGGCCGGCATACCTATGATTCCGGGCGCTTTCGTATTTGAGGCGATAAAGAATATCATAGTTTTCGTATCCGCGCCAAAGCCCGATATGCAAAAATTGGAGCTTTTTTTCTATTACGGGGGTAAGAGCGTATTTATTTTGGCCGCCTTGGCGTTTGGGCTTACAGCTTCATCGATTATTTTTAAAAAGAGGGTATAAGCGCCCCCTTTTTGATATGTTGTCTTAGCTCTTTAGCCCCTTTTTTGCTGCTGATTACAAAATCTTCCACGTCATCAAAGTATATTTTGTATTTGCTCTCGGATATAGATTCCATCTGTTTTATTTTATCGAGATTGACCATGTAGCTTCTGTGTACTCTGAAGAAGTTCAGCCCCTCCAGTATCTTCTGAGCCTCTTTTATCTGCATTGATATTTTGGCTTTTTTGTTTTTGGCATAAACCTCGATATTTATTAGGTCTGCTTTGATATAGCAGATTTCCGATGCGTTTATGATTATTTTTCTATTGCCGTCTTTGCCTATAAAAGCCTGGCTGTTTTTTGTGTTTTCCATATCGAAGCGTCTTTTTAGCTCTTCGATCTCTTCTTGCAGTTTTTTTATCTCGGTAACGTCTCTGCCGATGGACTGATATTCCACTAGTTCGCCTTTTTCGTCAAAAACAGCAATATCTTTCCACTCCTGCCAGTAGCAGTTTTTATTGCCTATTTGGACTTTGTGGGTTGAGGTTAACGTATGATTTTCAGGGGTAATCTCTTTGTATTTTTTGACAATCGATTTATGTTCGCTTTTTGGCATCAACTCCAAGAAGCTTCTCCCGACAAGTTCGTCATATTTTTTATTAAAATATCTGCAATAAGCTTCGTTTACATGTTTGATTATAAGGTTCTTGTCGAATATGCAATACAGTTCTTGCTGATGGTCGATAATCGGTCTATAACGGTCTTTTACGATTTTAAGCGCTACTTCAAACTCTTTCATTTTGGCGAACTTTATAAAAGATTTTTGATTATTGTAGCATAGAAGTTTAAAAAAATATCACTTTCCCGCCACTTTTGGCGGGAAAGATTTTGTTAGCAAGAGTAAGAAGTTAGGAATTCGAATGGATGAGGTCTTGCTTCGTATGGCCAGATTTGTGTTTCAAACAGGAATTGCTTGTAATCGTTTAGCATTTCATCCGTAAATACGCCTGTTGATTTTAGGAAATCCCAGTCAGCGATTAGCGATTCAGCTGCGCCTCTTAGTGTATGAGGCATTTGCTTGATACCTTTTTCCCTAATTTCGTCAAGAGAAAGCTCGAATAGGTCTTCTTCTCTAGGAGCGCCCGGATCGATTTGGTTTTTGATGCCGTCGATACCGGCAAGAAGCATTGCCGAGAACGCTAGGTATGGATTAGCCGTAGAGTCAGGGAATCTAAATTCGCATCTTTTTGCTTTCGGGCTGTTTACGTATGGGATTCTGCAAGATGCGGATCTGTTCATCGCAGAGTAAGCAAGGATTGACGGAGCTTCAAAACCTGGGATTAGTCTTTTGTAAGAGTTTGTCGATGGGTTTGTGAACGCCGCTAGAGCTCTAGCGTGTTTTAGTACGCCGCCGATGTAGTATAGGGCAGTTTTTGATAGACCTTGGTATTCGTTGCCCGCAAACGTATTTTCGCCTTTGTTCCAGATTGATTGGTGTACGTGCATACCGTTGCCGTTGTCGCCGTAAAGCGGTTTTGGCATAAATGTAGCAGTTTTGCCGTTCATGGCAGCATCCCGGTTCGCTAGTGATTTTAGTGTTTGGTCGTTCTCGGC
>CAZMPN010000024.1:0-22020 GCA_964568395.1 uncultured Helicobacter sp. | reverse complement strand
GCCTAAGCCTCGCCATTCTGCCGGGTTTTGATGCTATAAGCTCGGACAATCTGTCGTTCGCCGCGCTCAAATCTTTTACGTTCCTGGCGATCGAGACGTCGTTCCACATCAGCTCCCTTATCTCGCCTTTGATATACGTATCGCCCTCTTTAAACAAAAGCTCGTTTATCAGAGGGAACTCTTTTTGTTTTTGGTCGAAGCCGGATTCAAGCATCTGCTCGGCCGCTATTTTGCCAAATACAAGCCCCTCCAAAAGAGAGTTGCTAGCCAAGCGGTTTGCGCCGTGCACCCTGTTTGAAGCCGCCTCGCCGACTACGTACAGATTTTCAAAACACTCTATTTTTGTATCAAGAGAGCATTTTATTCCGCCGATAGAGTAATGGAACGCCGGATATATAGGCACCCTCTCGCCCGGCAGGTCAAAACCTAAGCTCTTCATATTCGCATATATATTAGGAAATCTATGCATAAAAAACTCTTTGTCGAAAACGTCAAAAGAGAGGTACGCTTCGCTTCCGCTTTTTTTCTTGTAATCTACTATCGCCCTCGATAATATATCCCTAGGGGCAAGCTCCCCTCTCTCGTCGTAATCAAACAAGAACCGCCTGCCCTCGTTATCCACGACGTAAGCACCCTCGCCTCTCAAAGCCTCCGTAAGCAGCACTTTTCTTGCGAATCTGGAGTCGTGATATACGGTCGGATGAAACTGCATCATCTCCATATCCTGCAAAACGCCGCCTTTTTCGAGTATGACTCCGTGCAAATCCGCAGATATAGAGGTATCGTTCGTACTATATTTATACAAAGAGCCTACACCGCCGCTCGCTATTACGACCTTTTTGGCATATATATTTTCAAGCTTTTCATCCCTGTTGAGCACCGTGGCTCCATAGCATTTGCCGTCTTCTACGAGCAAATCCACGACAACGGTATGGTCCCTAACTTCGTGCGGACATGCGGAGTACAAAAACTCGAATAGCTTTTTGCCCGTGGCGTCCCCGTCGGCATGGAGTATTCTGGCGGCCGAATGTGCGGCTTCCTTCGTAAACAATAGCTCTCCGCTATCGTCTTCGTCAAAATGCATCCCAAGGGATATAAGGCGCTGCATCTCGGCAAGACTATTTCTGCAAAGCGTCTCTACCGCTTTTTGATCGCAAAGTCCGGCTCCGGCGGCTATGGTATCTTTAATATGCAGTTCGACGTCAAATTCGTCGCGGCTAACCGCTATACCGCCTTGCGCCCAATATGTATTGGAGGATGACGGCTCGCTTTTTGAAAGAACCAGCACCTTCAGATTCTTTGGAAGGTTTATCGCCGTATAAAGCCCTGCGACACCGGCTCCTATGATAAGTACGTCTATCACAAAGAGCCCGACTTCGTAGCGTTATACTCCACGGTTTTATTGCCGTCTTTGTATATAGGGTCGCCCTTAAAACCGCATCCCGTTAAAACAAAGCCGGATATAATAACGATATGAAACAAGGCAACGAACTTTTTAAACATCTGACTTTCGCCTCAAACAAAAAGGTGGAGTTCTTTTCCTGTATAAATAAAATAAAAAAACTGTTGCCGCCTACTTTATCAAGCGGCATCAAAAGCGCGTATATAAAAAACGATACGCTGTTTTTTCTCTTGGAAAATAAAACCCTGGAATTTGAGGCGAATTATAAACTAAACTCTCTAACAGGGCTATTAAAAGAGTTTTGCGAGTTCGACCCCGTATGCAAAGAGCATCTAAAATTCTCCAAAATAAAGGCCTACTCGAAGGCGGAAGCTCCAAAAAAAGAGATAAAGACCACTTTTTTGGAGAAAGAGAGAAGCAGTGGCAGTTTTGCAAACAACCTCAAAGATGAGACGCTGCGCGAAAAGCTGGAAAAAATAAGGGAGCAGATAATAAAAAATGCTTCAAAAGCTTAAAAATCTGCCCGATTCACCGGGCATATACCAGTTTTTCGACATAGAGGGCAAGCTCTTGTATGTCGGTAAAGCAAAAAGCCTGAAAAACAGAGTAAAAAGCTACTTTAGATTTTCGCCCTCCCTAGGCGCCGCGCCAAACCTAGGACCCAGAATATACAAGATGGTCTCCGAAGCCGCCAATATGGAGTATATCGTCCTAAATACTGAGAGCGACGCGCTCATTCTTGAAAACTCGCTAATAAAACAGCTCAAGCCCAAATACAACATACTCCTAAGGGACGACAAGACATATCCGTATATCTTCGTGGATTTGAACGAAAAATATCCCAGGTTCGAAATAACGAGAAAGATCGTCGGGGACTCCAAAAACAAAAACATAAAATACTTCGGTCCTTTCGTATCCGGAGCCAGAGAGCTGCTGGACGCCATATACGAAAACTATCCGCTGGTGCAAAAAGCCTCGTGCATGAAGGGCAAAAAAGCGTGTCTCTTCTACCAGATAGAGCGCTGCCCCGCTCCGTGCGAATTTGACGTAGACCCCACCGAATACAGAAAAATAGTGGACGAAGCGGCAAAATCGATCAACGATTCCGGCTCGCTTCTAAAGAAGCTCGAAACCAAGATGATACGCCTCTCCGACGAATTCCGTTTCGAAGAGGCGGCAAAGATAAGGGATAAGATAAACGCAATCAAAAATATCTCGAAAGCCAGCGAGGTAGACCTTGCAAAAAAAGACAATTTCGACCTGTTCGCCCTTTCAAAATCATCGCAGATCGCTTGTATGATTCGGTTTTTCGTCAGGGACGGCAAGCTTGTCTCCTCCTCGCACAGCTTCGTTCAGCTTGATACGGACGGGAAGGAGGAGATCGACGAGCTATACGAAAGGGCTCTTTTGGAGTTTTATCTAAAAGAGCATCCGTTTGTCGTAGAAAATATATATACCGCACACGAACTGGACGATAAGGAGGCGCTAGAGAGCCTCATATCGTCGCACTTTGGGAAGAAAATAAAGATATCGAAGCCCGCAAAAAAGGAGCACCAAAAAATCGCGGACATAGCGATAAAAAACGGGTTTGAACTTCTAAGGCAAAAGGTCTCCAGTCCGACATCCATAATAACCGACGAAATAAGGACGCTTCTGGAGCTGCAAAACAAACCGTCAAGAATAGAGGTATTCGACAACTCGCATCTATTCGGCAGCTCCCCCGTGGCTTCGATGGTCGTTTGGGAGGACGGTTTTAAAAAAGAGGAGTATAGGCACTACAACCTAGAGGCCGTAAACGAGTACGAACAGATGAGGGAGATCCTGACGAGGCGCGCCCAGAGTTTTGACAAAAATCCGCCGCCGGATATGTGGCTGCTTGACGGCGGCAAGGCGAACCTGATGCTTGCGATAGACATTTTAAACAGCGCCGGAGCGAACGTGGAAGTGGCCGCGATAGCGAAAGAGAAGATAGACGGAAAGGCGCATAGGGCCAAATCGTCGGCGAAAGACCTCTTGTACATAAAAGATAAAACAGTGAAGCTTCCGCCGAGCGACAAGAGGCTGCAATTCCTGCAAAACCTAAGAGACGAGGCGCATAGATTTGCCGTAACGTTCCATAGAAAGCAAAAAGGCAAGAAAGATAGGGAGATAGAGCTGATGAAGCTAAAAGGGATAAAAGAGGCTAAAATAAAAAGATTGCTCGATTATTTCGGAAGCTTCGAGGCTATAAGGGAAGCTGGCATAGACAAGCTCTCAAACGCGATAAGCCGACAAGACGCCGTAAGCGTATATGAATACTACAGGAACCAAAATGCCTAAATCCATTCTCGAAAAAATACCCAATAAATACGAAATACTATACGGCTTTTTAAAATCCACCATCAACGGGGTAATCCTAATCGACGCGACAAGCGAGGATATGCCGGTCTTTTACTCCAATGACGCTTTTACGAGAATAACGGGCTATAGCAGGGATGAGATACTAGGCAGGGACAGGAGGATACTAAGAGGACCTAACACGAGTCCGGAAGCCGCAAGCTATATAGACTCCAAGATCGCCGCGTTAAAAGAGGTCGATATAGAAACCACTTTCCACAAAAAAGACGGCTCGCCGTTTTTTTGCAACATGATAGCGACGCCTATTTTTGACGAATTTGGCTACATAAAGTACTACCTGATTCTTTTTAGGGATATAACGTATAAAGAAGAGCTGCAAACTCTAAAGTTCGTACTCAGCGAAGAGATGAAGCTATCGATGGAGTACAAAAACGCGATAGACGAGAGCTCGATAGTCAGCAAAACCGATATTCACGGCATAATCACCCATGCCAACGAAGCGTTTTGCAAAATATCCGGATACGAACGGTTTGAGCTTCTGGGCGAGCCGCATAACATAATAAGACATCCGGACATGCCGAAAGAGGCGTTTAAAGAGATGTGGGAGACCATACTTGCCAAAAAGACATGGAAAGGGATAGTAAAAAACAGGAAAAAAGACGGTAGCGCTTATTATGTCGACGCGACCGTCAAGCCTATTTTGGATACCAAAGGAAACATAGTCGAATTCATATCCTTGCGGCACGATATCACGGAGCAGCTGCTAGCCAAAAAAGCGGCGCAAAAAGCTTTGGCCGACAAGAGCGCATTTTTTGCGAAGGCGTCGCATGAGCTTAGAACCCCGCTAAATGCGATAATAAATTTTACGGAACTCATATTGGATGAGTTCGACGATATGTTTGACAACGAAGAGACAAAAGAACAAAACCATGATTTCCTGAAAAGAATAAGCACAAACTCAAAACATCTGCTATCGCTTATAAACGATTTGCTGGACATCTCCAAGCTAGAGAGAAAAGAACTCGAACTTACAACCGTAGACCTGCAAAAAACGATACAAAACGCAGTCGACGTCTGCATACTGTCCGCCAAGAAAAAAAATATCGATTTGAGGGTTTCTAAGGGAGCCGAAGACCTGTTCATACAAGCAAACGAAAGAGCTCTTTTGCAGATATTTTTAAATCTTCTCTCCAACGCCATCAAGTTTACGGATGCCGGTTATGTAGAGATTGGTTATACGCACACAAAAGATAGCGTAGAGATACAGATCAAAGATTCCGGTCGCGGTATCGCTAAAGAAAAAATCGCTAAGATATTCGAACCTTTCGAGCAGGTGTTGGAGACGGACGAAGGCACGGGACTCGGTCTTAAACTGGTAAAAGATATGTGCGAAGCGATGAATATAACAGTAAACGTCGAAAGCGAAGAAAACAGAGGAACCACTTTTAGGCTCGCGACGAGGAGAATTAATGCTTGACAAACCGATAAAAATACTGATAACCGACGACATAGAAGATAATCGTATCGTTCTTAAAACAATCTGCAAAAAACTAGGGAATATAGAGATACTTGAAGCCGGAAACGGTCTTGAGGCGACAAGGATAGTGGATACCCAAGAGATAGACATAGTGCTCATGGATGTCATGATGCCGGTCATGGACGGCTTCGAGGCGACAAAAATTATAAAAGAGCTTCCGCAGCCGCCGTACGTACTCATCGTTACCGCCGTAACCGATAAAGAGACGGAGGATAAATTCGCCTCCATAGGCGTAGACGGCTACGTCAGAAAACCGATAGACAAAGAGGCTATCGTCTCGAGGTTGGAAGTACTAAAAAGCGCCTGCCTCATCAAAAAAGGGCTCAAAAGCGGCCTCTCATCCAAGAAACCGCTTTCAAAACAAGCCTCAAAGTGCAGGAATTTTAAAACGTATTTTTTGGTAGAAAACGAAGAAGATGCGATGAACCTTGGCCTTTGGCTCACGGATTACAAAAACAGGTACGGCGCGGCAATAACGTTCGAATTTGAAGACACGTTAAGCTCGATATATAAAATATGCAAGATGGCCGTCAAGCAATCCGGTTCTATCACGATAGTTGCAGAAGAGGATTTTGAAAACATATATCTTACGTTTATACCGATGAAATCGGTAAGCTGCGGAGAGCTTTCCACAAAAATCGGAGAGCTGGCTAGACAAAATTTCATATGCGACTCGACGCTTCTTTATCTAACCATAGGCGTAACGCAAAACCAGCAACATCCGATTGCCGAACCTATAACAATCAAGCCCGAGACAAACGACGATAAAGAAAAGATAAGCGTTACCGACGAGGATATCAAACATCTAAGAAAATCCCATACGGAAAAGATTTCGGCGGTAGAGTTTGTGTCGGAATTTTCGCAAATGGGTTCGATGGACGAGATTTACGATTTGCAAGAACTGGAAGACAGATGGCGGGAGCTGGTAAGCGATTTTGCGGAGAACAAAACAAAGGCGGCGCTAACGGCATTAGAAGAAGGCGCTATAGACGCCTATGCGAGAGTGATTAACAAGATTTACGAATTTTCCGCAATAGGGTACGCCCTCTCTTCCTTGTGCGCCTTCATCAGAGGTATAGAAGAATCCAGAACGGAAGAGCTCGCCCCAAAACTATCCCTGCTCCTAGAGCATATTTTGGACGACCTTATAAACTGGCGCAATACTATTTTTGTAAGCAAAAGTACCGCCGATATCCACTATTTAGACAGTTCGCTTCTTAGCTCGTGCATGCAGATAGACGCCATCGTAAGCCAAAAAGCAGCCGAAAGCGCAGATGAAGACGACGAGCTGGAACTATTCTGATTTTATAAACAGCGCTTATAACTATAATTTTATCTTCTAAAAATTATAAATTTATGATAAAATGCCTTCAAAAAATTAGGGGGCATTTTATGTGCATAGAAAGAGTACACAGACTTATGATGGCTTCGCTTTTGATTGTCGCCATTTTTATGTTTTTAACCGCAAAAGAGATTATCGCTCTTGCAATTCTTGGCTTTATGGTATTTATGTTGACGGTGTGGGCAGTGTTTGACTTTTGTCCGGCCATCAAGATGCTTTCAAGATTTCTAAAACCTTGCGGCAAAGAGTGCGCCAATGTTTAACGTCTATGCGACAAGAGAGTGCGGCTGCATCAAAAAAGATGACGCTCTAGGGCTTCCGAAAAGTTTTTCCACAAAAGAAGAGGCGGAGCTGGAAGCGCTTAGACTATCAAACCATATGAATAGATTTTATTGTAAGAAACACAGATTTCACGTTGAAGAGACGGAGAACGGTTTTGCGATAGAGTTCGATTATTCTTGTAAAGAGGGAGGGCAATAAGCCCTCTTTTAACCTTTTATATTCAGGTTCACACCAAGACCGCTAGACTGAGCCGCAATCTCCGAAGATTTTCTGTTCTCCTGCATTTTGCTTTGCTCCGCCGTAGCGCCCGCCAACAAATCCTGCATCTGCTGTTCTTGTACTTTCATACCTTTTTTCATCACGTCAATAGCGGCTACGCCGACTGAGCTTGTTCCACTTACGCCTTCCATTTGCCGATCCTTTATTTTATTTTACATATATTATATCGTGTTTTGGAAAAAATTTTTTAAACAATTCCAAGTATGCTCTTCGCCGCTTCTATGTCCGACTCGATAGCCTTTTTGAGCGCGGCTATGCCTTCGAAATAGCTGTTATCTCTTATCTTTTCGACAAACGATATAAATACGGACTCTATATTTGAGTGTTCAAAATCAGATAGTATATGCGTCTCCACCGCAAAGTTGCCATCCGTAGACACCCTGTGTCCGACAAATGTTACCGACGGGTATGTAGCCCCGTTTAGCTCTGTTTTTGTGGCGTACACACCCTCTTTTGGCAACACATACTGCTCCACGCACACGTTTATAGTGGCGACAAGCTTTTGAGCGCCTATCCCCTGCCCTTTTACGGTGCGCCCGAATATCTCATACTCGCGCCCGAGATATTTCGTAGTCTCTTTGATTTTGCCGTCAAGTATCAACGACCTGATATATCTGGAGTGAACTCCGATACCGTCTATCTTTAGCTCCGGGACGACCACCGTCTCGCCGTCAAACAAAGAGGATAGAGTCTTTGCGTCGCCGCTTCTATGTACGGCGAACCTAAAATCATCGCCGACTACAATTTTCCTAAGAGAGGGAAACTCTTTTTTCAATTTGGATACGAACTCCTCCGCGCTCAAATCTTTTATAGCGTCTAATTCATATCTATACACCGGGAAAGAGACGTATCTGCCAAAAAAATCAGGATGGGTTAGATTTGATTTTTTCGTATCTATCAAAAGAATGGCGCCGTTGTCGCCAAGCCTTTTGAGAAGCTCCATATGCCCAAGATGAAGCCCGTCGAACCTGCCGATGGCCAAGGCCTCTACCATCAAAACTTCTCGCATAGATAAAAATACTCCTGATTTCCCTCTTTGCCGGAAAATTTGCAAGGCGTTTTGAATAGAAGCTTTAATCCCTGTTTCTGAATTTCAAGCTCGAAATCGAACATCGATCTATGAATCGCCGCATCGTCCGTTACGACCCCTTTTTTGTTTCTTTTTGCGTTTTTGCCGACCTCGAACTGCGGCTTAAAAAGAACCAGAACATATTTTTTAGACAATGAGGTCAAGGTAAAGAGGAGCTCTTTCGTGCTTATAAAAGAGAGATCGGCCACCACGAGGTCGAATTCTTGCGGATAAGCAAAACTCCTAATGTCCGTATTTTCGAAGCTCTCAACATCGGGCCTGCCTCTCAGCTCAGACGAGAGCTGCAGGCTGCCGACGTCTACGGCGACGACTTTTGCCGCGCCTCTATCCAGCAGCACCTCCGTAAAACCGCCCGTAGAGGCGCCGGCGTCAAGACATAAAAAACCGTTTACGCCCAACTCGAACTCCTCGAAGAAGCCCTCTAGTTTTAACCCGCCTCTTCCTACGTATGTTTTGACAGGGGCTACCTCAACGCTATTGCCTTCCTCGATGGAAGTCGAAGCTTTCATCGTAGTCTTCCCGTCTACTTTTACGTATCCGTTTTCTATCAGCCAAAGAGCCTTTTGGCGACTTGCGGCCATACCGTTTGCGGCCAAATACGCATCCAATCTCAAGAAAGGGCTCCAAACAGTTCGTCTTCGCCCATTATACGTGTTCCGAGCGTCCTTGCCTTATCAAGCTTGCTTCCGGCGTTCTCTCCGGCTATCAGAATGTCTGTTTTCTTGGTTACGCTATCCGTAACCTTTGCGCCGTGAAGTTCCAATATCTCCTTGACGCTATCTCTCGGTCTAGAGAGCGTACCCGTAATAACGACGGTCTTGCCAGTCAAAAACGACTCCTTGATCTCTTTTTTTGCGGGTTCCGTAGGCTTTATAATCTCTAATAGCTTTCCAATGTCCTCTTTATTCGTGGAGGCAAAATGCAAAAAGCTCTTTATCATCTCGCCGCCAAATCCGTCTATCGAGGATATGGCCTCTTCGTTTTGCGAAAACGCCGACAGTCCGAAGTTTTCGCATAGTTTTTTGGCCGCCACCTCCCCTATGAGGTCTATACCAAGGGCTACGATAAATCTCCAACACTCCGTACCTTTTGAAGCCTCTATGGACGAAAGAATGTTGTTTATCTTTTTTTCTTTAAATCCCTCAAGCCCCTCGAAATCTTGCGGTGTTAAAGCGTAGAGGTCTATCAGGCTTTTTATTTTTCCCTTTTCAAACAGGAGCTTTACTATCTGCTCGCCTAGGCCGTCTATGTTCAACGCTTTTTTCCCGGCCGCATGTATTATGCTCTCGACCACCCTGGCCTCGCACTCCAGATTTTGGCACTTTACTATGGCGTCCTCATCCAGCAACTCCTTGTTGCATACCGGGCAGAGCGTCGGTTTTTCTATCTTCTTCTCGCTGCCGTCCCTTAGGGATGCGAGCGCCATGACGACCTTCGGTATTACGTCGCCGCTCCTAATCACCGTTACGCTGTCGCCTATACGAAAATCTTTTCTCTCTATCTCGTCAAAATTGTGAAGCGTGGCTCTGGCGACCACTACGCCGTCTATATCTATCGGTTCCAGCACGGCCACGGGAGTCACGGCGCCGGTCCTGCCGACCTGGAATATCACGTCCAGAAGCTTTGTTTGACGCTCTAGGGCCGGGAATTTATAAGCAGCCGCCCATCTTGGAAACTTCACCGTAAACCCAAGCTCCTCTTGAAGCGCGAAAGAGTTTACCTTCACCACCATTCCGTCAAGCATCATAGGCAGGGTGTCCCTGTTTTTCTTTAGGTCTTCGTAGGCCGCCACTACCTCCCTCTCGTCTTTGCAGAAGTATGATTTCGGCGGAGGCAAAAACCCCTCTCTTTTCAAAAATTCCGCACACTCCGCTTGGCTTTTGAGTCCGACGTCGTTTTTGCCTAGACCGTAAGGATAAAAGACGAGCTCTCTTTTTGCGCTGACGGCAGGATCTAGCTGCCTAAGGCTCCCGGCGGCCGCGTTTCTAGGATTTGCGAACACGCTTTGGTTTTCCCTTAGGCGCTCTTCGTTTATTTTCTCGAAAGCCTCCTTGAATATCACCACCTCGCCGCGCACTTCGCAAAGCCCTTCGTGGGAGATGGCCAGAGGAATGCTCTTGATTGTTTTGGCGTTATTTAGCACCATCTCGCCCTCTATGCCGTCCCCTCTCGTTATAGCCCTTACGAGCTTGCCGCCTTCATATACGAGATTTAGGCTGGCGCCGTCGAATTTCGGCTCACATACAAAATCTACGTCCGTAGAGGTCTTATGTATTCGCCCTACCCACTCAAAGAGCTCCTCTTCGTCAAATATATCCTCCAGAGAGTACATCTGCTCCAGATGTTTCGCCTTTTCGAACTCCTCCAACGCTACGCCGCCCACTCTTTGCGTAGGGCTATTTGGATCTATCATCTGGGCGTTATCGGCCTCAAAAGCCTTTACGCTGCGATAAAGCCTATCGTACTCGTCGTCCGTCACTAGCGGCGCATCGAGAGTATAGTATGCCAGCGCCCATTCGTTTAGTTTTTGTACGGCTTTTTTGTACTCTTCGAAAGTCACCTATCAAACCTCTATATAGTCGTATTTTTTAGCGCCTGCCAAACGCGCAGCATCTGCGAATGCTCTTTTACGTCGTGACAGCGTATTATGGATGCGCCTTCGTCAAGCGCTTTTTGGTGAAGAGCCAGCGTACCGGCCAGCCTCTCTTCGGGCAAGCTTGGAGAGATGGATCCTATCATGCTTTTTCTGCTTGCTCCGACCAGAAGAGGTCTACCGTGAGCCCTAAAATGACCCATGTGTTTTACAAGAGCCAAATTGTGCTCCAAAAGCTTGGCAAAGCCTATTCCCACGTCAAGTACGACCTCTTTTATGCCGAAGCTGTGCGCTATTTGCAGCTTCTCCTTAAAGTAGTCGTCAAGCTCCAAAAACAGATTGTCGTAATCGGTCATGGTCTGCATATCCTTTGGCGTACCCCTCATATGCATTATGACTATGGAAGCGTCATATTCGGCGACTACGGCCGCCAGCTCGCCGGACGAAAGCCCCGTGATATCGTTTATGATATGGCATCCGGCTTCAAGAGCCGCCCTTGCTACGATAGGCTCATACGTGTCTATGCTGATTTTGGCTTTTTTATCCAACGAGTGTTTTTTTATCAGCCTTAGTATCGGAGCAAGCCTTCTTAACTCTTCGTCCGCGCCGGGGTACTCGCTGCCAGGACGGCTAGATACCGCGCCTATGTCTATAATATCCGCGCCGTCTTCGCACATAGTGAAAAAGGAGTCCACGAAACTACCTTCGTCTATTCGGCTATTTTTAAAAAAGCTATCCTCGTTGATATTTAGTATGCCCATTATCTTCGGTTTTCGGCAGACGCATCCGGAGTGCAAAAATCGCTTCAACGTCTCCGATATCCCCTTTAGCCCAAACGGCTGGACGGCCTCTTTTTTTACCAGTTTTTCAAGCTGCGAATCGCTGCACACAAGCAGAGCGTCGCTGTTTTTTACGCTCATGGCCGCAACCTGTTTCGATACGGCCAAATCGGCGCCTACGGAGAGGGCGTCTTGTTTTAGTATATTTGCCGCTCTGATATCGAGAGAAGGGATAAAAAAATAGTTTATGCGGTTTTTTTTGTTAAGTATCTTTTGTCCGGCTACGTCTACGCCTATCTTTTTTAGGACTTCGGCAAAATCCGTATCGTTTGATAGTTTTTGTATCATTTGAGGGAGAGCCTTGCGAGCAGGGTCGTAAATATAACCTTCGGCGGCGTATTCAAAGACAATAGCTTAAACGCCGTGTCGAAAAGCTCCAATTTTTGCGTATTTTTAAGAGGCTCTTTTTTTGGCTGGGTTTTTTTGTAGCTTTCAAGCAGCATATATAGATACTCCTTGGCCTCCTCCCTATCCATGGACTCCGTCTTCTTTAGAATCTCGAACATCCCCTCCGCGCTAAATCTGGACATATCTATCGGCTCCAGGGATGCCTCTTTTTTTGTTTTTAGCTCGCATATAGAGAGCCTGGAGCAGACGGTCGGCAAAAGCGCCGCTTTCGAGCTTACGAGCAGGCAAAATTTTATGCCGGCGGGAGGCTCCTCAAGAAGCTTTAGAAGTTTATTTTGGACGACGACGGAGTATGTTTCGGATTTTAAAACAAAAAGCCGCTCCTCGCCGGTAAGGTAGGCGGCCTCCATCAGCTCCTCTATATCGTCGACCAGAATATCCTTTTGCTCTTTAAACGGTTTAGGGAATATGAGCACTTCGCCGTCAAAAGCGGATTTGATGCTCTCTATCGCGGAGTCAAAATCGTTTGATACCGTTATGAAGCCGTTTGACAAAAACAGATCTTTTGAAAAAATCCTTGCCAACTTATCAGCCTAAAGTTTTACTTTGGAAAACATTACCGCATCGATAGTTTTGTCAAATAGGGAGGCTAGCGATATAAGCTTGCTGTCCAGAGCCTCGTCGTATGATTTCATATAGAAGCTGTTCGGCACTATCTCGTCAAACAGCCAAAGAAAACTATCCTCCCTCTCTTTCGCGAAAGAGGCCAGCTTGTCGTCGCTTCTTCCTATATACCAAAAGATATAGTTTTTAAACACGATATCAAGCATATCGGTATACGCCTCGAAGGTCTCGTTCGTACTAAAGCCGGTAAGACCCGGAAGCAGGCATTTTATAGAGAAAAACGGCAGAATGGGCCTATTCTTGGACGGCTTATTGAGGGTCTTGACTAGATAGTTTGAAAACCAGGTACGTTCTTTATCGGTTATAATAATAACCGCGGAACCGTTCATGGCTATATTGAGACAGTTTTGTGCCAAAGGCACCCACTCAAACCGTCTCTCCTCAAGCCACCCGTACTCGCTTCTGTCGCGAATGGTGTTAAGGGTCCACCCAAGAAGCTCTTGCATCCCCTTAGTTACCTAGTCCGTATACCTCGTGAAGCACTCTGACGGCAAGTTCGCCGTACTTCTCCGCTATAACTATCGAGATTTTTATTTCGGAAGTGCTAATCATCAAAATATTGATGTTTTCTTTCGCAAGCGTAGTAAACGCTTTTGCCGCGACACCGCTGTGGCTTTTCATGCCCACGCCGACTACGGATACTTTCGCGACATCCGTGTCGTAAGTCATGATGGCGCCGTGGCTTTCAAATCTCTGCATAATCACTTTCGCGCGCTCAAGCTCGCTTTGAGGAACGGTAAAGCTGATATTGGCTTTGCCGTCTTGCCCAACGTTTTGAACTATCATGTCGACCACGATATTCTCGTCGGATAGGGCCTTGAATATATCGGCGGCGATTCCGGGCTTATCGTCCACGCCTCTTACCGTTACCACGGCTTGATTTTTATCCAGCGCTATCCCGCTGACAAGTACGTTTTCCATCATGTCGTTTTCCTTTGTAATAAGCGTTCCCTCGTTCTCGTTGAAACTGCTTCTTGTTACTAGATTTACGTTTAGTTTTTTCGCAAGCTCTACCGATCTGTTTTGAAGCACTTTTGCGCCTGCGCTTGCAAGTTCAAGCATCTCGTCATAGCTGATCACGTTTAGTTTTTTTGCTTTCGGCTCGATTCTAGGATCCGTCGTATATACGCCGTCAACATCCGTATATATCTCGCATAAATCGGCTTTAGCGGCTCCTGCGATAGCTACGGCCGTAAGGTCGCTCCCGCCGCGGCCAAGCGTAGTTACGCTACCGTCTTCGGTAATCCCCTGAAAACCCGCTACTACGACCACGTAACCTTCGGCCACTTTCTGCTTCATGTTCGTAGCGTCTATATCGGCTATTCTAGCGGTCGTAAAGTCCGCATTGGTCTTAATGCCGGCTTGTCTGCCGCTCATCGCGACGGCTTTATGCCCCTTTGCGTTCAAAGCTATGGCAAGAAGACCCGCCGTCACTCTTTCCCCTGAGCTCACTACGAAATCCATCGCTTTTTTATCAGGGGTCTTCGTAAAGTGCTCGGTATATTCGATAAGTTTATTCGTTTCGCCGCTCATAGCGGATACCACGACTATGACGCCGTGCCCCTCTTTTACGGTCTTTGCGACTCTGTTTGCGACATTTTCGATTCTCTCTAGGTTTCCGACGCTTGTGCCGCCGAATTTTTGAACTATTAGCATCTATAACTCTTTTTCAAAAATTTAAATAAAGCCCTCTCTCTTAAAGTGCGAGAGTACTTTTTTATATATTGGTTTTTTAAAATGGGAAATAAAACTAAAAACGTTTTCGAACTTTACGAATTTATACTCGTTAAACTCCGGATGATGCGTGTTTATATTCACTTCCGAGTCGTTTTTTAGCCTTACCAGGTAATATTTTTGTTTTTGACCGCTGTAGTTATACAACTTCTTGTTTTTGGCGACGCCTTCCGGAAAGTCGTAATACTCCCAGTCCGGATACTCGCAGATAACTTCTATATTATCTGTGCCTATCTCCTCTTTTAGCTCTCTAAAAAGCGCTTCTTTGGGAGACTCTCCTTCGTCTATTCCGCCTTGCGGAAACTGCCAAACATCCTTCATATCGCTTCTCAGGCCGATAAATACCTTCATCTGCGCCGGATATTCGGAAGATAAAACTACTGCGGCAACATTCGGTCTATATATTTTTTCTGCCATATGCCACTCTTCATAGTTTCGTAAAAACGAGCCAATTCTGGCTACAATGCTAACAAAAAAAGGATAAAAACTGCTTTATTTACACATACCTTTTTGTGAAAAAAGATGCGGCTATTGCGCCTTTAACACCTTTTCAAACAAAGAGGAGCTAATACCGAAATATGTAGATGCGCTTTTGGTTCAGCTGGAAAATGAATTAAGCGGTTCAAAAAAACAGATATTCGAAAGCGTCTATTTTGGCGGCGGCACTCCGTCCATACTAGGCGTAAAAGATTTTGGAAAAATATTTGAAAAACTCTCATCCCATATCAATTCCAAAACCGAAATAACAGTAGAGGCGAATCCGTCCAGCTGGAACGAAGAAAAGGCAAAAGCGCTCCTATCGATGGGGGCGAACAGACTTAGCCTAGGAATACAGAGCCTGAGCGATGAGAAGCTTTTATTCTTATCAAGAGTACACGACAAAAAAGCCGCGCTTACGGCATATGACGCATCAATAAAGGCAGGTTTTGAAAATATCTCTCTAGATTTTATGTACGACACGAAGTTTGACGACGAAGCTTTTTTGGAACGAGAAATAGACGCTTTTCTGGCTCTCTCCCCTGCGCACCTATCCGCATACTCGCTCACGATAGAGGAGAATACGCCGTTTGAACGAAAGGGCGCAAAAAGCAGGTATGACGAAAACGCCGCCAGACTCGTAGCGCAGAGTTTCACGGCGGCCGGATTTGAACACTACGAAGTGGCCAGTTTCGGCAAAAGAAGATCGAGGCACAACTTCGGATACTGGGAATACAAGCCATATATAGGCGTCGGTGCGGGCGCCGTCGGTTTTGACGGAGCCGCAAGATACGCCCCCCTAAAAAACATAGAAGAGTACATCGGGAAGCCGTTGGAAAAAGAGCGCGAAGAGCTAAGCGAAGAGGATATAAGGGTAGAGAAGATACTGCTCGGGCTTCGCTCCAAAGCAGGCGTAGACGCGGCGATAATAAACGACAAAGAGACTCTGCGGGCACTGATAGATGAGGGGTTTGTAAGTATGGACGGCGGTATCGTATATTGCAACGACTTCTTTTTGGCGGACGAGATAGCTGCGAGACTTAGCTAGCCTTCCAAGCCTTTATGCAGACGTAACCGCCGTCTTTTGGCACAAAGAAGTACTTAATATTTTTTTGCGCCTCTTCTTTTTTAAGGGAGTATTTCGGCAAAGAAAGCTTTATTTTCGGATACTCTATGCCGCCTGGAAAGAGCTTGTTGCATCTGAGTACGCGCAAGACGGATGCGAAAAGCGCCCTTAAAAACCCGTTTGTCTCAAACTGCCAAATGGCGTATTCGCTGCAGCTTGGATAGTATCTGCAAGAGCCGACGGTGACCGGCGATACGAACTTCTGATAGAAGCGAACGAATGCGATAGCGATTTTACGCATCAAAATAGCCGCCGTCCCGCCACTTGAAGCCTTTTTTTTCGGTCAACGTCACAAAATGTTCGTAAACATCCTCTACGACACAGGAGCTAGGCGACGCCAAATATATCTCCGTCGCCCTTTTTTCTCCATCCATAATCGGCAGGCTTGAAAACTCCACGGAAGGCGGAAGCGTGCGCATAATATCTACGATATCCCCTTCCGAACAAAAAGCGGTAAAGGTCTTTTTAAACTTTGGCGCAGCCTCTACGTAAAATTTATCGAGAGCCTCCACGATCATCGGCTGAGCCATTTGCGGGAAACCAGGCATAAAGAAAAACCTTTTCTCTAGGTAAAAACCAGGGATCTGGTTGACCGGATTCGATAAAAGTCCGGCGCCCTTTGGCAGGTAAGCCATGTTAATCCTGTCGGGATAAGCCCTCTCTCCCATCCTAGCCACTATGATATCCACCACCGTTTGGTTATGCTCCATCCCGCCTTCAGTAAATACTCTTGCGGCTACCTCCCTCGTATAGTCGTCGGGTGTTGCGCCTATTCCGCCGAAGCAGAACATGATGGACTCTTCGTCTTTTTTTATCAGCTCAAAAATATCGGCTATGAACGAGGGTTCGTCTTTGATTATAAAGCTGGCTTTTAGCTCGTGTCCGCGTTTTAGCAGTTCGCTCAACAAAAATTCAAAATGGGAGTCTTTTCGGCGGCCGTTCAGTAGTTCGGTGCCTATAATGCAAGCGTAGAAGTTCATAAAATACCTTTAGGCAAAGGTTTCGCCGCAGATAGCGGCGAAAATAGCGTCGATTAGATTAGATTTTTGATTTAACGAAGGCTTCCATATCGGCCACTATCTCTTCGATAGTTCTCTCCGCATTTATGGTATGATATACGCCTTTTTTGCCGTAGAAGCTTCTAATCGCCTCAAGCGGCTCCATGAAGACCTTCATTCTATTGTTGAACACTTCGACGTTATCGTCGGCGCCTCTTGCGCGTCCAAGAACTCTGTCTCTGGCAACCTCTTCGCTAACCATTACTTCGATTACGTTTGTAAGTTCCACTTCGCTCTCGCCGGACAGAACTTCGTCAAGTTTTTCCATCTGCTCTACGCTTCTTGGGAAACCGTCTATTAGGACTACGTTTTTAGGGCTTGTTTTGATCGCTTTTACGACCGTATTGATAACAATCTCAAGCGGAACAAGATTTCCTTTTGATACGAAGCCGTCGATTGTTTGACCAAGCTCGGAACCGCTCGCCACCTCTTCTCTTAGAAGGTCTCCCGTTGAGTAGTGCGCTATAGCCGCTTCGTTGTTTTTTGCGATGATGCTTGCGTCGGTAGTTTTGCCGCTGCCTGGCGCCCCGATGATCAAAAATAGTTTTTTCATTTACTTATCCTCTCCTTATAAGTTTGACTTTTATTTTTTTTGCTTCCGTTTTGGAAATAGCGATTTTAGCACCGCCTATATCAAGAAGTACGGGGCTCAAAAAAGAGTTTGATACCACCCTTGCCACTTCGCCTCTATTTACGCCCATGGAGCAGATACGCGTCTCGACATCGCAGAAAGGGGCAAGAAACTCTTCTATTTCCACGATATCTCCGGGCTTTGTATCTACTAGCTTCAACTCTCTATTTTGCTTACCCTGATTGATAGCTCTTTTAGTTGAGCATCATCCACAGGGCTCGGCGCCGATGTCATAAGACACTGCGCTTTTTGTGTTTTAGGGAATGCGATAACGTCCCTGATACTTTCACTTTTCGTGATAAGCATAAGTAGCCTATCAAGGCCTAGCGCGAAACCGCCGTGCGGAGGCGCGCCGAACTTGAGGGCGTCCAGAAGAAAGCCGAATTTTTCTTTCGCCTCTTCCTCGCCGATGCCAAGCAGTCTAAACACCTCTTTTTGCATCTCTTCTTTATGTATCCTGATGCTGCCGCCGCCTATCTCATAACCGTTTAGCACGATATCGTAAGCTACCGATTCGATGTTTTCTAGATTTTCGTCGTCAAGCGTCCTAGGCATAGTAAACGGATGGTGGAGCGCCTTTACCTTACCCTCTTCAACTTCGAACATCGGGAAATCCACAACCCACAAAAACTCATATCTGTTTTCGTCGATCATACCCATCAGTTTAGCGACTTCTTGTCTTAGCCTGCCCATATATTCCAAAACCGTAGCCTTTTTGCCTGCGCCGAAGAATATGAGATCCCCGGCTTTTGAGCCAAGTCTAGCTACAAGCTCAGATTTTTCGGCGTCGCTTAGGAATTTCTCGATAGGTCCTTGCAGCGTGAGGTCTTCTTTTACTTTTAGCCAAGCGAGGCCTTTTGCGCCGAATTTTGCGACAAATTCCGTCAGCGAGTCTATCTCTTTTCTGGTTAGCTTCTCGCCTCCTTCTACGTTTAGAGCTTTTATTCTGTTGACGTGCGGCATTTTTGCTATTTCGGCAAATACTTTCAGCTCGGTCTTTTCAAATAGGTCGATTACGTCGGTCAAAGGAAGGGCATATCTTATATCCGGCTTATCCGAGCCGTATTTCTCCATAGCCTCCGAGTATTTCATTCTTCTAAAAGGAGGTTTAACGTCTATTCCGGCCGCGGCAAACCCGGCAGATAAAGCGCCCTCGGCCATAGCCATCACGTCTTCGTCGCTGCAAAAGCTCATCTCGACGTCCACTTGCGTAAACTCAGGTTGCCTATCTGATCTTAGGTCTTCGTCCCTGAAGCATCTTGCCACCTGGAAATACCTGTCGAAGCCGGAAACCATAAGAAGCTGTTTGAATAGCTGCGGAGATTGAGGCAAAGCAAAGAATTCCCCGGGATGGACACGGCTAGGAACCAGATAATCCCTTGCTCCTTCCGGAGTGGACTTGGTCAGTATCGGGGTCTCGACCTCCAAAAAGCCGTTTTGGTCGAAGAAGTTTCTGATGGCCACCGTTACTTTTGAGCGTGTGATAAAGTTGTTTAGGTGTTTTGGATCCCTAAGCTCCAAAAATCTGTACTTTAGTTTAAGCTCTTCGTTTACCTTGTCGTCGCCTATCTGGAACGGAGGCGTCGGAGATCTGTTTTCTATAATCAGGTCTGTTACCACTATCTCTAGCGCACCTGTTTTTAGCTTCGGATTTTCAAGGCCTTCGCCTCTTTTTCGCACTTTTCCTTTCGCTATCAGGACGAATTCGTCTCTTACTTCGCTGGCCACCTTATGCGCCGATGCGCTATCTTTTGGGTCGCATACCAGCTGCACAAGCCCGCTTTTGTCTCTCAAATCTATAAATACTAGTTCGCCGTGGTCGCGGTAGCTGTTTACCCAGCCGCATACCGTTATCTCTTTTCCTATCTCTTCGGCAGTCACTTCACCGCAATAATGGGTTCTCAAACCTTTTCCTTAAGCCAAAATTTTAGGCGGAATTTTATCAATTATCCCCTTAACGCCCCTTTTTTATAATATAAGCATCGAAAATTTAAAAAACGGAATAAAATAGCGATATTAGTGGTAAACTAATGACATAAATAACGTACACACGGCAGGAGCTTAAAAATGAAAGAGCTGGTTGTACTGTTCAAAAAACATTCGGATGCGATAGAAAATTTTCTATCGACTACGATAGAGAACAACTCCCTGGAGTGTTCGGACGAAACAAATATAAAATCGGCGTTCAAAAACCTGGCTTCCTTGGAGGCGATATATCTCGTTGATTCGGCCTACAGGCAGGTCACTCCGAGCTACTATCCAAAAAACAAGCTGGACGAGACCAGAATAGGAGCGAACAAAGAGCGCTATTTCGCCAATCTGCAGATGCAAAACAAAAACATCTACGTCAGCAATCCGTATATCCATTACAAAACGGGCAAACCGAGCGTAACGGTGGTCAAAAAGATAGAAAAGGGGTATGTCATATTTGACATCGACCTGCTTATGCTGCTAGAAGAGTTGCGGCTAGTGGAGAGGAATAAGAAGTTTGACACCTTCAACAAATATATATATGCGCTGGGAGGTTATCTGCTATCGATAGTGTCCATATTCTTGATTTTGTACGGAGCGTACGCCTTTGTTTTTCTTTTTAATACCTCCAACTCAGAGGAGATGCTGCACGAGATCTTCAAGTCCATCATAGCTATCACCCTTGGCCTCGCCATACACGATCTGGCAAAAACCATCATATCCCACGAGGTGCTATTCAAAGATTCTACGGCGTGTCAGCTATCACAATATAGTATACTAGGCAAATTTCTAGTTTCGATCATAATCGCGCTATCGATAGAGTCCCTTATGGTGGTTTTTAAAATAGTCATAGACGGCAAGCACTACGAAGCGATACAATATGCGTTTTATCTGATTTTGGGCGCAACCATCATGATAGTCGGGCTCGGTGTATTCAACAAGTTTACCAAGGACAGCAACTGTGAATAAAATAATTTTGAAGGCGGATATTTGAAGGCACACAAAAGCGTTACGTTAAATGCGGCAATAGTAAAGCTAAAAGTAAGCAAAGACAAAATTATAGCGTTGACGGAGAATGGGCAAGTTACCGTGCTGGACGCGGAACTGCTCGCCCAAATGTGGGAGTTTAACGTCCCCGGTTCGGATTTTTTTAGATACACGAACGGATACGACATCTCAAGAGACGGGAGATACCTCGCATGCGCCATAAAAGGGCAGCCGAAATACGAGCTTTGGGATATACAAGCTAAAAAAAAGGTGATGGAGGCGGCAAAACTCCATACCGCAGAAGTATATTCGCTCGAATTCTCGCCGCACGCACAAAAGCTAGCCAGCGGGGGAATGGACGGCAAAAGCTTTATATTCGATTTTGAGACCAAAAAAGCGAGCGGTCCCTACTCTATTAGGAGCGATTTCGTCTCCGCCTTTGCGTTCGATCCGAATAATAAATATGTCGCAATAGCATCCTTTGACAATGAAATAAGGATCCATAAGTTTTCCGATAGCGAAAACTATATCATGATGACCGGCTTCGAAGAGCCGATAGTGAGAATGGAGTTTTTGGACGAGAGGGAACTCGCAGTATTTTATAGAGACGGGCAGATACTCATTTTCGACGCGTTTACCCAAAAAACGGTAGCAAACCCGAAAAAACTTAACGATGGGGTATCGGCCTTTGCCGTAGTCGACGGACATATATATATCTGCGGAAGAGAGCGAAATATCAAACTACTGTCCGCAAAAAACTATGAAGAGCTCAGCGAAAGTTTTATCAAAAATCCTACAGTAGTGTCGGCGATGGACGTATTCGGAGAAAAAGGGCTGGTGGTCGGCTGTCTTGACGGCAGCATAAGCCTATATGAACTAGACTCCGACAACAAAGAGCTTGAAAACCTAATCATGAGCGGCAACTTCGGTGAAGCATACGCGCTGGTAGAAGACAATCCGTTTTTGAGACAAGACGACAACTTCTCCATACTTGAAGAGGCGTGGCAGATGAGCCTGCAAGACATAATCAGCAATATAGAAGAAGGCAAAATGGACGCCGCAAAAAAAATGAGCGCAAGCTACATGCAAATAGGCGAAAAAAGACTGATACTCCAGACGCTATTCAAGCAGTTTGACGAATTTCCAAAGCTAAAATACGCGCTCGAGCGCTCAAACTTTGAGCTCGCAAAGTCTATTTTCCAAAAAAACAACTACTTCAAAATGACAAAACTATACGAAAAATTTAAAAATAAACTTTGAAGTATTGACAAAAAAGAAAAAAAAATGTAGAATTTCGCTCTCT
>CAZMPN010000023.1:0-22121 GCA_964568395.1 uncultured Helicobacter sp. | reverse complement strand
CTGCTATCCACCTTTCAAAAGCGGTTGGCGGCGACTTGTTCCTAGGCTTTATCTCTGCGGTTGCGTTTGCTACGATCCTTGCGGTTGTATCAGGTCTTACGCTTTCCGGCGCATCCGCTATCAGCCACGACCTATACGCTAGCGTTATCGGAAAAGGCAAAGTTGACGAGGCTACGGAGATGAAAGCGTCTAAAATAGCGACTCTTGTTCTAGGCGTTCTTGCGATCCTTCTTGGTATCGCCTTTGAAAAACAAAACGTTGCGTTCATGGTTGGTCTAGCATTCGCTATTGCGGCGTCTGTCAACTTCCCGATCTTGCTTCTTTCAATCTATTGGAGCAAGCTAACCACAAGAGGCGCGTTCATAGGCGGCTTTACGGGGCTTGTTACGGCGATAGTTATAGTTGTTATGGGGCCTACGGTATGGAAAGACGTACTTGGCAACAAAGAGGCTCTAATCGGCCTTAAAAACCCTGCGATTATCTCTATGACGCTAACATTTGTGGTAACTTATATAGTCTCAAAACTAGATAGTTCCGCAAGAGGCGCCGAAGATAAAGCCGGCTTTGAAGCTCAATATATCAGAGCTCAAACTGGTATCGGTGCCGACGGCGCGTCCGCACACTAATCCTATACACAAGAGGGGCCTCCCTCTTGTGTGATTAAAGAAGCTAAAATGAGTAGCCTCGATATAAGAACATTCATAAGAAACATCCATCCGTTCGACGAGCTTGGAGAGTTTGAGCTAGGCGAACTCTGCTCTAAAGCTGATATTTTGTATGTCAAGGAAAACGAAGAGTTTCTGAAGGCTTCGTCATCGGCGGAGTGTTTTTATATAGTTGCTAAAGGTGTCGTAAAAGAGGGTGGCGAGAGCGAGTTTTATTACGGGCCGAAGGATTTTTTTGATTTTGAGGCGCTGCTTTCAGGCAGTTACGCCAGTTCATACGTAGCCGCCGAAGAGACTCTCTTGTATGTGGTGGCAAAAGAGGATTTTTTAAAAGCCGTCCACTCTAATATAAAAATAGAAAACTACTTCTTCCTGTCCGCGGCAAAAAAACTAGAAGAAAAACACAAGAGCGTCGATAGCTATCTTGTAAGAAAAATATCGGATATAGCCTACGAGCAGCCGATATTTGTCGATGCCGATACGACAATCATAAACGCCGTTACTATGATGACTAAGGCGAACAAGACGTTCGTGCTTGTGGATTTTGGCGGCGAAGTAGGCATAGTAACAGACTCGGACCTGCGCAAGAAAGTGTTGATGGCGAGAATGGATTTGGATGAAAAAGTAGGCGTTATCGCCACAAAAAACATAAAGACGATCGATAGAAACGATTTTCTGTTTAACGCATTGCTGCTTATGACGAAGCATAATATCAAAAGGGTCGTTTTGACCGACGGCAAAGAGGTGTGCGGAGTTCTTCAGGATATAGACATTCTCGGTTCATTCTCTACGCATACGCAGTTTGTCGCCAGAAAAATAGATATGGCAAAAACCAAAGAGGATTTGAAGTCCGCGATAGCCGACATAGATAGCTCGGTAAAAAACCTTCTCCTCGAGGGCGTGAAAGTCAAGCATATAATCAAGCTTGTAAGCGAGTTGAACATAAGGGTGTTTAGCAAGGTTTTCGAATGGTCTTTCCCGGCAGACATAAGAGGAGATATCGCTCTCGTGATATTTGGCAGCGAAGGAAGAGGGGAGCAGATACTGAGAACCGATCAGGATAACGCCGTCATCTGCAAAGACAGCGTCAAACCGTCCGAATTATCGGGATACGCCGCCATTTTTAACGATACGTTAATCTGGCTTGGCTACCCGGAGTGCAGCGGCGGCGTAATGGCGAAAAATCCTTACTATCTGAAAACGCTCGACGAATATAAGAAAGAGATATACTCTATGGTGATGTCGCCAAGCGAGAAAAGCTTTTTGAATATTCCCATCCTGATGGATATCAAGTTCGTATCTGGAAACGAGGCATTGGCGGATGAGATCAAGGCGTATCTGCTCAAAAAACTTCAGGCCAATCCGCAAATACTGGCGCGCATGGCCGGAGGCTCTCTCTCTTTTGAGACGCCGCTCGGACTTCTTGGAGGCTTCGTGCTGGATAAAAAAGAACATAGCGGCGAGATGGATATAAAAAAGGGCGGCATCTTCCCTATCGTAAACTCGGTAAGAGCTCTCGCCTATGAAAAAAATATAGACGCAGTCAATACGTTCGAGCGCATTAAGGAGTTAAATAACGGCGGACTCATAGATAGGGTGTTCGCCGAAGAGCTTATCGAGGCGTACAACTTTCTGCTGGAAATCAGGCTGAAAGAGAGGCTTTACAAAGTCAATATGGGACAGGCCGAGGACAACTATATAAACCCAAAAAGACTTACCAAGCTTGAAAGAGACCTTTTGAAGGACGTTCTAAAAATAGTCGACAAGCTAAAGAAATTCGTATTCTCGCATTTTAAGCTTGGTTACATCTCCTGATGTTCGAGAGTCTGAAGCGAAAATATCTAAAAAGCAAGCTAAAGGACGAGAGGTTCGGATTTTTGTTCGAGCCGCCGTTTTTGGACGAATATGTAGCCTTTGATTGCGAGACTACCGGTTTAAATCCGAAGAGCGCGGAGATAATATCGATAGGCGCCGTAAAAATAAGGGATAACAAGGTTTTAACCAGCGAGAAGTTTGAAGTAACGGTCAAACCGAGAAAGGAGATAAGCGAAGAGAGCATAAAGATACACCATCTAAGAAACCGCGACGTAGAGGGCGGCGTAGACATAAAAGAGGCTCTGGATCTATTTTTGGATTTTGTCGGCAATAGGGCGCTTGTCGGCTACTATCTTGAATTTGACGTGGCGATGATAAATAAATATTTTAAGGAATTTTACGGTACGCGCCTTCCAAACCCGCAAATAGAGGTATCGGCGCTCTATTTTGACAAAAAAAACGACGTCTTTGGAAGCAAAAATGTAGACCTTAGATTTGAGTCGATAATGAATGGGTTAAATCTACCCATTTTTGGCCAACATAGCGCATATTATGACGCTTTAATGACCGCGTTAATATTTGTCAAATTGAAAAATAGTTAAACTTTTAATCTTAATGTAAAGGAGAGGTTACATAAAAATGGAAGAACTGCACGGAATGGTTTTTAAACCGAAAAAAGAGCTTTTCAAGACGCCAAATATAAAAAATATGTGCGAATATGAGGAGCTTGTAGAGTGGGCTGAAAAAGACTACGAAGGTTTTTGGGCGCACTTTGCGAACGAGATGATAGATTGGAAAAAGCCGTTTGAGAAAACGCTTGACGAGTCTAGCGCTCCAAATTACAAATGGTTTACTGGCGGCAAGCTAAACGTCAGCGAGCAATGCCTTGATAGACATCTAGAAACTAGAAAAAACAAAGCGGCCATCATATTTGAAGGTGAGCCGGGCGATAAAAGAGTTATAACATATAGAGAGCTTTACTACGAAGTATGTAAAACCGCAAACCTGCTAAAAAACAAATTCAACGTAAAAAAAGGCGATAGAGTAGTTATCTATATGCCGATGATCCCGGAAGCCGTATTCTTCATGCTTGCTTGCGCGAGAATAGGCGCTATCCACTCTGTTGTATTTGGCGGTTTCTCTGCTGAAGCGCTTAGAGATAGAATCGAAGACGCCCAAGCGAAAATAGTCGTCACGTCTGACGGCGGATATAGAAGAGGCAAGCCTTATCTTTTGAAACCTGTTGTAGACGACGCGCTTAGCAAAGGCTGCAAAAGCATCGAAGCGGTTGTAATCGTACAAAGAAACAATGAAGATATCCCATATACAGCCGGAAGAGACTACATCTACAATGAGCTTGTAGAGCTTGAGTCCTCAAATTGTCCAGCCGAACCGATGGATAGCGAAGATCCGCTATTCCTACTATACACTTCAGGTTCGACTGGCAAGCCAAAAGGCGTTCAGCACTCGTCAGCGGGCTACATCCTGTGGGCTCAAATGACTATGAAATGGGTGTTTGACGTTCAAGAAAACGACACTTACTGGTGCACCGCCGATGTCGGCTGGATTACCGGACATACCTATATCACGTATGGACCTCTCGCTATCGGCGCTACGTCGGTAATATACGAAGGTGTGCCTATCTATCCGGATGCTGGCAGATGGTGGAGAATGATAGAAGAGTACAAAGTAAACCAATTCTATACGGCTCCGACGGCTATCAGACTGCTTCACAAAGTAGGCGCCGACGAGCCTGCGAAATACGATCTAAGTAGCCTTAGAATCCTGGGTACGGTGGGCGAGCCTATCAACCCTGACGCATGGCTATGGTACTACAATGAAATCGGCGGCGGCAAATGCTCGATAGTCGATACATGGTGGCAGACAGAGACAGGCGGACACATGATAGCCCCGCTTCCTGCGGCTACGCCTGCAAAACCAGGTTCTGCTACATTCCCGCTTCCTGGTATTATGGCGAAAGTAGTAAATCCGGACGGAACTCCTGTAGCTAGAGGCGGAGACGGTCTACTGCGCGTTATGAAACCTTGGCCTTCGATGATTAGAACCATCTGGGGTGATAACGACAGATTTGTCAGCGGATATTTCGAAACCGTAAAAGGCATCTACTTCTCTGGCGACGGCGCAAGGGTGGATGAGGACGGCTATATCTGGATTACCGGACGTGTGGATGACGTTATCAACGTTTCCGGACACAGGCTAGGCACCGCCGAGATAGAGGCTGCCGTAGCAAAATGCGACAAAGTTGCGGAAGTGGCGGTAGTAGGTAAGCCTGACGACCTAAAAGGCGAAGGTATATTCGCTTTCGTAGTGCCGAAAAATGTACCTGAAAACGCAGGGCAAGAAGCGGAGCTGTTCAAAGAAATCAACGACGTAATCGTAAGAGAGATCGGACCGATCGCAAAATGCGACGAAATCAAAATCGCTCCGGGACTACCGAAAACTAGAAGCGGTAAGATCATGAGAAGAATCCTCAGAGCTATCGCGGCAGGACAAGAGGTAACACAAGATACTTCAACGCTTGAAGACCCAAGCATCGTAGAAAAACTACAATCTTGCAGCGTAAACTAATACGCTAAAGTCAAAGAGCCCCGAAAGGGGCTTTTTATTTAATCATATCCTCAAACTTCTCTCTAAACTTCATCACCTTTGGCGCTACGACAGCCATGCAGTACCCTTGATATGGATTGTTCACAAAGTAGTTTTGGTGATACTCCTCGGCTTCATGCCAGTTTTTCAGAGGCTCTATCTCGGTTACTATAGGAACGCCAAACATCTCTTGCACCATCTTTTTGCTCTCGTCAATGGCCGCCTTTTGCGCCTCGTCTATATAGTATATCCCGCTTCGATACTGTGTTCCGACATCCGCTCCTTGACGATTTAATGAGGTTGGGTCGTGGATATGCCAAAAGACATCCAGTATCTGCTCCAGACTAACAATCTCTTCGTCAAACTCTATTTTTACGCCCTCCGCGTATCCGGTATCGCCGGCGCATACGGCTTTGTAGGTCGGGTTTGGCGTATTGCCGTTGACATACCCGCTAACTGCGCTAACGACGCCTTTCATACCGCTGTATACGGCCTCTATGCACCAAAAGCACCCTCCGGCCAGGATTATGCTAGAAAGTTTTGGCAAGCTCGTCTCCAAAACTTATTTTTTGACCTTCTGTTAGCGAAAACCCTATCTGCCCTTTGCCAAATAGCATAGCTATCGAGGAGCCCATCTCAAAACGTCCTATCTCGTCACCTTTTTTGAGATATATGCTCTCTTCGTAGTGGTAAGCGGATATTCTGTTTTTGTCGGCATTGGTCTGGATTCTCGGATCAAACTCTATTTTGATGCGGCCGACGTTTAGCGCCCCTACAAACACCATATAAAAGACGCCAAACTCGGCCTCTAGCGCAAGCACGACCCTTTCATTTTTTGCAAAAAGCGCCTCTATCGTATTTAGCGCCGGGTCGTTAACCGGATATAACGCACCAGGAATATGTAGGGCGTACAGCACCTTGGCGTCGCACGGGGAGTGAAATCTATGATAATCCTTTGGGGAGAGATATAGGTTTGCAAAGTCGCCACCCTCTAATTCGGCGGCTTTCTCGTCCGAGTTTAGAAGTTCGGCCACGCTGTAGCTTTTGCCTTTTATTTGGAGTATTTGTCCGTTTTTTATCTTGCCGAAATTCGTAACCCTACAGTCCGCGGGGGATACGAGCGATTTTTTATCGCCTTTCAGCTCTCTTGGCTTAAGCAGTTTTCTCGTAAACAGCTCGTTTAGGCTTTTGTAGCTCTGAATCTCGGCATGTTCTTCCAAAGATATATCGAATATTTTTACGTATGTTCTGTTTATAAAGTTTTGTATCGCCGGGGAGAAGTTAGTATCGGCCAACTGCCCGAATTTTTTGGAGATAAAATGTGAAAGCATCACGCACCTTTTAACTTTTTATAAATTATAATCTATATAAATACAAATTAGGGTTTTGCTTGGAACTCGCAAGCTTTGACGTCCTGGAAAAAGACGGGACCGTTTTTATAAGCCTAAAAGGGGAGTGGCGCACGCTTTTCTTGGCTGAAGTCTCATCTAGCCTTACGAGCAGGGTTGCCGCCTATTCCGGCAAGCGTATAGAAATAGACCTCTCCGGTCTAAAAAAAATGGATAGCGCCGCGGCATTGTGGCTTATGCTGCTTAAAAGAAAAAATCAAAATATCGCAATTTTCGGCATCTCCAAAACAGCAAAAAATATTTTTAGGCTGGTATTGCTACATGCAAAAAAGGGTGGGGCGCAAAAACTGCCTAAGAAAAACGGTTTTTTGCATATTCTTGGGTTTAGCGTATACTCCAAAGTCAGGGACTTCATCTCCTATAGCTCGTTTTTGGGCGCCATGATCTATTCGTTTTTTAGGCTTTTTGCGGCTCGAAATTTTAGATTTGCGTCAATTATAAGGCAGATGGAGCTATCTTCCGTAAACGCTCTTCCGATAGTGGCGCTTAGCGCTTTTCTTATTGGGGTTGTCGTGACTTATCAAGGCTCCATCCAGCTTGAGAGGTTCGGGGCGGCCATATTTACCGTAGACCTCGTAGGCATCTCCGTAACAAGGGAGCTTGCGCCGCTTCTGACCGCCGTAGTCATTGCCGGGCGCAGCGGGGCCAGCTATACGTCGGAAATCGGAGTCATGAAGATAACGGAAGAGATAGACGCCATGAAGACGATGGGGTTTAACCCGTTTTATTTTCTTGTATGGCCAAGGGTGCTTGCCTTGACGCTTACGCTGTGGCTCGTTATATTCTTTGCCGACGTCATAGCGATAGCGGGCGGGATGATAATAGCAAAGCTGCAGCTGGGAATATCGTACGGCGAATTTCTGGATAGGCTAAGGGCAACCTTGGCTATGAAACACGTATTCGTGGGACTCTTTAAGGCTCCGTTTTTTGCGTTTTTGATTGCCTCCATCGGTGTTTTCAGAGGGTTCCAGGTAGAAGGCAGCAGCGAGAGCATAGGCGTTATGACTACGCACAGCGTCGTGAACTCCATATTCGCCGTTATCGCATGCGACGCAGTATTTTCAGTGATATTCTCGGGACTAAAGATATGAATGTCATAGAGGCTAGGGACATAGTAACCGCTTTTGGGGACAGGGTTATACACGACTCAATATCGTTTGACGTCAAAGAGGGGGAGGTCTTTACCGTCATAGGTTCTAGCGGCTCCGGCAAATCGACGCTTTTAAAGGAGCTGATAATGCTGCTTCGTCCTCAAAGCGGCTCAATAAAGATTTTTGGCTGCGATATACTTGGATTCGACGATGATAGGCTAAAGAAGTTTTCGAGGGAGTGGGGCGTTTTGTTCCAATCTTCGGCGTTATTTTCGTCTTTGACTATAAAGGAGAATATAGCGATACTGCTAAAAGAGCATGCCGGGATTGTCGGCGCCCTGGCCGATGAGCTGGTGTCCTATAAGCTCTCGTTGGTCGGCCTGCCGGAACATGCTAAGCATATGTACCCGAGCGAACTTAGCGGCGGTATGAAAAAAAGAGCCGCGCTTGCCAGGGCGCTGGCGCTGGAGCCTTCTTTGCTATTTTTGGACGAGCCCACAAGCGGTCTCGACCCTATATCTTCGAGAGGTTTTGATGATTTGATACTCTCTTTGAGAGAGGCGCTCGGACTTACCGTCGTGCTTATTAGCCACGATGTCCACTCCGTTACCGATATTTCCAGCAAGATTATGGCGCTTCACGATAGGAGAATAGTTTTTTTGGGAAGCGTGGAAGAGGCCAAACGGAGCGGGCATAAATTTTTGAGAAGTTTTTTTGACGTCAAAGGAGGTCAGCTTGGAAAATAAGGCTAACTATACGCTGGTGGGCATTTTCGCGATATTTTTTATAAGCGCGTTCGCCGTAGCGGTTTTCTGGCTCGGAAAGTTCGGCTTCAAAAACGATACGGATAACTACCGGGTGCTTGCTACCGAGTCCGTGTCGGGGCTGAATATCGAAGCCCCGGTAAAATACAGGGGCGTCGTAGTTGGAAGGGTGTCCGATATACGCATTAGCACCGAGAATACCGAGCAGATAGAGATTTTGCTAAAAATAAAAGAGGGCACCCCTATAAAGACGAGTTCCGTTGCCTACATAAAGCCGCAAGGCATTACCGGGCTTAGCTTTGTCGATATAACGCCAGGTCAAAACGGCGATTCGATCTTGAGGGACGTGGATAAGAGCGCTTTGCCGACAATCAAGCATGCCCCGTCGATATTTAGCAAGTTTGACTCATCTATCGCCAATATGCTTGATAGGACGCAGAGCATCATGGAGAAGATAGATAGCTCTCTGGATGAAAAAAACCTAAAGCATGCCGGCGAAGCGCTGGAAAACCTAAGCGCCATTACGTCAAAACTATCGGCGAGACTGGATGAGATAGGCGAAATAACGAAGAATTCGAAGGAGTTGCCGGTCGAAACGGTGGCCGCAATCAAAAAGATATCCGCCGCGGCAGATTCGGCCAACAACGTAGCGATAAGGCTAAACGGCTCTCTGAAGCGAGGGGATTTCGACTACAAAAAAGATATTACCGGAGTTACGGATGAAGCCAAAAAGCTTATCGTGCAGCTTAGGGAGCTGGGCAAAGAGTCCAACGCCCTTGTTAAGAATATACAAAAAAACCCAAGCTCGTTGCTTTTCGACTCTGCCGATATTCCAAAAGGTCCGGAGGAGTAGAAGATGAGAAAAATAGCGCTCTTGTGTTTTGTTCTTCTTTTTGGCGCATGCTCTCAAAAAAACGAGATAAAGTATTATCTGCCGGATATAAAAACCTGTGCGCAAAAAGAAGCCAATGGCGGCGTAGACGTTTCGGTGGATACCGTGTCGTATCTGTCCGGAGATAGGATATGGTACAAAAAAGACGGTGTTTTCTTGCCGTATAAAAACTCGTATCTAGCAAAAACGCATGCCGAATTTATAAAATCTAGCATAGAGAGTTATCTCTTTGGGAGCGACGCCAAAGTGAAGATTGGCGTCACGGATTCGTATCAGGCGTATCTTGACGGCAAAAATGAATATGTGTTTGCGGCGAAAATAGAGATTGCGGCAAAGGAAAAAGAGAAAATATATAGATTCGTAAGATTGAATATAGGCGACATAGGGGCTGGCCCAAAAGGCGCCGTTGACGGTCTTGAGAAAAGCGTAGCGAATGTGTGCGAAACAATAAAAACAGAATTAAAAAAAGGTGGCCGTAAATGAAAAAAGCCTTCTTGGCGCTTTTGCTTCTTGCTTCTTGCGCATTTGCCGAGATAATAGGATCGGATTTTTTAAAGATCGAGAAGGATAGGCTGAAAATAACCGACGAGGCAAAATTCCTCTCTTATCTAAAAAGCTTCGACGACAACAAGATGATAGCCGAGTACAGGGATATCATAAAGCCCGTAGACATACTAGGGGAGGCCGACGAAGGGCTTTTGAACGTCGCAAGCTATGAGCAGGCTTTTAAAAATCTGAGGCTTATATATTCGAAGCTATATCTCAAAGAAAAGCCCGAGAATATAGACTCCGAGTATATGAAACTACAAGCCAGGCAGGCGAAAATAGTCGAAATCATGCTCGGCGCAAAAAGCAAAAACTTATACGAGACGGACATTATCCCTGTTATATTCGAGTATCGCAAAATAGATAGGAAGCTTTTGGAGCTAGAGCTTCAAAAAGAGTCCCTGCAAAAAACGAAAACGGCCCTAATAGACGCGATAATCAAAAAAAATCTCAAGTTCGATAACGACGATGTGGACTTGAAGGCAAGAATATCCGGCGCAAAAGATAGATTAGCTCAAATGAAAAAAGAGAGCGCCGCCGCAAAAAGCCCGGAGAAGGCCGAACGCATAGCGCTTCAAAGCTCCATACTCTCTTTTAAGGAGTGCGCGTATGAGATGAAGTCGGACTTCTTCGAGAAAATAAGGCTCTTAAAAAAAGTCAAATCATCCAAAGACTCCGCCGACGATAAGCGCAAGCTGGATGCGCTGCTTTCCAAAAAATACGAGCCGATATATTTTGTAAAAAACGAGCCTCTTGCGGCAAACAAAGAGCTTTTTGCGGAATATAAAAGAGAGAAAGAGGCGTACGGATTGGCCGTCGCCGAGAACGCGCTAAATTCGCAGGTGTTCGAGAGGGTGTTCAAATCTTTTGACGAGTCGCTTCCAGCAAAAACAAGCGGCTATCTGGAGGATCTATACCTTTCGGTAAACAAGACTCTCGACATAACGCTTTTTGTCGTCAACAACTCCGATATAAAAGTAAAAACGGCGATTATCGTACTGTTTGCCGTTATCGTCATCTATATAATAAAAACATGGCTTACGCTAAAAGTGGTTCCCGGCTATTTCGAGAGAACAGGCAAAGGCGGAGCGCACTACGAGCATATAAGGTTTATATTCTCGAAAGCAATAGGCGTCGCAGCGTATCTGATTATATTTTTTGTTATTTTGAGCGGTTTTGGGCTCTCTTTGACCAATTTCGCCATCATAGTTTCCGCCCTTTCGGTCGGTATCGGCTTTGGTTTGCAGGGCGTCGTGTCAAACTTTATATCCGGCGTCATACTTCTGTTCGAAAACTCCATAAAGATAGGCGACATCTTAAGCCTGCCGGACGGACGTACCGGCGTCGTAACGTCGGTCAACCTTAGGACTACGAACATCAAGACTAGCGACGACATCGTCATACTCATACCAAACTCAAACATTTTTTCGGGACAGATAGAGAACCTGACGAAAGAGTCTAGCGTTATAAGAAGGCGCGTCAAATTCTCCGTCGGCTACAATACCGACCTGGATTTGCTAAAAAGTATCCTGGATTCCAAGACGAAAGAGATTTTGGGGCAAAACTTTATAGATAGGACGCAGCTATTGGTTGTCGGGTACGGCAACTACGGCCTTGACGTGGAATACCGCATATTCGTGGACATCAAGAAGGCAAACGTAGAGGTCGGAGACTTCCTGAAGGAGTTTTTGGAGGTGATAACGGCCTCCGGCGTGGAGCTCCCGTATCCAAAACTAGAAATAATAAAATTTGAGGACAAGAGATGATAAGACATATCGTATTTTTCAAAAACGAAGACGGCAAAAAAGTAGAAGAGCTGCAAAAAATGCTTTTGGAGCTGGAGGATAAGATAGATTTTATACTCGACCTGGAGGCCGGCATAGATTTTGTGCGCTCCCCTAGATCTTTTGATCTGGCGCTTACCGTAACGCTTCCATCGAGGGAACATCTCGATATTTATGCCAATCATCCGGAGCATCTGCCTATAGTGGAGTGGGTAAAATCAAACGGTTTTGAGAGCAGGGCCGTAGATTACGAACTATAGCTTTGTCACTTTTTTAGCATATTCGTATGTTAATATATATGAAAAAATTATAGGAAAATCATGAGTAGCGCTTTGATAGGCAGGCAACCTATATTATGCGGGAGCGGCAATATATTTGCATACGAGCTTCTTTTTAGGTCCGGGGGCGCGAATGCGGCCGTTATAAAAAGCGATTCTCTGGCTACGGCGAGCGTGCTTTTGAACGCCCTCAATTCGATAGGCCTGGATAGGCTGATAGGCCCAAAAAAAGCTTTTATAAACGTAGATAAAGAGTTTTTGATGAGCTCCGCCATAGAGGGTATTCCCGGCGAGCGTTTTATCGTTGAGATACTGGAGACGGTAAAGGTAGATAATGAGATTATCGAGAGAGTCGGCGCATTAAAAGAGAAGGGCTTTTGTTTTGCGATAGACGATTTGGATCTTGGCGGCGAGCAGCTCAAAAACTTTGAGCCGCTTTTTCCTTTTATCGATATAGCAAAAATAGATTTGATAGCGGCCGGCGGCGTAGAAAAGGTAAAAACCAAGCTGGATTTTTTCTCAAACAAGAATTTTAAATTTTTGGCGGAAAAAGTAGAGACGGCCGAAGAGTTTGACGCATGCAAAACGATAGGGTTCGACTACTACCAGGGATATTTCTTTGAAAAGCCGACTATCGTGGAGGGCAGAAAGATAGACTCCTCGAAAGCCAGCGTCGTGAGGCTTCTCAGGATGATTCAGGGTGGCAGCGGGCTTGACGAAGTGGCGGATGAGATTAGCAAGATAGCGGATTTGTCGATCAACCTCCTAAAATATATAAACTCGGCCGCGTTCGGTACCAAATGCGAAATAGCCTCCATTCCGCAGGCGGTGTCGTTTCTGGGGCGAATTCCGTTGGCTCAGTGGCTTATGCTGTTTTTGTATGCCGGCGCGGACCAAAATAGGTTCTCCAGTCCGCTGATAGAGTCGGCGCTGCTTAGGGCGAATATAATGTCTTGTTTTGCCAAGAAGCTGAAAAAAGATAAGGCGGTGGTAGATAAGGCGTATCTAGCCGGGCTTCTGTCGTTTTTCGACGCCATTATGCAGATACCTCTGGAAAAAATCAAAGAAGAGATAGCGATAGACGAAGAGATATTCGAGGCGATAACGTCTAGGCAAAATATGCTCGGAAAACTGATCCAAATAGCGGCGATTATCGAAAAAGGGGATTGGGTAAAGATAGAGCTTCTTACAAAAAAGCTTGGAATAAGCATAGACGAGCTGACCAAACTTCTTGGAGGCTGTTATGCTTCCATCTACTCAAAAGGCGTTTGAGAGGCTTTTATTTGCCTCTCGCTTGCCCTTCGATGATAAATCTTAGACCTTGCAGTCTAATAAATCCTGCAGCGTCTTTCTGGTTGTAAACTTCGTCTTTTTCAAACGTAGAGTATTCAGGGTTAAACAGCGTGTTCGGAGATTTTCTGCCGGCTACGGATACGTTGCCTTTGTATAGTTTCAATCTTACGTGACCGCTTACGTTCTTTTGCGTATTGTCGATAAGCGCTTGCAGGGCTTCTCTTTCAGGGCTAAACCAGAAGCCGTTGTAGATTAGTTTTGCGTATCTTGGCATCATCTCGTCTTTCAGGTGCGCCTCTTCCCTGTCTAGCGTGATGGATTCTATCGCCCTATGAGCTCTTAGAAGTATCGTACCGCCGGGAGTTTCGTAGCATCCTCTTGATTTCATGCCGACGAATCTGTTTTCGACTATGTCGATTCTTCCGATTCCGTGTTTGTTGCCGTATTCGTTTAGTTTTGCCAGAATCGTAGCCGGGCTCATTCTTTGTCCGTTGATGCCTACGGCATCGCCTTTCTCGAATTCTATTTCGATGTACTCCGCTTGATCAGGCGCGTTTTCAGGGCTTACGGACCATCTCCACATATCCTCTTCCGCTTCCACCCAAGGATCTTCAAGCACTTTGCCTTCATAGCTGATGTGGAGCAGGTTTGCATCCATGGAGTAAGGGCTGCCGCCAACTTTATTTTCTATCGGAATCCCGTGTTTTTCGGCGAATTTAAGAAGGCTCTCTCTAGAGTTTAGCTCCCACTCTCTCCAAGGCGCTATCACTTTGATTTTTGGATCAAAGTGCAGATAGCCAAGCTCGAACCTTACCTGGTCGTTTCCTTTGCCTGTGGCGCCGTGACATACGGCGTCCGCGCCCATCCGTTTCGCTATCTCCATCTGTCTTTTTGCGATCAGAGGTCTAGCTATAGAGGTTCCTAGCAGATATTCGCCCTCATATATGGCGTTTGCTCTAAACATAGGAAATACGAAATCCCTTACGAACTCTTCTTTAAGGTCGTCTATGAAGATGTTTTCATCTTTAATCCCTAGAAGCTTTGCTTTCGCGCGCGCCGGCTCCAGCTCTTCGCCCTGACCTATATCGGCCGTAAACGTAACGACTTCGCACTGGTAAGTCTCTTCCAGCCATTTTAGGATTACGCTCGTATCAAGGCCGCCCGAATACGCCAAAACGACTTTTTTTATCTGTTTGCTCATAAAAAACCTTTATTTGACTTTGTTTTGCCGTATTTTAACACCTATTTGCTATGAAATCGTTACGGCTAAAATTACAACTATTTTGCCGCGTTTTGGGTGTATAATAAAATAATATAAACAATAAATGTAGCGGGTAGATTGCAAGATGAGAAAGAGTGTGCGTTTTTTGTTTTTCTGTTTGCTTGTTTTGTGCGGCCATCTATATGCGGCAGGAATAGCCACTTCGCCCGATAAGCTCAAAGTAATAATCAATGAGATAAATGAAAACACCTCGAATAACTTCGTCGAGCTATATTCCCCAAACGGCATCAATGTAACAAACTGGAAGCTTGTGCTTAACGACCCTGGAAACGGGGTTACCAGCACATGCAGTTTCTCTAATAACTTTACTGCCGGAAGCTACTATGTGCTCAACAGCTCCAACTGTCCGGCGATGGCTTTCCATCCCGTAAAAAACGAAGTTTTTCTACTTGATTCCGCCAATAAAGTTGTACACTACGTCTCGCTTTGGCAAGGGGGCGCCGGGCAGAGCACCCAAAGCTATATGGATTATTTCGACAACCGCGATTCCAGTGTTACTACAAATCTGAATACCTTGGTAACAGGTGAGAGCAACTACTGCGCCCTTATCGACGGCGCCACGGGACTGCCTCAATGGAGCAGCAATTGTCCGCCTTCGCCTGGAGCCACAAACGAGCCGCTGATAACAATCAACGACGTATCCATATTTGAAGGCAATAGCGGAACTACCGACGCACAATTCGTAGTATCGCTTAGCAAGGCCGCATTAACCAACGTGACTGTTGATTATGCTACCGTGGACGGCTCCGCAATCGCCGGAAGCGACTATCAGGCGACCAGCGGCACGCTGACCTTCTCGCCGGGACAGACTAGCAAGACCGTGACGGTAAAAATATTCGGGGACAAGACCTATGAGCCTGACGAAACATATACTGTGGTTTTATCGAATGCATCCAGTAATGCGACCGTGTCTAAAGCTATAGGGTACGGCACCATCAAAAACGACGATGCGCCTATTCAGGGCTTAAGGTGCTATAGAACAGACTTCAACTCGTCTGCTGTACTGACAAACGATTGGACGGTGTCAAAAAGCAGTGGCAGTTTTTTGCCGACTATCAATAATCAGCGTCTTAGAATGACCGAGGCCGTAAATACTCAGGCGACAAGCGCGATGCTGAAAAAATTCTTTCCGCCTGCAAAAAACAGATACATAGTGGTCGAATTCGATATGTATAGCTATGGCGGCAGCGGCGCCGACGGCGTGGCCGTAGTATTGTCTGACGCATCGGTAACTCCTGTGCCGGGGGCGTTCGGCGGTTCTCTCGGCTATGCGCAAAAGTGCCAAAACGGTGTTGCCGGATGCAGCTCGGACTGTACGACTGCGGGTGGATGTCCTGGATTTGCCGGAGGGTGGCTCGGTATAGGTTTTGACGAATATCACAACTATGCAAATCCAATAGAGGGCAGATACAATGCGAGCGGAGACGGCGGCGCTTTTACGGGTGCGGTATCCATCAGAGGTTCCGACGGCAATACTACGAGCAAGAGCAGTCTTTATAACTACAAATATCTATACGGAACTTCCGCGGGCAAGTATATGAGCGGGGCGAAATACAGAACCACGATAGACGCTTTCGACCTTAACAAGACGATGGTTTCCGTAGATATCAATAGGAATGACGGCAACGGCTTCGTGTCGCTGATTAGCGGGTTTGACATAAACTCCAAAGATGATGCAAACTGGGTCCAAAAAGCCATTCCGGAGTATTTTAGGCTTTCGCTTACGAGTTCGACTGGTGGTCTTAACAATATACACGAAGTAGACAACATGGAAGTGTGCTCGGTAATGTACGAAGAGGATCAGTCGGACATCTATATAAGCAATTTTACCGCCTCTCCGTCCAGTCTTGCTTCTGTAAATGATTTGGTTACTTTTACTTTAAGCGTATTCAATCCTGGCCCGGTAGATACGCTTGGCAATGTGTCGGTATCGATTCCGGAGCTTGCCAATTGGGACATTAGCAGCGCATCGGCGACACTCGGTTCCTTTTCCGGAACTACTTGGATTATAGGCACGCCTTTTACGAAAGGCACTTTGGCAACGCTTATTATAAAGGCAAAAATGAAACAGTGCTCGGCCACGAAGATATTGACCGCTACGGCAGTATACGGGCTTGACCCGGACGTAACCAACAATACCAAAAGTACGACCTTGACTACGACATGCCAGCCTGCGCAAGCTGTCGAGAAAGGCGGGGATTCCAACTCCAAGATGTTTACCAAGGTTGCCGGGCTCAGCTTCGACGCCGACATCCTAAGCAGTGCTCCAAGCTCCATATCCGCACTGAAATTAATGGGCGACGGGGTACAACTGGTCGATTTCAATGCTACGCCTGCCGCTGCCACGATAACCAAACTCTCCGATAGAGTTAGGATTGTCGGAATAAACGTAAACAGGGCTGCAAAAGTGGCCCAGTTCGAGGTGAACGGTACGTTGATTGCCGACTCTTTCGCTATCAAACCATCCGGCTTTAGCGTCACCGCTTCCCCTGTCGCCGTAAAAGCAGGTGCGCCGTTTGACTTATCAATAACCAATAGCGTATTAGGCTACAGCGGAACGGCCACGATATCTACCGCCACCTACAATCAAACATGCTCGACAAAATCCGAATTTTTGACTACCGAGCCCCTGTCTGTTAGTTTTACATCTGCGACAAGGAGTGCGACAGGCCTAGTATCAAAAGACGTCGGTGATGTGAATGTGAGCATAAGGGATACGACGTGGACGCTCATAGACCAGCCTAATGATTGCGTCGTCGGTAGCAATTCAAACGTATACGACGCAAACGGCAAAGTAGGGTGCAATATAGATACGAATGCTACGATGAAGATTGCGCCTTACGATATAAATGTATCGCGAACAAATACTAATCCGATGTGGGTATATAAAAGCCTAAACGGGCTTCCGAAGTTGACTTTAAATATTGAAGCTAACGCTACAAGGCCGCCGATAGGCGCCGAGTCGCAGCCGCAATTTGTCGGCAATTTTTCCAATGGATGTTTTGCGAAGGATACGAGAGTAGATGTAGGCGCGAGCGTTTATCCGTCAACCAATACGCTTTCGGATGTCAATATATACGCGGATATTGCAGCCGTATCCAAGACATCGAGCAATATCTCTGTAGTTTTGCCGTCCACCTCTTTTGCGGCTGGGAAAGCAAACGCATCCGTCTATCTAAACAATGAAAAAGCAGCGACAGATACTCCGGAGGAGCCGCTGAAACTTACGCTTACAAGTTGGCAGTCGACATCTGATGGCACGGTATACTCCGCTATCGCATCATCGGACGTAATACATTTCATGTACGGTAAGGTAGTAATGCCAAACGCTATAGTGGATTATGCGCCTAACGTTACCGTCAGGGCATACGCCGAGGTTTACGCCAAGGATGTGTCCAAACTGCCTAGCGGCGCTTCTTGGGTGCAGGCTCCAGGTAGTGCATATTGGTGGGTCAATGCGCTGCACGGCTCATCAAACGACTCCATAACGAACGCCGTAATAAAATCAGGAGATGTATTGGATAGCAGTACAAACGTTGCCGGTTTTGGTTTTGGCTCGATTGCGCCATATGTCTTATCTGGCGGGATAGCGCCTTTCTCCATCACAATGACGCCCGCCCAAAACAAAGACCAAAAAGTAAAAATACATCTATTTGTGCCGACATATCTTTGGCAGGGGACAAAAGCATATGACGTTGACCCAGATACCGACTGCTCGCAGCATCCTTGCGCCCTTATAGATATATACGGAACAGCGCCGGATACAAGCTGGTATGGCAGCGGCGATACGGGCAATAAAGCGATACAGACCGTGCCAAAGGGCAAAAGGGCGCCAAAGGTGAACTGGTAAGAGATGAGAAAAGCCTTTACGCTGATAGAGCTCATAATCACTATAGTTATCATAGGAATAGCGGCGGTAACGATACCGATGATGATGGGCGCCGCGAATAAGCTTCAGGAGGGAACCGTAAACCAGGATATCTTCTTCAAATCCACGACCGTTATGAACGATATTTTGTCGAAAGCGTGGGACGTCGTTCCCGATACGGAAGATTATGTCGGTATATGGGATGTTCAAAACGGAGATTCTGATTTATCTAGAAAACCGTCTAGATTTAGAATAGATAGCGTGTCAACAGAAAACTATAGGCAGTTTTATAATACCCAGACCAATGCGGCCGCTTTGAACCAAATAGCCTCGAAGCTTGTCGATACCGACAATATAGCCGCCATCAATGGCTATAACAATAAATTTATAGACGAAACTACGGCCGATTCGCGCGTCAGATACGACATAAACGTAACGTATGTTCCGGATAGCGTCGTCAGAAACGGCAATACCGAAACAGCGGTATGGGACTTGTCGGCGATCGGCAGCGCAACGGCGTCTACGAATCTAAAACGGATAACTATTACTGCCACCAGGACAGGATTTGATCCGGTGTCATTCGTTTATTTTAGTTCGAATATCGGCTCTCAAGGCATAAAAACAAAATGAAAAAATCCGCCTTTACGCTAATAGAGATGATATTCGTGATTGCCATACTCGGCATCGTGGCCGGCATGACATTCGTTCAGGTCTCTACCGTTTATGAGGATATGATGCAAAAGCAAAATTCCAGCGAGCTGGAGTCTGAGGCCAAGGTGATAGCGGAGCAGATAACGGCTAGACTCTCAAGCTCGATCAAAGAGTCGTTGGTGGCTATGACTGCGATAGACGGCACAGGGATTTGCACTCCTGTGAGCGGCTCCTTGAATGCCACTACTAGCTACTCCCTCGCATGGATAGGCAAAAGCGACGAGGCGAACCTAGGGCTTTGGGATTCGACGCTGGGTGACTACAGGCCTGGCTGGAGTGGTCTTGCGGACTTAGAGGTTAGCGATACTACTAGCAAAATAATCACGCCCGGCTCCAATCTAAATAGCGCTGACAAGATTATACAAAGCTTGACAGGAAGCGCTATTTCAAATATAGGAGCGCTATATTTCATAGGCAGCGGCTCAAATACGAATGCCTGTAGCGATTTTTTTGTTCATAATGGTGGTTTGATACCGGAAAAGACATATCGGGTAGGCGTGGCTACGGCTACGGATACGCAATTAAATTTCATAGGACCCATCAAGCCGTCTCAGATATCCGAACAATATACTCTATCGCATTCTGCGTATGCGATAGAAAGAGATACAAATAACGATTTGTGGCTTTATGAGTTTAGGCCGTGGCTGGGACAAAATCCTGATGCGAACAGCGCAAATCGCAGATTGCTAGGCAGATATGTTTCAGGTTTTAAGTTTAAGTGGAGCGGCGGACTCTTTCGGGTAAACGTATGCGTCAAAAAAGAGCTAAACGGCTTCCCTATTGAGGTTTGCAAAGAAAAGGCGGTGTTTTGATGAAAAGGCGCGGATTTGGCATTATTACCGCGATAATTCTTTTGGTGCTTATCGCTACCGTTGCCGTTATGATACTTTCCTTGTCCGCCACCAGCTCCAAAAAAGCTACCGATGATTATCTTAGAATCCAGGCGGATATGCTTGCCCGCAGCGCTACGGAGTTTGCCATCATGAGGATACAGGGGTTTGATCGCTCGCCTGGTAAAAATTGTCTCGAAAAAATCAATATAGACGCAAAACCGTTTGATATTAATGTCAGAATCAGTTATTTTATGACGAACGACGCAAGCGATTTTCTATCAAATTGTGGTAGTAAAATCGCCGCAGACTTAACAGATGGTGACCTAAACGGTATGGCCCAAATAGACGTAGTCGTAACCACGCAAGCAGACGTCACTTCCGAACCTATAAGAATCCACAAAAGAACGCTGCAAAAACCTTAGCGCCAGATGGCTACCTCTTCGTTTGCCGGCCTTCCTTGCAGTATTTCGTTGGGCTTGTATTTGAGTTTGTATTGCAGGCTTGCGTTCTCTCTGACTATATAGCCTAGATATATATACCTAAGCCCTAGTTGCTTTGCGATTTCGACCTGCATTAACAGCGAGTATGTTCCGAGCGACAGGTGCGAATAATCTGGATCACAGAAGAAGTATATGGACGATATTCCGTCAAGCAGTATGTCTATGTAGTCTACGCCTATTAGCTTAGCGTCCTTGAAATATCTTATCTCGTATCCAAACTCTCCGGCGCCCTCGACGAACATCTTTATGTACTTTGTTTCGTCCATATCGTTGAGCTTCCAGCCTCTTTTTTCGCTTCGCTCGATATGATATTTTTGGTGCAAAGCCAGTTTCTCGTCGGAGTATTCCGGGCGATGCAGGGAGTGTAAAGTCTCTTTGTTGCGGTTTTTGATGTTTCTGAATGTCTTTGAGACCTCAAAATCCTCTACCGACACCCTGATGCTCTCGCATTTGTCGCAATCGGGGCACATCGGACGGAAGTAGCCGCGGCCAAACCTTCTCCAGCCACGCACCATTAGCATATCCGCAAAAAAGCTAGGACAATCCTCTATGAATATATTATTTACGCTGACCGCATTTTTATCTTCAAAGTATCCACACTCGTGTTCGCTCAAAAACTCGTAATATCTCAAGCGCTATCCTCTGACGCATCTGACGTAAAAAGTCTGGTTTTTGTCGTGGTAGTTAGTATTCCCTTCTTTGAAATTGAGCAGATAATACTCCGTTTCACTTTTTGGCGTACTACTCCAATACCATCCGTCTTTGCCTACATTATCGGATAGCTCCGGCACTATAAAAAATCCGTTATTGGCCTTCTCTTTCGAGCCCTCAAGCCATATCCGCCACTGTGTATAATCTTTATTATATATATACGGTTCAACGCAGCAGAGGGTTTTTAGCTCGTCTATGCTTGGCAGTCTCCAGTCGCTATATCCGCCGAAATTTTCGCTGTTTAGCTCCAGCACATACTCTATAGCGTCGTCCATGCTGTACTCCATCCGCCTATTGCCGAACGTCTTTAACTCCCAGTCGAGTCCGCTTTTTGGATCGTGCCATATTTTGCTATTCATATTATTTTTTCTTTTTTACTTGAATTATCGACGACGAGAGCTTAAATGGCGATTTACTTAATTGTTAATTTTTCGTTAAGAAAGTTTACGAAAAATGCCAAAAAACGGCGATTTATCAATAATGTTAAGTTTCATTTAATTTTTAGTTGATTAAAATTTAGGCCGTGAGTACAAAAAATGCGTGTACCTCAATCACGAAAAAACTCAAGGAGTGTTTATGAAGTTTACGAAATTGTCTCTTGCAACTATAGTTGCTATGGGTCTAGGCTCAAGTGCTTTCGCTGCTAGCGATCTAGCTGGTGCTTTCAAGGAAGGCAAAGTTAGTGGTACAGTAAAAGCTATATATTTTGATACTGCTCTCCAACAAACTGATAGCGCAAGCAATACAACAGATGCCCAAACTTTTGTTGTTGGTGGTAAATTGAAATATACGACTGCGCCACTATACGGCTTTACTGCTGGCGTAGAGTTCCTTACGACTCAAGACCTTGGTACGAAAAGCCAAAAAAATACTGGCGGTATTCTAGGCGCCGGTGAAAATGACTCTACTCTGCTAATGGCAAATACAAATGATGCAGACGGTCTTTCAAAATCAAACTACGGTAGCGGTTCTGCTCTTGGTTCTGCATACATAAGCTATGCGTTTGGTAAAGACGATATTACTGTTGGTAGATTTGAACTTCCAACTCCTCTAGCTGCTTCTAAAGAAACTA
>CAZMPN010000022.1:0-24701 GCA_964568395.1 uncultured Helicobacter sp. | reverse complement strand
TGCTTGTTCCAGAGACAAAAGAAGGTCTTGTTGATGAGGCCAAAACAAAAGTAAAAGATATTCAAGCGCAGTTTGCACAAGGTCTTCTAACTGAACAAGAGAGATACAACAAAATTATCGACGCTTGGACAGATACGAACTCTAAGGTTGCTGGCGAGATGATGGAGAAGATAAGCCTTGGCGGCAATAGCTTCAACTCGATCTTTATGATGGCTGACTCTGGTGCGAGGGGTTCCGCGGCGCAAATCAGACAGCTTGCGGGTATGAGGGGTCTTATGGCGAAACCTGACGGTTCGATTATCGAAACGCCGATTACGTCGAACTTCAAAGAGGGTCTAAACGTGCTAGAGTACTTTATTTCTACGCACGGCGCCAGAAAAGGTCTTGCGGATACGGCTCTTAAAACGGCGAACGCCGGTTATTTGACAAGAAAGCTGATAGACGTTTGCCAAAACGTAAGAGTTACTATCGACGATTGCGGTACTCACGAAGGTGTTGAAGTATCCGCTATCACGGTGGGCGGCGAGCTTATCGAGAGCCTTGAAGATAGAATCGTAGGCAGGGTTCTTGCCGAAGACGTTATCGACCCTATAACAAATGAGATACTATTCTCGGAGGGCACTCTGATAGAGGAGAACGAAGCGATCGCAATCGCCGATGCGGGCATTAAAACCGTTATTATCAAAAGCCCTATTACGTGTAAAGCGGAAAAAGGCATATGCGCGAAATGCTACGGCGAAAACCTGGCGGAAGCCAAGCTTGTTAGACCTGGCGAGGCTGTCGGTATCATCGCGGCTCAATCGATCGGCGAACCTGGTACGCAGCTGACGCTTAGAACATTCCACGTCGGCGGTACGGCTTCCAGAACTCAGGAAGAAAAAGAGATTGTCGTACACAAAGAAGGTTTTGTAAGATATTACAACCTAAACACATACACAAACAAAGACGGCAAAACGATAGTCGCAAACAAAAGGAATGCGAGCGTTCTTTTGGTTGAACCTAAAATCAAAACGCCTATTTCGGGTACTCTAAAAATAGAGACCATCCATGACGAGACGGTTCTTGTCGTTGAAAGCGGAAAAGAGTCTCACAAATATATCGTTAGAAAAGCTGATATCGCTAAGCCGAACGAGCTTTCCGGTGTTGGCGGCAAAATCGAAGGCAAGCTTTATATGCCTTACGCAAGCGGCTCAAAAGTTGCCGAGGGCGACTCTATAGTAGAGCTGATCAAAGAGGGGTGGAACGTACCAAACAGGATTCCTTACGCCGCCGAACTTATGGTTGCGGACGGTCAGCCTTGCCCTATGACTATCAAGGCGAGCGAAGAGGGTACTTTGAAGTACTACTTCCTTAAAGGCGACTACCTTGAGAGAAACCATGAGATAAAAGACGGCTACAAGGTAACGGAAAAAGGCCTATTTGCGGTAATAGCCGACGAAGACGACAGGCAGGCGATTAGGCACTATATCCCAAGAGGTTCCGTAATCAAAATAAAAGATAATGAAAAAGTTACGGCTTCTTCTGTGCTTGCGGAGCCGGTAGAAAAAGAACAGATAGTGATAGCGGAGTGGGATCCATACTCAAATCCGATTATTGCGGAAGCCGGCGGCGTCGTCCACCTAGAGGATATTATCCCTGGCGTTACTGCGTCCGAGCAGTTCGATGAGCTAACTGGTCAAAGCAGGCTTGTTGTCAACGAATACTATCCAAGCGGCTACAAACCTGCCATCGTTGTTGCTGGCGCAAAAGGCGAGCTTGTAAGATATTCTCTTGAGGCAAAAACCGATATCCTTGTGCAAGAAGGCGCGGACGTAGCGGTAGCCGACATCCTTGCAAAAACTCCGAAAGCGGTAGCGAAAGTTAAAGATATTACGGGCGGTCTTCCGAGGGTTTCCGAGCTATTCGAGGCGAGAAAACCGAAAGACCCTGCGGCTGTCGCGGAGATGGACGGTATCGTCTCAATCAGAAAGGGCGTTAGAGGCAAAGAGAAAATCACCATTACAAACGAGTTTGGCGATTTTGTAGAATATCTTGTGGATGCAAGCTCTCAAATTCTTGTTTCGGACGGCGAGTTCGTACATATGGGCGAGAAGTTGACCGACGGTACCGTATCGAGCCACGATATATTCAGGATTATGGGCAAAAAAGCGCTTCAACAATATATTGTTAGCGAAGTACAGCAAGTTTACCGAAGACAAGGGGTTACGATTAACGACAAGCATATCGAAGTCGTTATCAACCAAATGCTAAGACAGGTGAAAATCATAGATAGCGGGGATACAAACTTCATCTCCGGAGATATGGTTAGCCTTGCTAGATTTAACATGGAAAACGAGAGGATCAAAAAACTCGGCGGCAAATCAGCTAGCGCAACGCCTGTTCTCCTCGGTATCACAAGGGCTGCTATTAGCTCCGATAGTATTATCTCTGCGGCTTCGTTCCAGGAGACTACGAAAGTACTAACGGAAGCTTCTATAGCAGGTAAGATGGATGATCTAGAAGATCTAAAAGAGAATATCGTACTCGGTAGGATGATTCCTGCCGGTACCGGTATATATGTATCAGAGAAGATACAAGTAAAAATAGAACACGACTAAAAAACTAAACTTACAAACCTCTTAAGAGATTTGTAAGTGCTTTTTTTGTAAAATCGCCAAAATTTTTTTCGCAAAGGAATTTCAAAAGTGCCAACTATTAATCAGCTAGTTAGAAGAGAGAGAAAGAAGGTGACTGTAAAGTCCAAATCGCCTGCTCTTGCAGAATGCCCGCAAAGAAGGGGTGTTTGTACGAGAGTTTATACTACAACTCCTAAGAAACCGAACTCGGCTCTTAGAAAAGTTGCAAAAGTTAGACTTACAAGCGGATTCGAAGTGATCAGCTATATCCCTGGTGAAGGCCACAACCTTCAAGAACACTCCATCGTACTTGTAAGAGGCGGTAGGGTAAAAGACTTACCGGGTGTTAAGTACCACATCGTAAGGGGTGCGCTAGATACGGCCGGCGTTGCAAAACGAACTGTTTCTAGATCTAAATACGGCGCAAAAAGACCAAAAGCCGGTCAAGCAGCTAAAAAATAATCAATCTTAAAAAAGGAAAAGTATGAGAAGAAGACGAGCTCCGGTTAGGGTAGTTCTACCAGACCCAATCTATAACAGTATTGTTGTTACTAAGTTTATTAACAAGCTTATGTATGACGGCAAGAAGAGTGTAGCTCAAGCGATTTTTTACGAGGCACTACAAATAGTAGAGAAAAAAACTGGCGAAAAAGCGATTGAAGTATTTGAAAAGGCTATGGATAACGTAAGACCTCAAGTCGAGGTTAAAAGCAGAAGGGTTGGTGGCGCTACTTACCAAGTACCTGTAGAGGTAAGCCCTAAAAGACAACAGTCTTTGGCTCTTAGATGGCTAATAGACTACTCTAGAAAAAGAAATGAAAGAGGTATGGCTTACAGGCTTGCCGGTGAATTCATGGATGCCGCTAACGAGAAGGGTGCTTCATTCAAGAAGAAAGAAGATACTTATAAAATGGCGGAAGCTAACAAAGCATTCTCACATTATAGATGGTAATCTAGCTTTTAAAGGCAAGGGTGTAATGCCCTTGCCTTTTTTAGTTTATATACTTTTACACTTCACAAAAATCCAACTTTTAAGGAACTGAAAATGTCTAGAACAGTCCCATTGGACAAGATTAGAAACATCGGTATCGCTGCCCACATCGACGCCGGGAAAACTACTACAACCGAGAGAATTCTATTCTATACCGGTATGTCGCATAAGATAGGCGAGGTTCACGACGGCGCCGCTACTATGGACTGGATGGAACAAGAAAAAGAGAGAGGTATTACGATTACTTCCGCGGCGACTACTTGCCAATGGAAAGATATTCAAATAAACATCATCGATACTCCGGGACACGTTGACTTTACAATCGAAGTTGAAAGGTCTATGAGGGTTCTTGACGGCGCTGTTGCTGTTTTCTGTGCCGTTGGCGCGGTTCAGCCGCAATCAGAAACTGTTTGGAGACAAGCAAACAGATACGGCGTTCCAAGGATTATCTATGTAAATAAAATGGATAGAACGGGCGCTGACTTTTACAACGTTATCAACTCCGTAAAATCAAGACTAAAAGCCAACCCTGTGCCGCTTCAAATACCAATCGGCGCCGAAGAAAACTTCCAAGGTATCGTTGACCTTGTTGAGATGAAAGCTTACACATGGACAGGCGAAATCGGCGCAAAAGCTACAATTAGCGATATTCCGGCGGATCTTCAAGAGAAAGCCAACGAATACAGAAAAGCTATGATAGAGGCCGCTGCCGAGTCGGACGAAGAGCTTATGATGAAATATCTCGAAGGTGAAGAGCTAACAGAGGAAGAGATCATTAAAGGTATCAAAGCCGGATGTCTTGCAATGACTATCACTCCAATGCTATGCGGTTCTTCGTTTAAAAACAAAGGTACCGAAAAAATGCTTGACGCGGTTGTAACATATCTGCCGTCGCCAACGGAAGTTGCACAGATAAAAGGTATCGACCCAAAAACAGAAGAAGAAGTGACTGTTAACTCTACAGACGAGAATTTCTCTGCTCTTGCGTTTAAGATTATGACCGACCCGTTTGTCGGACAGCTTACTTTCGTAAGAATTTACTCTGGCAAGCTTGAAAGCGGCAGCTACGTTCTTAACTCTACGAAAGAGAAAAAAGAGAGGGTTGGTAGGCTTCTAAAAATGCACGCCAACAAAAGGGAAGAGGTAAAAGAGCTTTACGCTGGTGATATCGGCGCCGTAGTAGGTCTTAAAGACACGCTGACAGGCGATACGCTGTGCGATGATTCGCATCCTGTAATCCTTGAGAGAATGACGTTCCCTGAGCCGGTTATCTCTATTGCGGTTGAGCCAAAAACAAAAGCTGACCAAGAAAAAATGGGTCTTGCGCTTAAAAAACTAGCGGAAGAGGATCCAAGCTTTAGAGTAAGCTCTGACGAAGAGAGTGGACAAACTATCATCTCCGGTATGGGCGAGCTTCACCTTGAGATTATTGTCGACAGGATGAAAAGAGAGTTTAAAGTTGAAGCAAACGTAGGTAATCCGCAAGTTTCATACAGAGAAACTGTTAAAGGGCCTATCAAGGCTGAGCACAAATACGCAAAACAATCTGGCGGTAAAGGTCAATATGGTCACGTTGTTATCGATATCGAACCGCTTGAGGCTGGTAAAGGTTTTGAATTCGTCGACGCTATTAAAGGCGGTGTAATTCCTAGAGAGTTTATTCCTGCTGTTGAAAAAGGTATTAGAGAAACTCTTGCTGGCGGTGTTCTTGCCGGTTATCCGTTTGTTGACGTTAAAGTAACACTAACATTCGGTTCTTACCATGATGTCGACTCTTCCGAGCTTGCGTTTAAACTTGCGGCTTCCATGGCGTTCAAAGAGGGTACGAGAAAAGCGGGTATCGCACTTCTTGAGCCAATTATGAAAGTTGAATGTGAAATGCCGGAAGAGTATATGGGCGACGTTATCGGCGACCTTAATAGAAGAAGAGGCCAAATCCAAGAGATGGATGAGAGAAACGGCGTAAAAGTTGTTACGGCCATGGTTCCACTATCTGAAATGTTCGGCTACTCTACGGATATTAGATCTATGACTCAAGGTAGAGGCGCATACTCTATGGAATTCGACCACTACGAAGAGGCTCCTAGAAACGTAACTGAAGAGATCGTTAAAAAAAGAAACGCTTCTTAATTTCCACTTCACAAAGGCCGCTTTTGCGGCCTATCCTCTTAATCAATTCTTCTTATAAACTTAATTACAATTTTTACATTATTTTTCAATAGTATATTTGTCTATGTTTTGCCTATAATATCGAATGGTTCATGTTTTTATGGTGCCATCATGGTAACACTCTCTAATTTTGCTCCGCTATATATCTTGTAACATTGTTTGACATTTTCTATTTGGGCTGCTTAGTGATGCGCACGACGATAACGCTATATACTCCATTTTCTGCTTTCATTTTTCTAATACAATAGAATAAAATTTTATTATAGAGCATTAAAAGTCATCTTATCGTTTAAGTATTTTATAATGTTACTTAATGTTAAAATGTTTTTCGTATTAAAAACAAAAATCCGGTTTTGATCGGACAAACTTAAGGAACAGAGCATGAGAAAAGACGAATTGTTTCCGGGGATTGAAGAAAAAGTAGAGGAGGCCGTCAAAAGAGGCGAACTCTCAAGAAGGGATGCGCTAAAAGTCCTAGCTTTTGCATCTGGTGCAATGATGGTAGGAAATACTGACCTATTTGCTGAAGGCAACGAGACAAACGGTAGCGATAAAAACGCAACTCCAAAACTAAAAGCCGGCATGGATGCCAAAATAGTAATCGTCGGCGGCGGTTCGGCCGGTATTACCGTTGCGGCTAGACTTGTAAGGGCGGATGTAAAACCTGAAAACATAACGCTTATCGAACCTAGCGATAAGCATGTATATCAACCTGGACAAACTCTTGTGGGCGGCGGTATTAAAACTCTTGATAGCTTGATAAGAAATGAGGCCGACTATATACCTAGCGGCGTTAAATGGGAAAAAGATAAAGCCGTAGAGTTTATGCCTGAGACAAACTCTCTAAAGCTTGCCGGCGGCAAAACTCTGACATACGATTATCTTGTAGTTGCGGCCGGGCTTCAGTATAACTTTGAGAAAATCAAAGGTCTTACCGCTGATATGATAGGTAAAAACGATATCCACTGTATCTATGACCTAAAAGGCTCCGAGATGATGTGGGATGCGATGCAGAAACTAAAAGGCGGCACGCTTTTGTTTACGAATCCGGCAACTCCTATTAAATGCGGCGGCGCTCCTCAAAAAATTATGTATCTGACTGAAGACTATATGAGAAACTATAGCAATACCAGAAAAGATGCAAAGATAGAGTTTATGACCGCTGCCGGTAAATATTTCGGCGTGCCTGCATATCATGACGCGGTTGTAGGTTTTGTAAAAGAGAAAGAGATTAATACAAGCTTCAACCATAACCTTGTTGAAGTAAAGCCGGCCGAAAAAATAGCCATATTCGAGAAAAAAACAAAAGTAAAAGTGTTCGATAAGGATCTTGGCGAAGATGTCGAAGAGGAAAAAATCGAACTTGTAGAGAAGAAATATGACCTTCTGCATGTCGTTCCTCCAATGAGCCCAGTTGCGGAAATCGTAAAAAGCCCGTTTGTAAACAATAAAGGCTGGATGTTTGTAGACGATCAAACGCTCCAAAGTAAAAAATTCCCTAACGTATTCGGTATAGGCGACTGTATCGGCACTCCATTCGGTAAAACCGGCGGTTCTGTTAGAAAACAGGCGCCTGTGCTTGTGCAAAATATGATAGCCCTTATGAACGGCAAGCCTATGGAAGGCAAATATAGCGGCTACACCGTTTGCCCGCTTATAACAAGAAGAGGCAGGGTAATGCTTGCGGAGTTTGGTTATGACAAAGAGCAAGTAGAGAAAAAAGAGCCGATTACAAAAGCTATGGCGATGCCAAGCTTCCCGCTAGACCCGGCGCAAGAGAGATGGATATGGTGGATATTCAAAGTATATCTTCTTCCTCCAATGTACTGGTACGGTATGCTTAGAGGTAGAGCGTAAGCTTTCTATATCGGGCTTTTCAAAAAAGGGAGGGGATAAAATGCCCCTCCCTTTTTTTATGCCCAAATTTTAATTAGTATAAAATTTATCTGTTTTTAAATTTATATTAAATAGTATTATGCTCATATAAGTTAGACACTATTAATCTATAAGGTCAGCTTTTAATTCTAAGCTAAAATATAGATGCATAGTTATATTTAAAGGGGTGACATATGGAACCGTCTCAAGATGCTAAAGCATACAAACAGGATTTTTTGAAAAAGTGGACTCCGTATTTTAAACAGAGATATGTTTTCTTTTTCTTTGTTTCGATAATATCGCTGCTTATCCCGTTTATAAAAATAAACGGCAATCATCTATTCCTTCTTTCTTTTGATAAAAAACAGCTTCAGTTAATGGGTGTTGCTTTTGATATGCAAGAGCTATACTTAATGCCTTTCCTCTTAATCATGCTATTCATGGTCATATTTTTCCTTACGACGCTTGGCGGCAGGGTTTGGTGCGGTTGGGCGTGTCCTCAGACGATATTCAGGGTTATATATAGAGAGTTTATAGAGGGCTGGCTTCTTGGTATGCACTCTAGAAGAAACAAACAGAAAAAAGTGGATACTTCAAAGTTTGAAAACAAAGCTAAAAAGGGTATCGCCGTTTTGATATGGACCCTTCTCGCTTTTGTCGCGGCATCTAACTTTATGTGGTATTTTGTACCGCCGGAAGATTTCTTCGCATATATGGCGAATCCGGCGGAGCATAAGGTGCTTATCGGCTTCGTAGCTGTAATCACGCTGTTTTTGGTTTATGATGTCGTATGGCTTGCCGAAGATTTTTGTATTTACATATGTCCTTATGCGAGAATACAATCGGTCATGTATGACAACAATACGATTATGGAGATATATGACGACAAGAGAGGTGGAGTTATATACGACAAAGTCGGCAATAAAATAGCGGATAAGCCTGCGGAGGGCGATTGCGTAGGGTGCATGGCTTGCGTCAACGTTTGTCCTACCCACATAGATATCAGAAAAGGCCTACAGCTTGAGTGTATAAACTGTCTTGAGTGTGCGGATGCTTGCGCGCCTGTGATGGCAAGTCTCGGCAAAGAGAATCTGATTAAGTGGACAAGCTATGAGGCCATGGAGACTGGCAAGACAAAAATTTTCAGATTCAGAATTCTTGCCTATATAGTCATGCTGACATTGGCGTTTGCTGGGCTATTGCTGCTTGGCTCCAAAAAAGAACATATGCTTCTCAATATCAATAGATCGTCCGAGCTTTATGCGGTCAAAGATGCGGGTGTTGTCGAAAACCACTATACGTTCTTGTTCCAAAATACGGACTCTGTGGATCATACATACTACTTTGAAGTAGTCGGCAGAAATGATATAAAAATATCAAGACCTACCGAATCTTTCAAGCTACATGCTGGAAGCAAGGTAAATAAAGTTGTTGTCTTGTATGCGGACAAAGTACTGGCGAATAACGATAGAAAAGATACGCCTATCCCTATTAAAATAAGGGCGTTCGCCGTAGACGATAAGCAAAAAATAGTCGTAGAGCGCGACGCGGTATTCTTCTACCCGTCCGCCGAAGTTTTGAAAGAGAAAGCGAATAAGTAAGAGAGTGAAAAAAGTTTGGATACTTGGCGGCGGTATTGCCGGCGTAGAAGCGGCAATATCACTAAGGCAAGAGGGTTTTGAAGTTTCCCTGGTTTCTAATAGGGATTTTGTGTTTATACATCCGATTTCGATATGGATACCGACCAGAGAGAAGGAGTTTGAAGACGTATGCCTTCCTTTGGATGAGTTGGCAAAGGTGCACGGGTTTGAACTTGTCGTAGACGAGGTTGTGAATATCGAAGCCTCAAAAAACAAGTTTGCTCTAAAGAACGCGGGCGAGGTTTTGTTCGATTATCTGATAGTCGCCCTTGGAGGCGAGAAGCTTCCTTATGATGGCGTAGAAAATACGATATCTATTTGCGGCAGGCCGGAAGACTCGCTCAGAATTAGAGATAAAATAGATGAGCTTTTGTTTAAAGGCGGCGGCAAGATAGCTGCCGGATTTGCAGGCAACCCGATAGATACTACGGGGGTCAGAGGCGGTCCTGCGTTTGAGTTTATATTTAACATCCACAATACTCTCAAAAAAAAGAAAATCAGAGACAAATACGAACTGCTCTTCTTTGCGCCCATGGAGACCCCTGGACAAAAACTTGGCGTGAAAGCGGTTAAAGAATTCGGCAAGTTTTTTGGAAAACTGAAGATATCTACGCATTTTGGCAAGCAGATAGATAGATTTGAGCAAAATAAAGTCATATTTGCCGACAATACATTCATAGAGGCCGACTTTACGATGTTTATTCCCGGCAGATGCGGGCCGTCGTTTTTACAAAAGTCCGATTTGCCTCTTAGCGATGCCGGCTTTATAAAAATAAATCATTATTGTCAGGTAGATGGTTTCGCTAACGTATTCGCGATAGGGGATATCGCTTCGCTTGACGGTCCCGATTGGAGGGTTAAGCAGGGGCATGTTGCGGAGGTTATGGCAAGAAATGCGGCGTTTAACATATTCAGCATTGAAAACAATAGTGATGCGAGAAGAAGCTACGTCGAGCAGATTAATCTGATATGTATGGTAGATATGGGCGATTCCGCATCTTTGGTGTATAGGGATTCACAAAGGGAGCTTTTGGTGCCTATGCCTGTCGTGGGACATTGGATTAAGAAAGGGTGGGGCAGGTATTACAAGTTAAGTAGACTCAAAAAGATACCGAGGCTTCCGGGTGCTTAATTTAGTCTATACTCGATAGGTATAATAAGCGTCACCGCCTTATGCGGCTTTGGCATATCCGCAGCCGCTTCCTCTATCGTCTGTATTGAGCTTTTGTCTAGATATGAATAGCCGGACGACTTTGCTATTTTTATATCCTCTACCGCTCCGCTCGGATTTAATTTAAAAGATATGGACGATACGCCTTCCGCGCCCATTTTTATGGCTATATTCGGATATCTCTTGTATTTGGAGATCAACTCTCTTATCTTTGCTATATTTAGTCTTATATACTCTTTGTTTTCATCTATTGCCTCCTGCTTGGACGATATCGAAGGCTCTCTGGCCTCTTGCTGCGCCGGTTGCTTGGTAGGCGTAAAATCGCTTTTTTGTAACGTATTTTGTTGTAAAGCCGCATTTGACATAGGTTTTGGAGTCGTATATTCGGCCTGTTTTGCCATCGGCCCCTGTTTTACGGCATTGCGTTGCTCTTTTGGCTCGCTTGCGCTATCTACTGTTTTTTGAGATTGAGGCGCTTGCGCTTCGGCGACCTGTTCGCATATCCGAATCTGCGTCAATCTTGGAGTATCCGCGGAATTTGTTTTCGCAACCGATGTATAAGCCGTTAGCGCTGCGGCGATGCAGCCCGCGTACAGTGCAGATGAGAGCGTGAAAGATTTGTGTAGGTTATTTCTCATTTACGCTTGTCACGATAGATATTTTTTCTATGTCGCGTTCTTTGAGTGCGTCTATTACGTCGACGAAAGACTGGAATTTTGAGTTTTTGTCGCTTTTTACGATTATCTGGTCGTTTTTATTGACGGTTGTCAGCTTCTGACGTATTGTGTTTTTGTCTACGATTTCGTTTTGATAGTATATTTTTCCGTCTTCTTTTATAACTATCTCTATTGATTTTAGCTTTATCTCCTGCTTGGTTGAGCCTTTTGGTAGGTCTACCGGAATAAGTCCTTGCGCCACAAAAGTCGCTACCGTGAGCACTATCGTAAGTAGCACAAGCATGACGTCTATAAACGGAACTACGTTTATAGAGTCAAATTTTTTAATTTTTGCCATATGTTTTTTCCCACTTGGCTACTATCGTTTCGGCTTTTCTTGCAAGTAGGTTGTATATAACTATTGAAGGTATCGCTACCAAAAGTCCGGCGGCCGTTGCTATGAGAGTATAGGATAAGCTTTGCATAATGGTTTTTGAATCAACGATCCCGGTTTCACCTAGGGATGCGAAAGTGAGCATAATACCGAGAACCGTTCCGAGCAGACCGACATATACCGAGTTTGCCGCTATCGTAGAGATGATGGTCAGATTTTTTGTAACGTCTATCTCAAGATCGTGTATAGTGTCATAGTTGGATATGTTTATATCTCTATAGTGCAGCCATCTTTCTATTCCGAGCCAGACGGAGATAAAGCTAAGCACTCCCAAAAACCCCAGTATTCCATACTCTATAAATAACTTTAGACCTTCTTGCATCTTTTCTCTCTAGTTTTTGATATTTATTTTGACGGCGATAATACTAAAATACCACTAAAAACACTACTTTAATTAGCAAAATATAAGAAAATAACACATAGTGATAAGTTTAACTAATTTTACAATTTAGTTAAAATAGAGTTTAACAATTTTGTAAAGCCCGCCAAACAATAATGAAATAAGACATAAATTGTCGTCTAATAGTATGTGTCGTTTGTTAAAAAATTGTTAATTAATTCTTGATTTAAGTCAAATTTTAAGCAAGATTACAGATTTTAGCTAATACAATTTATACGCTTTTGTAAAGGGCAATGTTTACAAGGTTCTTCGAGCCTTAAATTTTAAAGGAGGACTGTGTATGCAAAATAACGCTACACTAAGCTACGATTACTCGGTAGCTAAGCAATTTATGCTTATCTCTATCGTGCTCGGTTTTGTGGGCATGTTGGTAGGCGTAATTTTGGCTTTCCAGCTAGCTTTTCCGGTTCTTAGCAATCTAGGGGATGAATATCTCACATTCGGAAGACTTAGACCGTTACACACGAATGCCGTTGTTTACGGTTTTACTATTCCTGCGATTTTCTCAACATTCTTCTATGTTGCGCAGAGAACTCTAAAAGTTTCACTTGCTGAAAGCAAATTTCTAAATACTGTTGCGAAACTTATGGTTCCGCTATATGTATTGATTTTGGCTCTTGCTGTTGCGTCTTTCTTAACTGGTACTGTTACTTCAAAAGAGTACGCAGAGCTTGAATGGCCAATCGACCTTCTTGTCGTTGTTGTTTGGGTTATGTGGGGTATCGTAATGTTTGGTATGATAGGTATGAGAAGAGAGAAAACTCTATATATATCTGTATGGTATTATGTAGCTTGTTTCCTTGGTGTAGCTATGCTTTACATCTTCAACAATCTTGAGGTTCCAACGGCTCTTGTTTCTGGTTATGGTTCAATGCTAAAATCTGTTTCTATGTATGCTGGTACAAATGACGCACTTGTACAATGGTGGTTTGGTCACAATGCTGTTGCATTTGTTTTCACCGTGCCAATCGTTGCGATGATTTACTACTTCCTTCCAAAAGAAGCTGGTCAGCCTCTATACTCTTATAAGCTTTCACTTATAGGTTTCTGGTCGCTACTATTTGTTTACCTTTGGGCTGGCGGTCACCACTTGATTTACTCAACTGTTCCAGACTGGATGCAAACAATGGGATCTGTATTCTCTGTTGTTCTTATCCTTCCATCTTGGGCATCTGCTATTAACATTCTTCTTACAATGAAGGGTCAATGGCAACAACTAAAAGATAGTCCGCTAATCAAATTTATGATTTTCGCGTCTACTTTCTATATGTTCTCAACAATTGAAGGTCCAATTCAATCAATCAAATCTGTAAACGCACTTGCTCACTTTACAAACTGGATCGTTGGACACGTTCATGACGGTGTTCTTGGTTGGGTTGTATTCATGATCATGTCTGCTTTCTATCACATGGCTCCAAGACTTTTCGGTAGAGAAATCTACTCTAAAAAGCTTATGGATGCACAATTCTGGATCCAAACAACCGGTGTTGTTCTATACTTCACTTCTATGTGGATCGCAGGTATTACACAAGGTCTAATGTGGAGAGCTACAGACGAATACGGTAGCCTTGCATACTCATTTATCGATACCGTTAGAGTTCTATTCCCTTACTATGTAATCAGAGCTGTGGGTGGAGCGCTATATCTAGCAGGTTTCGCTATGTTCATGTATAACATGTATAAAACATTGTCGGCAAGCAAGCTTGAAAAAGAGCCTCAATTTGCATCGCCGATGGGCGCTTAAGAGAAGGGGGATATAGCTTATGTTTCATTGGTTAGAAAAAAATCCGTTCTTTTTTGCGGTTTGCGTTTTTGTTGTTATCTCTTTTGCTGGTCTTATAGAGATAATTCCAAACTTTGCTCAAGCTTCAAGACCGATTGAGGGCCTAAAGCCTTACACTCCGCTTGAAATAGCTGGTAGACAAGTTTATATAAAAGAGAGCTGCAACTCTTGCCACTCTCAGCTAATCAGACCGTTCAAGTCTGAAACGGACAGATACGGTAAATACTCCCTAAGCGGTGAGTATGCGTATGACAGACCGTTCCTATGGGGTTCAATCAGAACCGGGCCAGACCTTCACAGGGTTGGTAACTATAGAACTACTGACTGGCATGAAAATCACATGAGAAATCCGGGACTTATCGTTCCAGGTTCTACAATGCCTAAATATCCATGGCTGTTTACAAAAAATGCAGACCTGGATACTGCTTATGCAGAGGCGTATACTGTTAAAACTGTTTTCAAAGTTCCTTACGATCAACCAAATAGTACTGAGCTTGGCGACAGGGCAAACGCACAAAAACTTATGATGGCTCAAGCTAAAGAGATTGTTGCGGACATGAAAGACAAAGATGTTAAAGAGGCTTTTGAGAAAGGCGAAGTAAAAGAAATCGTAGCCTTGATCGCTTATCTTAACAGACTAAAATAGGTGCAGGGCGATGAATATAGGTCTCGTGCAGGCTTACGCATATTTTCTTAGCACAGCGTTACTCGTATTTTTTATGTTGGCTTATATGTATCATCTGTATACATCCAAGAAAAAAACCAACAAGGATTACGAAAAATATTCGGATATGATGCTTCATGACAGCATATCCGATGCGCCTGTTGAGAAATTTAATTCTGCAAAAAGCTAAACACAATAAGGAGCTAAAAAAATGCTAGGTTTTCTAGGAAAAATCGACTTCGGCTCTGACCTAGTCGCCATGCTTGGTGGTCTAGGCTTTTTCGTAGTCGTTGTTGTAACAGCTTATGTTGTTGCAGGATATGTAAAAAAGATGAAGGAGAAGTCGACTTCTGACGCTCCTTTGGCTGAAGAAAACTGGGATGGCATCGGTGAATATAAAAACGATGTTCCAACCGGTTGGTTTGCTATCTTTTTGATTCTAATTATCTGGGCTGGCTGGTACTGGCTTGCCGGCTATCCTCTAAATGCGTATTCACAACTTGGCGAATACAATGATGAGGTTAGAGCCCACAATAGCAAGTTTGAAGCTAAATATGCAAATGCTGATCATGCAACGTTGAAAGCTATGGGCGAGAGTATATTCCTTGCTCAATGCGCACAATGCCACGGTCAAACCGGCGACGGTATGAACGGTAAAGCTGCCGACCTTTCTAAATGGGGTAACGAAGAGGGCATTATGTCAACTATCAAAAACGGCGCCAAAGGTCTTTCTTTCCCTATGGGTGAAATGCCTGCAGGTCTTGCTGACGATGCAACTGCTAAAAAAATAGCTACTTATGTGCTAGATATGTCTGGCGCTAAAAAATCTGCCGATGCTGCCGTTGTGGCTGAAGGTAAGGCTGCTTTTGCCGCTTCATGCGCAAGCTGCCATGGCGAAGATGGAAAAGGTATGAACGGAATGGCTCCGGATCTATCTACTTACGGAACACCTAAGTTCATAGCTGAAACTGTTCTTGTAAAAGGTAAAAAAGGCCATATCGGTAATATGCCTTCATTTGAAAAATCAGGCCTGCTTAATAAAACTCAATTTGTGGCGGTTGCAACTTACATAAATTCTGAGATGAGCAATCCTAAAAAGTAAGGAAGGAGAAAATATGTTTGGACTAAACGGAATCGGCGGTATGTTGATAGCTGTAGTTTTGCTTCTTTCTATCGTCGGCTTTTTGGGCACAAATGCTCTACTTGTGCAGCAAAAAAATGCTTCTAACTTTTATAAGATAGAAGGCGAGAAAGAGATCAAAATGATCGATGCGGCGGCTGTTAAAAAAGTCGTTGACGCTAAGTAAGGAGGGGCAAATGAGTAAAAATATGATTTTGACGATTGGCCTCGTTATACTTGCGGCTATTACGCTTATATCGGTTGTAACACCACTTCACCTATACGTAGGTTGATTTAAAAGAATTTTAGTGATAGACTTCTGCGGATGAGAACAATAATCCGCAGAAGCTTTATCGCTTTATTACTACTGACTTCTATCGGCTTTGCAAAGCCGGAAATAATAAACGAAAACGTCATTAAACAATCTTCGCTTGACAAAATCACTGAAATTACGAATGAGCTATATCTGAAAACCGGAGTTTCGATCGTTGCGCATCTTGTTGCCGATACGCACGGCATAGTAGAGTATGAAAAAAACGTATCCGCTTCTTTGAAGGCGCCATATGTGCTGGTTGTTTTTTCTGCAAAAGAACAAAAAGTAGATGTGACTGTTTCCGATGATTTGCAGAAGATAGTGAATAAAAACGAGATACTAAATACGTATATTATTCCTATTTTGGCGGCACAGGATAAAAATTCTGTAGATACGAAATATTCTGCCGCAATGCTAAACGGTGTGGCTGAAATTGCGGATGAGATCGCTTCAAGCAAGGGTATCAAGCTAGATTCCAGTATCGGTTCCGACAGTAGAAACTTCATGCAAGGACTTAGGGCGCTTTTTTATGGGATTATATTTGTGGCGCTAGGTATATATTTTTATAGAATGTATCAAAGAAGGAGGGCGGTGTGAAACAAGAAAAAAACTATTATCTTATAGGTCTTCTTGCTTTTGGCGCGCTATTTGTCGGCGGATTGGTCTATATGCTAAAAATCGCATTCTCTACCCCTGTCGAGATGGACAATAGTCATATGATGGCATACAGAGAACTCGATAAAAACTACAATGAAATAGCCGCGTTGCAGAGAGAGTTTGACGAAAAATATCTTTTGGCTACTCCGAAAGTGTCCCTTATGAAAGATATTCCGGCAAATTTGGAGCTTAACATAACCGACAAATCCGGCAAGGCCGTAGATGCAAACATTACAGCTGTGATTACTAGGCCGGATACGTCTAGGCACGATATCAAAATAACCGAATTCGCAAAAAATGCCGGCAGCTATACGTCAAAACAATTTTCAGTGCCGCTAGAAGGCAGATGGAAAGTGATGTACAAAATACAAGTCGGAAATTTGCAAAAATTTACCGATTTTGAAACTTTCGCCAATAAAACAAAATAACCGTTATGTCCCGTATTGAAATAAGAGAGGATGCCCTCAGGTTTAACATAGCCACAATCTCAAAAAAAGCCTCTATAGATAAGGTGTATGCGGTATTAAAAGATAACGCTTATGGGCACGGTCTGGTCGAATTCGGCACACTGTGCGCGAAAAACGGCATCCAAAACGCTGTCGTCAGAAATAGTGACGAAGCCCTGCGGCTTTGCGATATATTCAAAAACATATTGGTGCTCGCCGAATGCGCAGATTTTGCGCTAAAAGATAATATATCGTACGCCATTAACTCCATCGAGGATATAGACAAAATCCCTGCCGGCGCAAACGTGCAGCTAAAAGTAGATAGCGGTATGCACAGAAGCGGTGTTTTGGCGAGTGAGCTTGATGCGGCTCTTAAAAAAATAGTCGCCTCTAAGCTGAATTTAGTGGGCGTATTTTCCCATCTAAGAAGCGCCGACGAGCTTTCAACGGAGAGTTTTTGGCAAGAAAAAAACTTTTTGGAAATTAAAAAAACAGTAGTTGCGTTTTGTGAAAGCAATAAACTAAAAAGACCGCTTTTTCATTTGCAAAACTCAGCCGGGCTGTTTAGAAGCGGCGCTCTGGGCGAATTCGACATGGCAAGGGTCGGCATAGCCCTTTACGGCTATTTGGATATGCCAAATGCGGTCGGCTCGCCTGAGCTTCGTCCCGTAATGTCCCTGTGGGCCGACAAAATAGCCTCTAGAAGCCTAAAAGCTGGTCAGGCGGTCGGATACGGCGCAACCGGCAAAATATATACGGATACCGTGGTTTCCGCTTATGATATAGGGTATGCCGACGGCTTTTTCAGGGTAAAGGCCGAAGGAGAGTATATCCTGCCAAACGGCTCAAGGCTTGTCGGTAGGGTATCGATGGATAATATATGCGTAGAGTCCGCGGACGATTCTGTGTGCGTCTTTGACGATGCGACGAAACTGGCAAAGAGGTATAACACCATAAGCTACGAGATAATTACAAGGCTAAATCCTTCAATCAAGAGGATAGTTGTGTAGTGAAAGTAGCTCTTTTATCTTTGGATTTTAAGCTCTCGTTTGATGATAGGCTTTCAAAGATAAAAGAGCTCGCCTCCCTGTCGGCAAAAAACGGCGCAAAGCTTCTGCTGACGCCTGAGCTTTCATATTGCGGCTATCATCTGGACGATATTGCGAAGCTTGCAAAATACGACGAACCGGAAGCTCTAAAATTCTTCAATACGATTTCCGGACAATACGGGATATACATAGGTTTCGGCAGCGTCAAACAAAAATCAAAAAAATATCTCAACCGCTATTTTATCGTCGGACCTGACGGAGTAGTGGCAAAATACGACAAAATGCATATTTTTGGTTTCGGCGGAGAGGATAAGGTCTTTGAGCCGGGCGATTATCCGGTCTCGTTCGAGCTTGACGGGATTCGATTTGGACTTAGCATATGCTACGACCTTAGATTTCCGGAGCTGTTTTCTTTGTACTCCGGGGATTGCGACGCGGTAATATGTCCTGCCGCTTGGCCAAAAAAAAGAGCGAGGGAGTGGAAACTGCTGCTTCGCGCCAGAGCCGTAGAAAATAGACTTAAGACTATCGGCGTCAACTGGCAAGGCGGCGCGTACTCAAAATCGTCGTTTACATCAAACGAAAACGGGATATTCATAAAGCCGGTTTTCTCGGCTGCCGACGTCGATATCTACGAGATAAATCCAAAAAAGAAAAACAACAAAACCCCGAATAGTCCGGACGATAAACGCATCAAGCTATATGCCGAGCTGTTTGCATCAAAGGCCAAAAATGTTAAATGAAAACCTAATCAGGCGAGTATTCGTGGCGGCAAGCATCAGAAGATGGAACGACCAGGCAAGCCCCGTGGAGTTTTGCGAGCTGGACAAGCAGGCTCATAAGGCGTTTTTGGCGTATCTGCTAGCGAAGTTTGAAGAGGAGAGAGGCGAAAAGGTAGATTTTACCGCATTGATAGAAGGCTTCATTTTTGAGTTTTTGCAGCGAACGGTGCTTACCGACATTAAGCCGTCCGTTTTCCATAAGCTGGCGTCAAAAAAGAAAAATGAGCTAAACGAGTTTGTTCTCGGCAAGCTGAAGTCCGAGATTGCCGACTCAAGCTTTTTTGGAAGGATGAAGCTGTTTTTGGAATCCTCCGAGCAGACGAAAGAGCAAAAGATACTTCAGGCGGCGCACTTCTTGGCTTCCAACTGGGAGTTTGACATCATCTACAACTTCTGTCCGACGATGTACGGGGTGGAGGAGATAAAGCGCAACATCCAAAACCAGATAGAAGAGCACTACGAACTCTCCGGCGTGCAGCGATTGATGCTAAAAAGCAGGACGGCGGAGTTTGTAAGCATGGTTGGACAGCTTAGATTCCAGCAAAGATGGTCGCAGATGCCTAGAATTCCAAAGACCTCCGTTTTGGGCCATACTTTGACGGTGGCGATATTTAGCTATATTTTGACTCTAGGCCTAGGCGGGTGCGAAAAAATGCGCTACAACGCCTTTTTTGGCGGTCTATTCCATGATTTGCCGGAGGTGCTGACAAGGGATATTATCTCGCCTATCAAATATAACGTGGAGGGGCTCGACGAGCTTATCAAGGGGTACGAAAAAGAGCTTGTGGAAAACGAGATACTGCCGCTGCTGCCAAAGTATCTCCAAAAAGAGATACTTTATTTCGTAGAAGACGAATTTGTCGACAAGATGCAGCAAGGCGGCACGGTACGGAGCGTCGACGCTTCACAGATAATTGGCGAATACAACAACAACGCTTTTTCTCCGATGTTTGGCACCCTCTCCAAGTTTTGCGACCTGCTGGCTGCGTATGCCGAGGCCAAGCTCTCCATAGAGCACGGCATCAGCTCTGATGAGCTAACAAGCGCGATAGAAAACCTAAAAAAGAAGCTGACGGAAGATAAATATGCATTTTTAGGCGGAGTGTTTGACGCAAAAAGCTTTTTAGGGGACGCATGAGCCGCTTTGTCGATACCGTCATCGTCGGCGCCGGGGCGTCAGGGCTTATGTGCGGCGCGCATCTGAAACGCGATTTTCTGATTTTGGAGGGGCACGACAAGCCTGCCGCAAAGCTCGCCGTATCCGGCGGTGGACGCTGTAACTTCACAAACGAGTCGATATCAGCCCAAAACTATACCGGAGACACGGAGTTTATATCTGATGTTCTGAATGGATTAAGCTCAAAACAGATGGTTTCGCTGGCCAAAAAATGGGGTGTGCCCTTTGAGGTTTGCAAGAACAGACAACTCTTTTGTGCACACTCCGCAAGAGAGCTGATCTCCCCGCTGTTGTCATTTTCGAAAGATAAAATCATAACGGATGCCAAAGTGACGGCAGCTTCGTTCGAAAATGGGGTTTTTACCATACATACCTCAAAAGGGGAGTTTGGCTGCAAAAATCTGGTGGTGGCAAGCGGCGGAGTAAGCTATCCGGTGCTCGGCGCCACGGACATAGGATATAAGATAGCGGGCGGATTCGGACACAAAATAATAACGCCAAAGGCCGCTCTCGTAGGATTTACGGTGCAGCCCGGCGAATTTTGGTTCAAAGAGCTTTCCGGCGTATCGGTCTTAGCAAAGGTCTCCGTCGGCGACAAAAGCTTTGAGGATAACATCCTTTTTGCACACAAGGGTATCAGCGGCCCAGCCATACTAAATGCATCGCTCTATTGGGAAAAAGGCCTAATATCGATAGATTTTTTGCCGGGAGTAGAGATAGAAAAACTGCTAAACGGCGGAACAAAACAGATAACTTCCGTGCTTGGCTTGCCAAAGAGGGTGTCAAAAGCGTTCTTGGCTTCCGTTGGCGTCGAAGATAAGGTAATAGACAAGCTGACAAACGAAGAAAAAGAGAAGCTGCATAGGTTGAAAAACTACGAATTCGCTCCGGCCGGGAATTTTGGAATGAGCAAGGCCGAGATAACAAAAGGCGGCGTGGAGACTTCGGAAATAGAACCGGGGAGTATGCAAAGCAGGCTGCAAAAAGGACTTTATTTCATCGGCGAGGTGCTTAACGTAAACGGAGAGCTAGGCGGTTACAACTTCCACTGGGCTTTCGCGTCTGCGCTCAGATGCGCCGATGTGCTCGGATACGATAACGGATAGACGAAAAGAGCGCCGCTAGCAGTCGGCGGCTCTTTTATTTCGGGGAAACCTGGAATGTTTTTTCCGTTTTTTCGCCGTTATTATTCTCTATCTCCGCTTTTAGCGTGCCGGCAGCCGCCACTTTGTACGGAAATACTATTTTTGGATTTTGGCTCGTGGATAGGCCTATGTCAAATGAGGCCACCTGTTCGCCGCCAAACGATACCTTGATGCTCTTGATGTAGTCCGCAGGCCTTACGCTTCCGCTTGCCTTGTCTACGGTCACCCCATTTTCCATTGCGTGTATCGCGAAGAATTTGACCTTGACTACGTCGCCTACTTTGTATTCCGGGTTTTCTATCTCTATTTTCCCTCTAAGATTAAAAGCCATTTTATCTCCTTATCCGCCGCAACCGGAGGCTTCGACTTTGATATTTTTCGTAATTTTAAAAATTTGACCTTTGCTTGTCTCAGCCATGATTACAACGTCTTGCGGAAAGCCGACTCTCATTTCCGTATAGAGGTATGCCGCGCCGGATTTTGGCGTGTAGCTTGCCGTTATTGCGTGCGAAAATTTATTTTTAGGAGCCAAGACGTATATTTTGGATATATAGTCGTTTTGGGTCATCGGATAGTCTACGGTTATTTCCACTTGCGCCTTCATCGCGTTTGCAGGCTTCTCTTCCATTTTTAGCTTTATTTTCCCGTCTCCGGAGAGCACTTTTTTGCCTTGCGTGATAGAGGAGTATAGCTTCGCAAACTCCTCTTCGTCGGCAAAAAGAGGGCTTATATAAGGAGAGAGCAGCGCCGCCGCGCTAAAGGCTATGCATGTTTTAACAAAATCTCTTCGTTGCATTGATTTCCTTTTTATATTCAAACTTACAGGCTCGGGGAGGGAAGGGAGCCTCCCCGTTTTTGTTTTATCAACCGAACAGATCTCTGTAGATGCCTTGCGCCCATGTTTTATCGGCCATTCCTGCCGTCGGCGATCTTTTTTCCATCAGTTGGACCCTGTCAAAGCCCCATGTTTTATGTGCTTCGTCGAACTTGTAGTAAGCGTTTACGGAGATGCCTTCCATAGGGTTTCCGTTTACTAGCGAGTAGCAGATTGTTTGCGGAGATTCCCAGGACGAGTTTTTGCCGCTCAGTCTCGCCGCTATCATGTTGGCTACTATCTTGCCCTCCGTATTTGCCGTGTTGCCGCTTTTGGAAAAAGGCATCGGTCTCGAGTCTCCGGCTACGTAGATATCGTTTTCGCCGACTACTTTATATGTTTTTTCGTCGATGTTTCCTTCAAACGGATTTGCGCTTTTTTTTGCGACTCCGATGGTTTCGAGTATTTTTGCACCCCTGACGCCGGAATAGAAAGAAGCGTCTTCAAATTTTATGCTGTCAAGATCCGTATCGACTGTTTTTTTAGCTAGGTCTATTTTTTTGATTTTGCTTGACGGCATATATTCTATGATGTCGCCGTATAGCTCTTTGAATGCGGCTTGGAAGCCGTCTTTTTTGATTGTGATGTCAGGATTTGAGTCGAGTATTACTACTTTGCCCTTGAGTTTATTTTTTTTGATATGCCACGCTACAAGACAGGCTCTCTCATACGGCCCAGGAAGACATCTGTAGTTTCCGCCCGGAACCGTCTGGATGAATGTTCCGCCTTCGAAGTTTTGTATTTTATTTTTTAGCTGGAGCGTTTCTGAGCCAGGGATAAACGCCGCTGGATACTCCTGTTTTAGTCTTGCCGCAAGCTCCAGATCATTTCCGCAAAAAGGCGTGTAGTCATAATCTACGCCGGTAGATAGCACGAGTATATCGTATGCCACTTTGCCTTCGTTCGTATAGACTACTTTGTTTTTCTTGTCTACGTTGTATACGGTCGCATTTAGAAAGCTATAGCCGAATTTTGAGGCCGCTTGCGTATACGAATGGGTGATGAATTCAAGATCGGTTAGTCCTGTTATATATAGGTTGCTGATGAAGCCGGACATAAACTCTCTGTTTTTTTCGATAAGTACGACGTCGGCGGCAGGGTGAAATTTTTTGACGTATTTTGCTATCGTAAGCCCTGAAGGGCCGCCGCCCACGACTACTACTCTTTTGCCTTTTGCTTTTGGCAGAGGGGCATCGAAGCTGGCGCATGAAGCCGCCGCACCGTCCTTTTTTGTTCCCGATGCGAAGGCGTTTGTGGCCATACCGGCCGCCGCAATACCTGACAATTTGAGCACGTCTCTTCTACCTAATCCCATAGACACTCCTTGATAAAAATAAGCGGTATTTTTACGACCGCATGCTTTTTATGCTAGTCCTGGCAAGCTTAATGTAAAATTAATGTAAATAAAAAGATATAATTTTTAATTATTTGGAATAGATATATCAGAATAAGAAATTAAAATTTTTATTTGCTGTAAAATATGCACTAATATACTGATAATATTGCATTTATTACAAAATATATTTTTTTAATAATGGATATTTTAGCTCTATATAAATTTAATTGATTAGAAGTATTTTTAAATTAAATCGTGTTTTTTAATTAAATTTATTAATATTTGTAAAAATAAAATTTTATTATATCAATGATTTCAGGGCTTTCATAAATATTGATAGAAAAAACAATAATTATTAAGTTAGACTGATTAAATAGGTTAAATTTTGTCTTATTTTTAAGGCTATTTTTTGTGTTTTGAAGGAAGAAAATAGGGTTTATTTATTAGCATTAAACAAAAAAATATTTTTTTAAAAAAAGGATGCCGTATGCTCTCGACAGAAGCCCGCCGTCTAAAGAGTATGTTTGAAATGCAGGAGTCGCTCAACGTATATACGAACGGCGCGGACTACAAAGAGACAAAGATATGCGCCAAGACCGGCAAGCATGTCGACTACCGCAGGTGTGCATGGATGGAGACGGCGGAGTTTGTCGACAGCTTCGACTGGAAGCATTGGAAGCACGGCAAAAACGATATAGAAAACGCAAAGACCGAGCTTGTCGATATCTGGCACTTTCTGATGAGCGCCGAGCTGATGGAGAACGGCGATGTTGATGACGATATGCTGGAGAGGGCTGCCGGGATTATCAGGGCTAGAAGGGTAGGTGGGTCGTCCAACGAGTACATCATCTCCGCGGCGGAGATGCTCGTGCGCGATCTGCTAAATTTGGAAGTGCATATATTTCCCCGTAACGGCAGGGGTGAGATAGTGATGTCTTTTTTTGAGCTTTGCGGCTTGGTGGGCCTCTCTTTCGAGGAGCTATATCAGCGGTATATCATCAAAAATACGCTCAATAAGTTCAGGCAGGACAACGGATACGCGGACGGCACCTATATCAAGCTTTGGCACGAGGGCAAGGAGGACAATGTCTTTGCGGTAATGCTGGCTGACGCGATAGAGGCAGAGCTAAACAAAGACAGCCTATATAACGCCATGGAGTATTTCTACAATAGCATAGTCAAGCCTCATAACGGCTCTTTTGCGGGCAGCTTGGAAGAGTGGAGTAGTATGATCAAGGAAAAAGTCGCGTTATCGTTAAAGGGTTAGTTTTTTAATATTTATAGATGGAAGTCTTGCCGAGGCAGACATAGAGCAAGGATAATATAAACTTGTGGTTTTTTCTGATTTTGATATTTTAAAAGAGCTTGATTTTTATAAAGAAAG
>CAZMPN010000021.1:0-28766 GCA_964568395.1 uncultured Helicobacter sp. | reverse complement strand
ACGCAATAGCAAAAAATAGAGAGCTTATGGGCGCTACAAACCCTAAAGAGGCTGCTCCTGGCACAATAAGAGCGGATTTTGCAGAAAGTATCGATGCCAATGCGGTCCACGGAAGTGATTCTGAGGCTAGCGCAGCAAGAGAAATCTCTTATTTCTTTAGTCAAATAGAGATACACTAAAGCTTAATGAAAGTAGACCTTAAAAAAGTTCCGAAAGAAAACAAAGAGTTTTCCGTCGAATACAGAGACGGTGAAGATTTTGCCCACTTTTGCGGATATTTTTTTGGTAAACCCCCTTTTTTAGTCGTTGAAGGCAAAATTGACGGTAAAATAGAGGTTAATTGCGACGTTAGCGGAGAAAAGTTTTTTGACCGCCTCGAAGAAGAGGTCAAAATCAAAGTGATCGAAGGCTCCTATAAAGGTTTTGACGAGGTTTACGACATTGTCGAAATCGATGGTAGTGTTTTTGATTTCGAAGCTTTTTTAAAAGACGAAGTTGAGATATTTAAAAACGATTACCATAAAAAAGAAGAGCTTGAAGACAAAGAGTTTATTTTAGAAAATCTATAAGGAGTAGAAAATGGCAGTACCAAAGCGAAGAGTGAGCCACACAAGAGCTGCAAAAAGAAGAACACACTACAAAGTTACGCTTCCTATGCCTGTTAAATGCGAAGACGGTTCTTACAGACTTCCACACAGAGCAAGCCCTACAACCGGCGCACTAAAATAGTATTTAATGATTAAAGTAGCGATAGACGCAATGGGCGGGGACTTCGGTCCAAGCCCGATTATTGCAGGTGTATTAGAGGCTCTTAAAACAGCTAAATTTGAAGCGATTTTGGTCGGAGACGAAAGTGCTATAAAGCCTTTGATTCCGGAAAACATGAGATCCAAAATTTCCATAGTGCATGCCGACGATGTTATATCTATGCATGATCACGCTACGGATGTATTTAAGAAAAAAAGCAGCTCTATCTATGTTGCCACGGAACTAGTAAGGGATGGTAAGGCGGATGCCGTTGTATCTGCTGGACACAGTGGGGCGACAATGAGCCTTGCTACCCTTAGAATAGGACGAATAGACGGCATAGCTAGACCTGCGATAGCAACACTAATGCCTACGGTAAATGACGGCCAAAAAAGCCTGGTTTTGGATGTCGGGGCGAATGTTGATTGCAAACCGGAGCACCTATACCAATTCGGAATAATGGGTCTTGCTTATGCAAAGGCTATCATGGGTGTCAAGAAAGCCAAAGTCGGGATACTCACAAACGGCGAAGAGGAGACGAAGGGCAACGAGGTAACCAAAGAGGCGGCCTTAATGCTTAAATCTATGCCTGAATTTATAGGAAACGTAGAAGGAAACAATATCTTTGACGGCTCCGTTCACGTTATCGTATGCGACGGCTTCGTAGGCAATATAGTCTTAAAAACTAGCGAAGGCGTAGCTGATACTATCGGTAAATTTATGAAGCATCATATCAAAAAATCGGCTTTTGCATCCTTTGGTTCCGTATTTATGAGAAAAGTATTCTCTAGCCTAAAACAACAGATAGATTATGCGGAATACGGCGGCGCGCCGCTTCTTGGTATAAATGGAGCGGTGATTATTAGCCACGGCAAGAGTAATCCGAAGGCTATAAAAAACGCTATTTTCCAAGCGATAAATTTTGTAAAGTCCGATGTTAATACGCATATAAAAGCATCGTTAGAGGCGAAAAATTGAGCTTCGCCGTTTTTAAGTCGATAGGCGCATATGTTCCCGAGAAAATACTCTCAAACGAAGAACTCGAAAAGATAGTCGATACTTCGGACGAGTGGATTTTAAAAAGAACCGGCATTAAAGAGAGAAGGATCGCCGCGGCCGGCGAATTGACTTCCGATCTTGCCCTGAAAGCTTCTATTAAGGCCATCGAACGCGCAAAAATAAATAAAGAAGACATAGATCTGATAGTTTTTGCGACTATTACTCCCGATTTTTTATGTATGCCGTCAACCGCGTGTATTTTGGCCGACAAACTTGGAATCAAGAACGTAGCGGCGTTTGATATAAGCGCTGCGTGCAGCGGGTTTATATACGGGCTTAGCGTGGCGAAGGCGTATATAGAATCTGGCATGAAAAAAACGGTTCTCGTAGTCGGCGCCGAGACGCTAAGCAGAATTGTAGACTATACCGACAGAACAACATGTGTTCTGTTTGGAGATGGCGCTGGAGCCGCCATTATAACGGCCTCCGATAGCAGGGAAAACGCAATCCTTGATATACATACAAGCGCTGACGGCGGGTATTGGGACTTTCTTGTGACTCCTCTCGCACCGAAAGGAATTGAGGGCGGAGTATGCGGTTCTAACATAAAGATGAAAGGCAACGAAACTTTCAAGCTGGCAGTCAAAACGCTGGCGTCGGACTGCGTAAATATGCTCAAGGCGAACAATATGGATTCGTCGGCTATAGATTATTTCATTCCGCATCAGGCAAACTACAGAATAATTAAGGCCGTGGGCGATAGCGTAGGGCTGCCGGATGAGAAAGTCGTTCTTACGGTCGGCAAATACGGCAATACATCCGCGGCATCCATACCTATGGCGATTAATGAGATGTATGAAACCGGAAAGCTGAAAAAAGGCCATTTGATGCTTCTTGACGCTTTTGGCGGCGGGCTTACATGGGGCAGCTGCCTGGCTTATTTCGACTGCGAATAAACAACTCTTCAAAAAATAACCGATAAACTCATAAAAAATCTCTAAAAGGATTGATTATGAGGGCGGTTTTACTACTTGCTATTTTTTTATCTACTATTTTATGCGCCGATCAAAAACTAAAAGTTACCAGAAGCGAGCCCGTTTTTACTGAGGTTTATGAGTCTGTAGAGCTAAAAGACTGTTACCCTGAGAGCTATTATGAAAGAGGCGGTGCGGATGCGCTAGAGACGCTGCTTGGGGCGTCCGTGGGCGCACTTATAGGCAATCAGTTCGGACAGGCTGACGGCAAAACGGCCGCCACTATAGGCGGCGCTATAGTAGGGGGTTCTCTGGCTTCTTCAAAAAAAACAGAAAGTGGTTATAGATAGATGTCAAACTAAGATTGTTCAGATGCCTAAAAAAGTAATCGCAGGCTACCAAAACTACGCCGAATATAACGGCGTAGAAATTAGTAGATTTTCTAAAGAGCCTATGGAGTTTATAGAAATAAAAAGCGGTAATTAGTTTTGTGAGGCGTATTTATCCCAGACCATTGTGGCTTTGCCGTCTTCTTCCTCGACTGCGCACATACCCATGATGTTGTATCCGCCGTCTACATAGTGGATTTCGCCTGTTACACCGGATGAAAGATCGCTTAACAGGTACATGGAGCTATTGCCTACCTCTTCGATAGTTACGTTTTTTCTGAGAGGAGAGTTTGCCTCGTTCCATTTTAGGATAAATCTGAAATCGCCTATTCCTGAAGCGGCAAGCGTTTTGATAGGGCCTGCGCTTATCGCATTTACCCTAATTCCTCTTGTGCCAAGATCGACCGCAAGGTATCTAACGGACATCTCAAGCGCCGCTTTTGCTACGCCCATAACGTTGTAATGCGGAACGTATTTAACTCCTCCTAGGTAGCTTAGCGTTAGTATTGAACCGCCTTCGTTCATAACGGGAGCAAGCGCCTTTGTTACCTCCACAAGGCTAAACACCGATACGTTCATCGCTATCTCGAACGCTTCTTTCGTTGTGTCCATAAAAGCGCCGTCAAGAGCCTCTTTTGGAGCAAATGCCACCGCGTGAACGAAGAAGTCGATTTTGCCGAAATCTTTTTCGATAGATTTTGCTAGAGCCGCTATATGCTCAGGATTTTGGACGTCTAGTTCGTAAACGTGTTTTGAGCCAAACTCCTCGGCTATAGGCCTTACTCTTTTCTCAAGCTGTTCGTTTAGATACGTAAAAGCAAGCTCGGCCCCTTGCTCTTTACATGCTTTCGCTATACCGTATGCTATTGATTTATTGTTTGCAACGCCTATTATTAGACCTTTTTTACCCTTCATTACCATATATTGTTCCCCTTTTTTAAGAAATATTCGCAGATGCTTTTATAATTTTATAGAAATCTTCGGCCACCAGGCTAGCTCCGCCAACCAGTACGCCATCCACAAACGAGCTGTTTAGAATATCGGCCGCGTTTGATGCGTTTACGCTTCCTCCATAAAGTATAGGTGTCTCAACCCTCTCCCTGATGGCTTTATGCACCTCTTCTATGTCTTCCACGCTTGCCGTTAGTCCCGTGCCTATCGCCCATACCGGCTCATACGCTATGATAAGATTTTGGTAGCTTACGTCTATATTTTCGAGCTGCTTATCTATATAGTTCATAACGCTCTCTATCCCTTTTTGCCTTACCTCTATAGGCTCACCTACGCAATAGAAAATATTAAAGTTGTTGCGTTTGAAAAACTCGTATTTTCTGACTATAAAATCTTGCGACTCTTTTAGTATATGCCTTCTCTCTGAGTGGCCGATAAGAATTGTGTCTATGTCAAATTCCAAGAGCGCCTCAAGGCATATTTCGCCGGTATACGAGCCTTTTTCTGCGGGGTAGCCGTTTTGCGCGCCTATTTTGATATTTTTTAGAGTGTAGTTATCAAGCGCCGTAAAGGGAGGGAATATGACTATACTATCCTCTTCCCCTTTTTGGTCGGACAATGAGTCTAGCGCAGACAGATACTCGGCCGTGCTAGCCCTTGTATGGTTTGCCTTGAAGTTTCCGGCTATTATCATCTTTTGGCCTCTACCGATTTAACACCAGGAAGCTCTTTGCCCTCTAGTAGCTCAAGGCTTGCGCCGCCACCGGTGGAGATAAACGTCATGCCCTCTGTGTCCCCCGCTCTTTGCACGAGGTCTGCCGTGTCGCCGCCGCCTATTATCGTAGTCGAGCTGCTTTGCGCAAGAAGGTGGGAGAGTTTGAAGCTTCCTTTTGAGAACTTGTCCATTTCATATACGCCCATAGGGCCGTTCCAGAGCACCGTTCTGGCATCTTTTAGCGCAAGTTTGAAAAGCTCGATAGATGCGTCGCCTATATCAAGTCCCATCCAGCCGTCCGGAATCTCTTGAGCCGTACACTGGTCAACTTTCGCATCTTCTGCAAATTTGTCGGCTATCGTTATGTCGACGGGAAGATATAGTTTTACGCCGAGATCTTTTGCTTTTTGCATGATTTTTTTGGCCTCGTCGATTAGCTCGCTTTCAACAAGCGACTTGCCGACATTGTAGCCTTGCGCTTTTAAAAACGTAAATGCCATGCCGCCGCCTATAACCAGCTTGTCTACTTTTGGAAGTAGGCTAGTCAGCGCCTCTAGCTTGCCGGAAACCTTGCTTCCTCCAACTACTGCGACAAAAGGCCTTGTCGGGGTGGCAAGCGCGTCGTGCAGATATGCGACTTCCGTTTGCAGTAGGAAGCCGGCGCTTTTTTTATCTTCCGCAAATAGTGACGGGAGCGCGTCTACCGATGCGTGGGCTCTATGGCTTGCGCCAAATGCGTCGTTAATATAAATATCTACGCCGTTGGCTAGTTTTTTTGCGAACTCGATATCGTTTTTTGTCTCACCCTCTTCAAATCTTAAATTTTCAAGAAGAAGTATATCCCCGGCCTTTAGCCCGGATATTTTATTTGTCGCGTCCTCTCCGCATACGTCAGAAGCGAGCAGTATATCCCTTTTTAGAAGCGTATGAAGTCTTTTTGCTACAGGTTTTAGGGAATTTTTTTCATCAAAAGTTCCGGCCTTCGGTCTGCCGAAATGGCTTGCCAAAATCACTTTGCAGTCATGATCTACGCAGTAGCTAATCGTCGGAAGGGTAGAGTATATCCTCCTATCGTCAGTTATGTTGCCGTAGTCGTCTGTCGGAACATTAAAATCACATCTTATAAAAACCGTCTTGCCGGTAATATCCAGCTCTTTTATCGATTTTAATTTCAATCAAACTCCTTTTTGGCGGTTAATTTTCTTTAATAGACACCTTTCGTATTATCTCAAATAGGGGTTTAAAATATTATTTAACCTCCGCTTTGCCAAAATAACCGCAAAAAAGGGTGTTATTGGGAAATTTTGCTATTTTTGGAGGCAGCTTCGATCCTGTGCACAAATGCCACGAGGAGGCCGTAAAGCTATGCTTTGAAGAGCTTGATATAGACAAACTCTTTATCGTGCCTACGTTTATTAATCCATTTAAAGATAGCTACAACGCTCCGCCCCAAAAAAGGTATGAGTGGCTACGGAAAGTATTTTCAAAATACGGCTTTGTGGAAGTGCTCGATATAGAGATAAAAAAGCGAAGAAGAGTTTTCACTATAGAGACCGTAGGGGAGCTAATCGAAAAAGGCGGCAAGCAAAGCTATGATAAAATCTATCTAATAATAGGCTCCGACAATCTTTTGGACTTGCCGAAATGGCACAGAAGCGAAGAGTTATTGTCGCTCGTTACACCGGTCGTGATTTCAAGGGGCGGCGGCGCAAAAAGCGAGTATAAAACAATTGTTTTGGATTGTCCGTTTTCGTCTACCGATTTTAGAAATACGTTGGACGGCGAGATGTTGCCGCCAGAAATCAGAGAGGACGCGGTTAGTTTTTATAGTAAAAGGAAAAATATATGACTATTAAAGAGAGATGTAAAAAAATAGCTGATTTGCTAGATGAGAAAAAAGCAGAAAATATAGAGATTTTTGACCTAACGGATAGCGGATATTTCGTAGACGCCGTCGTAGTCGCCACTTCCATAGCCTCAAAACACGCTCTAATGCTTGTGGACGAGATGAAGAAAACACTAAAAAAAGATGGCGAGACTATTCTGAATGTCGATGATAGCGACGATTGGACTATAGTCGATATGGGAGACATTTTGGTCCATCTAATGAGCGAAGAGTATAGAAAAAGATACGATTTGGAAGAGTTTTTGAGAGAGTTTGAGGCAAAAAGAGGATAGGTTACTCCCCTCTTTGCATCTTCTCTTTAGCTTCGATACCAAGTAGTTTTAGGCCGACTCTTAGGCTGAGCGCCACCACCGCGAATATCTTCAGATAAACATCTTCTCTGTCGGAACCCAAAATCCTATTTTCGGTATAGAACCTATGAAGCCTGTTGGCTAGACTTTTGAGGTATTCCGTAATTTTTTGGACGTCTCTGGTTACAAACGCATCTTCTAAAGCGTCTCCAAGAAGCATAGCGGTAAATAAAAGTTCTTTTTCGTCGTCCGTCAAATGCGGTAGCTTTATGCCTTTGGCGTGCTCAAAAGTCACCCCGCGTTTTTCAAACAAAGAACAGATCCTGGCGTGCGCGTAGTTGATATAAAATACCGGATTCGTACTATCTTCTTTGTTTAGGTCGGAGACGTCAAACTCTAGGTGCGTATCCGACTTTTTAGATAGAAATACAAATCTGAGCGCGTCGGAACCGATATCCTCTACGACATCCTTCATCAGTATGAAGTTGCCGGCGCGTTTGCTCATTTTGTATGGCTCGCCGTCTTTCAAAAGCGCCACCATTTGAGATAGAAGCACTTCAAGTTTTGAAGAGTCGTATCCTAGAAATTCTATCGCGGATTTTACCCTTGAGATATATCCGTGATGGTCTGCGCCCCAGATATTGATATATTTGTCAAAATTTCTTTCAAACTTATCTTTGTGATATGTGATATCTCCGGCTAGATATGTAGGCTCACCGTTTTCCCTGACCACGACTCTGTCTTTTTCGTCTTTATGCTCGGTAGTTCTAAGCCAAATCTTCCCCTCGTTTTCATATAGGGCGGAGTGTTCATCCAGTTTTGCCTTCGCATTTTCCCAGCCCCTAAACACCTCTTTTTCGCTGACAAAGTTGTCGAATTTTATACCTACCATATCAAGATTTTGGCGTATCTCCACCATCATCTTATCTTTTCCCCAAACAGAAAGAGCGCTTATAATATCCTCGTTTGCAAAAGCCTCTTTGCCGAACTCTCTTACGGCTTCTTCCGCAAGCTCGTATATGTATTCGCCTCTATAGAACTCTTCCGGATACTCTACATTCTCTTTTAGAATATCCTCCTTTGCCCTTAAGTATATCGAGACGCCAAGTAGGTATACCTGTCTGCCGGCATCGTTTACGTAATATTCGCTTGTTATGTCGTGCCCAAGGTATCTGCCTATCTGCAAAAGCGCATCGCCGTATATGGCGCCTCTGGCATGCCCGATATGAAGGGGGCCGGTAGGGTTGGCGCTGACAAATTCTAGAAGGATTTTCTCTTTGTCCAGCTCTTTTGGTTTTGCAAAATCAAAACCTTTCTCTAAGGCCTGGGTTGCAAATTTATCCAAAAATGCGCTAGATAGTTTGAAATTTATAAAGCCGCTTATGGCCTCTACGCTATCAAAATGGTCCGGATCGTGCAGTATTTCGGCAAGTTCTGCGGCGATTTGGTTTGGTGATTTTTTCAGCTCTTTGGCAAGCGAGAAGGCTACCGGGGAAGCAAAATGCCCGAAGCTAGCCTCTTTAGGCTTTTGAAGCTCCGGGATTTTATGTTCTGATAGCTTTGTGGAGATGTGATGTTTGACGCTTTTTTTCATTGAATGCTTTTAGGCTTTGTTTGCGTCTGTGTTTGCCGGTTTTTGCTCCGTAGCTTGAGCCGTAGTCGTCGTTTGTTGTGTATTTTGCGCAGTAGCAGTCGTTTCTACAGGCTTAGCCTCAGCCGTTTTTGCAGCTTCGTTTTCGTCTTCTTTGATCGCATTTTTGAAGTTTTTTATACCGCTCCCTAGACCTTTTGCAAGCTCAGGTATTCTTTTCGCACCGAATAGAAGTAGCACGATGAGTAGAACGACCACCCAATGCCATATACTAAATGAACCCATATAATGCCTTTCTTTTAAATTGTCAAAGTATACAAAAAGTTGTTTTATATCTTCCAGCTTTTAATAAATGAGTCGTTGTCGGTTAGGCTTTGTTTGAATCTAGAGGCGGTAGCTATCGCCGTCAGCGCCTCCAATGATTCGTTAAAGTCGTCGTTTACGAAGAAGTAGTCGTATTCGCCTATCGACCTCATTTCGCTTATTGCGTTTATGACCCTTTGTTCTAGTATCTCCGTGGTTTCCGTATTTCTAGACGATAGTCTTTGTTTGAGGACGCTCATGTTTTTTGTCGTAATAAAAACTGATGTTACAAGCTTTGGAAATTTCTCCCTGAGTGTTTTATGGCCTTGCACATCTATATCAAGCACTACTATCTTATTCTCGGCTAAAGCTTTTTCTATCGGGCGAAACGACGTGCCGTAAAAATTCCCGTGAACTTCGGCCCACTCCAAGAAGCCGCCATCGTCTATCTCGGACAAAAACTGATCTTTTGATATGAAATGATAGTCGACGCCGTCTTCTTCCCCATCTCTCGGTTTTCTGGTCGTTGTCGATATTGAGAAGTAGCAGTTTGGAACTATGTCAAGCAGTTTTCTGGCAAGACTTGTTTTGCCGGAGCCGCTAGGCCCAGATACTACGAGAATGGAGCCGCTCATTGTTTTTTGCTAAGCGTTATGTTTATCGTTACGTCTGCCATATTCAGAAGCTCTTTTAACGCATCAAGAGAGATTGTAATGCTTTGGTTAGGGTTTAACTGTATCGCATTTGCCGGAATATTTGTGGTAGCCGCGGCAACCGTATTATCTTTAATATCTGGCAGAGAGTTTGTAATACTATCCAGCCCGCCATCGAGATCGCTCCCGAAATCATCGCCGCTTTCAGTGGACGGCATATCGTCAAGACTTACGCCTAGCGCTTCGGCTAATGACTCTTCCGTCAAAGAGCCGAGCTCGTCGTTATGTATTTTTATATTTTCTATATCGAAATCTTCGTTTTCCAATTTTTCCTCTTCTGTTTCGTCTAATAGATTTTTTAGCTTGTTTACTTCGTCTTCGTCCAAAATGTGTGCGTCGTTTTGCGTAGGCTCTTCTTCGATTTCGTCTTCGTCTAGTCCGAGTCCGCCTTCGTTATCAAAAGAGAAATCGCCCATTCCCGCAAGCTCATCGTCTTGTGCCGCCGGGAGATTATCTATTTCCAGCTCTTCCTCATAGTTTTGTTTCTCTTCAAGGAGCGGCTCCTCTTCTATATCCATAGTGATATCAGGCGATTCTTCCGCTATCTCCGGCAAGCCTTCGTCCGTATCGATATGGGCGAGTTCGTCGCCAAAATCTATATCTTTCATTTCGTCCTGAATGTCGCCTATCTGCTCGTCCAACTTTATGCTGTCGCTGTCATCAAGGGTCAACTCTTCAGATTCAAATGCGGGATGCTCGTCCGGCATTTCTAATTGCAACTCTCCCATCTCTTCCAAATCTGCCGGATGTTCCTCGAGGGATATGGAACCAAAGTCATCTTCTAGTGCGCCAAACGTATCGTCTAAAGATTCTTCGTTTTCCACGGATGGGGCCGCAAGCGATGTGTCCGCATCGAATGTTCCCATCTCCGATTCGGCGTTGTCGAATACGGAGTCGTCCGCAAAAAAATCATCGCTAACGCTAGAGGCTAGAGAGCTAAAAATATCTACAAGCTCCGTTGGCAAGAACGGCTTTTCTACATATACGTCGAAACCTTCCGGCCTCTCGGCGCCTTTTGTTATTATAAGTATATATTTTGCGTTTGAAAAATTTTGTTTTAATATTGCAAATTCTTCGTCGTTATACAGGTCGCTGTCTATTATAATAAAACCGTATGCCGCACTTGCCACGTCGGAAATATCTTTTGCGGTCGCTAGCTCATACCCGAGCTTTCCGGAGCTTAGTTTTACAAGCCTCTCGATTGTAGCGTTTTGATTTATTAGCAGTACTTGCATTTATTGACCTTAAGAACTTGGCTTTTTATTAAATAGCTATTAATTTTATATTTTTAAACATTTATTTTAGCTTTTACAAAAGAAGTAACATATGGTTTATAATTTCGACGAACTTTTCTTTAAAAATAAGCGCGATCGAAGTCATAATAGCCGTCAATACGGCTATTCCCAGTATCACTTTTATCGGCATACCGACGACCAGAAGGTTGAATGATGGCATCGTCTTCATGATCATGCCGAAGATAATATCCGAAAGCAGCGATAAAGCCATCAGCGGGAAGGCTATCGTAAAGCCTATCAGAAAGATGTTTTTTACTGATAGTATCGAGTATTCCAGATACCCCTTAGTGAGCGCGAACTGCCCTATGGGAACCTCTTTTAGCGAGTATTCGATGTACTTTATGATCAAATGATGTCCGTCCGCAGCCAGAAGTATCAAAAGCGTAAAAAAGCTGAGCATTACGCTGATTACCTGCGAACTCTGCTGTGTTTGCGGATCGTATGCGCTAGCCATAGAAAACCCCATAACCATGCTTATCTGCTCCCCCGCAAATCCGACTGCGGCAAAAAGGGTGGAGACCAAAAAGCCGGCTATAAAACCGAAGGTCGCTTCCATAAGTATTGCCGTCATAAGGGTGCTCGACGTCATCTCTATGTTTGCCGTCGGAATTACCGTATAAAAAATCACCGTAAAATATAGGGCTAGCGCGCCTTTGACCGAAACAGGCACCGATGTATGGGCAAAAAAAGGCATAAAAGCGAAAAGGGATGAAAAGCGCACAAACAAAAGCATAAAAGTTATCACCGATTCTTGCGCGATAAACGGGAGTAGTTGATTCATTTTACGGCTATTAGCGCATTTTTTTCTAATCTATATACAAAGTCGCAGGAGTGCGCGAGATTTTCGTCGTGCGTTACGCAAAGCAGTGAGGCGCAGTTTGTATCTATATATTCAAAAATAGTAGACATTACCTGTTTTGCGCTATCTTTGTCGAGATTTCCCGTCGGTTCATCCGCAAATATAACCCGTGGTTTTTTGGTGAGCACCCTAACGATGGAGATCCTTTGTTGCTGACCGCCAGATAGCGTAGAGATCGGCTGGTTAAGCACATGGGCTACGCCAAATTTATCGGCCAAAGCCTCGTCTACCGGCTCGCCGCTCATTATGGAGGCTACCTCCAGATTCTCTTTCGCGCTAAAACCTCTGAAGAGATAGTGGGATTGGAAGATGATGCCAAACTCGTTTTTTCGCAACTCTACAAGCTCTTTGGCGGTTAGGGAGTATATATTTTTCCCGTCAAAAAACACCTCTCCGCTTTTCGGCTCCAGAAACGACGATAGGATATGCAGGAGGGTAGATTTTCCGCTTCCGCTGACGCCTAAAATGGCTGTCGATTTTTTTGCGTTAAGTTCAATATTTATATTGTCGAAAAGGTTGTAATCAAAAGAGTGGGAGAGATTTTTGGCGCTTAGCAATTTAGAGCCTTTTGTTTGAAAGTTTCCCCGCTTTGGGCGGGGAAATTATAGGGGAATAATTATTTGGCTAGTTGAGCCGCAACTTCGCTTGCGAAGTCGCAAGCTTTTTTCTCTAGGCCTTCGCCTACTTCAAATCTTACAAAAGCAGTTAGTTTTGCAGTTCCACCGGCAGCTTTTGCCGCGGCTTCCAGAGCTTCCTTAACTGTTTTTTTGTCGTCTTTTACGAACGGCTGATCTACTAGGCAGTTGTCTTTTTTGAATTTTACAAGTTTTCCAGGGATGATTTTGTCCCACATAGCTTGCGGTTTACCCTCTTTTTCTAGCTGGGCTTTTGCAACTTCGGCTTCTCTGTCTAGATCTTCTTGAGGAACTTCCGTTTCGTCTAGGTAGTTTGGATTCATAGCGGCGGCGTGCATAGCTATATCTTTTAGTACGCCGGCAACAGCGTCGGCAGTTTTTGCGCTGTCGCACTCTGCCGCAACAAGAACGCCTATTTTTCCGTTAGCGTGTTTGTATGCGCTAACGCAGCCGTTTTCGCTTACAGATACTTCGGCAAATCTTCTAACTACGATGTTTTCGCCGATTTTGCTGATAGTTACGGATAGGTGGTCAGAGAACGCGCTGCCGTTAATCGTTGAAGCCATAAGCTCGTCAACGCTTTTGATACCGCTTGTATGGATATGCGCAGTCGTGCTGGCGCAGAACTCTATGAAGTTTTCGTTTTGACCTACGAAGTCCGTTTCGCAGTTTACTTCTGAAATTGTCGCTTTTTTGTTGTCCGCAGATACCTCTATAGTGATAGTACCTTCGGTTGCGGTTCTACCGCTTTTTTTGGCGGCAGCCGATAGACCTTTCTTTCTTAGCCAGTCGATTGCTTCGTCAAGGTTTCCATCGCACTCGGTAAGAGCCTTTTTGCAATCAAGCATACCGGCCGCAGTTCTGTCTCTAAGTTCTTTTATAAGTTCGCTTGTAACGGCTGCCATTACTCTGCTCCTTCTTCTGCTTTTGCTTCTTCTTTAACTTCCGCAACTACTTCGGCAACTTCAGCTTCGGTTACCTCTTCCGCAGCTTCTTCGGCTTTTTCGTTTGAGCTTCTACCTTCGATGATAGCGTCCGCCATCTCTTTGCAGAATAGTTCGATTGCTCTGATAGCGTCGTCGTTGCCCGGGATTGGGTAAGTGATTAGGTCCGGATCGCAGTTCGTATCAAGTGGCGCGACTACAGGGATTCTCAGTCTGTTCGCTTCTTGAACCGCGATTTTCTCTTTTTGCGCGTCAAGTACGAATATCATATCCGGCGCAGATTTCATATGTCTGATACCGCCGATATAGTTTTCAAGTTTCTCTTTTTTTCTGTTTAGGATAAGAGCCTCTTTTTTTGTTAGAAGGTTGATTTGACCTGTTTTGATCATATCTTCGATAATTTCTAGTTTTCTGATTGATTGTCTAACAGTTTTGAAGTTTGTTAGCATACCGCCTAGCCATCTGTAGTTAACATATGGGCAGTTTGCTCTGATTGCGTGCTCTTTTATCATGTTGCTAGCTTGTTTTTTTGTGCCTACGAAAAGGACAGTTTTGCCCTCGGCCGCAGCGTCTCTAACAACGTTGTAAGTGTATTTGAAATATCTTAGCGTTTTTTGAAGGTCGATAATATGGATGTTTTTCCTAACGCCGAATATGAATTTTTTCATTTTCGGATTCCATCTTCTTGTTTGGTGGCCGAAGTGTACGCCGCACTCCAATAGATCTTTCATTGTAACCATGTTATGAATGCTCCTTGTGTAATGTTATTTTGGTTTTTTCCTCCGCAAGCTCATGACGAAACTTCTGTTTCGCAACCTTTTCAAGGACTCTTGCGTGTGGGATATGGATAGCCCTCTCGTAAAACGAGGGCTAAATTCTATCTCTTTTTTGCTGAAGATTATTTTTGGAGTTTTGCTATCTGCTCTTTTACTTTTTCGGCGTGCCCTTTTGCCTTTACGTTATCCCAGTAAAACGCAACTTCGCCTTTAGGGTTTACGAGCACCGTAGAGCGTACTATCCCCATATATTTTTTGCCGCACATGTTCTTCTCTCTCCAAGCGCCGTAAGCCTCTATCATCTTGTGTTCCGGGTCTGACAGAAGCGTAATTGCTAGAGAGTGTTTGTCTGTGAATTTTTTGTGTTTTTCTACGCTGTCGGCGCTAACGCCCAAAACTACCGCGTCCATATCCAGAAAGTTCGGGAACTCCGCCGTAAATTCGCAAGCTTCTGTCGTGCATCCCGGAGTGTCGTCTTTCGGATAAAAATAGATAACCATCCATTTGCCCTTGAAATCTCTTGAGCAGACTTCGTTCCCGTCTTGGTTCTTGAGGCAAAATTCCGGAGCTTTCGTTCCTAACTGCATACGTTCTCCTTAATCAAATTTTACGACTACCATGCCGCAAAAGCTTTTGCCTTTGTATATCTCGGCTCTATAGATTTTTGCGGATTTATCCAGAGAGTAGTTCTTGTCGAATGCGGATTTTGCAACTTCTATACCGCTTTCGTTCTCTACGCCTTTTTTGCTAAAGCCGATTATGTTTAGCCTGTAACCGCTCGGCACGTTTATTTTGAAACTGTTTTTGACGTTGAGATATGAGCCTATCGCGGCTTTTTGGGCTTTTCCGTCGGATATCGCCTCTACCTCTTTTAGCGAGTCGTCGAATGCGTAGCTTTGGGTCGAAAGGGATGAAACCTTGATGTTGCCGTTGTAGACGTCGTATCCGGTTTTGCTTTTTATGACGGCGACCAGGGGGTTTTGGCTCTTGTACACCACGCCTTTCGCGTCTATAGGGAAATATCTTATCGATGGTTTCATGTCGCTTAGCGGAAGCTTGATCTTGAGCGGCGGTATTTCAAGCTCCCCATACTCTTTTAAAAGCGCCGTTACGTTTTTGAGGTTTAGCTCGAAGTCTCTTTTGTATTTTATGTTCATAAGCTGCATGAACTCTTCGAAGCTTTTTAGCTGATACAAGACCTTTGTAGGCAAATCGGATATGTTCTTGCTCGTTTCTACGGCCATCGCGGGTTTCTTGTTCTGGATGGCGAAATAGGTCAGACTCTGCCTCATGGCTTCATCTTTATCTTTTGTCTCGGTATTTTTGACGTTAAATTCGTGTACGTCTTCTTGTAAAATTATGTTGTTCTTTTTCGTCACCTTTGACGCGATTTCTGCTAGATTGCCGTATTTCGCCCCGGCAAGCGCCTGCTGGTCTATGATAAAGGCCTGTCCCCAAGCTTTAGGATTAAATAGATCGTTTTTCGGTATCGGCCTATAAAATCCATGCCCGTCGTGAAGATTTAGGATAAGGCTGACCTTTGGGTCTAGCATCAGCTTTTTTATGTCCTCGACTATCTCTTTGTCTTTGTCGTCTTTTTTTATTATCGAGAACTTTCTGTTCATGTCGCCGTAGATACCACGCTGGTTTTGCAGAATGCTGTCGAAGTTGAGGTTGGGAACCACCCAGACGTTGCCCTCGGTTATCTTATAGTGCGACAAAAAAAGCATCGGCGCAAAATAGCCGCCGGGCTCGTTGCCGTGTATGCCGCCTATGATAAAGAGCGTATCTCCTTTTTTTGTTTCCATTTTGTGTAGGCTAAAGTGCAGGTTTGCGGCGTTTAGGGAGAGCGCGGCGAAGGCCGCGAGTAGCAATTTTTTCAAAATATTATCTTTCTGCCATTATCGTCATTTTGCCGTTTTCTACTTTTACGAATAGATCTTTTACGCCGTTAAACTTAAATGACGGAGCCCAATACTCCTCGTAGAATTTGACCTTGAATATTTTTTCGCCCGTACTGGTTGGGTTAGGCGTCACCTCAAACTCTCTAAAGACTATCTTTTTGGGTTCGTTTTTGCCAAAAATTCTCTGCTTATAAGCGCTAAACGCCTTTTTCTCCATTCCGTCGAATCTTCTGAACTTTTCGTCGTAAAAATTCAGATAGCCCTTTAGGTCGTTTCTTTCCCATGCTTTTTTCCATTGGAACATAGAGGCGAGTATAGTCGCTACGTCGTCTTTCGATGTTTTAGGCAGAGGCTTGTCGTCTATGATAAGCACCGTTTTTTGGTATGTGATTTTTTTGTCTAGATTTACCAGATAGTCGTTGTTTACGACTACGCATCCCCTCGTGGACGGCGTCCTGTTGCCGTCTGTCGGCATTCCGTGCAGCCAGATGCCGTTGCCGCCTTTTTTGTTAACTACGTCGTACAGGTTTGGATAGTCTGTCGCATATGCGAAAGGGCCGTAAAAAGTATTTAGTTTTCCTAGTTTGTTTACAAAGTCGTACGAGCCTGTAGGGGTTTTGAAGTCGCCTTGCTTGATCTTGTCGCCTTTTGAGCCGCCGACTCTGGCCGCCGACTTATTGACAAGGGTCAGCTTGTGGTCTTTGTATGTATAAAAAGCTATTTCCGGCTTCGATTTGTCCGTTATAAGTATATATTTGTCCGTTTCGTAAAAACCTAGCGACGTATCGTGGCTTTTTAGATATGCTTGCCAATACTCTTTTGTGGCGAGCTCTCTTTCTATTTCCGATATGGCGGCGTCTACGCCCTTTTTTCTATAAACCTCTATAATATCCGAAGCGGATAGCGTAATCGAAAATACACACGCCGCAAGCAATGCTTTTTTTAGCATAAGTGGGTTGCTCCATCTAAGACAAATTTCAAAACCGAAATTATATTTAAACGGGTTTAAACTAAGCAAGAAAGACGTTATTTTGGGTGGCTTATTTATAAAGTATGCTGTATAATTTTTATAAATTGGAGTATGTTTTGTGTAAAGATGAAACGGATTTGTCTTGAAATACTCATATACTGCCAACAAAAAACAAAAGGATTTCGATTTATGAAAAAGTTTCTTATCTCTGTTTCAGCCGCAATCGCCATCGGTACTAGCGTATTTGCCGCTGACGTTGTCGCTACGGTAAACGATAAAAGCATAACTACCGATGACGTTAACGCTTTTTTGAGAACGATACCGGAGGCGAACGTAGACTATAACGCGCTTTCAAAAGAGGTAAAGGAAAAAGTAATTCAGCAGACGATTGAGAAACAGCTTTTGATGGAAGAGGCGGTAAAAGAGGGTATACAGTCTACGGAAGAGTATAAAAAAGAGCTTGAGAGAGTGAGCAAAGAGCTGACTTTCGAGGTTTGGATGAAAAAACAGTTCGACAAAGTAACCGTTTCCGACGAAGAAGCAAAAAAATTCTACGAAGCAAACGGCGACAAATTCAAGCAGCCTGAGCTTTTGAACGCAAGACACATAATCGTAAAAACGGAAGCCGAGGCCAACAAAATACTAAAAGAGCTTCAATCTGTGCCTAAAGATAAACTAGAAGACGCGTTTGCAGCCGCCGCCGCCAAATATTCCATAGACGGGACAAAAGACAACGGCGGGAAACTCGGATGGTTTGCCGAAGGCAGAATGGTAAAAGAGTTTTACGTAGCCGCAAAAGCTCTTAAAAAAGGCGAAATGAGCAAAAAACCCGTCAAAACACAGTTTGGTTCACACCTGATATTCCTAGTAGACCAAAAACCTGCGGGCAAAGTATCTTTTGAAAACGCGAAAGACCAGATCAAGCAAGTTCTGAAAGTGGATAAATTCAAAGAGACGGTTGCGGCAAAAGGTAAATCTCTAAGAGAAAAAGCAAAAGTTGAAATCAAAAAGTAGGAGATAGGCTAGATGGCAAAAGTTTTTGATATTGTAAAACCTGGCGTTGTAACCGGCGACGACGTAACGAAGCTGTTTAACCATGCAAAAGAGAACGGATTTGCGATACCTGCCGTAAACTGCGTAGGGACTGATAGCATCAACGCCGTTTTGGAGGCCGCCGCAGCGGTCAATTCTCCAGTTATAGTGCAGTTTAGCAACGGAGGCGGTTCGTTTATAGCCGGAAAAGGTCTAAAAAACGAAAACGAAAAAGCCGCGATTTTAGGTTCGATCTCTGGCGCTTTGCATATACACAATGTTGCGGAGGCTTACGGCATCCCGGTAATTATCCATACCGACCATGCCGCAAAAAAGCTTCTGCCTTGGATCGACGGGCTTCTAGATGCCAGCGAAAAGTATTTCAAAGAGCATGGCAAGCCGCTATTTTCGTCTCATATGTTGGACCTCTCCGAAGAGCCTTTGCATGAGAACATAGAGATATGCGAAAAATATCTAACCAGAATGAGCAAAATAGGCGTAAGCCTAGAGATAGAGCTGGGCTGTACCGGCGGAGAAGAGGACGGCGTAGACAATACCGGACTTGACAACTCAAAACTCTACACTCAGCCAGAAGACGTAGATTATGCGTATGAAAAACTTTCGGCTATTAGCCCAAACTTCACCATAGCGGCGTCGTTTGGAAACGTTCACGGCGTATACGCTCCGGGTAACGTGCAGCTAAGTCCAGAAATTCTTGATAATTCTCAAAAATATATCGCGCAAAAAAGAGGCGCCGGGTCAAAACCTGTAAACTTCGTATTCCACGGCGGTTCCGGTTCCGAGCTAAAAGATATTAGGGATGCGATCGGCTTTGGCGTTATCAAGATGAATATCGATACCGATACGCAGTGGGCGTTTTGGGACGGCATCAGGGGATATGAAGCCAAAAATAGGGCGTATCTGCAAGGCCAAATAGGAAATCCTGAAGGAGCCGATAAACCAAATAAGAAATACTACGACCCGCGTCTTGTAATCAGGGAGGGCCAAAAAAGTATGGTTCTTAGGCTAAAACAAGCATTCTCGGATCTAAACTGCATAGATAGAAACTAAAAACCTCCCCTTCGGGGGAAACCCATCCTCTGCCTACTTTACGCTATAATTCCAAAATAATTTACAAAAACTTAGAGCAAACAAGATGATTAAAATAGTTAAAACTACGGATAAAGATTTTAAAACACAGCTGGATACCACGTTACACAGAGGCGAGATGCAAAGCGAAAAAGTAGAATCGATCGTAAAATCCATCATAGCCGACGTAAAAAAAGACAAAGACAAAGCTCTTACTGATGCGGTGGCAAAGTTTGATGGATGGAGCCCAAAAAGCGGCGCAGAACTTGCCGTAAACGAAGCCGATATGAAGAAGGCGTACGACGCTCTTGAACCAAAACTAAAAGAGGCGCTACACACGGCGTATGACAGGATAGCGGCATACCACAAGGAACTGAAACCGAAAAGCTGGATAACGACCGAGGCTAACGGCACTATTTTGGGCCAAAAAGTAACTCCCGTGGACAGAGCTGGGCTTTATATCCCGGGCGGCAAGGCGGTATATCCGAGTTCGCTCCTGATGAATGCGATTCCGGCGATAGTAGCCGGCGTGGAGGAGATAGTGGTTTGCACCCCAACCCCCGGCGGCGAACCAAATCCTCTTTTGATGGCGGCCGCGCATCTATGCGGTATCAAAAAAATGTACAAGATAGGCGGCGCGAGCGCGGTGGCGGCTATGGCTTACGGCACCGAGACGATAAGCAAGATGGATGTCATCACGGGACCTGGCAATATCTTTGTCGCTACGGCAAAAAAACTGGTATTTGGCGATGTAAATATCGATATGATAGCAGGCCCTAGCGAGATAGGCATCCTCGCGGATGATAGCGCTAATCCGTCTTGGCTTGCCGTAGATATGCTCTCTCAAGCCGAGCATGACGAGCTTGCTGGTTCATACCTTGTAACGACAAGCGAAAAAATCGCAAACGACACGGCAAAAGAGATAGAGAGATATCTAAAAGAGCTTCCGAGAAATGAGATAAGCTCGGTGTCTATCGCAAATAACGGCATTATCGTGGTATGCGATGATATGAAAGAGGCGATAGATATTATGAACGATATAGCTCCGGAGCACCTTGAGGTTTGCGTGACGAATGCACTTGAGCTTTTGCCGTTTATAAAACATGCCGGGGCGATATTTTTAGGACACTATACGCCGGAAGCGATAGGCGACTATATGGCGGGACCGAATCATACATTGCCTACTGGAGCGAGCGCTCGGTTTTTCTCTCCGCTTTCAACGGAGCATTTTATGAAGAAATCCTCGATAATATCGTTTTCAAAAGAGGCGATAAAAGAGCTTGGCGGGCAGTGTGCTACGATAGCGGATGTCGAAGGGCTTTTTGCACATAAGGAGAGCGTGCTTGCGAGGGTGAACGCGAAGTAAAACTTCGCGTCTGCTTTTTAATATAATCCAACTTTTCCGTCTTTTCTTCTATACATAACCCTTGTTTTTTTAGACTTATCCTCAAAAATCATAAACATACACCCTTTCTGTTTGAATGCTTCGAGCGCTTCGTCTATTTCAACCGGTTTGTCGATATCAAGCTCCGCCGGCACTATCTCGTCTTCTTCGGACTCCTCTTCAAGCGCTACGAGAGGGATGGACATTTTGGATGTCGCTTTATGGCTGGAGACTTTGTCGTGATGGCGTCTAAGGACTTTTTTTGCCCTCTCTTCCGCAAGGTCTATCGCTGCGTAAAGGTCTTTATCCATCTGTTTTATAACTACGGTGTCTTTGCCGGCGAGTTGTATTATAAACTCTATACTAAAGCCTTTCTTACCGTTTTTGTCGGCGCTCGAGACTATTGCCTTGACCGCGATGACATCTAAATGGAATTTTTCGAATGAGCCGACCTTCTCTTGTATATGTGCTTTGATAGGGTCTGTAAGCTCTAATTGTTTGGCTACGATACTTAGATTCATCTGGTCCTCCTAAATACGAAAGTACAGATATTGTATCGGCGATAAGTTAAAAAAGATTTAAAAAGAGGCAAGGCCCCGGAATTAAAATCCGGAAGCTTTGAGAATGGAGCTGTAGTTTGTAAGTATATCGTTGATGACGAATATTGAGAACACGGATACAAAAGCCGCAATCGCCAGTATAAATTTGAACGGCAAAGTCGCGTTGTGCATATAGATGGTTCTGTTCGTATAGGAAGGCTCTCTTAGGAACATATATACTATCAGCTTGATGTAGTAGTAAACCGCTATCGCGCTGTTAAGCACCATAATCAGCGCTAGGCCTATGTAGCCGGCAGACATCGTTGCCGCTATAAGGTAGAATTTACCCCAGAATAGCGCGAACGGAGGCACACCCGCAAGGCTTAGCATAAATATACCCATTATTACCGCAGGAATCGGCGCAATATATATCATACCGCTAAATTTTGTGTACGGATGGTCGAATCTGTTGTGGAATATCTTGCTTTTGTGCCTCGAAATCCATAGCATAGTAAAGGCGCCGAGGTTTGCAAACATAAATAGCGTCCAGTATAGGAAAAGCGCCGTGTTCGCTTCGTTTGTGGCTACCAGTACGGCGACCATGCCAAAACCGGCGTGGCTGATGGAGCTAAACGCAAGCATTCTTTTTACCGACTCTTGTACCAGAGCCAGGATGTTGCCTACCGTCATCGTGGCGACGGCTGCGATCCAAAGCATCGTTTTGATCCACTCTACGTCGGAAGCCACCAGAAATTCGAATATTCTAATAGCTATTACGAAACCTGCTATTTTCGGAACTATCGACATATATCCGGCAAGAGGAGCGCTAGCGCCCTCGTAAACGTCGGGCGTCCACGTGTGAAGAGGAACCATTGAAAGCTTGAATCCTATTGCCGCAACAAGGAACGCCAGAGAGATTAGAAGCATCTCGAAATTATGCGTGCCCAGGTGCTCAAGAGCAAAGAACGACTTTTCAAGCTCTACGCTTCCGGTAGCAAGATAGAATAGCGCACCGCCGAATGCGAAGAAACCGGCGGCAAGGGAGCCCATCGTAAAGTATTTGATTGCCGCCTCGATAGACCTGTCTCTATTGTGCATCGCTATTATCGTGTATAGCGCCAAAGACGCCGCCTCAAGACCTATAAACATGAGTATGATGTTGTCCGTAGAAACCATAACCTGGAAACCCGTAACCATGAATAGGAAAAGGGCAAAGAATTCGGAGTATTCAAACTCGTGAAATCTTTGGGACGTCAAGGATAGCGGCAAGAAAAGCGCAGACGCAAGCAATATTATCGCCTGACTTAGTATCGCTATACCGTCTATCGTTATAAGACCGAAGAAACCGACTTGATTTAACCCCGTATTTAAAAGCGCATAGAGCGCGGCAATAACAACGCCGACGGAAAACAGCGTATTGAACATTTTTGAAGGTTTTTTCAAAAGATCAAAAATAAGAACAAGCAACGCTCCTGCCGTCGTAATAAATACCGGATAGAGCGTAGGCAGATTTAGATCTGCGAAATTTATAGAAATAGGCGTCACTTCGCGCCTCCTGCGATAGAGTTGTAATCCAATATGCTTAGTTTTGCTTCAAAGCTTTGCGATTTTTTGAACATCAGCTCTACTAGCTTTTTAGCGCTAGATTCCGCCGGTTCCAAAATAGGTTTTGGGTAAACGCCAAGGATTATTACTAGAAGCGTTAGAGGCACAAGACCCGCAAGCTCCCTTCTTGTTAGGTCTTTTAGGCCGATGATTTTGCTGTTCGTTACTTGTCCGAAGAACGATTTTCTAAATACGTTTAGCATATATATCGCGCCCAAAATAATCGTAGTTCCAGCTATTAGCGTCATAAACGGCGATACTTTGAAAAAGCCCAGAAGCGACAGGAACTCGCCGACAAATCCTATGGTAAGCGGTAGACCCACCGAGCCCATCAGTACGATACCGAATATTACGCCGTATTTTGGCATTACGCTCGTGATACCGCCGAACTCGCTCATCTCTTTTGTGTGGAGTCTCTCATAGATTACGCCTACGAGCATGAACAGCGCGCCGGATACGATACCGTGGCTTATCATCAAAAATACGGAACCGGCGATACCTTCTACGTTAAGAGCGAACATACCTAGCATAATGACGCCCATGTGTGAAACGGAGCTGTACGCAATAACCTGTTTCATATCGCTTTGAGCGAACGCGATCATAGCCGTGTAAACGACCATGATTAGAGATAGTATCGCGACCGGCATCACGAAATAAAGCGTAGCGTCAGGCATGATTGGGAAGTTGAGTCGCAAGAAGCCGTACGTACCCATTTTAAGAAGTACGGCGGCCAGCAATACGGAGCCGACGGTCGGCGCTTGCCCGTGCGCATATGGAAGCCACGTATGGAACGGGAACATAGGGACTTTAACCGCAAGACCTGCAAAGAACGCAAGAAATACCCATATCTGCACGTCAAACGGAAGTATCAGCAGATGCCAGTTTGGAAGCGCGAAACTCCATACGCCCGTAGCCTCGTGAAACGCATATCCGAGATATATAACGCCAAGAAGCATAATAAGCGAACCCGTAAACGTATACAGGAAGAACTTAACAGCCGCATAAACCCTTTTGTTCGAACCCCATGAACCGATGATGTATAGCATAGGAACGAGAGATAGTTCGAAAAACACATAGAATACTATGGCGTCAAGAGCTATAAAGAAACCTACCATCGTCACTTCCATAAAAAGAAGCGTGATAATTAGGTTCTTTATGTTCTTGATCTCTTCTAGCGCTACGATCGCTATAAACGAGATGAATGTCGAAAGGGCCAATAGATATACGGAGAATCCGTCTATGCCTACATAGTAAAAAATACCGTAATCAGGTATTAGCGGCAGCTTTTCCGTAAACTGGAAGCCCGGGTTTTTGGGATCGAAACCGAGCAGAACCGGAATCGTCATCAAAAACTCTAGGCCGGTTACGGCTATACCGTACGTTCTAATGTTCTCTTTTGATACAAATGCCGCTACTACTGCAGCCAGGGCCGGAAACAGTAGCAGTAGCGATAAAATATGTTCCATCTGCTCTCCTTACTTGATCGGGCTATAAAGAGCCGCAAAAATTATTAGAATTAAAAGCCCGAAAACCATCCATCTAAGCATCGAGGAGAGGTTACCGCTTTGAATATGTCTTGACCTTTCGCCGCTTTTGTAGATGACTAGGGCGATAGTATCAACTACGAAGTCGATTATTTTTAGGTCTATTTTTTTCCATGCGAATTCTGAAAGTTTCGTATAAGGCGCTACCAAAAACTTGTTATAGAACTCCGGAATGTAGTATTGGTTATAAAATAGTTTATACAGGAAGCTATTTTCAAGTTCTTTTGAAAAGCCGCCTTTGTTGTATTTGTAAACCGTAAACGCTATAGAGCACACTACCGCTACCGTAGTAACCGCAATAAGAGCCATAACGGTGCCTTCCTCCATATGCGGATGCAAAATCGGCATTATTTTCTCCAGCAGAGCCGTCAAAGAGTGCTCAAAGAAACCGGCTACTACCGCTAGCACGGCAAGAGGCGCCATTGCGGCAAGCATATACCAGTATGCCTCATGCGGATGGAGGCTTGGGAAATGCTCTTTATAGTTTTCTTTTCCGAAGAATACAAGCATAATAAGCCTAAAGCTATAAAACGCCGTCAAAACGGCCGTTATAAGCAGAACAGCCCATAGTATATAGTGGTGTGTACCGAAAGCGACTTCCAAAATCTTGTCTTTTGAGAAGAAGCCGGCGAACGGATAGATACCCGCAAGTGCGACGGAGGCTAGTATCATCATAATAGCCGTTCCCCTCATCGGCTTGTATAGTCCGCCCATTTTTTTGATGTCAAGTTCATCGTGCATTGCGTGCATTACGTTACCTGCGCCAAGGAACAGGAGGGCTTTAAAGAATGCGTGCGTCATAAGGTGGAAAAGCGCAACCCAGTAGGCGCCGAGCCCTGCCGCAACAAACATATAGCCAAGCTGTGAAAGCGTAGAGTATGCGACGATTCTTTTTAGGTCTCTGTTTACTAGACCCATCGTTGCCGCAAACGTCGCAACAAATGTACCCAGACACGCCACAAAGAAGCTAACTTCAGGCGTTAGCGCAAATAGCTCGTGGCTTCTAACCATCAAATATACGCCGGCCGTAACCATCGTAGCGGCGTGGATAAGCGCGGAAACCGGGGTAGGGCCTTCCATCGCGTCGGCAAGCCATGTGTGGAACGGGAACTGCGCGGATTTGCCCATCGCGCCTATGAATAGGAATACGGCTGCGATAGACAGAACGGTAGGATCTATACCTTTAACCGCCGCGAATACCTCGCTGTATTTGAGGCTCCCCGTCTGCCAGAATATGATGAATAGACCTACTAGCATACCGAGGTCCGCGACCCTATTCATAATAAACGCTTCGTTCGCAGCCCAAGTAGCGAAAGATTTCTTATACCAAAAACCGATAAGAAGCCAAGAGCAAAGACCGACTCCCTCCCATCCGATGAATAGGCCCAGGAAGTTGTCGCTCATTACAAGCACAAGCATCGAGAAGACGAATAGCGATAGATAGCTAAAGAATCTATTGAAACCTTCGTCGTGGCTCATGTAGCCTATCGAATAGACGTGTACAAGAGTGGAAACTATCGTTACGACGCACATCATTACGACGGATATTTGGTCTACCGTAAAGCCGAAATCAACTCTAAAATTACCGGACGCTATCCATTCAAATAGCGTAGCGTTTATTACTTGTCCGTCAAGTACCGCTCCAAGCTGTATAAGAGCGGCTATGGTGCCGGCGAACAAAAGCGCGCTTGGTACGATGCCGGCCAATATATTCTTTTTGTATCCGCCTAGAATACCGGCAAAAATAGAGCCGACAAGCGGAGCAAAAAGCGTTAAATAAAGCAGTTTTTCCATTTTTGCCTTACCCTTTCATAATCTGTAGATTGTCAAGATCGACGGAGCCCATTCTTTTGTACATAAGTATCAAAAAGCCAAGCCCTACCGCGACTTCACTCGCCGCAATAGCTATGATAAAGAACGCGAACACTTGTCCGGTCAAATCTTTTGTAAAGTAGCTAATAGCCGCAAGCGCAATGTTGACGGCGTTTAGCATGATTTCCGTCGCAAAAAACAGCATTAGCAGGTTTTTTCTTCTGATGACGCCGAATAGGCCGATACAAAACAGCAGTGCTGCCAAAATTAGATATTGGTTTAGGGTTATCATTTGTGCTCTCCGGATTTTCTGCTTAGCCTAAACTCTTCAAACGTTTCCATGTTAGCGTTTTCGTCTTCGGTGGTAAGGCTTAGATCCATTTTTTTGCCCGCAAGCACTATGCCGGCTATCATTGCGATAAGCAGCATCAAAGAGGCGAGCTCGAATGGAATCAGATATTTTGTAAACAGTATTACGCCGACCGCTTGAGGATTTTGCATATTTTCCACAAGTTCCATGGACGCGTCTGGTTTGCCGAGCATTACAGGGGCGCTAACCATTAGGACGATTAGAACCGCCGCTATAGCCGAAAATATAAAAACTTTTTTAGGATTTTTTATATTCTCCTTTACCTCTTTGGCGCTATCGAAAAACATCATTCCAAAAGCGTATAGGGCCATTACGGCACCCGCATATACCACTATCTGAACTACGCCCAGAAAATCCGCGTTTAGAATAAAGAAAAAACCGGATATAAAAATCATACCTGCCGCAAGCGCGCTCATCGCATATAGGATGTTTTTGCTCGTGACCGTTATTAAAAACATTGCCGCTGTCAGGCCGGCGAACGTGTAAAAAGCTATCTGCTCAAACATATCTATCCTTTTTAGTACGCTAACGGCGTTTGTTTGATATTGCTGTCGGCATCTTTGCTGATTGCGCCGAAACCTTCAAACTCTTTTTGTTTTCCGGCTTTTAGGAAATCGATCGGAGTCAGCATGTCGTCTTTTAGTACGAAGTGTGCTCTCTGCTCGGATGCGTTTTCATATCTAGGGCCGTGTACGATTGCAAGCTCAGGGCAGACATCCGCGCAGTAACCGCAGAAAATACATCTGCCTAGGTTTATCGTGTATTCGCCGATAGCTTTTCTGCCGTTTTCGTCTTGGAACGTATCCATTCTGATGCATTTTGATATACAGATCTTTTCGCAAAGCCCGCATCCTATGCATCTCTCGTTGCCGCTCTCCAGGAGTCTTAGCAGTTCGTGTACGGCTCTGTATCTAGGTCCGATAGGTAGTTTCTCTTTTGGATATTGAACCGTATGGATGTCGAATTTGATCATCTCTTTTAGAACAATCCAAAGACCTACGAAAAGCTCCATTCTAATAGAGCGTTTCACTACCCTTGCAAATTTGGCAAGGGGTTTTGTAGGGTATTTTTCTATATCAATTATTTTATATCCCATAAAACCTATCCCTTATATCAGTATAAAAATGCCGGTAACGACTATGTTTACTACCGCAAGCGGCATAAGCACTTTCCAGCATAGCCACATAAGTTGGTCAGGTCTTACGTGAGGCCATGCGGCTCTTGCCCATAGGAACAAGAATATAAAGAATGCCGCTTTTAGTATTACCGCAAGTCCGCCAGGTATGAACCACATCGGGTTAAATCCGCCAAAGAATATAATGGAGACCAAAAACGCTATCGTAAACATGTTCGCATACTCGCCGATGAAGAACATACCCCATCTCATACCCGAATACTCGGTAGCATAACCGGATACGACCTCCGCCTCATGCTCCAGAAGGTCGAACGGAGTTCTGTTTGTCTCTGCGTAGCCTGCAATCGCAAATAGCACAAAGGCTACCGGTTGATACCAGATAAGCCAGCTTGAAACGCCGCCTGATTGGTAGTTGTTGATGTCGATAAGAGATAGCGAGCCGACCATCATTAGAGGGGCCAAAAGCGCAAAACCGGAAACCACTTCGAAGCTTAGCATCTGGATTACCGTCCTGGCGCCTCCTAGAAGGGCCCATTTGCTTCTTGACGCCATACCGGCGAACAAAGGTCCATACATACCCGTCGCCATAACGGATAGAACAAATAGCAAGCCTATGTTTACATCGGAGATAATAGGTCTAACCGTGTGCCCAAAAAGCTCGAACTCCGGCAGGAAAGGAATCGCAGCCATTGCTATGAAAGCCGTCGCAGCCGTGATTACCGGGGCTATGATAAATATAGGCTTGATGGCGTTTTGGGGAACAATGTCCTCTTTCGTAAACAGTTTTATACCGTCGGCCAAAATTTGCAGCAAACCGTATGGTCCGACATGCATTGGTCCAAGCCTTCTTTGCATGAATGCAAGGACTTTCCTCTCGATATACGTCGCAAAACCTGCCAACGCCGAGAATACGGCTATTACCGTGATTATTTTTATTAGTGTTTCAACTATAAGTATTCCAGTATTATCCATCTCTACCCCTTGATTATCTCGGTGCGTTTAAACTTATATCCGGCGCCAAGCGCTTCAAACATAGGATTGCTAGGCGTATATGCCCCGGCAATCGCTATATTCGATGATATTTTGTCATCCAGCTTGACTCTGTATCTTGCGCTATTGCCGCCAACCTTAATGGTTGCGTGGTCGCCGTTCGCAAGTCCATTCGCTTCGGCCGCCGCTTTTCCGATATACAAGATATCCGCATCTTCTTGTATCTGTGAACATTTTGCCGTTGAGGCGCTAAACTGCATCACAGGCGCGCTAACATAGATTAGGGTGCCGTTCATCTCTTCTAA
>CAZMPN010000020.1:0-31112 GCA_964568395.1 uncultured Helicobacter sp. | reverse complement strand
AAATGTTTTCGGGTATTTTAGCCTTTTAGGACTTTTATTTTAAAATCCAAATTAAAAAGGCATTTTATGACGGACGCGCTTGTCAAGAAGCTTGACTCTTCGTTTTTGACGCTAGAAATTACGCCGCCAAAATCCCCGGATTTTTCAAAGACTTTGGATAGCGTAAAGAGCATCAAAACGCTCTCCAAAATCGACGGAGTAACGATAACGGACAATCCGCTGGCAAAACTGAAATACTCGGCGATACTAGCTTCCGTAAAAGCCCAAAACGAGCTAAAAAAACCTGTCATCTGTACCGTATCGATGAGGGACAAGAACAAGCTTGCGATGCAATCGGAGCTTCTCGGGCTAAACGACTTCGGGGTGCGGGCCGTCCTCGCTCTGACCGGAGATCCGGCGAGACTCTCGGATCAGCCGAACGTCAAAGGCGTATTTGAGTGCGATAGTACGCAGCTTTTGCACGCCGTCAGACTTTTTAACGAGGGCGTGGACTTTGCAGGCAAGGCGATAAATCCGAAACCTGAACAGATGTATGCCTTTAGCGTTACGAACTCTTACGCAAAAAGCTTTTCCAATATCAAGAAAAAGCTGCACAAAAAGATAGAGAATTACAGCTGCGGCATTATCAGCCAGCCGGTATTCGACGAAGAGATAGCGACAAAGCTGCTTGAGATGTTCGACGAGGCCAAAGCCGGTTTTGGCGACGAGAGAAGAAACGCAAAGCTGATATTCGGAGTATTCCCGATAGTTAGCCTAAAGACCGCGCAGTTTTTGTATTCGCATGTTCCTGGTATATATGTGCCTGAGAGTTTTATAGACGCGCTTGTCAAGGCTTCAAAGATTTCGCCGGATGAGGAGTATAAGGTCGGGATGGAGCTTTCCAGGGGGATTTATAAAAAAGTGCAAAAGATAAATCCTAGAATCCATCTCATGTGCGCAAATAAGTTTTCGATGCTGGACGAGCTCTTAGACTAAGCGGGAAAGCCCCGCTACGTCTTAAAACTCTCTTTTAAGAAGCCCTTCCGCTTTTAGGATTGTAATAATCCTGTCTTCCCTTTTTCCGATACCGTAGATCAGCCCTTCTTGTTCGCTTTGCATATCGAGCGTATGGTCTATCTCGGATTCCTTCAGGATAAACGCTTGGGTTAGCTTGTCTATTACGAAACCGACCGTTTGCGTGCCGTTTTTTACGACGATAAATCTGGTATCTTCCGTATATCTCGCAAAAGGAAGGCCGAATTTCAGCCTAAGGCTGATAAGCGGCAATACGTTGCCTCTTAGGTTGAATACGCCTAGTACGTATTGCGGCGTTCCCGGCACTCTTGTATAGTCTATCGGTTTTATTATCTCTTGTATGTTGAGAATAGAGACCGCAAACTCTTCGTCACCCACGTTAAAGCCTACTACTTGGAGCGTATCCTCGTCTTTTTTTAGCGGTTGGACTTTTTGTTTTTGCTGTTTTTTTATTACGTCTTGAAGTTTATCACTCATCTCAGCCCTCCACCGTTAGGTTAATGTGTCTTTTTACAACGTTCATCAAATAGTCAGGCGAATACGGCTTGGTGATGTACTCTACCATTCCTACCTCTACGCCCCTCATTCTATCCGTTTTGCCTGTTCGGCTGGTAACGGCGATTAGCGGCATGTTCCTATATTTGTTGTATTTCCTGATTTCGCTCGCCAGCGTGTATCCGTCCATTTTCGGCATCTCGATATCTATGAGGCATGCATCGAACGGATGGTCGCTATTTTTTATCATGTTTAGTGCCTCTACGCCGTCGGCGGCCTCTAGCACCGTAACTCCTAGCGGCTTGATGGAGTTTTTCATGATCGATCTATCCGTCTTGCTGTCGTCGACTATCAGTACTTTGTAGTCTGCGGCCTCCGTCTTTTTGGCTGCCGCCTGCTGTGCTATCGCCGCTCCTTTTTTGCTGGTATCGACTTTTTTATGCGCCGTTTTTGCCATCTGCATCAAAGCCGCGACGTCGGCAATCAAGGTAACCCTACCGTCGCCCCTGATAGTGGCTCCGGCTATACCGTCCACACCTTTTAGGTAGTAGCCCAGAGATTTGATAACAATCTCCTCCTGACCTACAAGCCTATCGATTACGACGCCTATTTTTGCGTCCGCAAGGCCGATGATTACGACGTATAGGTTTTCGTTCTCTTCCATCGTGTTTTCTATGCCGAATATATCGGATAGTTTTACGAGACTGAGCACCTCGTTTCTTAGGCGTAGTACGCTTTTGCCCTCTACCAGGAATATATCGTCTTGAGTAATTCTGACCGTTTCAAGGACGCTTGAAAGAGGAATTGCGAAGAACTCTTCTTGTACGCCTACCAGCAGCGCTTGGATAATCGCCAGCGTTAGGGGGATTTTTAGCTTTATCGTCGTACCTTTGCCAACGGAGCTATCGACCTCGATGATACCGTTTAGCTTTTCGATGTTAGTCTTGACGACGTCCATACCGACGCCTCTGCCCGAAACGTTTGTGATTTTCGCAGCGGTAGAGAAGCCTGGTTTGAAGATAAGGCCGAACGCTTCTTTGTCGGTCATCGCATCGGCTTCTTTTTCGCTGATAACGCCCTTTTCGACCGCTTTGCTTTTTAGCATCAGCGGATCAAGGCCTTTGCCGTCGTCCGTTATTTCGATAACTATCGAGTTGCCTTCGTGATATGCTTTTAGCTCTACCGTACCGGTTTCAGACTTGCCGGCGGCTACCCTCACGTCAGGCATCTCTACGCCGTGGTCGGCGGAGTTTCTGATGATGTGTACCAGCGGATCGCCTATTTCTTCGACGATTGATTTGTCAAGTTCCGTCTCTTCGCCGCTCATTACGAGCTCTACTTTTTTGTTTAGCTCTCTGGAGAGGTCTCTTATCATTCTAGGGAATCTGTTGAACACCCTGCCGATTGGAAGCATCCTTGTTTTCATAACCGCTATCTGAAGGTCCGTCGTAACCGTAGATACGGATGAAACGACTTGGTTTAGCTCGTCTAGGAACTGCTCGCCCTCATATCTCTCTTCAACGTCGTTGTAGATTTTGATTAGCCTGTTTTTGCCTAGAACCAGCTCGCCTATAAGGTTCATTAGGTGGTCAAGCCTGTTTACATCGACCCTGATCGTCTGTTCGATTGCGGAACCACCGCCTTCGCCGCCGGCCGCAGGAGCGGAGTTTGCCGCCGCCGCAGGCGCCGGAGTCGCAGGTTTTGGCGCAGGCGTCGGAGCAGGTTGCGCGGCAGGTTTTGGCTCTTCCGCTTTTGGGGCTTCGTCGTCAATCTCTTGCGGAGCTTCTATAGCAGGGGATGTTTCGCCTTTTGCCTTCTTTTCCTGTCTTCTTCTTTCGTCTTCTTCCTGTCTTTGTTTTAGAAGCCTCTCTATCTCTTGCTCGACCTCTTCGGCGGACATATTGGCATAGTCTGGCTCGTTTTCGGCAGGCGCCGGCTCTTCCGCTTTTACCTCCGCAGGCGCGGCGGCTTCTATCGCTTTACCGGAAGATGCGGCGTCAAGCCTGGCGACCGTCGGCTCGATGTTGATTCCTGACGCAGCGTCGGAGCCCGTGTCCCTGATGCTATACAAAAGAGCTTTCATCTGGTCGATGGATGCGAGTACTATGTCCATTATTTCAGGCGTTATTTTTAGTTCGCCGTGCCTAGCTTTGTTGAGTACGTCTTCCATATGGTGCGTAAGTTTCGTCAGAACGTCAAAGTTTAGAAACGAAGAGGAGCCCTTTATCGTATGCGCAACCCTAAATATTCTGTTCAACAGGTCAAGGTCTTCAGGCCTTTGTTCCAGCTCCACCAAATCCTGGTCGAGCTGTTCGATCATTTCAAAAGCTTCTATCAAAAAGTCTTGAAGTATTTCTTGTAATTCATCCATTTTTAACTTCTCCTTTCCCCGTTAGCCCAGATGTGCTTTTAATACTCTAGATATCTCGTCGTGAAACTTATTCGCGTCGAATTTGACCAAATACGCCTCACCGCCTGCCGCCGCACCTCTAAGGTCAGAGAATGCATCGCTTATTGAAGAGTTGAAGATCACCGGAATGCTCTTAAATCTTTCGTCTTGTTTTACCCTGGATGCGAAATGGAAACCGTCCATTCTCGGCATTTCGACATCCGAAACTATTATTTTCAGCATATCTTTTAGCGAATCGCCGTACTGCTCGTACAGGTCGTTTAGTTTTGTCAGGCCGTCTTCGCCGTCTTTTGCCTCTACCACGGTAAAGCCCATTTTGGTCATGCCTTCTTTGACTATTTTCCTGGCGGTTTGGCTGTCGTCTAGTATCAGCGCCAGTCCGGAGTATTTTTCAAGCTTATCCAGCACTTCCGTGTCCGCCGTAAATAGCCCTAGCTCCTCCACTATCGCTTCAAGGTCAAGTATCAGGAGAACGTCGTCGTTTTCTATCTTTGTTACGCCTGTGATTTTGGTTTTGTCCATCGCCCCGCCGCTTTTCATGCTAAAGCTTGCCGGTTCTATGTCTTTCCAGTTTATTCTTCTGATTCTTTTTGCTTCGTGGACGACAAAGCCTATCAGGACGTTGTTGAATTCCGTGATTATTACGCGCGGTTTTATATTTTTGTTTTCCGGCGTCTTTATGTTCATCCATTTGGCAAGGTTTACGACGGGAATCACTACGCCCCTAAGGTCGAATATGCCGTCTACGTATTCAGGGGAGCCCGGAAGCTCGGTTAGTTTCGGGATATTAATAATCTCCCTTACCTTCGCCACGTTTACCCCGTAAATACCTTCGTAAACTTCGTTGTCTTCTTCTTTATAGATTCTAAAATCTACAAGCTCCATCTCATTGGAGCCGACCTGCAGTATATTATCAGGCTTGTTCATTTTGAAAAGCTCCTAAACTCATTTCTACAAAGCGGATATCATTGTTTTGGGATTCTACTTTAAAAAAACTTTTATTGCACGCAAAAGCTGAAAGAGCTTCGTAATTTAAACCGTTATACGAAAGCGATACCCTGCGGTGATAGTGTCCTTCTACTAATATATCTATTCCGCTCAGGTCGTAAAGCGGCAAGATCGATAGTTTTTTTTCTTCAAAGCCGGGGAAATCCCTGCAGAGATTCTTTTTCAGAAGCGCCCCGTACAGCTTCTTGGCAAATCTGCCGTTTATATCGAGTGTCAAAAACCTCAAAAACCTAATCATGAAACTATTTCTGATTATTTTGGCGTATGCCCTGTATCTTAGCCTCTCGAACTTGTCGCCGTGCATAACGCCTATCGTCTTGTCTTCAAATAAAAGTTTGACAGGCTGAGCCTCTATCGGAAATATTTTTGAGTTCGGGAAAATATCCGCTATCAGAAAGTCGTGGTTGCCCTCTAGGTATAGTATCTCCGTTTTTTTGGAGAGAAGATTTATTTTTTCTACCAGCTCTTTATTGTAAAGGATGGAGTAGGGAAGGGGGGCGCTTAGAAACTCGAATATGTCGCCGAGCAAAAAAAGCTGCGGCGGCGGAGAGAGTAAAAAAGCGTCAAAAAGAGCGAGAAGCTCCTCTTTGTGTCTTGGGTAGTGGGCATCTGTTAGAAATAGGGCGCCCTCTTTTAGCTCAAGGGACATATGCGATTTTCGGTATTCCGGTATCCTCCGGCAGCCCGAACATTATATTTGCGTTGGCTAACGCCTGTGAGCTTGCGCCTCTCATCAGGTTGTCTATCGCGCAGACGCTAACAAGCGCGTTTTTGTTTTTTGCGGCGTACAGATCCGCAAAGTTTGTGCCGCTGACGTTTTTAGTGTGCGGTAGCTCGTCCCTGACCCTGGCGAACGGTTTGTTGTCGTACTGTTTTCTTAGGATCGACGCAGGGTCTACGTCGTCTTTTAGCGTCGCAAAAACGGTCGCCATCATTCCCCTGGTCATAGGAACGAGCGTCGGCACGAACGTAACATCTACTTTTTGCCCGAGCAGCTTTGAGGCGTGTTCCATTATCTCCGCCGCATGGCGATGCTTTATGATGTTGTAGTGGTTTATGTTTTCATCTACGGCCACATAATGCGTAGTCGCGCTCGGAGATTTCCCGGCGCCGGATACGCCCGTTTTCGAGTCCACGAATATGGGCTGGGATAGGTCTATATGCGGTAGGAACGGCGCAAGCGCCATAAGGGTGGCCGTTACGTGGCAGCCAGGATTTGCGATAAGTCTCGCATCTTTGGCGATTTGGCCGTGAAGTTCGGGAATGCTGTAGACGGCGTGCGATAAATTGTCGATATCCTCATGCGGACAGTAGTTCGCCTCGTACGACTCTTTTGAGGTTCTATAGTCCGCCGACAAATCCACGACTTTTAGGCCAAGAGAGAGGAGCTCTTTTGCCGTGCCCATCGCGGCTTTGTGGGGCAGCGCCAAAAATACAAGCTCGCAAAGATCGGCCGCTCTTTTCGCGTCGGCTTTTTCAACCGGCAAATCTATTACGCCCTCTAGCGAAGGGTGCAGCTTTGAAATGGTAGTTCCGCCTTCCGTATTTGCGGCGTACGTCAGCTTGAAATTCGGATGGGAGATAAGCATTTTGACGAGCTCTAGACCGGTGTATCCGCTAACGCCTATGATGCCTACGCTTATCATTTCCCCGTACTCCCGAACCCGCCGCTGCCCCTCTCGGTGTCGTCCAGCTCATCGACTATAGTAAACTCCGCTTGGAGTATCTCTTTGATGACGGCTTGGGCTATACGATCCCCTTTTTTTATCGCAAAATCATCTTTTGAGGTATTCAGGAGGATCACCATCAGCTCCCCGCGGTAGTCGCTGTCGACGGTTCCGGGGGTGTTTAGTACCGTTATGCCGTTTTTGAGGGCCAGGCCGCTACGCGGCCTTACTTGCAGCTCATATCCTCTTGGCAAGGCTACCGCTAGGCCTGTTTTGATTACGTCCCTCTCGCCGGCTTTGATTGTCTTTTCGTCAATTGAGTGCAGATCGAATCCGGCCGCCTCGCTTGTCTGGTATTTCGGTATTACTGCGTCAGGGTTTAGCGTTTTTACTCTTACGTCCAGTTTTTTCATCTATTAAAAGCTTATCTCTTCGTAATATACTTCTACTATCTCAAACTCGTCCGCGCCGCCTGGAAGCTCTATGGTGAGCGTATCGCCTTCCTCTTTGCCGAGCAGCGCTTTTGAAAGCGGGGAGTTGAAGGAGATGAGCCCCTTGCCCGGATTGGACTCTATCGCGCCGACTATCGTATAGCACACCTCTTTTCCGTCCTTGTTCCCGCACACTTTGACCGTTGAGCCAAAACATACTCTTTCGTGTCTTAACGTGGACGGGTCTATCACTTGGGCGCGGGAGAGCATATCGCTTAGCTGCGCTATCCTTTTTTCAAGGTGAGACTGCTTCTCTTTTGCCGCGTCGTATTCGGCGTTTTCGGATAAATCGCCGTGGCTTCTGGCTTCGGCTATCTCTTCGGCTATCTTATTTCTTTCTACCGTCTTTAGCTGTTCAAGTTCTTTTGCTATCTTGTCAAAACCGAACTTCGTCATAGGCTCTTTTTGCATTTCGCACGTGTCCTTATTGGGGTTTTGTCTCATTATAACAAAAAACTCTTTCTTAGTCGCTCTTGGTTACAATCAACACAAATAAAAAGTAAGGTTTTTTGAAATGACCAGATTGGCTATCGTTGGACTAGGAGTAATGGGCAAAAACCACTACAGGGTGCTCAAAAATATGAAAGTGGAGCCTGCCGCGCTATGCGACGCCGTCCTTAAAGAGCATGACGGCAAAGGCGTATACGCAGACTACAAAAAGATGTATGAAGAGGTGAAGCCGGACGCCGTCATCATAGCCGTGCCGACTTTTCTGCACAAAGAGGTAGCCGAGTTTTTCATAGGCAAAGGCGTGGATATATTCCTGGAAAAACCGGCCGCGGATAAGGTGGAGGATGCGGAGTATCTATCGAGGCTCGCCGAGGAAAAAGGCGTCAAAACCGCGGTAGGCCATATCGAAAGGTTCAACCCGGTAGTCAGGGAGCTGAAAAAAGAGCTGGCGGGCAAAGAGCTATACACAATATCGGTCACCAGGGTCGGGCCTTTTCCTCCGCGTATAGCCGATGTAGGGATATTGACGGATCTTGCGGTGCACGATATAGACCTTATACGATTCTTGACCGGGAGCGAAATCAGGAAGTGCTCCATATATAAATCCCAAAAAATACACGACCACCACGAGGACAATGCGGTGCTATCCTTTGAGCTGGAAAACGAAATAGTCGCCAACATCACGACCAACTGGCTGACTCCGTTTAAAAAAAGGAGGATAGAGGTCTCCGCGAAAGAGGGTTACTATGACGCCGACCTTATGGGGCAAGACCTGAAGGAGTTCAGCGCTTTTCAGACCAACAACTCGTACGTGGTAAGAGACTGCATAGTGTTCAAGGGGGAACCTCTGAAATTCGAGCTTGAAGCGTTCCTGTCTTACTTGAAGAGCGGGGAGCGCGGCGACCTTGCGACCATAGAAGACTCCCTAAAAACCCTAAAAATCCTCTCGCTCTAAAAACATTCAACAAAACATAAGCCGTTAGCTAACATACTTGCACATTATCAATGTGGAGGTATGTGGTGAGGAAGATTATCGCGGGGCTGATGCTTGCAGCCTCTCTCGCTTTTGCGAATATGGACGCCGCCATAAAGGCGTATATGGAAAAAGACTACGCAAAAGCCTATTCGCTCGCCAAGCCGTTGGCTCAGGGCGGGGATGCGGTGGCGATGTATATGCTTGGAACCATGTACGCCGGAGGGGTCGGAGTGACCAGAGACTTCAAGGAAGCCGCATATTGGTATAGAAAGTCGGCGGAGCTTGGCGACTACTACGCCCAGTTCGAGCTCGGTCTTTTATATACGCATGGCTCGGGCGTGCCGCAAAACCATAATGAAGCCCTCTACTGGTACAAAAAAGCGGCCGAACACAACTATAAATACGCGCAATATAGCATAGGCCTTATGTATGAGCTTGGGCAGGGCGGGCTTGCAAAGGACGCGAAAGAGGCGCTTTATTGGTATCAGAAAGCGGCGAATCAGGGCGATAGCTATGCCCAAAACACTTTGGGCAGGTTTTACGAGCATGGGCTTGGCGGATTGGCCGCGGATTATGCCCAGGCTTTCTACTGGTATCAAGCTTCCGCACTCCAAAACAACATGATGGCGCAGTATAACGTGGGGTACTTCTATGAGTATGGACTCGGCGGCATAGGGATAGATAAGAAAGAGGCGAAAAACTGGTATCTAAAATCAGCCGAACAAGGCTACCATGAAGCGCAAAATACGCTAGGCGTGCAGTACCAGCTCGGGCCGGATATAGACTACAAAGAGGCTCTATACTGGTACCAAAAGGCGGCCGCGCAGAACAACAGATACGCCCAGTACAACATCGGATATATGAACCACTACGGACTCGGCGTAGACGTGGATCTCAAAAAAGCGATGGAGTGGTATCAAAAATCCGCCGACCAAGGATACGATAAAGCCCAAACGAACGTAGGGCTGCTCTATGAAATCGGCGAAAAAGGCGGCATACCGAAAGATTACGCAAAGGCGCTATACTGGTACCAAAAGGCCGCAGCGCAGGGAAGCGGAGTCGCGAACTACAATATAGGGCTTATCTACGAGTATGGCAAAGGCGTCAAGATAGATTGCAAAGAAGCCCTCAAATGGTACCAAAAAGCCGCCGATAGGTATTATGACGAGGCGTATATCGCGATGGCGTACATATACTATGAAGGCAGGGAGGGTGTCGCCAAGGATGCCGAAAAGGCAAAAAATATCCTCAGAAAACTGCTAAACGACACGAAAAAACAAGAGTATAAAAACAAAGCGAACTCTCTTTTGGAGATTATGGGCGGGAAGTGATATCCTTGATTATCTGCGCCAAATCGGCCTCTTTGTGAGCCAGCCGCTCCCTAAGGGCGGCCGATTTTTTCAAAAACTCGGCTTCGTCCATCCTTGACAGTTCGTCGATGATGTTTTCGCTTGTCACGTCGTCTTGTACGAGCTCCGGATGTATCTCTCCAAGTCCTTCAAAATCGGCTATTATGTTCGCAAGTCCTATGTGACTTAGCTTGACAAACCGCTTTGCTATCTGATAGTCGAGCCACTTGGCCTTGTAGACCAGCACCGTCGGGGTGCCGATGATTGAGGCCTCCAGCGTCGCTGTTCCTGAGCACACTACGGCTTTCGAGGCTTGCATCAGCGCGTACTTGGCGTCCCTGACTATCTCAAAGAGGCTTGTATCGCCGTAGAGCTCGACCATCTTTGCGTCATCAAAAAACGGCGGCACGGCGAGTATCTTTATCCCGTCTATCTTTGCCACCACCTCTCTGAACACCGGCATCAGCTTTGTTATCTCGCTCCTTCTGCTTCCGGGCAAAAAGGCGGTTATGTTCGAGTTCGTCGGCCTCACTTTTTTCTCTTTTATTTCGTCCATCAGAGGATTGCCGACGAATACGGCGCGTTTCCAAAACTTAGGTTCAAAAGGGAGTATCGCCGCCTGTATGTCTGTGACGCTCTCGACTACCGCCACTCTTTTCGCCTTCCATGCCCATACTTGCGGGATGATGTAGTAGATTATCTTCGTATTCGGGCTGCTCTTTTTTATCGCTTTCGCCAAAGGGATATTGAAAGCCGGGGAGTCTATGAGCAGTACCGCGTCGCACTCGGAGGCCATCGTCGCCATATCCCCGATAGCTCTTTTTGCCATCGGCACTTTGGAAAGCACGTCTATAAAGCCCATGACGCCGAAGCTCCCGGATGGAAGTAGCGGAGAGCCGAACTTCTCGTCGAATATCCCTTTTAGTTCCACTTCGCCTAGCGAGCGCAGAAGGTTTTCCAGATGGAGGTTGGCGGATGGTTCGAGTGCGGATACTAGGAGTTTCATTTGTCGCCCTTTAGTCTTTGTGCGGCGTCTTCGTATACGCCCATTTCGTCTCTAATGCCTATGGCTATGGCTTCGATGATGATTTTATCCTCGACTATACGGTATACGATACGTACCCGTTTGTTGTCGACATACATTTTGCGACATCCCGACAAGTCAAAACCAGCCTTATTGCCTAGCAGTTCGCCTAGCTCAGGAGAGGCGGCTATTTTTTGTAGTTGTTTTGCGATTAGTTTTCTGACTCTATTATCAAATCCTCTTAAGTCGCCTTCAACGCCATCTTTAAATCTAATCTCGTAAATCATCTTCGGTAATTCCAAATTTTGCCATCATCTCCTCAAAAGAAATAGTAGGCTGGTTTCCCCGCTCTTTGACTATCTTGTAAATCTCCATGTGCTCCAGCAGTTCCTGCGCCGCACGCATCCGCTCGTACTCGTCTATGGGAAGCATCACCAGCTCTAGCTTGTTGTTTTTTGATACCGCTATTTTCTCTTTTTTGTGCTCTACTAAGCTTTTGTATATCGCCGAAAAGCTACGAGCCACTTCGGTAGCAGGTACTATCTCGTCTCTTGCGTATGCTGTCATGTAAAATCCTTAGTAAGATTTTTTGTATTATTTTTTGTATTATAGCTTAGTTTTTGCTTTAATTTATTAAACTAGAGGGAGATTAATAAAAGGCGTCCGTTATGTTGGATGAAAATATTGAAACGTCACTTGGAAGCGTTTATTGTTGTAATAAAATAAATGACGGGATTGGACAAAGAAAAGCAAAACGATTTTTACAGGAATTGATTCAAAACTATTGCGAAGAAAATTTTCAATATTGCAATGAGGTTGGCGAGTTTGCATTCAGCTATAGCGAGAAAGTGGCTATGACGCATATTATTACAGCTACAAGAAAAATGACAAAAGCCTTGCTCGTAGAATTGCCATATAAAGCGAAGGATGGCAATCAAAGATTTATTGATTTATGGTGCAGACACAAAGATGTTGAGTACTTTATAGAGGTGAAGCACGGACGAAATAACTCAAAAACTAAAGAAATTGCAAGCGATGTTAACGGTTTGCATGAAACATGTTTGAGTCAAATTAAGGATTTCAAAATAAGACAGTTAGATAAAGCATTCGACAAAATATCTAAGCATAGATACAAAGTTGCACTCATGATTATGCCGGACTGGATAAGTGAAAATAATTCAGGCAAATTATCAAGTTTTGGACTATATCAAGAGTATGAAAAAGGGTTATGGCGAAGCATCTGTGAAAAAAACAAAAAAGTTAATTTTGCTGGAATGTGTAGAATTAAAGAAGATTTTACGGTAAACGGCAATGTTAAATACCCACTTCTAACGCTGTTTGGTTGGATAGAGAATGTTGATTAGTTGCTTGTTGGCTATAATTTCGCAAAAAACTTGGGCAAAAAATGAAAAAAATACTGATAACAAACGACGACGGGTATGAGTCGGAGGGGCTCTTGGCCCTTGCCGATGCGGTGAGGCATCTGGGGCATGTGACGATAGTGGCCCCCTCATCCGAGAAGTCCGCGTGCGGGCACAGCCTTACGCTCACACGTCCGCTTAGGTTCATACGGGTCGGGGACGACTTTTACAAGCTGGACGACGGCACGCCGAGCGACTGCGTATATCTGGCGCTAAACTCCATATATGAAGAGTGTAAGCCCGACATAGTGCTAAGCGGAGTCAACAAAGGCTCGAATATGGGCGAGGACATCACATATTCCGGCACCGCTTCGGCGGCTATGGAGGCGGCTTTGCACGGGATACCGTCCATCGCGTTTTCGCAAGTGCATAGACATATGGGCGACCACTCTTTCGTGTACGACTTCGACGTGGCTAGACACGTGGCGGCGGAGCTTGTGGGTAGGGTGCTGGATGGCGGATTTCCGCTTGGACACAGAAGGTTTCTAAACGTCAATATTCCCGTAATCACGAAAAAGGAGTACAAAGGCTACAAGGTAACGAGGGCCGGCTATAGGCACTACGGCAACGACGCACATATGCACAGAAACCCGAGAGGTGAGGAGCACTACTGGCTCGGGCTGCATCCGCTTAGCTGGAAAGACCACGAGCACGGCGATAAGAGCTATATGAACGACTTTGACGCCATAAAAGAGGGCTTCATATCGGTAAGCCCGATAAAGCTGGATATGACGGCGCACGAAGAGCTGGACGCGCTTGGCGGCTGGATTGACGGAGGGCGTCTTGGCTAGATATACCAGAGCCAGGATGGTGCTCGGCGAGCGCTTTGAAATCTTGCAGACAAAAAAAGTGCTGCTCTTTGGCGTCGGCGGGGTCGGCGGACACTGTCTGGACGCGCTCTATCGCACAGGAGTTTCCGATATTACGATAGTGGACCACGATACATACGACATCACAAACCAAAACCGCCAGATAGGCTCGGAGGCCGTCGGCGATGTAAAGGTGCATAGGCTTGCGCAGCTATATCCGGGAGTTACGCCGATACACGCAAAAGTGGACGAGGCGTTCTTGGAAAAATTCGACTTTGAACCGTATGATATAGTGCTTGACGCGATAGACGACGTGAAGGCGAAGATAGGAATCATCAGAAGGTGCCACAAGAAACTCATCTCGTCCATGGGCTCCGCAAAGAAGCTGGATCCGACGAAAATAGAGTATATATCGATATGGAAGACGCACAACGACCCGTTCGCCAAGAAAATAAGGGACGAGCTGAAAAAGATAAATTTTAAGCGTGATTTTAAGGTGATTTTTAGCGCAGAGACACCACAATGCAAAGACAAAGGCTCGTTTGTGGGAGTGACCGGCGCATTCGGGCTAACCCTTGCCGCAAAGGCGATAGAGAGGCTGACCAAAGATGAACAAGGCGTGGCTAAGTACAAAACTTGAGAGCGGGAAAATCAGGTGCGACGCATGTGCGCACTTTTGCGTCATGGAAGAAGGCGAAGTCGGAACGTGCGGCGTCAGGAGAGTCAAAAACGGGGAGCTGGAGCTAGAGGTATACGGCCTTATCAGTTCGATAAATATCGATCCGGTGGAGAAAAAACCGCTTTACCACTTTCTGCCGGGAAGCGAAATACTCTCGGTCGGGACGGTTGGATGCAACTTCACCTGCAGTTTTTGCCAAAACTACGAGATAAGCCAATACCCAAAAGAGCACGATGGAGCGGTTGCGGGGCGGTATATAAGCCCTGAGGAGCTGGTCGGTATGGCCAAAAGCAGGAATATCCCATCTATCGCCTTTACCTATAACGAGCCGATTATCTACTTCGAATACGCCTACGACGTCATGAAGCTAGCCAAAGATGCCGGAATCAAGACGGTATTCGTAACGAGCGGATATGAGAGCAAGAAGGCTCTGGAGCTTGGGCGCGGGCTGATAGACGCGATGAATATAGACCTAAAATCGTTTAACGACGAATTTTATAAACAGATATGCGGGGCTAGGCTGAAGCCGGTGCTTGAATGTATAGAAAACGCGAAAAACGCCGGTATATGGGTGGAGATAACCACCCTCTTGATACCGGGCAAAAACGACTCCGACAAGGAGATAGAGGAAATCTGCAAATTCGTAAAGAGCATGGGGCTTGAGATGCCGCTGCACTTTAGCGGATTTCACGGGGCTTACAAGATGAGCGACGTAGAGCCGACGCCGCACGAGACGCTAAACAGGGCTTACGAGATAGCAAAATCGCTAAACCTGCGCCACGTGTATGTCGGCAACGTATTTGACGACGAGAGGCAAAATACGTATTGCGCCGCATGCGGGGAGCTGCTAGTGGAGAGGACTGGCTATCTCGGAGAACACGTAATAAACCATCTCGTAGACAAAAACGTATGCCCTAGATGCGGGTATAAACTGAAAGGAATATTTGAGTGACGTATAACTATATAGGCAGAAGCGGACTCAGAGTATCGAGGCTCTGCCTTGGGACGATGACTTTCGGCTCATCGGCGGGTAAAGACGAAGCTTTTAGGATAATGGACGCGGCCTGGGAGGCCGGAATAAACTTCTTCGATACGGCGGAGATATATCCGATACCTCCGCGCGCGGAATACGCCGGGAATACAGAGATAATAGTCGGCGAATGGCTAAAAGAGCGCAATATCCCAAGGGACGGAATAATAATGGCCACCAAAGTGGCCGGAGCCGCTAACGGATGGTTCGTGCCGCCTATACGACACGGGTTGACGGCTATAGACAGGTTCCATATCGAGCGCGCCGTAGAGGGAAGCCTAAAAAGGCTGGGGACGGATTATATAGACCTTTATCAGATGCATTGGCCGGATACCGTGGTGCCGATAGAAGAGTCGATGGCGGCGTTCGACGCCCTAATCAAAAGCGGAAAGGTGAGATATGTTGGCGCCTCGAACGACACCGCATACGGACTAACAAAAGCCGTGACGGTCTCTAGATACGAAAAGCTGGCGAGATTCGAGTCGATACAAAACAACTTCTCTTTGTTAAACAGAAGATTTTTGGACGAACTGGGATACGTGTGCAAAAAAGAGCAGATTTCGCTTCTTGCCTATTCGCCGCTGGCGGGAGGGGTATTGAGCGGAAAATACCAAAACGGTATGCCGGATGATGCCAGATATGGCAAATACGCGGCGTCGGACGATGCGAGAATAAGAGCCCAGGCCGCCAGGTTTGCAGGGCCCAAATCGCTTGAGCTTACGGCAAAATATCTTGAAATTGCGAATAGGGCCGGACTCGATCCGGTCACTATGGCGATGGCGTGGACGCTATCGTTCGATTTTCTCGGTTCTTCGATATTCGGAGCTACCAAAAAAGAGCAGCTATCCCAGATATTGAAATCTACAGAAACCGTCCTTTCCAGGGATGTCATGCTTGAACTTGACGCCGCTCACGCAAAAGTTCTTTACCCTATGGGCTAGGATAGCCCTAGCCATTTAAAAAAGAAAAATAGCGCTACGACCATTACGCCGCCTATCAGCATCGTGCGCATCTTTGTGCAGCACGGCGCTCTTGGCGGCTTTTTTTCGCATTTTGTTTCGTCTGGCATCTGTCTAGTAATCCTTTTTGTAAAAGATATCTATCGAGCTTTTGCGCCCGGCTTGGCTCTCTACGTTGACGTTTTTGTTGATTTGATACTCGAATACGACGCTGCTGTCTATGTCGTTTTTATAGGTTACCGTCAAATCCTTCGTTACCCTCTTACCGACTTCGACCTTTGTCGTCTGCGTAGTCCTTCCGGTCTTGTCAGTAACTTCCGTCGGGCTTATCTCCACTTTGTCGAGCTTGATGCCAAACTCTTTGGTCAGGTCTCTTGAAAGCGCATTCGATAGCGTGGCTATGGCTTTTGAAGAGTATCTGGCGTCGCTGGAGGTCCTTGTGAAGCCGCTGTCCGGGTCTACGCCAAAAAGCAGGTACGAGATGATCTCTTTTTCGCTCATCGCAGGTTTTGACGAGAAGCTGATTTTCGGGGCGGATGCGAACTCTCTGACGTAGATGAATATCTCCGCCTCTTTATCGACGTGCCTTAGCGTCAGATCAAGATACGGGTCGTTCTCCGCGTTTTCCGTTAGCGCTATCTGGCTTGGAAGCAGGAAAAACCTCTTGCCTTCAAAGTCGTAGTAGCCGCTTGAGGTTTTGATGAGGCCTAGCATTACCGGTTTTCTGCCGTAGTCTTTGTAGTAGACGAGATTCATATCCAGCGGCGCGTAAGCCTCTTTTGACTTGTAGTACGCCATGTTTTCGTTTGATATGTTTATTCTAAGCGCCAAGTTGTCTATGAATTTTTGTTCGTTGAATTCGAGTCTTTTCGGTTTCAAAACGACTATGTCTTTGTCTTTGGTTATTTTAGAGCTTTTTAGCTCGAAGCCCGCCCTCAAATCTCTTAGCGAGGCGTCGCCTGTTATTTCAAGCTTCTCTTTTTCGTATGCGGCTTTTACGTCGGCGTTTAGTATAAAGGCGAGCTTGTGATTGTCTTTGTATGTGAAGTTCTTGAGTTTTGCCTGTGCGTCAAGCCGTGAGTTTTGATACTCAAACCTGGCTAGCAGCGTATCGTTTATCCTGAGTTCGTCACATACGGCTTTGCCGTTTGATGTGTATATCACGGCCGGTTTTGATAGATAGTACGGCCTGTTTTGGTACGAGGCGGAAAGCTTTTGAATCGTTATCTTATCGTTTTTGGAGTCTCCGGCTATGTTTATATTTTGAAACTTTTCCCCGCCTATCGTCAGCATATCCGAAGAAGCGTTTAGCTGTATTTGCGGAGCGTTCATGCTGCCTATGATATCGGCTTTGACGGTGAAGGCGCCCGATATGTTCTGTTTTTTGGTGCCGGAGATTTTTGCCCATTCGTCGGCCAGGGTCGCCAGATTGCCGTCCGCGCCTATTGTAATCTCTTTGTTGATCGTGCCGTCGGCTTTGATGGTTATGCCGCCCGTTTTAAATAAACCGTTAAATCTGGAGTTTACGGTGTTCGCCTCTATTTCGGCGCCGACGCCGCCGAGTTTTATTCTTGCGTGTCCCACCGATAGTTCATGGGGCGTTTTTTTGAAGCTAATCTCTCCGGCCTCCAATGTCTTGCCTAGCAGTAACGAATCTATCGGACGTACGGCGGCGACTATCTCCTCTTTTTTGTGGTCGTAATGGCCGTTTATTTTTGCGCCGAACCTTGACGAGCCAAGATAGGCGAACCTGCCGTTTTTATCCGGTTTTATGTCGTGCAGCGCCGCGTTAAAATCATATTTGGAGTATCCGCTTGACGTCACCCTGATGTTTGCCGCATCGGACTTGACGTCTACGAATAAAGAGTCGTCGTTGCCTCTATAGACGGCCTCCGCGCCCTTTAGTCCGCCTTGCTCTATGCCAAGATTGAAGCCCTCGAAGTTTGAAAGCTTTCCGAAAAATGCAAGCTTGCCGCTGTCTTCTACGACGTTGTCTACATCCGCCGTGAAATAGTCCGTTTTTAGTTTGGCTTTTGTCGCGACCCTATAGGACTCCTTGTCTATGTCATAAGATACTACGGTGTCCGAAGACGATACGTCAAATCTATCCCCCAGAAGCGTCGCCGCTATACGGTTTTTTGCCGTCACCTCCAGCTTGTGAGCGTCGCCCCTAAATGCTATCTCTTCGTTTGTCGCCTCTTTTATTTTTAGCGATTTCTCAAACACTCCAAGCGGGATATATTTAAACCTTTTGGCTCTCCCTTTGCCGTAATATACGGTTTTGTTGCCGTCATATACTACGTCGAATATGGAGTCCACGACGCCGTACCTGCATTCAAGCTCCCCGCTGCTCGTTACTTTCAGGCGCGGATTTTTGAAATTCATATGTACTTCGCTGATCGCGTCGTTGACTTTTGCGTCTACGCCGTATTTGTAGATAAGCCCGCTATCTTTTATATGCGCTTTCGCATATAGTGCTTCGTCATCGCCGCGCACCAGAAAGTCCGTCTCTCTTAGGCCGTTGAAGTCGAAGTCCACGTCGCCTACTATCTTGTTGACATAGTCGGAGCCGTTGGATTTTAGGGTTCCCCTGAACGAGTAGTTTTTGTCGAGTATGTCGCCGCTAAATTTTGCGTCCAGGATGTTTGAGCTAAGTTCGGCCTTCATATCCATATAGAACTTCTCAAAATTATAATAGAGATAGTCGCTGTTTAGTTTTATTTTCCGGAGCTTTATGTCGCCGTAGCTAGCCTCTATAATGGTGGCCGATATATTCTCTATTTTGACGGTCTTTAGAAAATCCGGTTTTTTGGATCTGTTGGAGTCGATGATTTTTTTTAGCTCTGCTTCGTTTAGCTTTAGATCTTTAATATCTACCGACGATAGGCTCAGTTCACCGTCCAGCAAAATATCGCCCAGGTTCGGTCTGAATCTAATCTCGGAGGCGCTAAACAGCCTCTCGTAGCTCACGCCCCTAAGCTCTATTCCGCTTAAAATCCCGCCGCTTGCCGATTTTACCTGTACCCCGAATTTAGGAAGTATCGTTTTGACTGTAAATTCGACGGCGATACCGCTTTGGAGCAAGGCAAACATAATAGCGAGCGCCCACAAAAAACCTATGACGCTAAAATAAAAGCTTTTGTAGCTTGCTTCAAATACTTTTTTCAAAACGCTTGTCCGAAACTGATGTGAAATACGGGGCTTTTTTTCTCTTCCCTCAGCGGTACGCCTATATCTATCCTGACCGGCCCTACTATCGTGTCGTATCTAAGTCCTGCGCCCACGGACGGTTTGTATTCTCCGTTGAACATCATCGATTTTTCGTTCAGGAGGGTGGAATCCAAAAACAGCACCGTCCATAGGGATTTGGTGGTTTTATACCTGCTCTCTATGGACCAATCTATGATGGAGTTTCCGCCTATGTAGTTGCCGTGGTCGTCTTTTTTGCCGAGCCTTCTGTATGAATAGCCTCTATTCGAGAAGCTTCCACCCGCGAAATATCTTTTGAATACCGGAATATCGTTTTGCTTGAAGTCGTCTATGCCGCCTACGTTGCCCTTGAACGCGAATAGAAAATCACGGAACGCGGAGGCGTCGTCAAAGCCGAATATCCTTCTTCCTTCCAGGTTTGACTTGACGTAGTTGATGTTTGAGCCAAGAACGCTGTCCGATACTTCGACGTTCCAGGCTATGTAATATCCCTTTTTGGCGTCCAGTATCGAATCCCTGCGGTCTATCGTGTATTCGTACAACAGGGCGTTTATAAAAAATTTCTGGTCTTTTATCTGTTCGCTCACATCGTCGGCCTTTACTTCGCCTTTTTCAGTTAGCAGCCCCAGATGGTGCGTAGTCGTCTTATACGGCAGCTTGAATTTGAACGTGTTGGAGATGATTTTTTCGCTAAAGCCGGGATATTTTACTTTTTCATACTTCGCCAAATCCTCAAACTCGAATCCAAACAGTTTCGGTATCGTTATTTTGGCGCCTATGTTTTGCCTGATTGCGGATACTTCGGCCATCGCCTCGAAACGCTTTAGGTTGCCCATGAAGTTTTTGTGTATCCAGCCGCCTTTGATTCTGGCGCCTTCGTCGGTATCGTATCCGGCGCCTATCTTGAAGCTCTTTAGTTTGCCGAGCGTGGCGTTTACCTCCATCGGCAGGGAGTCGCCCTCTTTCTCGTCGACGTGTTTTATGGATACGGTGTCGAATGCTCCGGTGGCGTAGAGGTTTCTATAGCTCTCGTCGACTTTTCTGGAGTCGTATTTTTGCCCCTTTTTGAATACGAGCTTATCTTCTAAATATTCGTTAGCCACGCTTTCTATCGGCGCTATACGGATATCTCCGAAGTCGTATTTTTTGGCCTCGGTAATGGTAAAGTTCAGCCGCGCTTCATAAGTAGACATATCTATAAAGGCTTTTGCGTCCAGCTTTGCTTTCGGATAGCCGTTTTCCTGCAGATACCTCTTTATGTTTTCCTTGCTTTTTACGAAAGCGTCTGCGTCGAAATAGTCGCCTTCTTTGGAGGCGATCATGTTTTTTATGTAAAACGGAGAGTTCATTTCGACCCGCGAGATTTTCATCCTGTCGCCCTCTGATATCTTAAACAAAGCGGCGCCGTTTTTTTGCTCCAGCTCTATTTTTACGTTGAAAAATCCCTTGGAGTGATAGAAATCGACTATATTGCCTTCTATATCGTCCAACTCCTCCTCCGTATATGAAGGCGGTTTTTTCCAAAACTTATAGAAGGACTCCTCTTCTATGCCTATGGCGTCTTTTAGCACGGTCGTAAAAAATTCGTCGTTTCCTTGAAATTTTATAGTTGTGGTGTTAATCTCCTGAGAGTGGGCAAAAACAGTTAGAAGGATTAGAAGGATTAGAAGGATTAGCTTTTTCATTTTTATGTTTAAAACCGTGGCATTTTGCTTCATTCTAGCCAAAAAAGGTTTAAGCAGACTCTATTATAATCTGTTTTAATGAGACTGCCGATAAATTATAAAAAACTATTTTTTGTGCTCTTCGCGACGTTTATAGCCGGCATAAGCGCTATGCTTCTTTTTTATGTAGACGATATCGAGGCACACAGGGTCGCAAAGCTGTCGGATACGCTAAACGAAGCGGTAAGGGAAGAGATGAACCGCCAAAACGAACAGGCGACGGCTCTTGCCCTGGCAATCTCCGGAAACGAGCTGTTGGCAAAATCCTTGGAGCAAAGAAACAGAGAGAAAGCCTCCTACGTCATGGATACGATAATGGCCTCTTTCGAAGGGTATAACGAGGGCGGAAAGTTTTGGATGCAGCTGCATACGCCCGATCTTCGCGTTTTTGTCCGCAGTTGGGATAAGAGCGAATACGGCACCCCTCTCGAGGGCTTTCGAAAAGGGCTTGTATATGTTCGCAAGATGCAAAGGCCGTTTTCGTCGATCGAGCTTGGCAAAAAACTGAATATCAAGTCGATAGTGCCGATAAGAGTCGGAGACGAATATGTCGGTTCTCTCGAAATCATCAAAAACTTCGACGAGGCGATCAAGAACTTCAAGGATAAGAAAATATCGCTTCTGGTGCTTATGGATAATAAGTTTCTGGATGTTGCGGAGTGGATGATAGACTACCCGTTTTTAGGGGATTTCGTGCTATGCCACAGGGAGTACGACGAGGCGCTCTATGAGGAGTTAAAGAGCGAAGACCTCTATTCGTTCATCGGAAAGAGAAAGTCGTTTACAAAAAACTACTTTCTGTCTTTTGAGCCGCTTCGCGACCTTAGCGGCGAGAGGCTTGGCTTTTTCGTAACGGCGATTCCAAAAGAGCGCGCCTTGTCCCTTATAGAGAGCAGGGATGACGTATCTTTGCTGTTTAAGGCGTCAAAAGAGGAGCTCTCTCTCGCATATAAGGTGCGCTCTAAGACCGTGTATTCCGGGAGCGAGGAGATAAAAAAAGTGGAAGAGGTCGAGAACAAAAGAGCCAGATATAAGAATCTAAGCAGAGAGGAGCTTGAGAATATGCTGGTTTACGGCGAGGAAAATGCGGCAAAAAGAGGAGAGATAAGATGAATATACTGCTTTTGGAAGACGAATACTCCCTTAGGATGAGCATCAAGGAGTACCTCTCCGATTGCGGGTTTTTCGTGGACGACTTCAGAAACGGCGAAGATGCGATGGATGCGGTGTATTCCAAGAAATACGATATTTTGCTCCTAGACATAAAGGTTCCAAAAAAAAGCGGAATGGACCTGCTAAAGGAGCTTCGGGCGGCCCAGATAAAAACCCCCGTTATTTTCATAAGTTCGATTACGGATATGGAGCAGCTCGAAAAAAGCTACGAAGCCGGATGTTGCGACTATGTCAGAAAACCTTTCGAGCTGAAAGAGCTCTATCTTAGAATCATGCAGGCGTATAAGTCCAATATCCTGAAAACCGCCGACGACTCGCTGGAGCTGCCTTTTGGATACAGGTTTGACGTTAAAAAGCTGATACTAAAAAAAGAGGGGGAGGATGTCTCCCTGACTAAAAAAGAGGCGCTCATAATAGCTCTTCTGGTGGAGAATCTGGGTTCGGTCGTAACGATAGACGACTTTCAGAGTTATGTGTGGGGAGAGGATATAGACCCTACGAACATCAGGGTGCAGATAAACAACCTCAGAAAAAAGCTAGACGGAGACCTTATAGTAAACGTCAGGGGCTTTGGATACAAAATTGATAAAATCTAAAAACTATGCGGTCAAATTCGCATTTTTGTTTAGCGTCGCTACGGCGATGCTCTTTAGCCTGTTTTTGTACGAATACGGCGTGCTTATAAAAGAGACGGAGGAGGCTAGGACGGAGGCCGACCTCTATACGCAGGCCAAAAGAATTATCGTAGAGATGGATAGGTTCGATCCAAAGAGCGAGGAGATCTTCTATTTTCCGAGATACAAGCTCTATAGCGCGGGACTTTTCACCTCTTCCGGCAAAAGCCTCTTTTCCACCCTCGATTTCAAGCCGACCCTGTCGGCCGGATACCATAAGCTTGGCGAAAAACGCTACTTCGTATACGATATAGAAGGCGGATTGTATTTCGGAGCGGACTATCTCGTCGTTTCGAAGGATTTTTACGAGAGCGAGATATATTTCAGGCTGCTTCTGTTTTTGCTTATAGCGGTTACGATTTTGTTCGCGGTATACCTCTATCTGATAAGGCTGTTCGAGAAGCCGCTAATCAGAATGAACGAAAATTTGGATAGGTTTATCAAGGACTCGATACATGAGATAAATACGCCGTTATCGATTATCATGACGAACGTAGAACTTTTTGTAATGAAGCACGGAGACGACAAGCATCTCTCAAGGATCAAGGCCGCCGCGAAAAGCCTCTCGAATCTATACAACGACATGGAGTATCTGATAAAGGAGGAGAGAGGGCTTTTCGAAAAAGAGCTCACAGATCTCGGCGAGGCGCTGCTGCAAAGGATAGAGTACTTTTCCGAAATCGCCCAGATGAAAGGGATAGTTTTTGAGAAGGATATATGCGATGGCTGCATAGTAGAGGTAAACAAGGTGAAGCTGTATAGGCTTATAGACAACAACCTATCGAATGCCGTCAAATATAGCAACGAAAACTCGAAGATCGAGATAGGGCTCCAAAGGATATCCGACGACGAGGCGCTGTTATCTTTCAAGGATTACGGCATAGGCATAGAGAGGCCGGAAAGAATATTCGATAGATACTACCGCGAGGAGCTTGCCAAGGGCGGTTTCGGGCTTGGGCTCAATATCGTAAAAAACATATGCGACGAGGCGGGCATAAAGATAGACGTCTCTTCGAAAATAGACGAAGGCAGCGAATTTAGATATCTATTTAGGCTTGCGAAAGCGGCTTTAGAATAACTTAAATTAGGAATGTAGATGGATAAAAAAGAGCCTTCTTTGCTCCAGGTGTTGGGGCTGGGTACCGCCATACTGCTCGTAGCCGGTAATATGATAGGTTCCGGTGTTTTTAAGAAAATAACGCCGATGTCGGCCGAGCTTATGGACGGTACTCTTATCCTGTTGGCGTGGATTACGGCCGGCGTAATTACGATGCTCGGAGCCTTTAGCTTCGCATCCCTAGCCACGACCACAAAAGAGGCCGGGGGACAGTTTCAGTATCTAAAAAACGTCTTCGGGGATTTTTTCGGCTTTATGTACGGCTGGAGCTTCTTTACGGTTATCTCCACGGCCTCGATAGCGTCGATGGCGTATGTATTCGCCGAATCGCTGGCGGCGCTTTTTTCCGTACCGTCCACACTCGACTCGTACGCCGATATAAACATCGCCGGCGTCATATTTCCGTTCAAGAACGCAACGGTCAAAATCATAGCCGTATCCGCCCTTTTGTTCTTGACGCTTTTTAATATAAGGGGCGTAAGGGGCGGCGGATGGCTTAGCAATATAGTTACCGGCGCAAAAATACTAGGAATCCTGCTTTTGATAGCGCTTGGACTTTCCTATAGCGCTCCGCAAGATGTTGCTGCGTCACGGGAGATGGCCGCCTTTAGCATAGAGGAGAGCGGCAACTTCATAAAGATAAGCGCATTTTTTGCGGCGATGCTAGGCGCATTTTGGGCGTATGACGGCTGGGTCAATATCACGAATATGGCGAGCGAATTCAAAAACCCGACAAGAAACATACCTATCGCGATTATCGCCGGAACCGCCCTTACGATGCTTTTGTACTCCGTCGTAAATTACGCTTATTTGCAGGTGCTTACTCCAGCGGACTTTGCGGCCCTGTCAAAAGAGGAGGGTAAAATAGCCGCCGTAGAGGTGGCAACCGTAGTGCTGGGTGGCATCGGAACGATAACGATATCGGCGCTTATCATGGTGTCCACGTTCGGCTCCACGCAGGCTAGCACGATGTCCGCGGCAAGGGTTTATTATCAGATGTCAAAAGAGGGATATTTTTTCAAACCGTTCTCAAGGGTTCATGTAAACTATAGGACGCCGCATGTATCTCTCACGGGGCAGATGATATGGGCCTCCCTCTTGATTATTAGCGGCAGCTTCGATCAGCTGACGGATATGCTTATCTTCGCCGCTTTCATATTTTACGGACTCGGAGCGCTTGCCGTAATTAGGCTAAAGATGAGAGGCGAATTGAGCCTTACTTTCGGCTATCCGTACGTACCTTTGATATTTATAGGGTTTTGTCTGGTGATAGTGGTAAATGCGGTGTATACGAGGCCGTTTGAATCGATGGCGGGGCTTTGCCTGATGGCTCTTGGCGCGCCTATCTATCTATATTTCAAAAAAATAAACCGCGAAAACAAAACAGAGGCCTAGCGGCTACTCTGCTTTTGTCGCCAGAAGGCTATTTTTCTTGCCGTAGTAGAAATATATGGCTACGCCTACCGCAGACCATACGAAAAATCTTATCCACGTGTCTATTCCAAGGCCGGAGAGCATGAAGAATATCAGCGCCACGTTGAGCGGCAGCAGTATTTTCATGGCCGGCATCTTAAACGCTCTCTCCACCGTCCGCTTTCGAGCTATGACCAGCGATACGGCCACCATCAGGTAGGCGAACAGGGTGCCGATATTGATAAGCTCCGCGAGAGTTTTTAGCGGAACGAGCGCCGCTATAAGGCTAAGCACGAAGCCTGAGGCTATGGTGGCCTTAAGCGGAGTTCCGAATCTTGCGTGCAGTTGGCCAAAAGGCTTGAACAGCAATCCGTCCCTGGATAGGGCGTAGCAAACTCTGGTAAACGCCATTCCATGGGCTATTATGACCGTCGTTATCGTAACTACGGCGCCGAGGGCTATTACGCTGGCCACGGTCGGTTCGCCTACCTCGTACATGGCAAACGCCAGCGAGTCGGGTACGTTTAGTTTGTGAAACGGTACTATGGCCGTTAGCATAAAGCCGACTATTATGTACAAAATGGTGGAGATCCCCATCGCTATTATCAGGCCTTTCGGCAGCGTTTTTTGAGGGTTTTTGACCTCTTCGGCCATCGTAGCTACCGCGTCAAAGCCTAGATATGCAAACACCAAAAGCGCCGCGCCCTTCCAGATGCCTTCAACGCCGAACGGCATGAAGTTTTGCAGATTCGACGCGTCGAAGTAAGGTATGGCGAAAAGTACGAAAAGCCCCAGCACCAGCAGCTTTAAGACGACTATCACGGAGTTTACTTTTGCGCTTGCGCTCACCCCTCTGGCTATGAGTACGAACGCTCCTGCCGTAATCAAAAACGCAAACAGGTCGAAATAGGTTCCGGCCGCAGGGTTGTAAGCTCCGGAGATAGCTTGCAAAAACGATACGCCGAAATTCTCTTCCACGAATCTCCTAAAATATCCGGACCAGCCTGACGCTATCGCCGGAACTATGAGGCCGTACTCCAGCAACAGATTCCATCCGACAAGCCATGCCAGCAGCTCTCCTGCCGTAGCGTAGGTATACGCGTAGGCTCCTCCGGCTACCGGATAAGCGGTGGATAGCTCTGCGTACATAAGCGCGGAGACGCCTATCGCTACGGCTCCAAGCAAAAACGAAACTACTATGGCCGGGCCGGCCATAGTAGCGGCGACCTGTCCGGTTATGACGAAAATCCCGGCGCCTATCACGGAGCCGATCCCAAGCATGCTAAGCTCGAATACGCCCAGTCTTCTCGTCATTACCCCTTGATGGTTGTGTATCTTTTTTCTGAAAAGCTCCCTCACCCGCAAAACCCTTTACTTTTTTGTATTATTGTTTAATATTTGTAATAATACTGAAAAATTGTTTGCCGTGATGGCTTAAAAGCGTACAGCCGAACGCCTCTTTGCCGCGATGGGAAAAATCGTAAAAGTTTACATCCAATTTACACTATGCATCTATAATTCATAATAATATCAACAAAAGGAAAGATAATGAAACCTATAGTTGCGGCGTCCATCTTGATCGCGGCTGCCTCATGTCTATTTGCTTACGATACGTCAATCGAGAAGCAAAAAGCAGACGAAGGGCATCCGAAAACCACCGTCAAATGGGTCTTGCCGGATGAATCGAAACTCCCTAATAACGAATACGGAAACCTTGTCCGTTACGGCAAAAAACTACTAACGCAGACATACGGCATCATAGGCCCGAATGTTAAAGACGAAAAAATGAGGTTCGCCGGGAACAACTACTCCTGCAGCAGCTGTCACGCCGAAGGCGGAACCGTCAAAAACCAGGCCGGATTCGTCGGCATACACGCCAGGTTTCCCCAGTATCAGGCAAGAGCCGACGGTATCGCGACGATACAGAACAGAATTAACGGCTGCATGCTAAGAAGCATGAACGGCAAAGCGCTGCCGGATAACTCCAAAGAGATGAAGGCGATAGTCACCTATATGAAGTGGCTCTCGGTCGGGGTTCCGGTCGGGGCGAATGTCGAAGGGCAAGGTCTTGTGAAAATAAATCTGCCGGATAGGGCCGCCAGTCCGCAAAAAGGCGAAAAAATATATGTCGAGAAATGCGCTATGTGCCACGGCGCCAATGGTGAAGGCGTCAAAAACGACCCTGCCGCCGGCGGATATATGTTTCCTCCGCTATGGGGCGACGACTCATATAATACCGGAGCCGGTATGTATAGGCTAATAAAAGCCGCACAGTATATAAAAGGCAACATGCCGAAAGGGAATGCGACGCTGACCGATGAAGAGGCTTTCGATGTCGCTGCCTTTATGAATCAGCCGTCGCACAAAAGACCTGTATTTGCAAACAGGGAGGCGGACTTTCCGGACAGAAGGGTAAAACCGGTAGATATGGATGTTCCTCCGTATGACGATTCGTTCGACGTGGAAGAGCACAGATACGGACCGTATAAAAAGATGTATAAATAATTTAAAAGGAATAGAGTGAACAAGAAATTTTTAGTTTTAAGCATCGTCGCCGCAGGCTCGCTATTTGCGGCAAGCGATTTGTCGGGCGCATTCAAGGAAGGAAAGGCTAGCGGACAGATAAGATACTACTTCATGGATGAAGATAACAGAAACGATACAAGAGACTATTTTGGTTCCGCGATAGGCGGCAAGCTTAAATATGAGACCGCCCCGCTTTATGGAATTAAGGCCGGGGCCGCTTTCTATCACACACAGTTTATCAATAGAAACGTATCCGCGACCTCTACCCAAAGCGGCACGGGAACTCCCGCAAAAAACAGCAGGTATGTTGCCGGACTCGTAGACTCAACAGACCTGAACAATAGGGACGTAACGCTCCTCGGCGAGGCGTATTTGGAGTATCAGGTTTCAAAGACAAAAGCCACGGTGGGCAGGATGAAGCTGAGTACACCTTTTATAAACCCTCAAGACGGCAGGATGATACCGACATTAGCGCAGGGCGCCTGGATTGACAGCAAGGAGATGAAAGATTTTACCGTCAACCTCGGGTTTATCAACGCTTTTGCGGTCAGGAATACTCCGGATTGGAAGAGTGTCGGCAACTCCATAGGTCAGGGCGGCTACGACATGGGCAGTACCCCGCTTCCGGGAACTACGGCGACGCCTTACGCATACAATAACGGCAACACTTCAAGTAACGGCGTGTATATAGCGTCTTTGGCTTACGGCGGTATAAAAAATACAAAACTTGAGCTTTGGGACTACTATGTCGACAATATCTTCAATATCGCATATTTCGAAGGCAACTACGATAGAAGATACGGTGATTTCAGAGTGGTGGCCGGAGCGCAATATATGGCCGAAAACGAGGTGGGTGACGGGGGTAATAGCGAAGATAACGTCGCGAATGCGACCAGCGCCCAAAAAGCCAAGTCTCTTATGCTAAAAGGCGAAAGAAGCGAAAGCTACGGCGCCAAGGCCGGCCTTGGCTATAGGGACGGATTGCTGGCTTTGGCTGCGACCAAAACCACCAATAAGGGGAGATTTATATTTCCTAGAGAGTGGGGCAAGGAGCCGTTCTTTACTTTCCAAAAAAGAGAGAGAACCGAAGGTAGCGGCGGCGCTACCGCATGGCTGCTTACATATGACCAAGATTTCAAATCCGTAGGTCTTGACGGGCTTAGCGGCACGATAGGATACGGCAGATACTACAAGCCGGACGTCAAAAACGCGATACTAAACAAATACGGCATGCCTAGCTATGCGCAGTTCAACGTAGACGTTTTTTATAAGTTCAAAGGCGCATTAAAAGGATTAGAGCTTGAATACCTGATGGCAAGGAAATACGCTACCGGCGAAACTTATGAAAGCGGCGCCAATCCATACAACTATACGTTCAAAAAGGTGGATATGGCGATCCACAATTTGATACTAAACTATAACTTCTGAGACGCAAAATGAAACGTTTTTTCATGCCGCTGCTTTTGGCCACGTATCTGTTTGCTATCGACGCTTCGTTGCAGGATAAGGGTGTTGAGGTTCAAATTGAAGGCAAAAAAATTATCGTCAAGAGAGATATAAACGAAAAATGCCTAGAGTTTGACCAAAACGCCAAAAATGCATGGAGCGGCAGATATGCGGCCGACTCCTTGCCGCAAGAGTGTAGGAACAGTTTTGCTAATTTCATGGGGTATGTGTCGCCAGTAAAAATAGACGGCGTAGAGACATACGGAGAGCTTGAGACATTAGAGTTTTTGCAAAAAATGCAAAGCGATAAAAAAAGGTATGTCTTCGTAGATACCAGACTGGCAAGCTGGTTTGAATCCGGCACGATTCCAGGGGCGGTCAATATGCCGTTCGTGCATTTCGTACAGCAAAAAAAGTTCGATAAGGAGCTAAAAGGCCATTTTGCCGCCCTTGGAGTATCGGAGAGGGACGGTAGGTACGACTTTTCGAAAGCCAAGACCGTCCTCTTTTTTTGTAACGGCATATGGTGCGGACAATCCCCGCAGGCGATAGACGCGCTAATCAAAATCGGCTATCCGCGAGATAAAATACTTTGGTATAGAGGCGGAGTTCAAGATTGGCGCTCTGTCGGACTTACCACTACCGCTTCAAAAAATTAATCCGCAAAAGAGCGTCCCGGCTTTTGCCGGGGAGCCGTAAATCCACATCAACTTATAAATATTTGTTTTATTTATTCATCGATAAGTAAAAATTGTAATATAAAAAATACAAATAAATCTTCATTTTTTTACGCATTTTTTACGCAGGGATGTCTATAATTTTTTTCAATACAAGACAGGTGGCTTTGTATAACTTTTTTTAAGGAGTGGTGATGAGTAAAAGCACGAAAATCAGGGCTTTGGCGCTAGGTTGTATCGGCGCTTCGGCTCTATTTTTGGCTGGGTGTGCCGCATCTATGGACGGTGCGACGGTCGCGTCTAGTCCCATAGAGGCGCCGGACGGCCTAAAGACGCTAAACAGCGACCTTCTGGGCGAAGCAAAGACATATGCGATGCCGACAAATTGCGTAAAAACAGATAAGGCTTCGGTAGAGAGGGGAAAGCTCTTTTTCAATGAACTGAACAACGAATCCAACGTATCGTCGAAATACGGCATGGATTATCCGAAAGATAAAAACTTCGGCAACTGCGTAGCGTGCCATCAGATAGAAAAAGCCAACGGTTACGGAAACATAGGGCCGGATCTTTCAAAGTACCATGAGATATATGTAAAGACTGGCGCCAGAAACGCACAGTGGGTATTCCAAAAAATAGCCGATCCTAGAATAGACAACAAAGATACGGCTATGACGGTAAACCTTACCACAAAGCTAATGAACGAAAGCGAAATATGCGACCTTGTGTCATATATATTCGCTGACAAAAAATAAACTAAAAAGGATTTTTTATGCAAAGAAGAGAGTTTATAAAAAATATGAGCATCATGGCCTCCCTGGCGCTAGTAGCCACTAGTCCGCTAAAAGCGCTTGCGGCTGAACTTGGCGCAGAAGAGCAGATATCCAAAATAGTAGGCTCCAAAGGCGCAAAAACAGGCGTGGCTTCTCTTGTGGCTCCGGCAATCGCGGAAAACGGACAAGTGGTTCCGCTGAAAGTGGAAGTCAATCATCCTATGGAAGAGGGCAACTACGTAAAGGCCATACATCTATACGCCGCCGGCAATCCTACGCCTAGGATAATCACAGTAAACCTGACCCCGGCAAACGGCAAGGCCTACTTCTCTACCAGAACGAAGCTTGCGAAAAGCCAAGACGTATTCGTAGTGGCCGAACTTTCAAACGGTACCTTCCTTAAAGACGTTAAAAACGTAAAAGTAACAATCGGCGGTTGCGGCTGATAACGGCCTTGCATACGAGACTAAGATACGAATAAATAATACAAAGGATTTAAGATGGCAAGAAGCGTAATGATAAAGACAAAACCGAAAACTTACAACATAGGCGACATAATCCAGGTGGACGCGATACTTGAGCACCCTATGGAGACCGGTC
>CAZMPN010000019.1:0-32406 GCA_964568395.1 uncultured Helicobacter sp. | reverse complement strand
ATTATAGAGCCGCTTTAGCTTTTTCTACGATTTGTTTGAAAGTTTCAGGCTCGTTCATTGCGATATTTGCAAGGATTTTTCTATCAAGCTCGATGTTCGCTTTAAGAAGTCCGTTGATGAATCTTGAATAGCTGATACCGTTTAGTCTGCAAGCAGCGTTGATTCTAACTATCCAAAGTTTTCTGAACTCTCTTTTTTTCTGTTTTCTGTCTCTGAATGCGTAGTACAAGCTTCTCTCGAGCTGTTCTTTCGCCTTTCTGAAGTGTTTTCTTCTACCGCTAAAGAAACCTCTAGCAAGTTTTAGAACTTTTTTATGTCTTCTTCGTCTTACGACGCCGGTTTTTACTCTCATTTTATTGGTCCTTTACCATTGTTTGTTTTAACTTAGGTGCCGCGCTCACACGGACTTGCCCGATATTTAAAGTCTTTCGGGGGACTATTTACTTGTTTTTGATTGTCTAAAATCAGTTATTACATACAAAGCATTGCATTGACAGAGTCAATGTTTGCGCTATGAACAGTTTTTGGAGATTTTAGGTTTCTCATTTTTTGTGGGCTTTTTTTAGTTAGAATGTGGCTTCTAAACGCCGCACCTCTTTTGATTGAGGACTTTCTAACTTTAAATCTTTTAGCCGCACTCTTAACCGTTTTCATTTTCGGCATCGGCTTCTCCTTGCAAATATTAAATCCGCTTTTAAGGGCAGATTTTAAGGACGAAATTATATCTAACTAAAATTTAAAGTTTTGGATTTTTTTGGTTCAGCCCAAAGGCCGAACCGTTTGCGGTTTTTATTCTGCGGAAGCTGTAGGTTTTACTGCGCTTTTCTTTGGCAACACCGTCATATTTACGTATCTGCCTTCGAACATAGGCTCTTTTTCCATATCGCCTATATCTTTTACCATTTCATATATCTGGTTTAGAAGGACCGCTCCTACTTGAGGGTTTGCCATCTCTCTACCGCTTAGGAATACTCTAAATCTAACGTGTTTTTTTGCTTCCAAAAACTCTCTGGCGTGTTTTACTTTGTAGTTTATGTCGTTTTGCGCGATTTTAGGAGAGAGCTTAATCTCTTTTATCTCGATGATTACCTGTTTCTTTCTAGCCTCTTTGGCTTTTTTGGCTTGTTGATACTTGAACTTGCTGTAGTCCATTATTTTGCATACCGGAGGCGTTGCCGTACCAGATATGAGCACCAGATCGAGACCCTTTTCGCTTGCTATCTTCATAGCTTCTGCCGGAGTTATTATTCCGTATTGTTCGCCTTCATCTCCGACGCATCTGATCTCGTCGAATCTGATTCTTTCGTTTAGTAAAACATCGTCTTTTTTGTTCAAATAAATACCCCGTTATTTTTAGAGACAAGATCGGCGATAAACTCATTCACGCCCATCTCGTATTGTCTTTTTTCACGCCTATCTCTTAGCGCCACCTTATTTTCCGCCACTTCTTGATCTCCGATTACCGCTATTAGAGGAACCCTCTCTTTCTCGGCATTTCTGATCTTCTTGCTTAGGCTTTCGTTTTTATCGAAAACTTTTGCTGAAATATCGGCTCTTATTAGCTCTTTTTGAATTTTTTTTGCAAATTCAGCGTGCGCTTCGCCGATCGGAACCAAAATGACTTGCGTCGGAGCTATAAAGAAAGGGAACTCTCCGCCGAAGTGCTCCGTCAAAATAGCGATAAATCTCTCAAAAGAGCCTATGATCGCTCTGTGTATCATAACGGGTCTAACTCTTTGGTTGTTGTCGTCGGTATAGTTTATATCAAATCTATCAGGCAGGTTTAGGTCTACCTGGATTGTGCCGCATTGCCATTTCCTGCCGATGCAGTCCGTTATCTTAACGTCTATTTTTGGACCGTAGAATGCGCCGCCGCCTTCGTCTATATCATATTTCATTCCGCGCTCGTCAAGGGCGTCCGCTATCGCTTTTGTCGCTTTCTCCCAGAATTCGTCGGAACCTATGGCTTTTTGAGGTTTTGTGGCTAGCTCTATCGAGTAGTTGAAGTCAAATGCTTTCATAATCGAATCGACAAAGTCCATTACCTCGTAAATTACTGATTTTATTTGCGATTCCGTACAGAATATGTGGGCATCGTCTTGCGTAAACTCCCTAACCCTTAAAAGGCCGTGAAGCACCCCGCTTTTTTCGTGTCTGTGCACCACGCCAAACTCGAAGAATTTAAGAGGCAGCTCGCGGTATCCTCTCACCTCGGAGCCGAATATCTTGATGTGGCTTAGGCAGTTCATCGGTTTGATGCCGTATTCGGCCTCTTCTATGTTCGTAAAGTACATATTCTGGCCGTAGTTTTGGTAGTGCCCGCTTTTTTTCCAGAGGTCCGATTTTAGTATCTCTGGTCCCCTGACCGGCTCATATCCTCTTACCAGGTGGGCATGGTATAGGAGCTTTTCTAGTTTTCCTCTTAGTCTTGCGCCCGCGGGAAGCCATATAGGCATACCGCTGCCGATATCTTCGTCAAATGCAAAAAGACCAAGATCGTGACCCACTTTTCTATGGTCTCTTTTTTTTGCCTCTTCAAGCATCGTAACGTAGTTTTTGAGCGTCTCTTTGTCGGCAAAAGCGATACCGTATATACGGGTTAGCATCTCTTTCGACTCGTCGCCGCCTAGGTATGCCCCGGCTACCCTTATTAGTTTAAAGTTTTTTAGGTATTTCGTGTTCGGCACGTGTGGACCGCGGCATAGGTCTTCGAAGTTTCCTTGCGCATAGATGCCTATCTCGTCAGAATCTATCTTCTTTAGAACTTCCTGTTTTAGCTCGTCGTTTTCGAATTTTTTAAGAGCCTCGGCTTTTGTTATAGTGTATTTAGTTATCTCATTGGCTTTGTCCGCCAGCTCTTTCATCTTCTTTTCGATTGCGACGAGCTCTTCTTCGCCGATTTTTGCGGTAGTCTTGAAGTCGTAATAAAAACCTTCATCGACCGTAGGTCCTACGAAAAATTTCGCGTTCGGATAAAGTTCTTTTATCGCTTCGGCCATCAAGTGAGCCGTCGAGTGTCTGATGATTTCTAATGCTTCTTTGGAGTTGTCAAAAATTATTTCTTGGGAGTTTTGCAGATTTATCGATTGTGCGCTTTGAGTATCTATTAGTTGATCCTCTAGCTTATAGCCAAGTATATCTTTCAATTATTGCCTTGTGGGATTGTATTTAAAATGGTGGCCACGACAGGACTCGAACCTGTGACCACTACCATGTCAAGGTAGTGCTCTACCAACTGAGCTACGCGACCAAATGCGGAGTTGGATTTTAGCAGAGTGTTTATTATTTCTTCTTTAAGAGTTTTATGATGAGCATTAAAACGCCTAAATCTATAAGCACGTCAGCCAGGTTGAATACCGCAAACTCAAACCAGTGGTGGTAGTAGACATAGTCCACAACGCCGCCATGGATGAATCTATCGTAAATATTCGATACGCCCGATCCGAATATCAGCCCTAGTTCAAGCGGATATTTTTTTATATATCCGGCTGACGAGCAGTAGATAAGCGCGAAAAATAAGACCGCTATCTGCAGATATTTTAGGTAGCTTTGCAAAAACGAGAGCATGCTGAAAGCTACGCCGTCGTTTAGCGTAAATATTATGGATACGTAGTCGCTATGCCAACGAAATCCGTCCAAAATAATCGATTTTATATATTGGTCGGCCGCTATAGCGAGAACCGCTATAGCCATAAAAAAGGAGATTTTTTTAAGCATTTAACGCGCTTTTAAGGTAATCTACGAGAGATTCCATCTCTTTTGCCAATATCGCTTCGCTTTTGCCTTCAAGCAGTAGTCTTAGCTTGTTTTCGGTTCCGGAATATCTTATCAGGTGTCTGATTTTTTTGCCCTCTATATCGGCAAGTTTTTCTGCAAATCCGGCTATCTCTTCAAGCGGTTTTTTCGTCTTGACGTTTATGGCTTCTTGAAGTTGCGGATATAGTTCAAATGGATTTAGGGCGACGCTTGCCGGTTTTCCGGTGGATAGCACGTATGCTATCGTTTGAAGCGCGCTAGCTAGCCCGTCGCCTGTTTTTGCGTAGTCACTAAATACGATATGTCCGCTCTGCTCTCCGCCGAAGTTGAGCCCCTCTTTTTGCATAACTTCCAGCACGTGTTTGTCGCCGACGTTGCATCTAAACAGCTTTATGCCGTTCGCGCCGAAGAAATCCTCTAGTGCGCCGTTGCTCATAACGGTTGCTACGGCGGCCGAATTTTTCAGCAGGTTTTGGTTTTTTAGATGTACGGCGAGCGCGGCTATCAGCTTGTCGCCGTCTACCACGTTTCCTTTTTCGTCAACCACGACGAGTCTGTCGGCGTCGCCGTCCAGAGCAAAACCTATATCCGCCCTAAACTTCAAGACCTCTTCGGCAAGTTTGCCCGGATGCAAAGCGCCGCATTTCTCGTTTATATTGAAGCCATTCGGTTCGTCGTTGATGACGATGAGGTCCGCTCCAAGTTCAGAGAATATCGTAGGCGCGACTTTGTATGCCGCCCCGTTGGCCGCGTCTACGACTATGCGCACGCCTTTTAGGGAGAGGTGCTTTGGGAATGAGTTTTTGATATGGACGATATATCTGCCGATAACGTCGTCTATTCTTTTTGACGAGCCTATCTCTTTTTCTTTCTTCTGGCTAAATTCTATCGCCTCGTCGTCCGTGTAGAGCTGTTCTATTAACGCCTCTATCTCCGTGTTTAGCTTGTTGCCTTCGTTGTCGAAAAACTTTATCCCGTTGTCGTAGTAAGCGTTGTGGCTCGCGCTTATCATGATTCCGGCGTCGCATCTCATATCTTCCGTCAAAAACGCTATTGCCGGAGTCGGCATAGGGCCTATCTGGACGCAATCGTATCCAACGGCGGTCAGTCCCGCTACTATTGCGTTTTCCAGCATATAGCCGCTTCTTCTCGTGTCTTTCCCTATGAGTATTTTGTTGGTTACCGATTTTTTTCTAAAGTGTATGCCTGCGGCCATGGCTAGTCTGAGCGCCAGATTTACGTTTAGCTCTTTGCCGGCTTTTCCTCTTACGCCGTCGGTACCGAATAGTTTCATATATGGTTTCTCTCTAGGTTTTTTTGAGTGCGGAGTATAGCATAAAGATGTTATTAAAAAATGTTTTATGAAAAAACTGGTAAAATTGCGAAAAAATTTTTTTAAAAAATTAAATAAACAAAGGAATATTCAAAATGGCAAACCATAAATCAGCCGAAAAGAGAATCAGACAGACTGAAAAAAGAACGGCTAGAAACAGAGTTTATAGAACTAAACTAAAAAACATAGTTAAAGACATAAGAGGCGCTGTGTCCAAAAAAGACGGCGCTGCTGCCGAAGCTGCGCTAAAAGTTGCGAACCAAGAACTTCATAAATTCGTATCAAAAGGCTTCCTAAAGAAAAACAGCGCCGCTAGAAAAGTTGGCAGACTTGCAAAACTTGTAAATACTATAAAAGCCGCTTAACAAAAATTTATTACCCGCTTTAATTAAATACTCTTCAAAATCCCGCCTTTCGGCGGGGAAAATATAAATCCATTTGGAACTGACATGCTGCAAGATAAACTACAACCGTTCATTGATAGATATGATGAAATAACCAGGCTTCTATCCGAGCAGGATATAGCTACCGATATAAAAAGAATGACGGAGCTCTCAAAAGAGCAGTCGTCGCTCTCCGAAGTCGTGGAGGCGTCAAGAGAATACCAAAAGCTGATGCGAGACATAGAGGACAACAAGGCCCTTCTTGATGACGCCGAGCTCGGCGAGCTTGCAAAAATGGAGCTAAAGGAGCTTGAAGAGAGAAGGCCTCAGCTTGAAGACAAGATAAAACTTCTGCTTGTTCCAAAAGATCCAAACGACGAAAGAAATACATATCTTGAGATTAGGGCCGGAACCGGCGGCGACGAGGCCGGGCTTTTCGCCGGGGATTTATGTAAGGCGTATATAAGATATGCGGAGAGCAAAGGCTGGAAGGTAGAGATAGTGTCAAGCGCGGAAAGCGACGTGGGCGGATATAAGGATATTACGCTTCTCGTCAAAGGCGACAAGGTATATTCGAAGCTAAAATACGAGGGCGGCGTACATAGGGTGCAAAGGGTGCCTGCGACCGAGACGCAAGGGAGACTCCATACTTCTGCGGTAACGGTGGCCGTTATTCCGGAAGTCGAAGATATAGAGATAGAGCTAAAAGAGAGCGAACTTCGGATTGACGTGTATAGATCTGGCGGAAACGGTGGGCAGTCCGTAAATACGACGGATTCCGCCGTTAGGGTAACGCATATACCTACCGGTTTATCCGTCGCGATCCAAGATGAAAAATCGCAGCATAAAAACAAAGATAAAGCTATTAAAATCCTAAAATCAAGGCTTTATGAAATAAAACTGGAAGAGCAGCAAGCGGCTACCGGAGAGTCTAGAAAGTCTCAAGTCGGAAGCGGCGATAGAAGCGAAAGAATCAGGACCTATAACTATCCGCAAAACAGGATTACGGATCATAGAATAGGGCTTACGCTTTACAGGCTGGATGCGATTATGCAGGGCGGTCTTTTTGATGAGATTATAGAGCCGTGTACGGTGTATTTTCAGGCTGAGAAGCTAAAAGAAGCAGAGGCTTAAAAAAGGGGCCTCTGCTTCGTTGCGGTTTTAGTATATAAGACGTATTGTGGCGGCGCCTGTGCCTATGATGCTTTTTGCTTCGTCGTAAGCACTAAAGTATGATTTGATCATCGTGGATAACATTGCGGTGTAGTTGCCTACCTCCGAGTAGTTGATAAGTGTTTTTGCGGCTTTGAGGCCGGTAAACTCTATATTTTTAAGCCTAGTATCGGCTCTTTTCTTTCTAAACTCCCTGTATGCTTCATGCGAATTCAGATTTGTCATGTATGATTTGACTGCGTCGCCTATATTGTCGAATGCGGCATATTTAATGTTTGGATTGCCCGTTGCCTTCACATGCTTTTTGGCGCCAAAGCTCTTTTGTCCGAATAAGTTGTTTGACGCCAAGGATACCCTGCTGCTACCCCAGCCGCTTTCAAGCGCCGCTTGAGATAGTACGAGGGATGCCGGTATCGTGTCGATTTTTTCGAAGTACTCTTTTTTGTCGAATAGGCCGCCAACTTTATACGTAGAGGCGATCTCCATCAGTTTTGCATAGTCGCCCGCCGATATTTTGGCGTCGCTTTGGCAGTTTGGATATTTTTCGAAGAAGTTCGCAACAAACTCCCTATCTTTTAGTATTTTTTGGTTTTGCTCGTTTATTAAAGGAAGCAACATATTTACGAATGTTTGTTTTCTATCCGGGCTTTCCTCTAGAAGCTTGTTCCAGGAAGCCTCTTTCTGGCCTTTTGTGTTATCGAATGCGAATGCCGCAAACAAAAGTGAGACATATACTGTTAAGAACCTTGGCAGCATAACTCCTCCTTTTATTTCTTTAAATTGGAGTTATAATTTTACCAGAAAAGTCAACCCTTAACTTAAACAGCTACCAACCCTTTTAACCTCGCCGCTGAACAAAATTTGTTCGTTTTTAACCTTAATCGTAATTTTTTCGTCGCTTTTTGGTCTTACGTTAAACTCGGTGATTTCAGGCATTCCGAGGCTGACGGAGTATGCGCACGCCGCCATTCCTGTGCCGCATGCAAGCGTTTCCCCTCTCAAATGTTCTGACCCTAAGCGTCTCTTCTTCGAAGCTAAAAAAATTGACGTTGGCGTTGTATTTTTGCCTAAGCTCCCTTGCCAGCTCATTGTCAAAAAAGCCTTTCGCCGTTTTTGCTACGAGATGCGGCACCCCCGTGTCTATCAGCATCCATTCGAAACCGTTTTCCGTAAATTTATCTTTTACCACTATCGGTTTCGTTAGCTCGGTTTCCACGACCGAGTGTTCAAAAATTTTTGTTTTGATAACTCCGGCTCCTGTCAAAAAAGCCTGCTCTTTGCCTGCAAGACCGTTATCGTTGGCATATAGCGCGGTAGCCCTGGTGCCGTTGCCGCACATATTGGCCTCGCTTCCGTCGGAGTTGTAAAACTGCCATTCGAAATCCAGCGTTTCGTGTGGCACTAGTACGATGAGCCCGTCCGCCCCAAATCCGAAATGCCTATCGCACATCTCGATAGCCAGCGTGCTTCTATCCTCTTTTCTTAATGCGTGGAATATTAAAAAATCGTTTCCGCTTGCGCAGTATTTTTGCAAAACCATTGCTTGGCCTCTTTCAAAAAAATTTCTATATTGTTTTGCAGCTCTTCTTTTGAGCCGGAATTGTCTATGACGAAATCCGCCATTTTAGCTTTTTTTTCTATATCTATCTGCGACTCTATGCGGTTATTCGCGTCAATCTCCCCAAGCCCGTCCCTTCTCATTATTCTCTCAAGCTGAACGGTCCTCGGCGCGTAGACGACCGCGACCGGCGATAGCTCCCGATAGTTTTCGCTCTCGAAAAACAGCGGTATATCTGCAAAATATATTTTATCTTTTTTTTCCAGCTCGTCTATCTTTTTGAAAATCTCTTTTTTAATTTCAGGGTGCATTATCGCCTCAAGCTTTTTTTTTGCCTCTTTGTTTTCAAACACCAGCTTGCCGAGCTTCTTGGTATTGATTTGGCCGTTTTCTATATACTCTTCGCCAAAAGCGTCTTCGATTTGTGCGGTTTTCGTTTTTGAAACCGTTTTGCTGATGGCGTCGGCGTCCACTATCTCGTAGCCCCTCTCCTTTAATACGCTGCATACGCTGCTTTTCCCGCATCCTATGGAGCCTGTTATGACTATACATTTTGGCATCGATTCTTATCCGCTTGTTTGGTTGTTTATCAAAAATTATATCTAAACGCCGTAAATCAAAAAGGTTTAAAAAAATATTGGTATAATCGGCCAAGTCTTGCCTTTTTGGCCTTTTTACTCCTAAATAAATCTGAGGTAGGGTCCATAACCGATGGAATTCAAAAATGTTTTGGAAATTGCTACACAGCAGATAACGTCTGTCAGCAGAAAAGATACGCTTTTAAAAGCTGCGGAAACCATGATCCAAAACAACCTTAGAAACGTTCTTATAGTGGATAGCGGAATAAAGGAGTACGGAATCATTACCGTTACCGACGTAACGGACTTCTTACTAAAAGGCGTTAGTTTCTCCGACCTCGTGGAGTCAATAGAATATAAAATCGTAAAACAGGTTCATAAAGACACAAACGCGCTCGAAGCCTCCTTTTTGATAAGAGAGGATATAAGCTATCTGTGCGTCGTCGACGACGACAAAAACCTTCTGGGCGTCGTTTCGATGTCGAATATCATATCCGCGATAGATACGGAGCTCGTCGTCAACGATATAAGGCTCGGACACATCATTGGAAAAACGAAAGCAAAAACGGCAAAACCTTCCGACAGCATGAGCGCCGTATTCCACAAAGTAAACTCTACCCCTACCGAGGCGGTGGTCATTATAGACGAACATCATCAGCCACTGGGCATTATTACCAAAAGAGACATCGTTAAGCTGATTATCAAAAAAGTTGATATGGAGACAAAAGCAGGCGAGCATATGAAATCGCCTCTTGTGACGGTGGACGAGGATACTACGGTAAAAGAGGCTCTCGAGCTGATGGCTACAAAGAAGTTCAAGAGGCTTATAGTCCTCGAGAAGTCCGGCGAACTTATGGGAATCGTGACCAGGGAAGAGATGATGGACGTCGTCTATAATAAGTGGTCGCAGATAGTGAGGGAAAAAGAGAGCCAGCTCCAAAAGCTTTCAAAAACGCTTGCGGCAAAAACGGAAGAGTCCGAGAGAAGCGCTAGGCTGCTAAACGATTTTATAGATGCGACTGACGACTTTATTTTCTATAAAGACCTTGATTATAAATATATAGGCTGTAACAAGGCTTTCGCGGAATTTGCCGGAATAGCTAAAGAGGATATAGTCGGCAGGACGGATTTCGATTTGTTCGACGACTACTACTCAAATCTCTTTAGGGATACAGATAGGGACGTTATAGAAAAAGGCAAAACCATCATAAACGGTTACTGGACAAGGTATAGGGATAAAAAAGCCGTATATCTGAGCGTAAAAAAAGCTCCGCTTAGAGACAAAGACGGAAAGATTATCGGTCTTGTCGGAATATCCAGAGACTCTACGGAGCAAAAAAATCTAGAGGATACGATAAAGCATCAGCACAACTATCTGCAGACGATTCTTGATATGCAGGAATCGATGCTCGTCATTACCGATGACGGCAATAATATCATAGAGGCGAATAAAAGCTTTTTGGAATTTTATGACGTCAGAAGCGTCGACGACTTCCATAAAAAATATCACTCTATCGCGGATCTATTCGTTAAAAAAGAAGGGTATCTGCACAGTAAGAAAAACGGGCTTTGGTTTAAGCTCCTCGTATCTTCCTACGATAGGGATTTCAAGGTTTTGATGCAAAAAAACCAGAGGGAGTTCGGAGGGGTAGAGGAGCCTAAGAGCTTTCTTTTGAAAGTGGAGAAGTTCAAAAAAGACGAGACCTATCTGCTCTCCTTCCTTGACATTACAAATATAGAAAAAGAGAGTAAGAATCTAGAGCTTCTGGCTACGACGGATCCTCTGACAAAAATCTACAACAGGATGAAGTTCGGAAACCTGATGGAGGCCGAAATCGCGAAATCCAGAAAGACGAAAAAACCTCTTTCGCTTGTAGTGATAGATATAGACTTCTTCAAGAAAATCAACGATACATATGGGCATCAAGCCGGCGATTATGTGCTTATTACTACGGTAGAAATAATAAAGTCCAAGATTAGAAGCAACGACATATTCGCCAGATGGGGCGGGGAAGAGTTTATGCTTCTTCTTCCAGGCGCGGATTTGGAAGTTGCTGTTTCGAGGTCGGAGATTATAAGGGAGGCGCTCGAAAGCTATGACTTTATAGAGCCAAACACCGTTACCGGAAGCTTTGGCGTATCATGTTTTAAAGACGAGGACAGCGTAGATAGCTTTATAAAAAGGGCCGACGAAGCGCTCTATGCGGCAAAAAGAAACGGCAGAAACAGAGTGGAATACATACAATAAGGCGGCGGTTTAATGGTTATATATGAAGAGATAAACGGTGCGCTAATCAAGCTGGACGAAAATCAGCTAAAAGAGGATTCGCATCAGGTAATCGTATCTACCCTAAATAAACCGTTGCTTGTCAATTGGCTTAAAAACGAGGAGTTTCCGGAGCCGTTTTTCGAGGATATCGCATCTTTCGAGCAAACTCCGTCGTTTGAGGATTTTAGCGAAGGCACGGTCCTTATCTTGAAATATCTAAAGCTCGAGAAAGAAGAGTTTATGGATTTTTACGAGGAGAATGTTGCGCTGATAAATCTAGGCAATAAACTGGCCATCGTCTGCAAAGACGAAATGACCGCCTTTGACATAGAGATGAAATTCGACAAGCGCATGCGCGGCAAAAAGACAAATATTTATTTCGAGCTCTATACGTTTCTCGATATTCTGACCGACCAGCAGATTCAGACGCTTGACGGCGCAAATACTATACTTGAGACGCTGGAGGAGAATATTTTGTCCGAAAGCGTAGAGAGGCAAGAGACGCTAAAAAACCTATATTACGCCAGACGTTCGCTAAACCGTCTATCGCATATATTCGTCAACGAGTCGGTCGCGCTCAGCAGATTTTTTACGAGCGTAAACACATCCGTTAAGAAGAAGTTTAGATTCGAGTTTCTTGACCTAAAAGAGCACAAACAAAGCCTCGTTGCGGAGTGCAAATCGCTACAGGATAAGACGGTCAGCCTTCTAAATCTGCAACTTGGCCTAACCGACAATAAGGCCAATGAGGCTATGCAAAAATTGGCCGGAATATCGCTTATATTTATTCCGCTTACGTTTTTTACGTCGATTTTCAGTATGAATTTCGAGCATATGCCGGAGTTGAAGACTGAACACGGCTACCATGTGGTTCTATTGATAACCATAGCCACGGGCGTGGCTATATATTTCTGGCTGAAAAAAAGAAAATTCCTATAGCTTTTTGGCTTTTTTAAGCGCGTCCATTAGATAGCTTTCAAAGTTTTCCGCGTCCCAGTAGCCGATAGCCGGAGGAGTCAGCTTTTGAGCGTTTTTGTCCAGAAAAAACGTTGTCGGAACCATCCTTGCGCTAAGTCCGTTGGGTATCGGGCTGACGTCTTTATTTATCACTACGTATACAAAATCCTTATTCAGCATCGCTTCGACTTTTTTGTCTTTGATGGTTTCCCTTAGGAGCTTGTGGCACCATGGGCAGTTTGTAGAAACTACGGTCAAGGCTATAATTTTATTATCTTTTTGTGCGTCTTTAAGTGCGTCTTCGTATTTTTGGTATGTTTTTACATCCGCAAAAATAGATGTAGCTAGGAAAAGAAGCGCAACGGCGGCTATTTTTCTTATCATAAAACACGGTTCCCTATCGATTTTTTAAAGGATTTATTGTAACATCTTTGAAATTATTTTGGTGTAATCGGCGAATAGGCTCTTTATTTAACGATTTTGATATATAATTTCTACTAAATTTAGTTTAAAAATTGATGTTGCGGAGCTTCGCGGGATGAATAAGCAAGAAAAGACTCTCATAAAAAAAGCAAGAGAGGATATGGACGAGAACATTATCTCTAGCGCGTCGTTTAGAATCCAGACCATACTCGAAGAAGTATTCCAAAAGGGCATCGAAGTAGGCGAAACGATAGGATATACTAAGGCTATCGTTGAACACGCCGATAATAGTAAACTTGAAACTAAAAACTCAAAACCAAAAAAGGGTTCTAAATAATGAAAATACTTGTGGTAGACGATAGCTCAACTATGAGAAGAATTATAAAAAATACGCTAAACCATTTGGGCTATAAAGATTTGCTGGAAGCCGAAGACGGCGCTTTGGCATGGGAGACCATGACCCAAAACGACGATATCGGCGTTTTGATAACGGACTGGAATATGCCCAACATGAACGGTCTTGAGCTTGTAAAAAAAGTAAGGGCGGAGCAAAAATATGCGGATATGCCGATCATCATGGTAACCACGGAAGGCGGCAAAACTGAGGTTATTACCGCACTGAAAGCGGGCGTCAACAACTATATAGTAAAACCGTTTACTCCGCAAGTTCTCAAAGAAAAACTCGAAGCGGTTCTTGGTATAAGCAAGTAGGCCTTGGCGGATATTCAAGAGCTTTTATCAAAGCTAGACCTTACAAATTTTACCGATTCGTTCCTCTCGTTCTTTGCAAGGGAGAAGCCTTTTATCATGGACGGCGACCGCTCCCTTCACCTCAAATATATAAAAGAGCTTTCAAAATACCAGTTTGATCCGCCCGGACAGCTAAAAAACTTAGACGATGAGCTTATTAAACTCTCAAAACAAGGTATTTTATCGAGAGAGTCTCTTTTTGAATTTTCAAAGCTTGTTTCATATTTTATAAGACTAAAGAAGTACAAGTTCGAAGGCGTGCTAGCCGAGTGGATGGCTAGCGTCGACATGCCGCAAAAAGCCATCTCCTTTTGTGATTTCTTCGGCGGCGAGGGCGAGTTTAACTATGATATCCTACCTCAGCTCGCAAGCGCGAAGCAGAGCGTCGAGGCCGCAAAGAAAAATATAACGAGAGAGCTATCTAAGTATCTGCATAGCGACAAGCTGGCGCCGTATCTAGTCGATAGGCAGCTGCACTATCTGGGTAAGGACGAGCTGCTGCTGCTTAGACCGGGATTTAACGCCGTACTCCGCGGCAAGATAGTATCCAGAAGCGCCGCCGGATTTTTTTATGTGCTGCCGTCATCAGTTGACGCTCTAAAAGATGAGCTTGAGAGGCGGATTTCGCATTTTGAGGAGCTTGAATACTCCGTTTGCAAGGATCTATCGCTTACTCTGACGGAGTTGCTGCCTTTTTTAAAATTCATCAACAAGCAGTTCGATAGATTTGACCACTATCAGGCAAGGGTTGAGTTTGCTAGGTCGAACGAGTTGGAGTTTATCGAAAATATCGGTGGACAAAAGGTCGTTCTATCCGGTTTCAAACATCCAGCTCTTGACCAAAAAACAGCGAAATCATTTAATATTTCTCTTGATAAAAAAGTTTTGATAGTTACCGGGGTAAACGCCGGCGGCAAGACGATGCTATTAAAATCCATACTCTCGGCGTGCTTTTTGGCGAAGTACGTGATACCGATGAGAGTGTCCGCCCATAAAAGCTTTGTTCCCAGTTTCCAGACAATCAACCTGATACTGGACGACCCGCAAAGCGTTCAAAACAATATCTCCACTTTTAGCGGAAGAATCAGGGCGTTTAGCGGTATGCTCTCTTCGAAACCGGGAATAATAGGCGTCGACGAGATAGAGCTCGGAACGGATAGCGACGAAGCGGCCGCGCTTTTCAAGATAGTCATAGAGGAGCTTATCGCCAGAGGATTTTTCGTCGTCGTGACCACGCATCACAAAAAACTAGCCTCGATGCTCGCCTCAAACGACGACGTAGAACTTGCCGCCGCTTTGTACGACGAAGAAAAAGAGTTGCCTAGGTACGAGTTTTTGCAGGGGATTATCGGCAAAAGCTATGCGTTTGAAACGGCCGTCAAATACGGGATACCTAAATTTCTGGTGGACAAGGCTAGGAAAGTATACGGCGAAGACAAAGAGAGACTCTCGGAGCTTATAGAAAAAGGGTATCTGCTCCAAGATAGGCTAAATTTGGAGCTAAAAGAGATAGAAAAAGAGAAAGAGAGAATAAAACTTGCAAAGCTGAGGTTCGAGGAAGAGAAGGAAAAAGAGCAGCAGGAGTGGCAAAACAAAAAATTCTCCCTTGAGAAAGCATACAAAGAGGCTATTGACGCCGCAAAAGAGGCCGCCAGAAAAAGCGACACGAAAGAGATACATCGAACGCTAAACGCCGCCAACGAGAAATACAAAGAGATAGCCGAGGTAAGGCCGATAGAGAAAAAAGAGAGTTTTGCCGTCGGCGATTTTGTCATGTTTAGAAATACAAAAGGCGTCATAGAGGATATAAGCAAAGACGTTTGGCTTGGCGTAGACGGCAGACGGCTCAAAATAGACAAGAAGCTATTCTTCGAAGAGGCCAGAAAGACCCAAAAGCCGTACAAGCAGACAAGCAAGGCCGCCAAGCTTACGGTGCAAAAGCCGCAAACCGGCGGCGTCAAGCTTGACTTGCACGGCTACAGGGTGGAAGAGGCGCTGGAGATGTTGGATAAGTTTATATCGGACGCGCTTTTGGCCGGTTTTGAAGAGATTTTGGTCTATCACGGCATAGGCACCGGAAGGCTTGCGGCCGCCGTAAGAGAGTACCTAAAAGCCCACCCGTCGGTGGCCTACATAGAAGACGCGCCGATGTCGATGGGCGGATATGGCGCGACTATAATACACTTGTAGCTTTTTATAAGTGCGGGACTGATAACATAAAATAAAACGGAGCAGATGCAAGTGCGACAAGGTTTTAAGAAGAGATCGTACGGGATTATCGCTGTTTGCGTAATTACGCTCAGCTTTATCTTCGCATCCATCAGTATTTCATACCAAAATAGCGTACTGGACAACTATCTACAAAATAAAAAGCAAGAGTTTTGGTTCATCGCCGAGCATATAGAGACTGCCCCCATGGAAAAACCGCCGTTTGAATACGCAAAGTTCGAAGATAAAAACGGCACGCTTGTTTTAAGAGCCTTTTGCGGAACTTTTTTTGAGGATTTTAATCCGTCAAACATCAATGATTCAAGCGACAAAATACCCCATATAGCCAAGCAAAGCCATCTATACGCGCTATTTGGCCCTATAAAATACCAGGGTATCGTCTATTATTTCGCGGAAGATATAACCCTGTTTAAACAGCAGACTTCGCAGACCATTTATTTTTCGGTATTCGGCGCGGTAGTTTTGATGCTTGCGGCCGCCGCTGCGCTTAGGGTCGGATACTCCACTCTTTTTAAGAGGATAGATAGGCTAAGCGAGCAGCTGGCCGCAAAACTAAAAGAGGCGCAAAAGGGCGAACAGGTAAACGCCGGACTCCTTGCGGAGTATAAGGCCGCGGTCGACGCTAGCAATATAGTCTCAAAGACCGATGTCCGCGGCATCATAACTTATGTGAACGACGCATTTTGCGAGGTTAGCGGCTATACGCAAAAAGAGCTCTTGGGCAAGCCGCAAAGCATAGTCCGCCATCCAAACATGCCAAAGGCGGTATTCAAAGAGATGTGGGAAACCATACTGAATAAAAAGGTGTGGAGGGGAATAGTAGAGAATAGGCGCAAAGACGGCAGCAGCTATTTCGTTAACGCTACAATAGTGCCGATACTGGGACTGGATGGAGAGATCATCGAGTTTTTGGGGATTAGGCACGATATTACCGAATTTATCAACAACAAACAGAAGATGTTTACAAATTCGCTTACGGGACTGCCTAATAGATATAAGCTCTCCGCAGATTTGGCCGGCGTAAACGAGGGTAATTTGGCCGTCGTAAATATAGATTCGTTCAAGGTCATCAACGATTTTTACGGCAACGAGACCGGCGATTTCATACTAAAGGAGTTCGCGCTTAGGCTGTCAAAAATATTTACCAAAAAAGGCTTTTTCGTATACAAGCTTTCATCGGACGAGTATGCGATTTTTTGCGAAAAATGCGAATTCGATTTTGAGCCGGAAGTCTCCCTTGGAATAAACGAGGCGTGTTCGGACGGGATAAAGATGGGGGATGTGGAGGTCGTGATTAGCGTCTCCGTAGGCATATCCAGCGGAAAAGACAAGCTTTTGGAGAAGGCCAGCATGGCGCTCGGCTTTGCCAAGAAAAACAAAAAGCAGCTCGCCGTATATAATGAAAGCATGCTGATAAGCAAGAACTACGAAAAAAACCTAACTATAGGCAAAACGATACGAGACGCGATCGACAACGACTATTTTGTTCCTTATTTCCAGCCTATAGTCAACGCCGCAACCGGAGAGATAGAAAAATACGAAACTTTGGCCAGGATAGTTAAGCCTGGCGGAGAGGTTTTGACGCCATACAGCTTTTTGGATGTGGCGAAGGCGACTAGGCTCTATCCTCATATTACAAGAGCTATCGTAATGAAGGCTTTTGAAAAGTTCAGGGATAGAAGCGAGATGTTTTCCATAAATCTTTCCGTCGAAGATATGCTGGATATAGAGACTAGAGAGTTTATATTTGGCAAGCTCTCGGACGGCAAAATAGCAAAAAGGGTCATATTCGAGATACTGGAGTCGGAGGGTATCGAAAACTACGAAGAGATTTCCGTGTTTTTGGAGGAGGCTAAAAAAAGAGGGGTGACTATCGCCATAGATGACTTTGGAACCGGGTATTCCAACTTCGAACACCTCTCTAAGCTGAGCGTAGATCTCATCAAGATAGATGGCAGTCTTATAAAAAATATTAATAATGACGAAAACGCGCAAATTATCACGGAGACTATGGTAGGCTTTGCGAAAAGGCTTGGCATGAAGAGCGTCGCCGAATTTGTCCATTCGAAAGAAGTGTATGATAAAATAAGAGAAATTGGAGTTGATTATGCCCAAGGGTATTATCTTGGGCAGCCGGCTCCTATGTAACACAAGGCGAAGGGCGGGCGTTGGAGCTATTAGAGGAATTTTTTGAGCTTGAAAACTACAAGGAAGTAAAGCTTTTATGCGTTGAAGATGAGCCGGATGTAGCGGAGTGGTTTTTAAGACACTTTACCAAGATAATACCCAATGTCTTGGTGGCTAACGACGGCGAAGAGGCCTTGGAGATTTTCAAGAAAGAGTCGCCGGACATAGTCATAACCGACATCATTATGCCGTCGATGAGCGGGTTGGAGCTGGCAAAAGCGGTAAAAGAGCTAAATCCAAAAACAAAGATTATAGTCGTAACCGCTTACGGCAGCAGCGAATATCTGATGGAGGCGATAGAGATAGGCGTCGATAGGTTTTTGACGAAACCTATCTCTTTAGAGAGGCTCGATAAATCTTTTTTTACGTGCGCAAAAGCGGTCGCCATGGAAAAAGAGCTTGCCAGGAAAAAAGCCGAAATCAACAAAATAGAGAGCATAGACTCCCTGACCCTGCTGCCAAACAGAAAAAAGCTCATCGAGATTATAGAGCTTTGCGACGCTCCGGCGCTAGCCATACTAAACGTGGACTCGTTTAAGGAAATCAACGACTTTTACGGACATAAGGCCGGCGACGCAGTCCTTTCACAAATAGGCAAGAAGCTCTCAGATATAGCGTCAGAGGACGGATATGAGGTGTTTAAGCTATCCGCCGACGAGTACGCCGTGTTTAAAGAGTCCTCTTGCAAAAACGAATTTAGCGGGTATATAGAAAACCTCATAGACAAGATGGATTCGGAGACGTTTAGCTATGACGAAAACGAGATAGCCGTATCGTTTAGCGCCGGGATAGCCATCGGTAAAAGCTCCCTGCTTGCGAAAGCGGATATGGCGCTAAAAGAGGCGAAGCGTTCAAAAAAGAGTTTTGTCGTATATGAAGAGAGCCTAAAGGTCATGGAGATATACTCGCATAATCTCACATGGAGCAAAAAGCTAAGAAGCGCCATTAAAGAGGACAGGATAATCTCTTATTTTCAGCCAATCGTAGACAATAAGACGCTGGAAGTCAAAAAATACGAATGCCTTGCCAGAATGATAGACGGGGTCGGAAACAGTATTTCGCCTCAATATTTTCTTGATATATCCAAAAAAAACAGGCTCTATCCGAAGATAACGAAAAAAATGCTCGATATGGCTTTTGAGATGTTTGCCGGCAAGCGTTACGAATTTTCCATAAATCTATGCGTAGAGGATATGCTAGATCATACCACTAGGTCTTATATATATTCGAAGCTTGAGGATTATGCGGGCAGGGCGAAGGTCTCTTTCGAGATAGTCGAATCCGAGAGGATAGAGGATTACGCCGAGGTAAAAGATTTTATCGGTATGGTCAAAAAGCTAGGCGGGAAGATAGCGATAGACGATTTCGGAAGCGGGTACTCCAACTTCGAGCATATATTGCGGCTAAACGTCGACTATATAAAGATAGACGCCTCGATGATAAAAAATATCGACAACGACAAAAACTCCCAAATTATCGTCGATACGATAGTCGGATTTGCGAAAAAGCTCGGCATAAAAACCATAGCGGAGTATGTGCACTCCGAGGGTGTCTTTAACAAGGTGAGGGAGCTTGGCGTAGATATGTCGCAAGGTTTTTACTTCTCAGCCCCGGTAGAAGAGATAAAAGGCTAGCGGGTGAGAAGATACGGCCTGTCGACGGTTTTGAGCGCGGCAAGCTGTGTTTTGGGTAAGATAAAGCCTTTTTGCGAGATCGACGATCTGACCGGTGTTTTAAATCTAAGAGCGTTAAGAAGCGACCTTGCGCATTTTGGCGACGTCGCGATGGCTCTTATCAATATAAACGGCTTTTCCACGGTAAACAATGCGTATGGCGTAGAGGCCGGTGACCTATTGCTAAAAAGCTTCTGCAAAATTCTTTTAAAGAACATTCCAAGTAATGCGACCGTTTACCGCTGTTACGGCGATGAATTTGCCGTGGTATTCGGGACGAATTCGGTTTCGCAAGCCGAAGAGTTCGCAAAGCAAATCGACGGCTGCCTCTCTTTTTTGGGGATAGAGATAGGCGGCATAGAGCTCAAAATATCGGTATCCATCGGCGTCGCATACGGAAGCGGAGACGAGCTTCTAAAGAGGGCCTCTATAGCTCTCATGGAGGCCGGAAGATCAAAAAAAGTTTTTAGCAGCTACGTCGAGGGCGGCGAACTAGAGAGAAAGATACAAAAAATATTTTATTGGCAGACAAGACTGAAAGAGGCTCTGACGGATGGGCATCTTACACCTTTTTACCAGCCGCTTCTAAATAACCGTAGCGGCAAAATAGATAAGTTCGAGTCGCTTATACGTCTTAGGCACGACGGCAACATTGTCCTGCCTTTGGAGTTTTTGGATGCCGCCAGAGAGGGCGGCATGCTAAGCTCCGTCACAAGGGTCATAATAGCCGAGTCGTTTAGAAATTTTTCAAAAAGCGATTACTCTTTTTCCGTCAATATAACGGAGCAGGATTTGCAAGATGCGAATTTTATTGGTTTTATTGAAAAAAAACTAGAATCAAACAATATAAATCCGAGCAGGGTCTATTTTGAGCTTTTGGAGGGCATCAGCACCGATGTTGCCAACAGCTCTTTGGAGACGCTAAAGCAAATCAAGAAAATGGGCTGCAAATTGTCGGTTGACGATTTCGGCACCGAACACTCAAACTTCAGGAGACTGCTGGAACTTGAGGTTGATTTGATTAAAATAGACGGTAGTTTTATAAAAAATTTGGATAAATGCGATATTAGTCGCAAGATAGTAGGAAGCGTGATAAGTTTTTCAAGAAGCATAGAGGCCATGACCGCCGCAGAATTCGTACACTCCAAAGAGATACAGAATATAGTTTTGGATATGGGTGTTGATTATTCGCAAGGATACCATATCGGGATACCTACTTCGAAAGTGGAAATAAAATTGGACGAGGCTTTTATATGAAGGCGCTAATAGCGGAAGATAGTCAGATAATGCGAAAGATAGTGAAGACGAACCTGTCCAAGCTATCCGTAAATACCATATACGAAGCTGCCGACGGAGAGAGCGCATACGCCATACTCAATGCGAATCCGGATATAGACATAGTATTTACAGACCTTAATATGCCGCTTATGAACGGTCTCGATTTTTGTAAAAAAATAAGGTTGCAGCCGCGCTTTGGGACGGTAAGGGTTATCGTCATATCCGAGCACTTAAGCGAGAGCGCCAAAGAGTCTTTTTCGCAGCTCGGCATAAACAGTTTTGTCCCTAAGCCGTTTGATCTAAAAGAGTTCAATAGCGTAGTAATACCGATTGTCGATGCGGTAAAAAACGGAGTCCATCTCGGCGGCGTAGATTTGGCAAAGGACGAATTCGTAAAAAAGATAAGAGAGGAAGACCCTATGATCTCTTTGAATCCGGAGGAGCTGACTATAAACTTCAACAAACTAAGCGTGAAGGTTCCCGTCGACAAGCTGCTGGAAGTCGGCAAGATAGAAAGTGACGAGGAAAAGACCGACTATGTCGAACTTAAAGACAAGTGAGAGCGTCGATTTTAGCATTCTGGTCGTTGACGACAGCCCCTTTATAGTAGAGGTGCTAAAGACTTTCCTATCCAGATTTTCGGCCGAGGTCTTGGAGGCCGCGGACGGGAAAGAGGGGCTCGAGATATACAAAAAAAGGCGCCCCGCCTTCATAATAACGGATATCGTAATGCCTATTATGAACGGGCTGGAGATGTCCAAAGAGATTAAGAAGATAGACAAGAACGCCTTTATCGTACTTACTACTGCGCTTGAAGACAGGGATAAGCTGGTAGAGGCGATAGAGCTATCCATAGACAAGTATCTTCCAAAGCCTATCGACCTTAAAAGGCTCGAAAAAATACTCTTAGAATTTACCGAAGCGCTGGTAGCCAAAACGGCCGCAAATAAAAACAGAAAGCTGCTTGAGGAGTATAAAAAAGCGCTGGATTCCGCAGCCATTCTTACGATTACCGATCCTGACGGCGTCATAAAATACGTAAACGACGAGTTTGTGCACACTACGGGCTTCTCAAAAGAGGAGGCGATCGGACACTCCCACTCGATAGTCAGACATCCGGAAACCCCGAAGGGGCTCTTTAGGGCAATGTGGCACGATATCAAAAACAAAAAAATATGGAAAAGCGTAATCGAGAACAGGACAAAGGACGGGGAGAGTTTCTTCGTCGATAATACGATAGTGCCTATACTCGGCGTAGAGGGTGAAATAGTCGAGTATGTGGGAATATCCTTCGATATAACCGGCATCAGGGATATGAGCCATAGAAATCTCCAGTCCATATTCAATGCGGACGAATCGCTTATAGTGGTTACCGACGACAGATTTGAAATCACGATAGCCAATAAGGCCATGCTAAAAATGCTGGAAGTCGACAGTATGTCCGAGTTTTATAAAAACGGCGGAGCGATATACGATAGGTTTTTGATACGCGACGGATTTTTGAGCAAGGACGATTTGACCGGATCGGGCTATAAAGACAGGTACAAAAAATTCAAAAAGCTGCTGACCGACGGGGACAAGCGCCATAGAAAAGTGGCCATGCTTACTCCGGATGGAGAAGAGCGCTACTATGCGGTCAGGGTTAGCACCATTAGCGACAAGATGGTCCACAATAGGCACTACAACATCTTTAGTTTCGTAGATATAACGGAACTAGAGTTTATGCGCCAGCAGCAGATAAACAATATCAAGCTAAGCTCAATAGGAAAGTTGGCCGCCGGGATAACGCATGAGATAAATACCCCGCTTACCTACATAAAAGGCAATCTCGAGATACTTAAGATGGATTTGCAGAGCGGTTGCGATTGTGAGCTTAAGGATGAGTTGATAACCTATTGCGACGCCATGGAGGACGGCATCAAGCGTATGGCGAGCATAGTGGAGTCTATGCGCGAGATTGCCGGCGTGAGCAAAGACGAGAAGATGCCGATAAACGTCTATACGACGATAGTCTACTCCCTTAGAATGGTCTATAACAGGGCAAAACAGATATGCAACATAAGAGTGAACGGGCGGCCGTTTGATATGTTGCTCGATAAAGACGGCGAGCGGATAATGATGATGGCTACCCCGCAGAGACTAGAGCAGGTATGGATAATTATTTTGAATAATGCGCTAGACGAGTTCAATAAATCAAAACTCCCATTTGGCGAGCGTTTTATTGATATCGAAGTTTTAGAAAAGTTGGATACAATAAACGTAACTATCAAAGACAACGCCGGCGGCATAGAAGAATCGATACTTCCACATATATTTGAGATTTTCAAAAGCTCAAAACCGCAAAGCGGTATGGGAGTAGGTCTGAATATAGCAAAAACAATAGTCGAAGACCATAACGGGACTATATCCGCCGCCAACAAAAGCGAAGGCGCTGTTTTTGAGATTGTTTTTAAGAAAAACGAGGAGTCTTAATGTTTTTTTCGTCCAAAGCCGATTGCGAAAAATACGAACAAGAGATACGATCTTTAAAAAAAGAGGTTGAGTATTATAAGGAACTTGCCGGATTTAGCGTAGACGAGGGCATATTTGTTATAGACGATAACGCAAATATATTGTTTAAAAACGAGAATTGTCCCGAATTCCCAAACAAAATATCCAAGTTCAAAACCGAGCTGTTCGCCGGGGTAAAAAAGATAGAGGACGAGACTTGCGAGGCGGACGTAAAGACGAAAAGGCTTTCGGACGGCACACTGCTTGTTGCGCTATCGAGAAGGGAAAACAATCTCAAAAACGACGACGAGCTGATAGCTATGCATCAGCAAAGCATCAAAAACGCACTCGCAAACACTCAAAAAGCTTTCGTAGAGATGCTCTCCAAATTTGATACGATGATAGCGCAGTCCAAAGAGACGGCCGAGAGCTCCACGGAAGGCATGGAGATACTCGAAAACATAGTAAGCAGCATGGACAAGCTCTTTACTCTTATGAGCGAAGCGAATACCATGATGAACTCCCTTGTTGATAGAAGCAATGAAATCTCAAGCGTCATTATGCTGATCAAAGATATCGCCGAGCAGACAAATCTGCTTGCCCTAAACGCGGCGATAGAGGCGGCTAGGGCCGGCGAACAGGGCAGGGGATTTGCCGTTGTCGCAAGCGAAGTAGGAAAGCTGGCGGAGAAGACCCAGAAAGCCACTAAAGAGATAGCGATAGTCGTCCAGACGATGCAGCAGGAGATCAGTGATACGCAAAGGGGTACCGAAGAGATCGGCGAGATAGTCGGCGTAACCAAGGGGCATGTCGACAGCTTCTCCGAAAAGCTTGATATGTTCCAAAAGAATGCGGCAAGGGCGGTATTCGAAACGCTGGATATATCGAACCACGTATTCGTCAATCTAGCAAAAATCGACCACGTCATCTACAAAAACAACCTCTATGCGTACCTATTCGGCCAATCTATCGAGTTTAACAAAGTCGACCACCATAGCTGCCGTCTTGGAAAGTGGTATGAAGACGGCGTCGGCAAAAAACAGTTCGGTGATATGCCTAGCTATCCGAAATTGGAAAAACCACACTCTATAGTGCATGGATTTGCGAATGAACTTGCCCAAAAATGCGGCGGAGGGCAGGTTATCGCTTGCAGCAAAAAAGAGGTTGAGGAAAAAGTGCATGCGATTGAGAACGCCAGCGTAGGCGTCGGAGAGGCGCTAGACGCTATCGTTGCCGAAAAAACCGCGCAGCTTATGAAAATGGCCATCAAAGAACTTTTTGAAGAGGGCAAAAAATGATAAAGCTAATGATCGTCGACGATGAAGCTCAAATAACTTCGATGCTAGAGAAATGGTTTTCAAAAAATAGAGATTTTTCGGTTTCTACATACAACAATCCGGAAATAGCGCTTTCCAGTTTTTCAAACGTCAAGCCGGATGTCGTGCTGCTGGACATCATGATGCCGCAGATGGACGGCATAGCCGTCTTGGAAAAAATCAAGAGCATGGAGCCGGATGCGCTCGTAATAATGATGACGGCTTATTCGACCTTGGACAGGGTGCTCTCAAGCCACAGACAAGGGGCCGACAGTTATATACTGAAGCCTTTCGATAGCCTCGGCGTCGTAGAGGAAAAAGTCAAAGACGCGTACGCCAAAAAGGCGAAAAAATAGCCCTCTTTCTTTCGAGACTGCTTCTTCCGCTCTGTTTGGCGCTCGTCTTTGCGGGGTGCGCCAATACCGAGCCTCAACTATCAAGACCTATCTTCGTATCGATAGCGTCAAAGAGTATCAAATTTGCCGACATGGGATTTTTAAACGAATTCGATAACAAAAAAACGATGGAGGTATACTCTCTCGGAGTCCCCGTTTTTAGAATCGACTTTGACGATTATGTGTGCATCGACTCCGACTGCATGAACAGGGAGGCTTTTGTAAGAGAATATATCTCAAAGGAGCTCTACGGGGCGCTATTAAGCGATATTCTAAGCCGAAAACCGCTAAAAATAGACTCAAAAATCACCGAAACGGACGCAGGCTTTGTGCAAGAAGCTATCGGCTCGGATTATGATATTACTTATAAAGTAGATACGAAAAGCGCGAATTTTATTGAGAGAAATAGCGGTTTCAAATTTTCTGTAAGGTTTCTGGATGGCAACTAAAAAAATGGTGGGTGCGCACGTCAGTATTTCCGGCGGCGTATTCAACGCTCCGCTTAACGCAAAAGCTATAGGCGCGAACGCTTTTGCGATGTTTTTGAAAAACCAAAGACAGTGGAATGCAAAAGAGTATGACGATAAGACTATAGACGCGTTCAGGGCAAATATGAAGGAGTGCGGTTTTGCTCCGGACGCCGTGCTGCCGCATGACGGATATCTGATAAATCTTGGCTCCCCCAACAGCGAGTCTAGGGGAAAATCGATGGATGCTTTTTTGGACGAAGCTAGACGCACGGAGGAGCTCGGTCTCAAACTTCTAAACTTCCATCCGGGAAGCCATCTGAGAGAGATTAGCGAAGATGAGTGCCTTAAGCTTATCGCGGATGCGATGAACGAGACGATCTCGAAAACCAAAGAGGTTATTCTTGTTATAGAAAATACGGCGGGGCAAGGGAGCAACCTTGGATACCGCTTTGAGCACCTAGCAAAACTCATAGAGATGACCGACGACAAGAGCAGGGTGGGCGTCTGTCTCGATACCTGCCATACGTTTGCCTCCGGTTACGAGCTAAGGGATAGGGAGGGCTTTGCGAAGACGTTCGCCGAGTTTGAGAGCATAGTCGGATTTTCCTATCTCAGGGGAATGCATATCAATGATTCCAAAGGCGGCATCGGCTCCAAGCTTGACAGGCACGATAGCCTTGGAGAGGGCGCCATAGGTATGGATTGCTTTAGATTTATTATGTCCGATCCGCGTTTTGATAATATTCCGCTCATTCTTGAGACGCCAAACGAAGATATGTGGCCGCAGGAGATAAAACTCCTCAGGTCGTTTGAAGGAAATTGATATGGTTTTGATGATAGATAATTATGACAGCTTTACTTATAACGTAGTCCAGTACTTCAAAGAGCTAGGCGCAGATTTGAAGGTTATTAGAAACGATGAGATGAGCGTGGACGAGATAGAGGCGCTGCATCCCGAGAAAATCGTCATATCGCCGGGACCATCGACCCCGAATGAAGCGGGCGTCAGTCTTGAAGTGATAAGACGGCTAGGGGACAGGATACCTATCTTGGGAATTTGTCTTGGGCATCAGGCTATAGGGCAAGCTTTCGGCGCAAAAGTGGAGAGGGCGGAAAATATGATGCACGGCAAGACTTCAAAAATGCAAATCGCCAAGGATTCGCCGATCTTCAAAGATGTTCCAAAGGAGTTCACGGCCACCAGATACCACTCGCTTATCGTAAATAAAGATAGCGTGCCGTCATGCATCATTCCGACCGCATTTAGCGCGGATGACGGCGAGATAATGGCTTTGGAGGTTGAAGGCAAGCCTATATACGGCGTACAGTTTCACCCGGAGTCGATACTATCCGAGTATGGACACAAGATATTCGAAAACTTCCTAAAACTATAGTGGAGCAAGGCATGCCGCGCCTTTAAGCGGCTTTTTGTAAAATCCTAGAATGATTAAACTACTCGGCGAAAAGAGCGTTTTTGCGGCTTTTTTACTTTGCTACTGCCTGCTTATACTCATATATCCGAACTATCTATCTATTAGCTACTACGAAGCGACTATTTTTTATTCCGACGACGGCTATCTCGGCAACATAGTCAGATTTTTCTGCTCTATTTTAGGACAAAACGACTATGCGCTGAGAGGTTTTTTTATTTTCCTGTTTTTTGGCTCTTTGATTTTGTTTTACAAGGTAAGCTTGGATGTCGTCAAGCGAATCGAGGACGCCAGGCTCGCCACGATACTTTTTTGCCTGCTGCCGGCCTCCGGGCTTTCTGCGCTTTTGGTGATGAAATCATCAGTCGTAATTTTCCTTACGCTCCTGTTTATCTACCTGCACAAAAGAGGCAGAAGCTGGCTCTCGTTTGCCGTGCTGGCCATATCTTCGGTACTGGACGGAGCTTTTGCGATACTGTTTTTGTCTCTTATCTTTTACGCCGTACACAAAAAAGACAATCCTCTGATAGTAGTAAGCGTAGCGCTTTTCGGTATCTCCATGACCATTTTCGGATTTGATACCGGCGGCAAACCGCAGAGTTTTTTCCTTGATACGCTCGGGATTTACCTGCTTGTATTCTCTCCGTTTTTGTTTTTTTACTTCGTGTTTGCGATATATAAGACAAAGCCGGAAGATAGGCCCATAGGCTGGTATATATCTTTTTGGGCCCTTGTTTTTTCGCTCATTCTCTCTTTTAGACAAAAAATAATGCTTTACGATTTTGCCCCTTTTGTCATTCTGGCCGTGCCGTTCATGGTTAGGACCTTTTTTGCGTCGTACAGGATTAGGATGGGTAAAAACAAGAGGATTTACAAAATCGGTTTCGCCCTTTTGTTCTCGTCGTTATTTCTTAGCTTTCTGGTGTCCTTTTTCAATAGACCGCTTTATGCGCTGATAGACAATAAAAGCAAACACTTCGCATACAAATACCAGGTCGCAAAAGAGCTGGCAGATGAGCTAAAAAGTATCGGCGCCACCGAATGCACGGTACTCGACCAGGAGATGGCTCTGCGGTTAAGATTTTATGGAATTAACAGAGGCAGCGATTATATAGTTGGTCAAAAACCGCTCAAAAATAGCAAAAAAGTTTCAATAGTATACAGTAATAGTAAAGTGGCAGACTTTTATGTTACCAAAGTAAACACATTCTAATTCTGTATACTCTCATTTTGCTCTCTTTAAATTTTTTATTTATTAAAAATGTTACAATTTGATAAATTACTTCAGGAGAGGTTTATGGCGCAAAGAGCTATAAGAGAGTACGACGGCAAAGCGCTTTTTGCCAAAGTATGGGATAAATATTTCACCGGTTTTAAATACGGTTTTGAGTCTGTTTTGGTAACGAGCGGCGCAGAGCTAAAAGCGAAGGCGAAAGAGCCGGGCTACGAGTGGCTAAACACTAAGCCGTTGGTTGCAAAGCCGGACATGCTATTCGGTAAAAGAGGAAAAAACAATCTCGTTTTGTTCAAAGACCAAAAACCGGGAGACGTTAGCCTAGAAAAAGCGGCGTCCTGGATAGACGAAAAAACAAAATGTGAAACGACTCTTCTAACGGGGCAACACGGAACGCTTACTCACTTTATAGTTGAGCCTTTCACTCCGCACACTCAAGAGGAGGAGTACTATATCTCCGCAACGGTTGTCGGCGAAGACGACGTTCTTTATATGTCTGCCGAAGGCGGTATGGAAGTTGAAGAGGGATGGGACGAGAAGGTCGTAGAGGTCGCCGTGCCTATCACTATGTCTGACGCTGAGATGGAAGCGAAAGTAAGGGCGGCCATCCCTGCCGATATCAAAGACAAGAAATCGTTCGGAGATTTTGCGGTAGCGTTCTTCAAATTCTATAGGGATATGAACTTTGCATACCTGGAAATCAACCCGATAGTTATGCAAGGCGACAGATGCGAACTCCTAGATCTTGTTGCAAGACTTGACGATACGGCTGGATTCCTTATGAGAGAGACGTGGGGCGATATCGAGTATCCGACTGCGTTTGGTATGGAAGACCAGTCCCCTGAAGAAAAAGCTATCGCGGAAGCGGATGCGAAATCGGGCGCTTCTCTAAAACTAACGGTTCTAAATCCGAAAGGAAGAATCTGGACGATGGTTGCTGGCGGCGGCGCGTCGGTTGTTTATGCCGATACTATCGCGGACCTTAGCGGAAACGTAGAAGATCTTGCTAACTACGGCGAATATTCCGGCGGTCCTACGACTGGCGAGACCGAGTTTTACGCGTCTACGGTGCTAGACCTTATGACTAGGGAAAAAGACGCGAAAGGCAGAGATAAAATCCTAATCATTGGCGGAGCTATCGCAAACTTCACAGACGTCGCAAAAACATTTACCGGTATTATCCAGGCGTTTGAAAAATATGCCGACAAAATGAAGGCCGTAGGCACCAGAATTTATGTAAGAAGAGGCGGACCAAACTACGAAAAGGGTCTAAAAGATATAAAAGAAGCCGCAGATAGACTAGGGCTTTATATAGAAGTTTACGGGCCTGAGACGCACGTGACCGACATAGTTAGAATGGCACTAGAGAAGTAAGGGGAATAAGATGAGCGCACTATTTACAAAAGAAACACAAGCGATTTTTTGGAACAACAACAAAAGCGCAATTCAAAGAATGCTTGATTACGACTATGTAATCGGTAGAAAAACGCCTTCGGTCGCGGCTATCGTAGCCCCGTCGAGCGAAGATAAGTTTGATAAGTTCTTCTGGGGCGCCGATGAGATAATGATATCTCTATACAAAAACACCAAAGAAGCGGCTGCGGCACATCCAAACGCCGACGTGCTTCTAAACTTCGCTTCTTTCAGGACGGCTTATGACGTTACTATGGAAGCAATCGAGATGGGCAAACAGTTTAAAACCATCATGGTAACGGCCGAAGGTATCCCTGAGAGAATGGCTAGAAAGATGAATCAAGCCGCGAAAGATGCAGGCATTATCGTTATCGGCCCTGCGACGGTCGGCGGTATTGCTCCTGGCGCGTTTAAGATAGCGAACGTGGGCGGTACGATAGAAAACATCATCAACTCAAAACTTCACAGAGCCGGTTCCTGCGGTCTTGTGACAAGATCTGGCGGTCTATTTAACGAGCTAAGCAACATCATCTCTATCAATGCGGACGGTATCGCAGAGGGTGTGGCGATAGGCGGCGATAGATTTGTCGGAAGCGTATTTATCGATAACCTTCTAAGAATGGAAAGCAATCCTGCCGTTAAATACATGGTGCTTCTAGGCGAAGTCGGCGGTACCGAAGAGTACAAAGTGATCGAAGCCGTAAAAAGCGGCAAAATCAAAAAGCCTATCATCGCATGGTGTATAGGTACGATAGCTAAGCACTTCTCTTCCGGCGTACAATTTGGGCATGCGGGCGCCAGCGCAAACGCAGACGCAGAAACTGCCGCCGCAAAAAACAAAGCTATGGCGGAGGCCGGCATATATGTGCCTGAGAGCTTCAACGACCTACCGGCGAAGATAAAAGAGGTATATACGAAGCTAAGAAATGAAGGCGTGATAGGCGAAATAGAAGAGCCGGTACTAAACAAACTACCGTCTACTAGAAAAGCGAAAAACTTTATCTGTACTATATCTGACGATAGAGGCGATGAGGCTACATACGCCGGCTATCCGATATCTAGCGTCGCGACACCGGATACGGGCTTTAGCATAGGCGACGTTATGAGCCTTCTGTGGTTCAAAAAGAGATATCCAAGATGGGCTACGAACTTCATCGAGACGGTTGTTAAAACAGTTGCGGATCACGGTCCTGCGGTATCTGGCGCACACAACGCAAGGGTTACGGCAAGAGCGGGCAAAGACGTTATCAGCTCGGTTGTTTCTGGTCTTCTTACCATCGGGCCAAGATTTGGCGGCGCGATAGACGGTGCGGCAAAATATTTCAAATACGGCTATGACAACAACCTGACTCCGTCCGAGTTTATCGACTACATGAAAAAGCAGGGCGTGCCGATTCCTGGTATCGGACACAGAATTAAATCTGTTAGAAATCCTGACCTTAGGGTATCTGGACTCAAAAAATACGTTAGCGAACATTTCCCGGCTAGCCCGCTGCTAGACTATGCCCTAGAGGTTGAGAAGCTGACAACAAGCAAAAAAGATAACCTGATACTAAACGTCGACGGTACTATCGGCGTACTTATGATAGATATGTGGAGGGCGCTTGGCTACTCCGACGAAGAGATGGATGTATTCATCGAAGCCGGAGCGCTAAACGCGTTCTTCGTTCTTGGTAGATGTATAGGCTTCATCGGACACGTGCTTGACGAAAAACGTCTTGCAATGCCGATGTATAGACATCCGTGGGAAGACATTCTTTACGATGTCAAAAAGGCTGAAGACATCTAGTCTTCTCCTTTGCCTTCTTTTTCCAGGGCGGATTGTCCTCTCCCTCTCCGCCCTTTAATCCTTTTTTTGTAAAATCTTCCTACTTTAAAAAACCACAAACAAACGACAAGCATATGGCGAAAAAAGCATTGACTATAATAGAACTGATTTTTGTCGTAATAATCATAGGCATAATGTCCGCTGTCGCCACCACTATGATGAGGGATGACGGCCTAGCCCTTGCGACATACCAAACTCTTGAACATATAAGGTATACGCAGCATCTAGCAATTAGCGACCATAAGTTTGACCCCAGAGATGCAAAGTTTAAGGTTACGCCCGGCTACGCCGCAACAAGAGAGGGTATGTATTATAGAGGATGGTGGCAAATTAGATTCCAAGTTATCCCACCGACAAATGTAGCAAACGGTTTAATAGGTTATTCTGTGTATTCCGATTTTGATAGACAGGGTGGAATCGACGTTTCAAATGTAACAAATCCTGCTCTAAATCCACTTGATGGCAAATGGTTGCGGCTTTATGATAATTGTAGCAGCTGTAGCGATGATGTATTTTTGGATAGAAAATACAATATTACAAATATATCCTTTTCAGCAAACTGTCAAGATACTGGCTTCAGGGCTTCATCTTTAGCTACTACTGTAGGCACGGTTGTATTTGACGAAAAAGGCAGACCCTACTACGGTATCGCAAACAATGCCCAGAATAATCCATATCAATATATATTATTAACGGAAAATTGCGAGATTACGCTTACGCATACAAGCGGGAGACAATCTATTATAAGGGTTTATCCGGAGACCGGATACGCTGAAATTAAGAGGCTCGACTAATAAAATCCAAAATTTATACAAAATTTATTTCACTACCCCTTGACAACCCCATTTTTTTCAGATAGAATTCCGGCCTCAAACAAGTTGAGGGGTTGTTAAAAACCTTGAAACGAGCGAGAGTTTTAAAAACGGATTTCGACTTAATATGTTTTAAGCCGCTTGCCTTTTTAAAAAGAAGTTCTTTTAAATTTCAGTTTTAGTCTTTTTGGAGTTTATCTCCTCAAAAACTTCTTCGAAAAAGTTTAGCTTTAAGAAACTTTTAAGAGATACTGAGATAGAATTTCGACCCTGTTTCGATGAAACCCACGGGTTTTAAAGAGCAGATTTTTTGAAGATGAACGGGTTGTTTATCTTTCATTTTTTTCTTTTCATTTCGGTGTAACCGAGACGATCTTTGACAACTAAGCAAGTAACAACGAAACTATTCCTTGAAGCTTATATAATAAATAAGTTTTTCAAGAACTAATAAACTTTTAGTCAGAGTTTTAA
>CAZMPN010000018.1:37104-38129 GCA_964568395.1 uncultured Helicobacter sp. | reverse complement strand
CGGCTCTACAAAAGCTCTTGCGCTTAGCTATGCATCTGCAAGAGGCGGCGGTAGAACGGGTATTATCGAGACAACATTCAAAGACGAGACGGAAACTGACCTATTCGGTGAGCAAGCGGTACTTTGCGGCGGCGTAAGCGCACTTGTACAAGCAGGCTTTGAGACGCTTGTAGAGGCAGGATATCCTGAAGAGATGGCGTACTTCGAGTGTCTGCATGAACTAAAACTGATAGTAGACCTTATGTTCCAAGGCGGCGTAGCGGATATGAGATACTCAATCTCCAATACGGCTGAGTACGGTGATATGGTAAGCGGTCCAAGAGTAATCAACGAGACTTCAAAAGCGGCTATGAAAGAGATACTAAAAGAGATCCAAAACGGTAAATTCGCAAAAGACTTCATCCTTGAAGGTATGACCGGATACCCAAGAATGACGGCCGAGAGAGCGTACCTATACAACCATCCGCTTGAAGTAACGGGAAGAAGGCTAAGAGCTATGATGCCGTGGATTAACGCAAACAAAATAGTAGACCAATCTAAAAACTAAGAGACAAAGGCTTTTTATGGGTATCATCCTTACGGTTACGAGCGGAAAAGGCGGGGTCGGCAAATCGACGACTACCGCAAACGTTGCTACGGGACTCGCAAAAGAGGGCAAAAAAGTAGTTGCCGTCGATTTTGATATAGGGCTACGAAACCTCGATATGATACTGGGGCTTGAAAACCGTATAGTCTACGATGTAGTCAATGTTATGGAGGGCGATTGCAACCTATCGCAAGCCCTTATCGCAGACAAAAAGACGCCCGGGCTATACTTCTTGCCGGCAAGCCAGACAAAAGACAAAAATATCCTTGAAAAAGAGAAAGTAAGAAAGCTTTTTGAGGAGCTAAAATCCCAGTTTGACTTCGTAATCATCGATTCGCCGGCGGGTATCGAGAGCGGTTTCGAGCATGCGATATTCCTAGCCGATAAAGCTCTAGTGGTATCTACTCCGGACGTATCCGCGGTAAGAGACGCCGACAGG
>CAZMPN010000018.1:0-37094 GCA_964568395.1 uncultured Helicobacter sp. | reverse complement strand
AATAGGCATTATGGATGCCAAATCTGAGAAAGCGATCAACGGCTCCGAGATAGAGAAATTCCTCATCGTAAACCGCGTAAAACCGGGAATGGTAGAGAGGGGCGATATGCTCTCAATCGAAGACGTGCTGCAAATACTGGCGATCCAACTAATAGGCGTAGTACCTGACGATGAGAAGGTAATATCCAGTACAAATATGGGTGAGCCGGTGGTCCATGACCTTACGTCAAAATCAGGCGAAGCGTATAGAAGAATTGCAAAAAGGCTTCTAGGCGAAGAGGTGGACTTCCTGGACCTTACGGAAAAAGGCGGTTTCCTTGCCAAAATCAAAGGGCTTTTTAAATGAGTCTAATCGATTTGATATTCGGCAAAAAACAAGCCAGCGCCAATATTGCAAGAGATAGGCTGACGGTAATGCTGGCGGCCGAGAGAGGTTCCAACGCGCTGCCGCAAATGGAAGAGATGAAAAGAGAGATTTTGGAAGTAATCAAGAAATACACCAAAGTTAAAGATATAAAAATCAAATCCGAAAATAACCAAAATATAGAGATGCTGGAAGTAGAGATAGTACTAGACAGATAGCTACCAATAGGAAGGCCGACGGTCTTCCTCACTTCAATAACGGAAAAGCCTCAATGCAGCCGCTATCCGCAAATACCATTCAGACGCTTTTTGACAAACTCCCGGACAAAGAAAGACCTAAACGGTTATATTTTAGAGGAAACTCTTCGCTCCTCCAAAAGAGGAAAATCGCGATAGTCGGCGCCAGAAAGGCATCGAAATATTCCAAATCCCAGACGCAGATTATAGCCAAGAGGTTTGCCGATGCCGGATTTGCCGTAGTTAGCGGAGGGGCGGAGGGGATAGACGCATGCGCGCACGAAGGGGCGTATCCCTCAACCGTTGCCGTGATGCCGTGCGGACTCGATATAGTATATCCGGAGGCAAACAGGGCGCTAATCCAGAAGATATACGACAACTCTCTTGCGGTTAGCGAATATGAAGCGGCCGAGATGCCGAGAAACTATACGTTCGTACATAGAAACAGGCTGGTTGTGGGTATGAGCGAAGCGGTGGTCATCGCCGAGGCCGACGAAAGGAGCGGCTCCATGCGCTCGGCCGAATATGCCATAAAATACGGTATTCCTCTCTATGTCTTGTCGCACAGAATAGATGAGAGTATCGGGACGAACAGGCTAATAAAAGATGGGCTCGCAAAAGCTATCGTCGATATTGACGGCTTTATGGAGTCGTTCGGCGTCCTGTCTATGTCTAGCACAGAAAGCATGGTTATGGGATTTTCCCAGTTCTACGAGAAGTATGGCGAAAAGAGCTATGAGATGGAGCTTGAAGGCAAGATAGAGATAAAAAACGGCATCGTAAAAATTCTTCAACTTGATATATAAAGACTAAACTTTTTTGATATAATAACGCTAAAAAATTGTATAAGGATTTTGAAGTGGCAAAGAAGAGTCTATACGAGACGCTAGAGGTTAGTTCGAACGCCTCAGCCGATGAGATAAAAAAAGCATACAGAAAGCTGGCTAGGAAATACCATCCTGATATCAACAAAACGCCCGAGGCGGAAGAGAAGTTCAAAGAGATAAACGCCGCATACGAGATACTCTCCGATGAGGAGAAGCGCAAAAAATACGATATGTATGGCGATGATATGTTCGGCGGGCAAAGTTTCCATGATTTCAGAAGCTCTCAAGGCGCCGGCGTTGATTTTGAGGATATACTGCGCAATATTTTCGGCGGCGGAGGATTTGGCGGCTCAAGAGGCGGCGGCTTTGGAGGATTTGGCGGCTTCGGAGGATTCGGGGGGGTGGATCTCGATATAAACGCCACCGTTACTATACCTTTCGATATAGCCGTAATGGGCGGGAGTCAGCATATATCATTAAACAACGAAAGCTTCGACATCAAAGTGCCTGCAGGAATAAACGACGGCGAGACCCTAAGGATAAAAGGCAAGGGTAGAAGCTATCAAGGCGAGCGCGGCGACCTTTTATTGAAGGTTAGCATTGCGAAAAGCCAAGAGTACGAAAGAGACGGAGACGATTTGACGAAAATATTCGACGTGCCTCTAAAAACCGCTATATTCGGCGGCAAAGTCGCCATCAATACGCTGCACGGCGAAATAAACCTAAAGGTGCCGGCTGGTACAAAATGCGGCCAAAAATTCAGGGTGAAAGAAAAAGGCGTAACAAATAGAAAGACGAAGGCCAAAGGCGATTTGTATCTAAAGGCGAGCGTCTTGATACCGTCCGTCGATTCGCTTGATAAGGAGCTCGCAAAAATGATGGAAGATAAACTGCCGTAAAGGAGAGAGTATGCACGATTTTGAAGACCCGGTATATCAGATTAGCGTAGTGGCCGAGCTTCTCAGCATCCACCCGCAGACGCTTAGACATTACGAGAGGGAGGGGTTGGTGGTGCCGTCTCGCACGAGCGGCAAGATAAGGGTGTATTCTCAAAAGGATATAGACGACCTGAAACTCATACTTAGATTGACAAGGGAACTCGGCGTAAATCTTGCAGGGGTTGACGTCGTATTACAGCTAAAAAACCAGGTCAGGGAGCTGCAAAAAGAGCTAACGGAGCTAAGAAGAAATATTAGTAGTCTTGAGGCTGAGAGCATAGTTCCAAAAAACAGACAAGTCGTTGTCAAGAAGAGTAGCTATAAAGTAGTTTTGTTTGAGGATAGAGAGTAGGTTCTGCTGAACTCTACTCTTTGCCTTCTATGAGTCTTCTGTTTGCGTAGATTGAGTTTATGAATGCTACGGTTATAGGCACGATAGCTATCGTAGTTACTATAAACGACGGCAAATGAACGAATATCTGCACTATCATACTTGCGGCCAGCATGCCTATAGACCACATGGCGCCGTGCTCCAGATATTTATACTCCTGAACGGTTTTTCTGTCAACCAAAAGCAGGGTCAATGACCTGACGGCAAAGGCTCCTATACCAAGACCTATCATCATAATGATGATGTTTTGGGTTACAGCGAAAGCTCCCAGTACGCCATCGAACGAGAAAGACGCGTCTATGAGTTCCAGATATAAAAAAGAGGCTATGCCGCCCTTCGTCGCATTTGCCTGAGCTTGTCTGCTGACCCCTTCAAGTTCGTTTTCGCTCTCGTCCTTGCCTTCCAGCATGCCTCTTATGAGTTCTATAATGACGTATAGCGTAACGCCGTAAACCATTCCGAGAACTATCTCTGATTTGTCGATCGTCAATATTCTATCCCCGGCCAACACCTGGTTTGGCGCAAAGTAGCCTATGATTGACATCGTAATCATTACGGTCGCTATTTTTATCTCGCCTAGCGACGCCCATCTTGCGGCTCTTTTTTCAATAAACGCTATCCAGTGAACCTCTTTTTCCTTGTCAAACAGAAACGTCAAGAATACCATCAAAAGGAAGGTTCCGCCAAAACTCATCAATATATGATGCGAATTTTGGATTATTTTTTCATATTCCGCGGGATTATTTACGGATAGCGTAAACGCTTCTATAAAGCCAAGATCCGTGGTCGTATAGACTATGAGTATCGGGAAAAGAAGCCTCATGCCGAAAACGGCTATCAACATACCCCAGGTGATAAACATCTTCCGCCAAAATAGCGTCATGTTTGCCAGTATTAGAGCGTTTATAACGGCGTTATCGAATGAGAGTGACAGTTCGAGGACGGAAAGGATGTTCGTCTGGTAGACGCCCATCCATCCCGCATAAAAATATATCGCTATCGAGCCTAGTATGGCCGCGATAAATACGGAATAAAAGTAGCTAATCGCCGATTTTTGTTCCATTATTTACCAAGTTCGGCTTCTATTTTTGCAAGGTTTTGCCAAGTGCTTATCATAGAATCCGGGTTTAGCGATATGGAGGTTATGCCTTCTTTTACAAGGAACTCCGCAACCTCAGGGTAGTCTGACGGAGCTTGACCGCATATGCCCACATATTTACCGGCTCTTTTGCAAGCCTCTACCGCCATTTTTAGCATTCTTGTTACCGCTTCGTTTCTTTCGTCAAAGATGTGCGCCACAAGTTCGCCGTCTCTGTCTACGCCAAGCGTCAGCTGGGTAAGGTCGTTTGAGCCGATAGAGAAGCCGTCGAAGTCTTTTAGGTATTCATCCGCAAGGATCACGTTTGACGGAAGTTCGCACATTACATATACCTGGAGGCCGTTTTGGCCTTGAACTAGACCGTTTTCCTTCATGATGCTCAGAACTTTTCTACCCTCTTCAGGCGTTCTAACGAAAGGAAGCATCAATTTTACGTTCGTTAGGCCCATTTCGTCCCTAACGATTTTCATAGCTTCGCACTCCCAGTCATATGCCGGTCTGTAGCTATCAGAGTAATATCTGCTTGCCCCTCTGTAGCCTATCATCGGGTTTTCCTCATGCGGCTCATATTCGCTTCCGCCGACCATTCTTTTGTATTCGTTGGATTTGAAGTCGGAAGTTCTTACTATCACAGGTTTTGGGTAGAAAGCGGCCGCTATCATACCGATGCCTTCAGATAGTTTTTTTACGAAGAAATCTTTTGGGTTCTCGTATCCGCTGATTATCTCTTTGATTTGCTCTTCGTCTTGGATGCCTGTTTTGCCGTTGTGCATATCCACAAGCGCTAGAGGGTGGGCTTTGATGTAGTTGTTGATAACGAACTCCATCCTTGCAAGACCTACGCCGTCGTTTGGAAGGCTTGAGAAGCCGAATGCCTTGGTAGGGTCGCCAACGTTCATGTATAGTTTCGTTTTTAGCTCAGGAAGGTTGCTTAGGTCGATTTTTTCGATTTCGAATTTCAGCGCGCCTTCATATACGTAGCCGTCTTCGCCCTCTGCGCAAGAAGCGGTTACCATTTGGCCGTCTTCAAGAAGGTCCGTCGCGCCTACGGCGCCCACTATGGCAGGAACGCCGATCTCTCTCGCTACGATGGCCGCATGGCAAGTCCTGCCGCCTCTGTTTGTGATAACAGCCGCGGCTTTCTTCATCGCAGGTTCCCAATCCGGGTCGGTATTGTCCGTTACCAGAACTTCGCCCTCTTGGAATTCGTTGATTCTGTCTAGCGTTTCGATAATTCTTACTTTGCCGGCGCCGATTTTACCGCCGACTGCTCTACCGGTAACAAGAAGTTTTTTCTCGTCTTTTTTTGCTCTTAGGTGGTAAGTTTCTATCGTATTTGCGCCTTTTTTGGCTTTTTGGCTCTGAACCGTTTCAGGTCTTGCTTGAACGATGAAGATATCGCCGCTGATACCGTCTTTTGCCCACTCCATATCCATCGGCCTATATTCGCCGGCCTCTTCGCAGTAGTGGTTTTCGATGATTACCGCATATCTTGCAAGCTCCAGCACCTCTTCGTCTGTCAGAGAGAATGTGCCGAACTCTTCAGGGGTCGTAGGGATATTGTGTGTTAGGTGTTTGTGGCTGCTGCCTGGAGCCGAGTAGACCATTTTTATATGTTTATGGCCAAGTTGTCTTTTTAAGATCGGTTTTTTGCCTTCGTTTAGCGTCGGTTTGAATACGTAGAATTCATCTGGATTTACCGTGCCGCCGACGACGTTTTCGCCAAGACCCCAAGCTGACGTGATAAATACCGCGTCTTTAAATCCAGTCTCCGTATCGATAGAGAACATAACGCCGCTAGAACCTTTGTCTGAACGTACCATTTTTTGTATACCGACTGAGAGCGCTACTTGGAAGTGGTCGAAACCTCTCGAAGCCCTATAGCTGATCGCCCTATCCGTAAATAGCGACGCGAAGCATGATTTTACGTGATGGATAAGGCTCTGTTCGCCTTGGATATTAAGGTATGTATCTTGCTGTCCGGCAAAAGACGCGTCCGGAAGGTCTTCCGCGGTTGCGGAACTTCTTACCGCTACGTCGGCCTCCTCCATGCCGTACTCTTTTGAAAGCGTGTGATACGCTTCGACGATCTCGTCTCTAAGCTCTTTAGGAAGCGGAGTTCCGAATATCATATCCCTGATTTTTTGTGCTCTTACCCTTAGAACGTCGATATCCGTAGTATCTACGTCTTTTAGTAGGTCTTTTATCGGCTCTCTCAGATTTGCACTGTCAAGAAGCGACCAGTATGCTTCGCTCGTAATAGCAAAACCGTTTGGTACTCTAATTCCTTTTGGAACAAGTAGCTGATACATCTCGCCAAGGCTTGCGTTTTTTCCGCCGACTAGGCTTACGTCGCTATTTCTGAGTTCCCCGAAAAATTTAATCCACTTCATAAAAGCTTGTCTCCTAAAAATGAAACTTTGTTTAGTTTGGATTATGATACCAATTATTTGCTTTAGTTTTGGGCAAAGAATGCGTTTTTTCGGCCTCTTTGGTTTTAGCGTCATTGGTGTAATATTGCACAAACTTTTTTTCTTTCTCAAAGGACTTAAACTTGGAAAATCTAGAGGCTCTACTTAAATCCCACAAGCTTACAAACGAAGATTACGACCACATCAAAAAGATACTAGGCAGAGAACCGAATCTCGTCGAGCTAGGTATTTTCAGCGCCATGTGGTCCGAACACTGCAGCTATAAATCGTCAAGGGTTTACCTGAAAGGTTTTCCGACCGAGGCTCCTTGGGTGATCCAAGGTCCTGGCGAAAATGCCGGCGTCATCGATATAGGCGACGGCAATGCGGCGGTATTTAAGATGGAGAGCCACAACCATCCAAGTTTCATAGAGCCGTTTCAAGGCGCCGCTACGGGTGTCGGCGGGATACTAAGAGACGTATTTACGATGGGCGCTAGGCCCGTCGCCAATATGAACTCCTTAAGATTTGGCGATATATCCAACAAAGGCGAGCAGGGAAAACTACATAGGCATCTGCTAAGAGGCGTAGTGGAGGGGATTTCAAGCTACGGCAACTGTATGGGCGTGCCGATGCTTGCCGGCGAGACCACTTTTGACGAGTGCTATGCGGGGAACAATCTTGTCAATGCGTTTACGCTGGGTCTTGTTAAGACTGATGAAATTTTTTACGGCAAAGCCAAAGGTATAGGCAACTCGGTAATATATGTAGGTTCAAAAACAGGCAGAGATGGTCTTGGCGGCGCGGTTATGAGTTCCGATAGTTTCGGCGCCGACGCAAAAACAAAAAGACCTACGGTGCAGGTCGGCGATCCGTTTACCGAAAAGCTACTTCTTGAAGCGTGTCTTGAGGCGTTCAAAACTGGAGCAATCATAGGTATTCAGGATATGGGTGCGGCCGGTCTTACGAGCTCCTCTTTCGAGATGGCGAGCCGTGCCGGTAGCGGTATGGTAATGTGGCTTGATAAAGTGCCGATGAGAGAGGAGGGTATGAACCCTTACGAGCTGATGCTGAGCGAGTCCCAAGAGAGGATGCTTATTTGCGCGGTAAAAGGCAGGGAGAAAGAGCTTGAAGTGATATTCGAGAAGTGGGATCTCGATTTTGCGGTAATCGGGGAAGTAACCGATACCGGCAATATGGTGCTTATGTGGAACGGCGAGGTTGCCGGGGAGATCCCGGTGGCCCCTATTACCGACGAGGCTCCATGCTACACAAGGCCTATAGCCGAGCCTAAATATCTGGCCGATATAGCAAGCGTAGGCGTGGAGGTTTGCAAAAAAGTGAGCCAGCAAGAGGCGCTAGAGACCCTGATGGCGCATCAGGAGGTTGCCGATAAGAGCTTCATATATAGCCAATACGACTCTACAGTGCAGACAAACTCGATGACGAAAATAGGCAGAAACGACGCCGGCGTCATCAGGGTGAAGGGAACGAACAAAGCGCTTGCGGTAAGCGTGGATTGTAATCCTAGACAGGTCTATATCAATCCTCGTCTTGGCGCATCGGCGGCCGTTAGGGAAGCCGGTAGAAACGTAGCTACTACCGGCGCTAGACCGCTTGCTATTACCGACTGCCTGAATTTTGGCAACCCTGAAAATCCTGAGGTTATGTGGCAGTTCAAAGAGGCTTGCGAAGGTATCAAAGACGCTTGTAGAGCGCTCCATACGCCTGTAGTTAGCGGTAACGTATCGCTCTACAACGAAACAAACAAGGTAAGCGTATTTCCTACGCCGTCAATAGGCATGGTGGGGCTTCTCGACGACGCAAGCAAGTTACTGACAAACGAGTTTAAAAAAGCCGGAAATAGCGTATATCTAATAGGCGACACTAGACCAGAATTTGGCGGCTCGCTGTATATGAAAGTATTCGGCGGCACGGTAGCCGGCAAACATCCTGAGGTTAACCTCTCAAGAGAGCTTACCCTGTGGGATATGATAATAGAGGCCAACAAAAAAGGACTCCTAGAATCTGCAAAAGACCTCTCCATAGGCGGTTTGGCTGTAGCTCTTGCCAAGATGAGCGCGATAAGCGGACTTGGTTTTGAGGGTCAAAGCGGTTTTGGTGACGAAAAAGATATTTTTGCCGAGAGCCTTAGCAGGGTAGTCGTAGAGGTTTCAAAAGAAAAAGAGGAAGAGTTCCTTAGATTTGCCCCGTCGTATGCGCTGAAAGTAGTAAAGATAGGCGAAGTAACAAATGACGGATTCAAGCTCGATAGCATAAATCTGGATAGCGAAAAGCTAAAAGAGCTTTACTTCGAGAGCTTCAAAAAAATAGTTGAACAGGATTTGTAATTATGAGAGCGTTAATTTCGGTATCCGATAAAAGCGGAGTAATAGAGTTTGCAAAAGGCCTAAAAGAGCTAGGATGCAAGATAGTAAGCACCGGCGGCACGCTAAAGAGCCTTACGGATGAAGGGATAAAAGCCAAAGACATCAGTAAGTTTACCGGTTTTCCGGAGATGTTCGACGGTAGGGTAAAGACGCTAAATCCAATGGTTCACGGCGCAATACTCCACAAGAGGAAAGACAAGGCGCATAGAGACACGGCAAAAGAGTTCGGCATCAAAAGAATAGACCTTGTATGTGTCAACCTTTATCCTTTTAAGGCGACGATCGAGCGAACGGAAGATTTTGACGAGATAATAGAAAACATCGACATCGGCGGACCTGCAATGGTGAGAAGCGCGGCAAAAAACTTTGAAGACGTGCTTATCGTTACGGATCCTGCGGACTATCCGCTAGTGCTTAGAGCCATCAAAGAGGGCAAGGACGACTTCGAATTCAGGCGAGACCTGATGATAAAAGCGTACGAGCACACCGCTGCGTATGACAGCATGATAGCAAACTATATGAACAAGAGATTTAAAGGCGGCTTTGGAAACAAGCTTTTCATCTCCGCTTCAAAGGCGTTTGATACGAGATACGGCGAAAATCCTCACCAAAAAGGTGCGCTCTATGAGTTTGACGGTTTCTGGTCAAAAAATCTAAAAATCATCAAAGGCGAAGCCTCTTTCAACAACCTAACCGACATTAACGGAGCTGTAAAACTAGCCGCAAACTTCGGCGACAGACCGGCTGTTTCTATAATCAAACACGCCAATCCATGCGGTTTTGCGCTAAAAGGCACGCTGCTTGAAAGCTACACCGAGGCGCTTAAATGCGACCCGGTTTCCGCATACGGCGGCGTCGTGGCGGTCAACGGTACGGTAGACAGGGAGCTAGCTCTTAAAATCAACGAGACCTATATCGAGGTATTGATAGCTGCGAAAATCACAAAAGAGGCCGTAGAGGTATTCGAGGCAAAAAAAAGAATTAAACTGTTCGAGCTTCACGGCGGAAACGGCTACCTGCCGAAAATCAAAGACGCAAACGATTTTAGGCATGTTATGGGTGGAGTAGTGGCGCAAGATGAAGACGAGGTTAAAGACGAAGAGCTGAAAAACGCAAAGCTGATGACGGCGAGGGCTGCGGACGAGAGAGAGCTTACCGATATAGAGATAGCCTATAAAGTGGCCGCCCTGACCAAGTCAAACTGCGTCGTATATGTCAAAGATAGCGCGATGGTGGCGATAGGCATGGGTATGACGAGTCGTGTTGACGCCGCAAAAGCCGCCATTAGAAAGGCGGAAGATCTTGGGCTTGATCTTAAGGGTTCCGTGCTTGCCTCTGAAGCGTTTTTCCCATTCCGCGACTCTATCGACGCCGCCGCGACAGTCGGCGTATCGGCGATAGTAGAGCCGGGCGGCAGCATGAGGGACGACGAGGTGATCGCCGCGGCAAACGAATACGGTATGGCTATGTATTTTACGGGAGTGAGACACTTTTTACACTAGGGAGATTGCTTGTTCGATCTGAAAATTCTCTATGCCGAAGACGAAGAGTATATTAGGACGCTTCTCGCCAGGGTTTTAAAAAAACTGGCAAAAGAGGTTATCGTTGCCGAAAACGGTTTAGAGGCGCTCTCCATGTATGAGGAGCATGCTCCGGATATTATTATCACAGACATCAACATGCCGAAAATGAGCGGCTTCGAGATGGCTGAGAAGGTCAGAGAGAACAATAGGCTAATTCCGATAATAGCCGTAACCGCCCATAACGATATGGAGCACTTTATGGACGCCATAAAGCTGGGCGTTACGAGCTTTCTCGTAAAACCGGTAGAGATTTCCGAGCTTCAGAGGGTGCTTACGTCGGTTGCGGAAATAGTAAACCTCCAAAGAGACAATAGGCAAAAAAGCGCCCTTTTGGAGCAGTACAAGAGCGCCGTCGATAGCTCAAATCTCGTCTCAAAGACCGATATTAACGGCGTTATCACTTATGTAAACGACCATTTTTGCAAAGTATCGGGCTATACGAGCGAGGAGTTGATAGGCAAACCTCATAATATCGTGAGGCATCCAGATACGCCGAAATCGGTATTCGAAGAGCTGTGGAATACGATAACTCAAAAAAAAATGTGGCGCGGCAAGATAAAAAATCTTGCAAAAAACGGCGACACCTATGTGGTCGATACTACAGTCTTGCCGATAGTCGATGAAAACGGCGAGATAGAAGAGTTTATATCCATCAGAACGGATATTACCGCCTTGGAAAACGCCCTAATGCAGGCCAAGCTCGCCGAAAAGGCAAAAGGCGACTTCTTGGCCGCTATGAGCCATGAGATCAGAACGCCTCTAAATGCGGTACTCGGCTTTACGTCGCTCCTAAAAGAGGTTCAAAGCAAGGCTTTGATGGACGAGTATCTCTCCATTATCGAGTCTAGCGGGAAGAACTTGCTGTCGATAATCAACGATATTTTGGACTATTCGAAGCTTGAGAGCGGCTCTTTCGATATCGAAAAGTGCGAGTTTGAGCCATTGGCGGAGTTCGAGCCAGTCGTCGACTTGTTTGCGGTCAAGGCGTATGAAAAAAAGATTCAGCTTTTAAGTTTTATAGATCCTAGACTGCCGAGAAAGCTCATAGGCGATCCGCTCAGGCTTCGTCAGATACTCTCAAACCTTCTCTCCAACGCCATTAAGTTTACGCCAGACGGTAAAGAAATAGAGATTAATATAACCGCCTCACCCACAAATGGCGACAAAACAAAGCTGTTGTTTGAGGTGAAAGATAGCGGGGTCGGTATTCCAAAAGATAAATTGGAAAGGATATTTACCCCGTTTTCGCAGGCGGATGCGGGAATATCAAGAAAATACGGCGGTACTGGTCTGGGGCTTTCCATATCCTCCAGCCTTGCTTCCATGATGGGAGGCAGGCTTTCTGTTGAGAGTACGGAGGGCGTCGGCAGCAGATTTTGGTTTGAGATAGATTTTGAAATAGCCGACGCTAAACCTTCGTATGCGTATGAAGCGGCCGCAAAAGCGTACGTGGATTCAAGTTTAAATAAGCGAACCTCCTTGCTTTTGGCAAGATATCTTGAAGCCGCGGGCATCGCCGTTTCGGATGCCGCCATGGACGCCGATTTTGCGTTCGTATGCAAGAATACGGATAATATGCCTGGCAAACAGACTCGGATTTTGGTATCGGATAGCCCTTTTTTTGCAGGAGAGGAGAAGGGGTTTAGGGTCGTTAGGCTTCCATTGTCCGCAACTAAGATAAAAAAAACTATCAGCCAAGGGTCGATAGCCGAATCGGAAGCGCCAAAACAGCCAATCAAAAACTTCGATCGAAAGGTGCTTGTGGCCGACGATAACGGAGTTAATCTCAAGCTAATCTCCGTGCTTTTGGCAAAATACGGAATAGATACGGTTTTGGCGCAGGACGGCGAAGAGGCCGTCTCTTTGTTTGAGCAGGGCGACTATCCTGTGGTATTTTTGGATATACATATGCCGAAAATGGACGGCGTCGAGGCCATGAAGATTATAAAAGAGCGCGGCTCCGGAGATAGTAAAATCGTAGCGCTAACCGCAAATGCAAACTACGGCGACAAGGAGAGGTTTTTGGAGGCCGGGTTTGACGCATACCTGCAAAAGCCGATAGACGAGAGGGAGCTGCTTTCTATTTTGGAGACCTATCTTGGCGGCGAGACGTCGGATTACGTCAGGCGCCTGGAAGAGTCGCTGGGGCTGGATAAGGAGAGTATCGCGATGCTTCTTGAAGAGTTTGTGCAAGATAGCGTATCGGAAATAGTCGGCATGAATACGGCCGTGGAGAACGGAGAGCTAAAAGAGCTGTTCGAGTTGGCCCATAAGATAAAAGGCGCCGCCGCAAACTTGAGGCTTGAAAACATTAGGAAGATTGCGATGGAAATAGAGCAAAACGCCATAAAAGAAGAGAGAGGGTGCGACTATTACGGCCTAATCAAAAGCCTAGACAGAGAGATCGCCTCTATCAACTATAAGGAGATTTAAACTTGAAAGTGAAAATTACGCATACCGAAGGCAAATCATTTAACGCCGAGGCCGCGAACGGCTCGTTTGTTATGGATCCGTCAAAGGTGACTCCTCTTGAGTATTTTGCGCTCGGGCTCATATCTTGCTCCGGCGTAGATATAGTCTCTATGGCCGAAAAAAACGGAGTTGCGCTAAAGAGTTTCTCGATGGAGGCGGAGTATGTCAGAAACGAGGATTTCCCAAAAAAATTCAACTCCGCGGAGTTTATCTATAACGTAGAGTGCGACGCCGACGATACCATGGTTAGACGCTGGGTTATGGCCAGCGTGGAGACATACTGCTCAACCATGAATACTGTCAGAAACTGCGTAGATATGAGCTATACGATACTTCTAAACGGCAGGAAAATAGCCGACAAGGTTAAAATAGCCAAAATCGGCGAAGAGTATCTAGAAGAGGGTATGGACGGTTGTTGCTGCGGCGAGTAGCCGAGGGGCGATTTTACATCGCCTTGTGGCTCTCCGACTCGTCTACGAGGTGCGTCCATTTTAATTTCTTCCCGCCAAGAACGTGAAAGTGTATATACGGCACCTCTTGCCCACCGTCTTTGCCTATGTTGGTAATGAGTCTGTAACCGCTCTCGTTTAGTCCGGTTATCTTTGTGACTTCCCTTACCGCTTTTGTCATGTGTATAAGCGCTTCGTCGCCTACATCTTCGAAATCCTTTGAAAAAACCTTCGGTATTACCAGTATGTGTATCGGCGCTTTTGGGTTTATATCGTGAAATGCCAAAGTATGCTCGTCCTCGTAGACTTTCGAGCATGGTATCTCGCCGGCCAAAATTTTATGAAATACCGTCATTATCGAAGCTCCTTGTAACAAATTTTGCGCCTATTATAATGAACTCTATAGTAAAATAACATAAACGAACCATAGAAAAATCAAGGAAATTTAAATTGCAAGATTGGCTAAAAAAGGTAGAGGCCGCAAAAAGCCTCGAAGAGCTTGAAAACATCAGAATAGAACTGTTCGGCAAAAAAGGCTTCTTGGCCGCCGAGTTTCTTAGGATGAAGGAGCTTGACGCGGATGCGAAAAAAGAGCTGGCAAAAGAGCTGAACGACATAAAAGAAAGCGTCGGCGGCGCGCTTGAGGCCAAAAAAGAGAAGCTTGCCGCCGCCGCCCTGAAAAAGCAGCTTGAAAAAGAGAAGATAGACGTCACCCTATTGCATACCAAATCGTCCGCTGGAGCATTGCATCCAGTACTTTCTACGATGGATAAGATGATAGAGTATTTTATTTCTATGAACTTCTCGATAGAGACTGGGCCGATCGTCGAAAACGATTTCAACAACTTCGAGGCGCTCAACCTGCCAAAACACCATCCCGCAAGAGATATGCAAGATACTTTCTACATGAAAGATTCGATGCTTCTTCGTACACACACCTCTAGCGTACAGATACGGACGATGCTATCCCAAAAACCGCCTATCCGTATGATAGCTCCGGGCGCGGTATGCAGACGCGACTACGACCTAACTCATGTGCCGATGTTCCACCAGGTAGAGGGGCTTGTAGTAGAAGAGGGCGACAAGGTGTCGTTCGCCAACCTAAAATCGCTTCTTGAAGATTTCCTAAAGCATATGTTCGGCGACGTAAAAGTCAGGTTTAGACCTAGCTTTTTCCCGTTTACCGAGCCGTCTGCCGAAGTTGATATCTCTTGTGTCTTTTGTGGAGGCGACGGATGCAGGGTTTGTAAACACACCGGCTGGCTTGAAGTTTTGGGGTGCGGCATAGTAGATCCGAACGTATTTGAGGCGGTAGGATACAAAAACGTTAGCGGATACGCTTTCGGACTAGGCGTAGAGAGGTTCTCTATGCTGCTTAACAACACGTCGGATATGAGGTCTCTTTTCGAGGGCGATTTGAGACTTATGGAGCAATTTGTATGATTTTCACTAGAAGCTGGCTAAGCGAATTTATAGATATTTCAAAAATAAAAGATGCCGATATTCTCGACACTCTCAACAAGATTGGCCTTGAGGTCGCCGGATATAAGAAATTGGAGATGCCAAAAGGCGTAGTCGTAGGCAAGGTGGTAGAGTGCGAAAAACATCCGGATGCCGATAAGCTGTCTGTTTGCAAGGTTGACAACGGTAAAAGCGTGCAGGATGTCGTATGCGGCGCAAAAAACGTAAGAAAAGATGCCCTTGTGGCGCTTGCTACGATAGGGGCGCATCTTCCGGGCGGTCTTGTAATAAAGCAGGCCGAACTAAGGGGCGTTCAAAGCTACGGTATGCTTTGTTCCAGCACCGAGCTTGGTTTGCCGAAAGTGAACGAAGGGATTATGATACTAGACCATAGTATCGATAAGATAAAAATAGGCGAAGAGCTTTCCAAGATGCCGCAGATAGCGGATAGCGTATTTGAGATAGAGATCACTCCAAATAGGGGCGACTGCCTAAGCGTAAGAGGCGTAGCCAGGGAGATAGCCGCTTATTACGGTCTGGAGCTAAGAGAGTGCGACGGCAAAAAAACGAAAGAGAGTGAAAAGGGGATAGGCAGGATTCTATCTTTGCACTCCCATCCAAAGACTACCGCAAACGCCGCCTTCAGGGTTCTTGAGCACTCCGAAGCGGTGGCGGAGGAGACTTTCCTTGTCGATTATAGACTGGCTCTTGTCGGCGAAACCCCCGCAAAAGATAAACTGAAAAATCTTACAAGCTATGTCTCGCACGCCGTCGGCGTCAATATTTCGTTTTTGGGCGAAAAAGCGTTTACGCAGACCGACGGCAAAATGGATATCCATCTTGACGTATCAAAAAACGGCATAGAAGAGATAAAAGGCAAAAAAAGCGTACTTTCCATCGGTATAAAGCAAGCCCCTGATTCGGAGCCCGGGGAGGGTGACCAAAATATCATAGTCGCCGCCACGTACGTTAGCCCATCCGTAGTCCAAAATCTGCAAAGCGAGCTTAAAGAAAAAGACGACGCCCTGTTTTATAGAAGCTCCAGAGGGAGCGAGCCGGATCTCGTAATGGGTCTAAACTATGCGTCCGCCATTATGTCCCAATATTACGGATTCGTTTTTTATGCGGGGTATGCGGAGGATTTCAAACCGCTCGATAGGGCGCCGATAAAGGTAGACATCAACAAGATAAACACGATAATAGGCGTTGCCCTCGATAAGAACCATATCGTCACCCTTTTAAGAAAGCTTTATTTTGGCGTAACGGTAAATGCCGAGCTCGATAGCTGCGCGGTAGAGATTCCTAATTTCAGACACGACATAACGAACGTCTACGACCTTGCCGAAGAGATAGTGAGAATCAAGGGGATAGACACTATAGAGTCCAAACCTCTCGAGCTGACCGAGTCCCTTAGAATAAACGACTCCGTAAGGGCTTATAGATTTACGAAGGAGCTAAGACAGAAGGCTGCCGCAAAAGGCTTCTTCGAGGCCGTCCACTTTATATTTGCGGATAGAAATTTGCAAGATAGGTTCGGATTCGCCGGCCTGAAAGATGAGCTTGAAATCCTAAATCCGATTACATCCGAGCTAAATACGCTTAGAAGTACGCTTCTTTTGAACCTTCTGAGTTCGGCGTCCAAAAACGCAAAGAATTCGCAAAATAGAATAGCCCTGTTTGAGACGGGCGTGGTTTTTGACGAAAATAGAAACGAGAGAAGCACGATAGGTTTTGTGTGGGCGGATGATATCGAGAAAGACTCCATCAAGAATGCGGGAAAACCTAAAACAATAGATATGCAGGCGTTCGTATCGAAGCTCGCCGACATAATAGGCGACTTCCAGCTTACGGCCTATGAAGCCAAAGGCGGATTTTTGCATCCGTATCAGTCGGCGCATATAGTTCAAAACGGAAACATAGTGGGCTTCGTCGCAAAGCTTCACAAGCGGGCCGAAGAGTTTTTCGAGCTAAGAAGCTGTTTTGTGGCGGAGATAGAGCTATCCAAGCTTTCAAGCGAGCATAAAAAGGCGAGCGATTTCTCAAAATTCCAAAAAAGCGTTAGAGATTTGAGTCTTGCCGTCTCTAGCGACTTTTCGTATGCCCCTATAGAAAAGTGTATAGCTTCCGTAAATAACCCTCTGCTAAAAAGCTTCTATCCGATAGACGTATATAAGGATAAAGAAAACAGCAAAGAGATGAGCATGACCATCAGATTGGTATTGCAATCGGATGAAAAAACGCTTGACGAAAACGATATACAAAGCGTTACGGCGGAAGTTCTAAACGCTTTGCAAAGCGAACTAAATATAGGGCTCAAGCAGTGAGCGGCAAAGAGTTCAAAAAAGGGCTTGAAGTATGTGCCGGAACCGCTTTTGATATAGAGATAAGCTCCATCGCCACGGACAAATCCATATCGCATAGATGCGCCATGTTTTCGCTATTGTCGGATAAGCCTTCGGTTATTAAAAACTTTCTAAAAGCGGAAGATACGCTAAACTCTCTCGGTATCGCCGTGGCTCTCGGCGCAAAAGCAGAGTGGGACGGCGATACGCTGACTATTACTCCGCCCTCAACGCTTAGCGAGCCGGACGATGTGCTGGACTGCGGAAATTCAGGTACTACCATACGGCTCATGTCCGGGTTTCTATCTTCTATAGACGGTTTTTTCGTGCTTACCGGCGATAAGTACCTAAGAAGAAGACCGATGAAAAGGGTCGCCGAACCGCTTAGAAGCGTAGGCGCAAAAATAGACGGCAGGGACGGCGGCAACCTTGCCCCGCTTGCTATTCGCGGCCAAAAGCTAGATGGCATAACGTTTGATAGCAAGATTTCGTCCGCACAGGTAAAGAGCGCATTGATACTTGCCGCCCTAAATGCGAAATCTCCATCCGTCATAAGCGAGCCGGAACTCAGCCGTGATCATACGGAGAGAATGCTGGCCGGTATGGGCGCTGATATAAAGGTAGGGGATAAGATATACGTGTCGCCTATGACAAAGCCGCTAAAACCGCTTAATATGAGTGTTCCATCGGATCCTTCGAGCGCATTTTTCTTTGCTGTCGCTGCCGCTATTACAGAGGGGGCGAGAGTTGTTCTAAAGAACCTCACGCTCAATCCCACTAGAGTGGAGGCGTTCGTGGTTTTGCAAAAGATGGGCGCCATGGTGGAGTTCATAGAAAAAGAGAACATATATGAGCCGATAGGCGATATCGTTATCGAGGGCGCAAAGCTAAAAGCGGTAGAGGTGGGCGAGAATATATCTTGGCTGATAGACGAGCTTCCGGCGCTATCTATCGCAATGGCGGTAGCGGAGGGCGAGAGTGTAGTCAGAAACGCAAAAGAGCTCAGGGTGAAAGAGTCCGATAGGATAACTACCGTTATGACGAACTTGAGAGCGTTCGGAATAGAGTGCGAAGAGTTTGAGGACGGCTACAAAATCAAAGGCGGAGAGCTAAAAAGCGCGCACGTTACCAGCTTCGGTGACCATCGTCTGGCTATGAGTTTTGCCATAGCGTCCCTAAAATGCGGCGGAAAAATAGACGGATTCGAGGCAGTATCGACGTCGTTTCCAAATTTTGTAGAGCTGCTCTCCAAAATCACGCAAGTAAGAGAGTATGAACTATAAGCTGGCCTCTAGTTACGGATTTTGCTTTGGCGTCAAAAGAGCCATCAAGATAGCCGAAAATACGCCGCATAGCGTGACCTATGGCCCTCTTATCCATAATAAGATGGAGATAGACAGGCTAAAACAGCACTTCAACGTAGGCCTTACCGAAGAGTTCGGCGAGCTTTCAAAGGAGAATACCGTCGTAATAAGAACTCACGGCATCCAAAAACACGAGCTTGACGAACTGAAGAAAAACGACTTTAACGTCGTAGACGCAACGTGTCCGTACGTAACAAAACCCCAAGAGATCTGCGAGAAGATGAGCAAAGAGGGGTATGATATCGTAATATTCGGCGACAAAGACCACCCGGAGGTAAAGGGCGTAATGAGCTACGCCGAAAACATGGCCAGGGTTTTTGTCGTTTTGGATACGTCGGAGTTGATGACGGCAGGACTCAGGGAAAAAGTAGCGGTGGTTTCTCAGACTACCAGAAAATTCAAGGAGTTTATGCAGATAGTAGAGTGGCTACTCTCCCGCTCAAAAGAGGTGAGGGTATTCAATACGATATGCAATGCGACCGGCGAAAACCAAGAGGCCGCTGACGAGCTGTCGAGAGAAGCGGATATCATGCTTGTCGTAGGCGGTAAAAACTCGTCAAACACAAAGCAGCTTCTTGAAATCTGCAAAATAAACTGCAAGGATAGCTACTTGGTCGAATCCGCCGCAGATATCGAAAACGGCTGGTTTGACGGCAAAAAACTTTGCGGAATAAGCGCCGGCGCGTCAACTCCAGACTGGGTTATTACCGAAGTGGTGGACAGAGTCAGGAAGATTTAAGTAAACTAAAGCAATTATAATAATAAAAACACAAAAGGAATATTTATGATTCAAGGGCCGGTAGGTTTCGAGGAAATGGGCGAAGAAGAAGATTTTGCAAAACTTCTGGAGGAGTCTTTTAGAAACGAAAAAAGCGAACGTATAGTAGAAGGCATAATCGTTGAAATAAAAGACGATTACGTCGCTGTTGACGTGGGTAAAAAAATAGACGGAAGACTGCCAGTTTCTGAGATCACCGCCGGTGATGGAACTCTTAAATTTAAAGTCGGCGATAAAATTCCGGTGGCTATTTCGGGGCAAAAAAACGAAAGACCGATCATATCTTATAAGAATGCGATCAAAAAAGAGCTGCAAGCTTCTTTTATGGAGGCAAACAAAGATTATGAAGAGAGGGAAATAATCGTCGAAGGTAAAATAGTCAGAAAAAACAAGGGCGGTTTTATAGTCGAGAACGACGAGGGTATAGAGTTTTTCCTTCCTAACTCTCTGGCTCTTATAAGAAGGGAAGAGACGGACGTAATAGGTAAAAAAATAACCGCCGCGATAGTAAAAATAGACGACTCCAACGGCTCTATCGTGCTATCTAGGAAAAAAATCCTAAACGACAAGAGAAAGGTCAAAAGAGAGGCTGTTAAAAAGCTTGTAGACGACGGCGAAATAGTGGAAGGCGTTGTTAAAAAAATCGCAAGCTACGGTATGTTTGTAGAAGTTGACGGCGTAGACGGTCTTGTCCATTACAACGAGATAAGCTTCAAAGGACCGGTAAATCCTGCTACGCTTTACAATGTAGGCGATACGGTAAAAGTCAAAGCAATCAATTACGATAAGGACAAAAAACATCTATCGTTTTCTATCAAAGCGGCCACGCAAGATCCGTGGGAAGATATCAAAAACGAACTAGAGGTAGGGGACGCCGTAAAAGCGGTAGTTTCAAATATAGAAAACTACGGCGCGTTTCTAGATATAGGCAACGACATCGAAGGTTTCTTGCATATCTCTGAGATCTCCTGGCAAAAAAACATCAAGCATCCTAGCGAAGCCATAACCGTAGGGCAAGAGCTAAATGCCGAGATTATAGAGCTTGATGTCGGAGCAAGAAGATTAAGGCTGTCCGTAAAAAGGCTTATGCCAAAACCATTTGATAAATTCTCGTCGGGCCACAGCGTCGGACAGAGCGTAAAAGGCGTTGTAACCTCCATAACCGATTTCGGCGCGTTCGTAAAAATAGGCGAAGTCGAAGGTCTGCTGCATAACGAGGACGCTTCTTGGTTTAGGGACGAGAAGTGCAAAGATATCCTCAAAAACGGCGACGAAATAGAGGTAAAAATCATAAAGATAGATCCTGAAAAAGAGAAAATATCGCTAAGCCTTAAAGAGCTAAACGAAAACCCTGTAAAAGCATATGCGAAAACACATCAGGTCGGCGATATAGTAAAAGGCAAAATTAGGGATATAAAAGAGTTCGGCGTATTTCTTGAGCTTGCTCGTGGCGTAGACGGCTTAATAAGGACGGAAGATCTTTATCCTAAAAAAGCGGCGGAACTCGCTATAGGCGAAGAGATAGAGGCTGCCCTTACTATGCTTGACGAGGGCAAGATAAGACTATCCGTAAAAAGAGTTCAAAAAGACAAAGACAAAGAGGCTCTTGAAAAAGTAAATAAGAGCAGCAATGAAGGCTCATTCAACGATACGCTAAAAGAGCAGCTAAAAAGCTAACTCTAAATGAAGAGACCCAAACTTGTACTTACCGTATGGAGCCTGCTATTTGCGGCGGGCGCGGTAGGCGCATATTTCTACATCAAAACATCATCAACCCCTGTTTTTTCGGTTGTTTCGGCAAAGAAAAAAGATGACGGCAGCATAGAGCCGTCGCAAAACAAAAGCTGGTTTAGCCGTATTGCAGAAAAAGAGCCTACGGACTTATATCCTGCGACGGAAGTAGCTTTTGAGCTCGATATGGGCGACTCGAAAGCTCCGGGTAAAGAGTTTTACTATATACTTGCGGTTTCAAAACTCGGCGAAGATAAGTTTAGGATTGTTGAGAAAAAGCTAAACAATTTAAAACTTCTGTATAGCGTCAAAAAAGAGGGTGACCAATTTAGTGTCAACATATCTTTTAAAGATAAAGCGTCTATGCAAAAAGTGGCCCAAGAACTTAAAAACTCGCTTTAGGAAGCTAACAAGGAACTAAAATGGCAAGAATAGTCGTATGTGACCATATACACAAAAAAGGTCTTGAAATTCTGGAGAACGCAAAAGATATAGAGTATATCAATATTGCGAACGAACCAAAAGATAAAGTGCCCGAACTGATCAGGGGCGCTGACGTCGTGGTAACGAGAAGCTCCACCGATGTCGATACAAAATTCCTTGAGGGCGCCGACAAGTTAAAAGCCGTTGTTAGGGCAGGGGTCGGCGTAGATAACGTGGATATAGAAAGCTGCAGCAAAAAAGGCGTTATCGTCATGAACGTGCCTACCGCAAATACTATAGCGGCCGTGGAGCTTACGATGGCTCACATGCTAAGCTGCATGAGAACATTCCCATACGCGCACTCCCAGCTAAAAGACAAAAGGGTTTGGAAAAGAGAAGACTGGTACGGTAGGGAGCTGTATGGAAAGAAGCTTGGCGTAATAGGTTTCGGCAACATAGGGAGTAGAGTGGGGACTAGAGCGCTTGCGTTCGGCATGGAAGTGGTCACATACGACCCTTATATCAAGCCTAGCAAGGCGACGGATCTGGGCGTGGCGTATACGACAAACTTCGACGATATTTTGGCTTGCGATATAATCACTATCCATACGCCGAAAAACAAAGAGACCATAAACATGATAACCTCAAAAGAGATAGCCAAGATGAGGGACGGCGTAGTGCTGATCAACTGCGCTAGAGGCGGGCTATACAACGAGCAGGATCTGTACGAAGGACTAAAATCCAAAAAAATATCTTTTGCCGGAATGGACGTGTTCAATAAAGAACCGGCCACCGACAACCCACTCCTTGATCTTGACAATATCTGCGTAACCGCCCACCTTGGCGCGAATACGCTGGAATCGCAGGAAAAAATAGCGATAGAAGCTGCTACAAACGCTCTTCAAGCGGCAAGAGGGATAGCGTATCCAAACGCGCTAAATCTACCTGTGAAAGTGAGCGAAGTGCCTGAGTTTGCGCTTGCGTTCTTGGAGCTTGCGCAAAAAATGGCGTTTTTGGCCTCTCAGGTCAACAAAGGCGCAATCGAGTCTATCAAGGTTACGGCGGAGGGCGAAATAGCCGCATATCTTGAGCCTCTGGCGACGTTTGCGATAGTCGGCGCGGCAAAACAATCCGTCGGCGAAAACGTGAACTACGTAAACGCAGCCTTTTTGATGAAGGAGATGGGCGTAGAGGTCGTTACGCAAGAAGAGAAAAATACGAGCGGATACAAAAATAAAATAGGCGTTAAGCTGACTACGGCCGGCGGCGCTACCGCGACAATATGCGGCACGATGTTTGACGAGAATACCGCAAGGGTTATGAATATCAACGGTTTTGAAGTGGACGTCGAGCCTAAGGGTAAAATGATATTCTTCAAAAATTCGGATGTTCCGGGTGTTATCGGCGATGTGGGCACCACGCTTGCAAAACACAATATCAATATAGCCGACTTTAGGCTCGGTAGAAACCAAAATAAAGAAGCGCTTGCCGTGATTATCGTAGACAACGACATAACAAACGACGTCATATCCGAGCTAGGCAAGCTAAAAGCCGCAATTAGCGTAACTTACGCAGAGATATAAAAAACCAAAGTTTGTTTGAGCCGCCGCTAAAAGATAAAACCTATTTTTTCGGCGGCTGTAACGGCTGCATAGAGTGCTGCAAATACCCCTTCATTCCTCTGATACTTGACGATTTCAAGTTTGTTTACGAATATTTTCCGATCGTTTTCGCATATATAAACAAAGAGCTAAGAGTGCTCATTTTGCTGAGCGACGGCGAAAAGTGCAGATACCTCAAGGATGGTGTTTGTTCGATATACGAGAACAGGCCGCCTTCGTGCAGAATGTATCCGATATCCCCGTTTTTTGGTTCCGTGCTTATAGACTGCTCATGTCCTTCCGTTGGAGACGTCGGTAGTTTTTTGATTAGAAACGGCGAGATTGGCGAAAGCAATCACCATGCAAGAATGGACGGCTTCGAGGCGAAGCTGTCGGCGACTTCAGAATTTCTGAGGCGCGCCGAGGCTATGCTTGAAGACGTAGGAAGTTTTGGCGGCATCAGGTTGCTTGCGCTATGCGGCGACCCAGGTGGATATGCCGAGTTTGTGGATATGCATCGAAAGTCGCTTAGACTCCTTCGTTTTTAGGCCGATAGCGGACGCTCTTCTTTTATCTCTTCCTTCGTGGCTTCCCTGATATTTTCGATTTTGCCTGAAAATACCATTTCTATGCCCGCCAGAGGATGGTTTGCGTCTAGGACGACCCTGTCTTCTAGTATCTCCGTAATTATATACAAAGGAGCACCATCCTCGTCTCCTTGCTGAAACTGCATTCCAATCTCTATGTCCGCCGGAAGCTCGTCCCTTGCGGCTATCTCCACCAGCTCCTCCTCGTATTCGCCGAACGCTTCGTCCGGCAGGAGGGCTACGCTAAACCTCTCGCCGACCGATTTACCCTCCAACGCCTCTTCTATCTTTTCAAATATGCTTCCGTAGCCGCCGTGTATATAGACAATCGGTTCCGTCCCTTCGTCTATGACTTGCCCGGCGTTGTCCGTGGCTATATAGTTTAGCGTTACTACCGTGTTTTTTGTTACTACCATGTTTTAAATCCCTTGTTTGCGTATTCTATAAAACTTTGACTGTTATACTTCGCCGATGCATAGACTAAGATATATAGCGCACTATCCGGAGCATATAAAAGAGCAGGCAAGGCGTCTCATTGACGATGGCAGGCTCGGCAAATACATACTCGGAAAATACCCGCAAAAACACGCGATAACGACAGATAAAGCTTTGTACGCCTATGCGGTAGAGCTAAAAAACGAACACATGAAAAAATCGCAGCCGCTAAGCAAGGCTGTTTATGACGGCAAGATAAGCGAGCTACACGCCGCGTTGGGGCTTCATACGTTTAACGCCAGAGTGCAGGGCGGACGGCTAAAGATGAAAAGCGAAATAAGGGTAGCTTCTCTTTTTAGAAATACGCCGGAAGAGTTTTTGCGGATGATAGTCGTTCACGAGCTGGCGCACCTGAAAGAAAAAGAACACAGCAAGGCTTTCTATTCGCTATGCGCAAATATCGAACCTTCATATCATCAGCTGGAGTTTGATGTGCGGCTATATCTTACGCATCTTGATTTGTTCGGCGAATTGTATTAAAAAACTCCCTGTGTACCGACTCGTTCTTGATTTTCTTCGCGGCGGAGGCTACAAGCTCTTCCAGCCTTGCGCCGTCCGTATTTAGTTTTTGCATCGTCTCGTTTTTATCGGCGCCGGTCACATGCGAGTTTATGGCGAACATCTCTTTTTTTGTAAGCCTCTTTTTTAGTATGGTCGCCAGCTCGTCCTCGCTTTTTAGCTCGCCCCTGTCTCCCAGAACGGATAGTATTATCTTTGTTGCTTCCAGTTCGCTTAGTCTCATTTGTAAGTTATCCTAGTATTTGAAGTATTGTTGTTTCCAGCTCCACAATGTTATATGGCTGCGCAACTCTTATTATCTCTATGTTTTGCGAAAATTTCACCGCACCGCTTTTTTGGGAGTTGAAAACGATTATTTTGAAGTTATCTTCCGGATGAGCGCTTGCGTAGTTTTCTGCCAACTCTTCGGGGCTTAGGGAGTGGTTCTTTTCATCGAATACGGCAAATGCCGCACGGCTCGCGCGCACCCAGTGCAGGCTGTCTACCGCCCTTGAAAATTGGTGCACCACGACGTCTTTGTATCCGCCGTATATCAACAGCGAGATTTCATTCATCTTCTCCGCATCTTCGCAAAGCAGCAGCGCTTGTTTTGCTATGTGCGTGTCGTATTTGAGCAGGTAGTGGTATAGGGCTTCGTCAGGTTTGCTTAGCGCGTGCTTGTTGAGCGGTCTTAGGTAATAACGCAAAAACGTCATTGCGCAGTAGTTCCCCTCGGTGGACTGCCTATAGAAGGTATTTTGCATTATATGCGAGTTTACGGCGGACTGCCACAGGAGCGTGTCGTAGTTGAAGGCTATGCGCTCGATAATAGTCTTTAGCGCGTCCACGATGCCTTTTAGCTCCGTTTCAAAGCCGAAACTATGCGAAAACTCATGATATTTGGACTCTTTGAAGTTTTTTAGATGTCCGCTAAAGAGTATTTTGTTTTTTTCTATCTCCTGTATCTCTTTTTCGGCGGACTCATGTTCGTGCAGCGCATGGGCTATTTTATTTTCTAGTGATGCGGCGGCGTCTATGCCGTGTTCGTGCGAAAGTCTGCTTTTGTATGCGGCGATATTCTCTTTCGCTCTTTTCATCGTTATGTTTAGCTCAAAGGCTCTTTGTTTGTCTATATCGAGCCTTCTTTGCATCTTTAGGTAACCGATTTGCTGGGTTAGGTATATCTCCTCAAACAAAAGCTCCATATTTTTCGTCTTTTGCTTTAGCGCCTCGGAGATGACGAATTCCAGCTCCGAAAACTCTTTTTCCATCTGATTGAATGGCTCCATGGAGATGGTGCCGTCAGTCTGTGCGAGCTGCGATTTCGCCTTTTGCATAAATCTTTTTAGCTTGAAGTAGTCTAGCCTTCCATTCTCTGCGCTTTCGTCGAATGCTATATCTTCATATCTATATACAAGCTCGACGGCGTCGGCGAAAAAAGCAAGGAAGCAGTCGCCTATGGTGTAATCCTCGGCAATCGGTTTCGGTATGATATTCAAGACGTTTTCATTGATCAGCCTCTCTCTTCTGGCTATCGCTATCTCTTCTAGCGCCTCTTCGTCGGCGCTTTGCCAAAAGTCCGCCTCAGTGACGTCGTATTTGCGCTGAAGCCTTAGAAACGCGGACTCCTTTATCTGATCTATCTTGCCGTGCTCGTTTGCTTTAAAATCGACATACATATCTGCCATAGGGAGCCTGTGGTGGTCAAACCATGAGCCGCTTTTAAACTCATATACTATCCGCGCCTTATCGACGACCGTTCCGGTCTGCGTCTTTTCGTTGTAGTAGCTAATCTTTCCGCGCACTTCTTCTGTCCTATCGGCCTAAACTTATGGGTACTAACAATGCCACAAAAGCGCTTACGTATCGCAACTTTTGTAGAATCAAAAACGAAGATATTCGATTTTGGTCGTAGTTTTTATTAATCCAGCCGTAGATACTCCTCCAGCTCGCTTGCGTATTTTGTCGGCGCAAACTCTATTACGTCGTATTCCGCGACTTTTTCTATAAAAAACGGATCTTTGTGCGCATACGTCAGGGCATCGTCTTTGCTTGCGAATCTTCCTATGATTATGCCGCCCGTTCTAGGGTTTTTGCCTCCGGACATTACGAATACGCCATCCTTGTAGCCTTGCGTCAAAAATTCTCTATGCTTGGCGATATATTTTTCAACTTCCTCTAAAGGCTTTATGTAGTCGATGTTTATCACAAATATGTTTTTCATTTTTATCCTTTTGTTTTGTAGCTTTGCAGATACTCTATCAACGCGTCTATCGCATTTAGATAGTCGGCTTCGTCGCCGCTCGCCTTGGCTGACAATATGGCTCCTTCTATCGCCGCCACGGTAAAGAGAGCTAGTTTTGCGCTGTCACACTCTCTTAATTCGCCGCGTTTTATGGCTTCGTCGAAAACCCGTTTGACGTTTGCGCGAAACTGTTCGTATAGCCCTTTCATCAAAGCCTCAAAATCCGCGTCCAGATTTGACATCTCCTGCACTATATTTGCTATCGGACAACCCCGCTTAAAGTCCCTTAGCTTCGTATCTCGCAATCTTTCAAAAAATGCCTTGAGTATTTCGCCTTCTTGATGAGCCAAGCTCCCATATCTTTGGGCAAATCTTTCGTCTATCTTTTCGGCTATCGCCGCTAACGCCATCTCTTTTTTGCCCGCAAAGAAGTGGTACATAGACCCTTTATGTACGCCGGCCTTCGCTAGTATATCGGCCAGGGATGCCCCTTGATAGCCTTTGTTGTAAATCTCTTCGTATGCGGCGTCTATTAGACGCTCTCTTGTGTTTTTGTCATTCATTGCGCCTCCATTTCTAAAAAACATTATACAAAATTTTACTTGACTAATCAGTCAACTTTTGGCTAGAATTTTACTTGACTATTTGGTCAAATGAAATTAGAAGGAACATCATGGCTCTTATCGAAATAATCAAACCTGAAGACGCTACTGGCGAAGTAGCGCAAGTTTATGCGAAAATCAAAGAGCTTAGAGGCGAGATACCGGCTTCGGCGCAGATATGGAGCGTAAGTCCAAAACTTCTTATGCAGCAGCTAGATTTTGCGTCGTACTATATGAATCACGAAACGCTTTCGGCGCCGCTGCTCGCGTGCTTGCGTATGCTGGTCTCCAGTCAAGTTAGTTGCAAATATTGCGTTGATTACAACAGCGCTATGCTAGTCAATTTGTTTGGTTGGAGTGTGAGCGATGTCGGCTACTTAAAAGCACAAGGACAAAGCCCAAAACTAAGCGACAAAGAAAATGCGATGCTCTCTTTTGTGGTCGCCGCCGTTAAAAAATGCTCAAAAGCCGACGAGTCGGAACTAAATGATTTGCGAAAGATGGGTTGGAAGGATAGCGATATATTGGATGCGCTTCAACATGGGGCAAGGATGTCGGCGATAGATATTATCTTTAATACTTTTGATTTGGAGGGTGGAGATGAATAAAAAACAATGGACAAGGCTCTTTTTAATATTAGCGGCACTACAATCTGGCGATGAAAACAGCCCAAAGCAACTATAAATACTACGTCCTGATGATAATAGCCATGCTCTTTTGGGGCGTGGCGTGGACGGTCGGCAAGGTGGCCGCGGAGCACTCCAATGCCCAAGTGTCTGCGTTTTGGAGATACGCCATATCGTTTTTGACGATTATCCCCGTGGTCTTGGCCATGAAAACACCGATGAAAAGCGACCGAGCTGGTTATGGCTATATGATCATTAGCGGACTTCTTACATCTTTGTTTAACTACCTCTTTTTCGCTGGACTAAGCCACGGGCAGGCCGGATACGGCGGCACGATGGTGACCGCGCTCGCCCCTTTGTTTACCTATGTGATGTCCATAGCGCTTTTTGGCACTTCGGTATCCATGCGACAGGCGTTGGCGTTGTCTATCGGCATTCTTGGCGCTTTGATACTTCTTCGCGCGCCGTATGAAGGGTTTGCGTTTTTGAATATAGAGAGTTCTTATTTTCTAGGATGCGCCATAGTCTGGTCGATGGTGACCATCATATCCCAGAAGGCGACAAAAAAAGCCGATCCGATGTACTACACGCTTGTGGTATTCGGCATTACCGGGTTTACGAATATGCTCTTTGCTCTCCCGCACGGGGCTTTCGATTTTGCCTCCTATGATTCGACATTTTGGCTATCTATTATTTTTATCGGACTCGTTCCCGGCACTTTCAGCACCGCTCTGTTTTTCATATCGGCCGGCAAGGTCGGAGCGTCAAAGACCGGCGTGTTTATGTTTATCGTTCCGGTAGGAGCTATAGTATCCAGCATGATAGTTTACGGCGAACTGGTAGCGGCCTCCACTATAGTCGGGTGCGCACTCGCGTTTGCGGCGGTGGCGTTATTTAATATGCGAAGAAGCCGTTAAGGATTGGCAAAATAGGCGGCGTTAAAATTTACCTCCACCGTAAACATCGGCGATTATCTCGATGCCTTTTTGCATCTGCTCAAAGCTCGTATGCGTAAAGTTAAACCTCGCCTCGTTGTTTATAGGCGCCCCTTCATAAAATTCGCCGCCCGGAACGAATACCGCTCCTTTAGCCAAAGAGGCGTACGCAAGCGCTCTTGTGTCCGTGTCTTTTGGAAACGAACCGTAGATGAACATACCGCCTCTCGGCTCCTCAAAGCTAAACTGCGGGATTTTTGCGGTTAGCGTCTTTGATAGATATTTCGCTTTTGCGGCATATATCTTTCGGATATTCTCCAGATGTCCGTCAAAACCGCCGCTCTCCCAAAACCCGTCGGCTATCATTTGTGAAAGCGTGGAAGTATGCAGGTCTGAGCGCTCTTTTAGCGCAAGTATCGGGGCTAACAGCTCTTTTGCGGCCCGTATCCATCCAAGCCTTAGTCCTGGGGCCAATATCTTTGAGAACGAGCCGACGTGGATCGTGCGCGCAGGCGCAAAAGTCGCCATGATAGGCAGCTTCTCGTCAAAGTAAAGTTCCATGTACGCGCCGTCTTCCACGATGACTCCGTTGTTTTTGGTAGCGCTCTCGGCTAGAAGTTTTCGGCTCTCAAGAGGGCGGCATCTGCCAGTAGGATTTTGAAAATCACACATCAGGTACGCTCTTTTAGTCTTTTTGAAGCTGGCCTCAAACGCCTCCATGTCGCCAAGTAAGGTTGGATGAAGCGGACAGCCGTTCGCCGCAAACGAGCCGAGTGCGCCCAGATACGCAGGGGATTCGACGGTAACCCCACTTTTGAAATATGCCCTCGAGATGAGATCGAGAGCTTGCTGGGCTCCGGTGGTGATTAGTATCTCATCCGGATTTGTCGGGACTCCCAGCTTTGTATAGTAATCAGCCAGTTTTTCCCTAAGGCTCTTGATGCCTCCGCTGACGGAGTATTGTAGCGAGGCGCTATCTTTTAGCGCTTTGTCCGCCGCCTCTTTGATCTTTTCTACCGGGAAAAGCGATTCGTCCGGCAGTCCCCCGGCAAACGATACGGTGTCCGGATTTATCGCCTCCAAAATCTCCCTGACAAACGATCTTTTCATATTGTGCTCCTTGATATTTGGAGCTGATTTTAGAACAAAACGAAAATCTTTTCTTTATCCAAATATGCAAAATAATTATCCAAAATTTGCATTTTTACTATCCGTTTTGTATTATAGAGCAATGAGAAAAGAGACAAAAAACCAGAGAGCCGATATCGTAAATAGCGTGCTTTATCGTATATATTCGCATATCGACGGCTCTTTGTCGGCCGAGGAGCTGGCAAAGGAGGCGGGGCTTAGTCCGCACCATCTGCATAGGATATGGCGCGAAGAGACCGGTAAAAATCTGTATGAGAATATAAAATCCATAAGGCTGCAAAAAGCGGCAAGCCTGCTGCTAACAAACAGATACGCCAACATCTCGGAGGTGGCGTCGATGTGCGGATACGGCTCGCAGACCTCGTTTATCAAGGCTTTCAGGGGGCGTTTTGGCGCTACGCCGGGAGAGTGGAGAGGCGGCAAATATCTAAAGTATTCGGAGTCGATAGTGGCTAGCTCTGTCAGCGCAAGCGCATCGGATAGGGATTTTGAAGGAGTCATGCCGAAAATAAAAAAAAGCGAAGCGATAAGGGCTGCGTATATAAGGCACAAGGGTTATGGCATATCTATCAAAAACAGCTGGAATAGACTATACGCGTGGGCAATCGAAAACGGCATATCTCAAAGCGCTAGGCAGATAGGGCTTCATCACGACAATCCGACTATCACGCCGCTATCTGAGTGCGCATACGTGGCGGCGATAGAGGTGGGCGATGATATATCGCCGCATGGGCAGGTGGCGTTTTTTGAGATACCGTCCTCCATTTGCGCCGTCTTTGAGATAAACGGCAAATACGGCGACGTGCTGCGCTTTATGCGCTATGTATATCATATCTGGCTGCCGGATAGCGGATTCGAGGCAAAGACTATGCCGCCCTACGCCGTATACCGCAAAAACCACTTTTTGGATATGGACGGCAGCGGGGAGTTTCGGCTTGAGTTTTATCTGCCTATTTCAGTAGTTTAGACTCTTTTAGGTAGTCGATTGCCATCTTTTTTGCGGCGGCTCCGTTGGCGCCTTCGCCCTTGATGTTGAGAGCGAATACTTTTGTGCCGACCCCATCTTCTATGAAGCCGACAAACCAGCCTATATCTCCACAGCTTCCAGTCTTGCCGCCAAAAGCGTAACCGTCTTTTTTGTCAAGCGTCATTATCTCTTTCGTTATGGCAACCGAACGCGGCGAAAACGGTAGTTTGCCGCCCATCATTCGCGCTAGAAAGTCCGCTTCTTCGTTTGCCGAAATCTTCAGGCTCCCATCTGCCAGCCAAAAGTCGGTAAGTGTATGTGTCGTATCCATATTGCCGTACTCAGCCGCCGTCACGCCTACTTGCATCATCCCGCTACCCACGCGATGCGCTAGCTCCTGATATACCCATACGGCCGATACGGCTATGGCCGAGCGCATGTTATGGTCACGGTTCCATGCCGGGTATTCTCGTGCCGTACCATCCCATTTGATTGTCTCATTCTCATCTTTTACCGCTTGGGTATCTAGCGATATGATGGAGTTGAGGATTTTGAAGGTAGAGCAGGGTGATAGCCTCTCATCTGCTCTTTTGTCGTTAAAGACGATGCGTTTGGAGCTATTGATATCAAGTATGACCGCCGTCCCGTCGAAATTGCCGAAGTTTGGCTGGAAGGCGAATGCGGAAATTATAAATATATTGATAATTCCAATTACCTTAAACATTTTCCATCTCTTTTTTGTAACAACACAATTTTTTCTTTGTTAGCCAAAGGGTCAACTGGCAAACCATGCGCTCCGCTGTGATAATTATTGCGAAAATATGCCACTAATGTATTGATATAATCTTCATCAAAAGCTTTATATTTAAAACCTCGCCCACATTCAAGTTTATTATTTTGTATTTCTGATGGTAGTGAGAAAATATCAACAGCATCTTTTCCAAAATAGTAGAATTCGTTTGAGATTAAGGCATACTCATTGCCATTTCCTTCATCGACACAATCTACTCTGCCAATATAGTTTTGTAAATAATTTTCAAATGAAATTTTGCCTGTTATACACATTACATAAACTATTTTACCCTTGCCAACACTTTTCGTACTTTTGCCACCGGTACCAATAACCCAATCGCCCACATTAGCAATCTCTACTATATTTCTTTTATTGCCTTTTCCGCCAAATTTACAATGAACAAGTGTGCAAACATTATTTTCTGGATTTGGTGCATACCCATAATCATGGTCAACTACATAAGAAAATAAGTTCAATACACCTCCCTTCTATGCGCCACACGGATTATCGTGATGAGGACAAGCTCGTTTTCTCGTAGGTATATGATACGGTAGTCTCCCGCTCGTTTGCGGTATTTGCCTTTGTGCTTGCCGCCCAGGGCTTTGTCGTTTGAGAAGTTGCCTTTTTGTAGGTCAAGGAGTTTTATGGCGACTAGTTCTTGCGCCGATTTGTCAAGCCGCAAGAACTCTTTTTCGGCTTCTTTGTCAAAGGCGACTTTATACATTTATTCCGGCTTTTTTGAATACCTCTTCCAGGCTGACGACTTCGCTTTTGCCACTTTTGAGAGCATCTATGCGCTTGTCTGCCACCATCTCGTCGAGAGTGTCAAAGTATAACTCTATCGCCTTTTCGATGAGGCTAGTGCGGCTCTTGTCCAGTTCTGCGGCGTAGCCGTCTAGCGCCTCTATCGTATCTTTTTCAAGCCTGATATTTATCGCTTGTTTCATAGCTTTGCCTTTTTGATATTGTGTGTATACAATTGTATATCATATAGGTTGAAGTGTCAATAGCTTACGCCAAAAGCCTCTTGATATAGTATCTATTCCCGTCAAGCCCGAGTTCCAAAGCTACGCCAAAAGCATTCGATAGATTTTCGCTGGTTAAGACATCCTCTTTTACGCCGCACTTTAGGATGCAGCCGTCCTTTAGCAGGACTACTTTTTGGATTTCCGGGAATATCTCCTCGACGTGGTGTGTTATGAGAAGTATCGTCTTCTCTTTGGCAAGGGCCCTTAGTCCGTCCACAAACTCCAGCTGCGCCCTTATATCCAGCCCCACGGTCGGCTCGTCGAGGAGCAGCGCCGATGGTTTGAGCGCCAAAGCCCTGGCGATAAGGCATTTGCGTAGCTCCCCCGTGGACATCTCGCAAAGAGGTTTTGCCATTAGATGCTCTATGTCCACTTTTTCTATCGCTTCTGTGGCCGTCTTGTTCATCTCGTCCGTATACTCTTGATGCTCCAAAATACCGAGAGAGCTAAAAAAAGAGCTTACGACCAGCTCGTATCCGCTGATGTTTGGCGCCATATTTTGGGCATAGTAGTGAAAGTCGTTTGTGATGATGCCGAGCCTCTTTTTGAGCTCAAATATACTCCATCGCTCCCCTCCAAACATCTTTTTTGACGAGCCGGGAAGTATCCTTGGGTAGATGTCGTTTGAAAAGAGTTTGATTAGCGTGGACTTGCCGCTGCCGTTGGCTCCCAGTATCGCCGTGTGCTCTAGCTCGTCGATGTCTAGGCTCACGCCGTGCAGTACGTCGCCCTCACCGTAGCTCACAAAAAGATTTTTAAATTCCGCTATTTTCAAACTATCTCGCTCCAAGCTTCATATCTTTGCTAAAAATTTTCATTTAGTTTTTTATTTTAGTCCCAACATTAGCTTCACGCCGTTTTCGATTTTTACCATCTCGTCATCGCTTAGTCGCCCTATCCGCTCGCCTATACGGCTTTTGCTTACACATCTGAGCTGTTCTATCATGGCGTCGCTATCATTTTTTAGCGACTCTCTTGCGCTTATCCGCACTCTCAGCGGCTCGGCATCGTCTATGAGGTTGGTTGTCAATGCCACCACACTCACTAGGTCGAGTATGTCGTTTAGCATCGTATCGGAGACGATGACGGCGGGGCGAACTTTGGAGACTTCCTCTTTTTTCTTTTGAGGATTGAAGTTTACGAGGACTATGGAACCCCTCTCATATACCGTCATCTACGGCGCCCTCTAGCTCTTTGTACTCCAGCTTTGCGGAGGCGGCTATCTTTTTGGCGCTGTTTAGTAGCCTTGCTTTTGCCTGATACTCCAAAAACTCTTTTGCCGTGTCCGCTCCGATATACAGCCCTAGCATTTTGTGCGATTTTTTGTCCTCTACGACTAGCGTATCGGTCGGCGCTATCTTTAGCAAAGACGGATTTCGCAGTATGTCCCTAGCTCCCACACTTTGTGTCACTTGTGACCTCCAAAAGTCAAATCTATGTCAAATATTATATGTTTTTTTTGGCGAGATGGCAAGATGGGCTTTTCGTTGTCCTGTGCGAAGCTATAACGGTTAAGATTAAATACCTGACACCCATTTTCAAGCCCATGATGCATGGCAATGAGATAGATAAAAACAATAAAATTTTATGCAGTGGCTTGCAATATATACTTTAATTGAGCTTCACAGTCTGCAAATACTATTTCTTGCTTAAAATTGTTTATATCATTACTTCTCAATGTATCGAGGTCTTTTAATTTTTTCTCACTCGCTTTATTAATCGTTTTTTTCTGTTCTTGCGACAATGAATTACGCCTAGAATCAAAAAAATCTTTATAATCCAAAATTATTTTAAATTTATAAACATCGTTTTCGTGTTTATTTAGCAGATCGTCAGCTTCAATAAATAATTTCATAGCTTCAAGAATATTAGTAGACACAAGCGAAGCAATTTTAAGATTTAATCTTGCTTTTTGATTATTAATTTTATGGACATCGTAGTCTGCCCTAAACTTTGCCTTATCATATGCGCTTTGCAAACAACGCTCTGCTTTTTCATAGTTTTTCAAAGCAATGTGTGCCATACCGTACTGAAGCCAGTACTGTGGGTTGTTAAGGTGAAAAGGTAGCTTGTTTTTAATGGATTCAAAGTAATTAACCAACATCCCAGCTTTGTCTTTTATTGGCAACATCTGTTCTATGAATTTAAATCTAAAAAGATTAATTCTAACTTCATTTCTTATATTGTCGAGGCTTTTTGTTTGTACAAATCTTTTATCAAGTTCGCTAAGAATTAACAGACTTTTCTCAATTATATATTGCGGCTCAAAGTGTTCATTGAGCAAATATCTCGAATAAATCGATGATTTTGTATCAAAAGATTGTTCAAAGTGATTTAGTTGAAATAGCTGTCTCAATTGATTTGAATTTGAGAATTTAGATATTGCAACATCACTATTACTTAACTCTGAAATTAATGACAATGTAATTGGAATATTCATAACATCCAAGATGCAAATGATAAAAATATTAAATTTAACAATACCATCTTTGAAAACATCAGAAAGTAATTTTGAAATTTCATTTTTTATCTGCACTGAATTGAGTATATCAATAAGAACAAAAGACATTTGTTTTTTGCACTCAAATTCTATATGCTCATATTTTTTTGTGTTTGTATATTGTCCATACTTACCCCACAAAGAAGTATGCTCTAAGATTTTAGCAAGACTGCTTATTTCATCTGGCTCAAGAAAGTCAATATTGAAATCTCGAGTTTGTAGTGCCCCGCCCAACTCGCTTATTATTGAGTGATGATTCATCGTGCGCTCAGACAATAGTAGTTTAATATTAGAAGGTTTTGTTGCCAATATGTATTTTATTAAGTCTAGGCAATTACTGTATGAATCAATAATTAATACAAAACTCATTTCTGACTTCATCATTTTATCAATGTCAGTTATGTAATCGCCAGCAATGTTTTTCAATGTGTATACATTGAAACCTTTTAGGACGAGAGCTACTGCCATTTCGGCAAGAAAAATGCTTTTTCCGTTCCCAAGTTCACTTGTCACACATATCATACTTGATGTTGCAAGGGCTTCACATATAGATTCAACCTTTGTTCTTTTTACTAAATATAGGGGTAACTGCGTTGATGTCATTCCAAAGTCTATGCGCTCTTTTGTTATTTGTCCATATTTTAAAAAAGCTTCAATTTCGGAATCTTTAATCATTGCGGGCGATGTGTCTGATATTGCATATTTATCAAAAGCTTCAGTTGTAAATTCTTGTTGCGCATTATTTATAATGTCAATGTTATCAACTATGGCATTTGCAAACTTTTCAACACCAACCTTTAAAACTTTACCATACTTTGAAAGAATATAATCCTGCTTGTCTGTTTTTTTAGATGGGTCGAGCGGAGCCGTTATGAAGTATGTTTTCTGCTTGAATTCAGGATTAGCGTAGAGAATCTTTTCTATATCTATATCATATAAAGAATAACCGACAAACACGATGGCACTAGAGGTTTCTAGGTCTTTTTTAAAAATATAGTTCCAATTGGAATTTAAAAACTCATCTGGCGCAACATATGAAGAGTGACTTAGTTTAAATTTTGAGTTAATATATTCTTCGTTTAAATTTTGTATACACCCATTAATGTGTACACAAAATCTGTCATTTGGAAAAAATTCAGTAGAAGCATCTATGTCTCTACTCTCTATCCTTCTGCTATTTTGTCTTGCCGACATTTCAATCAAATCATCATAGTTGGTTGTATAAACTCTTTTCCAATCAATGCGCATAATATCAACATGGACATTATGCGGTTTTGATATAGTAAAAATATCCTTTAACTTTGCAATCAGTACCTTTTTTAGCTCCGGCTTTCTTGTGCATATTTCGCTTAAAAAATAATCAGCTGCATATTTTAAATCCCCATCCCCATCAAAACCACCCAGTTCTCCTATTGTGTTCGCAAGTTCGGAGGCTGTTGGTATTCCATCGTCACCATTTACATTTGTAGCTATTTTTGAAAAACCAGCACCTACAAATAGAATTGCGTTTCCGCTTGCAATTCTATGTATCAAGTCCTCATACCCAGTACTCATTATCGCTCCAGTCTTTTTTGATGTCTAGAAAATATACTACCAAATTTTCAAGAAAAGCGTATCCAGTTTTCAATTTTGGCAATTTTGAATTTTATGGTCGGGTATTCAATCTTCACTTTTTCGCTCATTTACTGCCTCCAACAATAATATCCTTCTGCTTCTGCTTTTTGACAGGGTCTTTTTCGACAAATATCTTCTTCCTCGTCCACGGGTCCATCTCGGTGTAGTACATCAGCGTCGAGTAGGTCGATGGGG
>CAZMPN010000017.1:0-40000 GCA_964568395.1 uncultured Helicobacter sp. | reverse complement strand
AATCTTCCGACGAGATATTCCCGTTAGATGAAAATGATTTGAAAGAGTTTTAAAATGCAGATAGACGGCGATAGACTAAACATCTCTCTTGATCTCAAATATGATGAGATCGATGAACTAAAAAAGTTTGTACTTCCAAGGTTGGAATATATCGAAGAAGTTGGTTTTGAAGGTTGTGACGATGATTTTCCGACCTCTTCGGCAATCATTGCATTTCTTATTAGTTTAAAAAAAAGCAAACCGTCTATAAAAATAGATATGCTCGACAAAAAAGAGTATCTATTCAAAAAATTCGGTAAAGCAAATTGGATATGCCATGAGTAGAGAACAGTTAAAAGCGATTTTTATCGAGGAAGCCGGAGAGATTATCGAGAAACTCGATTCCGATATCATAGATTTTGAGGCGGATTCATCCAATAAAGAGCTCTTAAACGAGCTTTTTAGAGGCGTTCATACCCTTAAGGGGAATGCGAACGCCTTTGGCTTTACCAGACTTGGCGGATTCGTTCATCACTTCGAGGATTTGTTGGATCACTTTAGGTCTAGCGACACCGCGTTGCCGGAAGGGGCGGTTGACGTTTTGCTGAACGGCGTTGATATTATCAAGGAGACCATGTCCTACGAGGTGGATGAAGTCGCCGGCGTACCGGATGGATATGACGCATGTCTTGCCGCGATTATAGATATGTTGGATGCAAAAAGCCTGACTCACTCGGATGCGCCATCCGCCCCTATGCATGATTTGGCGGCGGAATTCGGGGAAATAAGCGTTGAAACGTCGGCGCCGAAAGAGTGCGATAAAAATCTGGCCGAGGGCGTCAAACAAAGCATTACCGCCGCAAATCCGACAGGCGGGAAAAGCGTGTATCTCGTAGAGTTGACGCTTGACAAGGATATTTATTTTAGAGGGTATGATCACAACCTTTTCTTTAGAATACTGTCTGAATCCGGAAATATCATAGAGAGCTACTGGAATTGCGAGAGCATTCCTTCCCTGGAGAACTTCAATGCGGAAGAGTCGCTTTTTAGTAACGTCTCCATAATTCTTGAGACGGATAAGACGCAAAGCGAAATAGAAGAGGTATTCGAGTTTTTGTTTGACAATGAATACAAAGTAACCTTGATACAAAACGCCGCCGCACAAACCGAATCAAAGGTTCAGCAGACAGTCTCCGATAGCGTAGCGTCGACTCCTAAGCAGGGGATAGAGCAGCAAAGACAGGCTATTAAAGAGGAGTCGCAAAAAGCGGCCAAAAAAGAGCCTAGCGAGCAACAAACCCAGCAAAAGTCCTATATCAAAATAGATACCGCAAAACTGGATGAGCTTTTTGATACCGTCGGGGAGCTTGTTATAGCCCAAAACTTCATAGCCCAAAACGATAAGATAAAAGATTTGGGCGACCCTAGTATCAATAAGACGATCGAGATACTATCCAAGATAACAAAAGTGATACAAGACAGGGTAATGTCCCTTAGGATGGTCGCCATCAGGGATACTTTCGAGAAGATGAAAAGAGTGGCTAGGGATACGGCAAAAAAGACGGAAAAAGAGATAAAGCTGATCATTCAAGGCGAAGATACGGAGATAGACAAGACGATGATAGATTCATTGTCCGATCCTATCGTCCACATGATAAGAAACGCCATAGACCATGGACTAGAGGATAATGCCGACGAGAGGGTGCGCGCCGGCAAAGAGAGGGAGGGTACGATAACCCTGAGGGCATATCACAAGAGCGGCAATATAATTATCGCCATATCCGACGACGGCAGAGGCATAGACAAAGAAGCCGTGCTTAACAAGGCTATCGAGCGCGGTCTTGTAACCGATAGCGAGGGGATGACCGAGCAGCAGATATTCTCCCTTATCATGCAGCCCGGCTTTTCTACGGCAAAAGTTATTAGCGATATATCCGGTAGAGGGGTCGGTCTGGACGTCGTAAAAACATCGATAGAGAAGCTAAGGGGCAAAGTAGAGATAAGTTCAGAGCTTGGGAAGGGCAGCACCTTTTCGATTATACTGCCTCTGACTCTTGCGATTATAGACGGCATGCTGGTTAAAAGCGCAAACGATATATTTATCATCCCTACGCTTAGCGTGGTAGAGTCGTTCGTGCCGTCAAAAGAGATAGTGCATATGTTAAAAGGCAAGGGAGAGTTTGTCAATCTAAGGGGCGAGCAAATCCCTGTGGTAAGGCTAAACGAGGCGCTTGGGCTTAGCGAAGACAGGCCTGAGATATGGGAGAGCACTCTTGTGTGCGTAGAGAGCGAAAAAGGCAGGATGGCGATACTCGTAGACGCTCTGCTGGGCCGTCAGCAGGTTGTTATCAAGACGCTTGGCAGGTCTATGGCAAAAATAAAAGAGATATCCGGCGGCGCTATACTAGGCAACGGAGATATAGCCCTGATACTAAACATAGACGGCCTTTGTTCTGAGACTTCGGAGATGTCTAGGTAATACATGATCAACATAGAGATAACGGCCGAAGAGTTTGAGAAGATAAGGAAATTCGTCAAAACGAGAGTCGGTATTTCTCTATCCGACCAAAAAGCTACGATGGTCAGAGGGCGCCTTCATAAAAGACTTAACGAACTCGGCATGAAATCCTTCGGGGAGTATTACCAATACCTCAACTCTCCGGAAGGAGAGGCTGAAATCATTAGTTTTATAAGCGCCATATCTACAAATGTTACTTCATTCTTCCGCTCCCCGCAGCATTGGCAGTTTCTAAAAGAGAATATATCGCAGATCTTTTTATCTAAGCGCAACAAGAAGATACGCATCTGGTCTGCAGCCTGCTCTACGGGGGAGGAGCCTTATTCGATTATGATTTTTTTAAAAGAAAACCTGCCTGATTTCGACTCTTGGGATATAAAAATACTTGCGACGGACATATCCCATAAGGCTATGAATAAAGCGATAAAGGGCGAGTATGCCGAGAAGGACGTCGCTTCTTTGCCAAAGGCCATAGTGTATAAGCACTTTACGCAGCAAAAGCAAAACTCGCATACCGTTTATAAAATAAACGAAGATTTGAAATCGAAAGTGGTTTTTAGGACATTTAATTTAGTAAACGGCAATTTTTCCATATTCAAAACCCATTTTGATATTGTGTTTTGCCGGAATGTTATGATATATTTTGACGCAGAGACGAGACGCTCGCTTATTTCAAGGTTTGCGCACCTTCTTAATAAAGGCAATTTGCTTATCATAGGCGACTCCGAGGCCATTACGGACAATAGATCCGAGTTTGCCCTTGTCAAATCATCGATATATAAAAGAGTTTAGAAAAAACATTAAGGAGCGTATTCAAATGGAAAACATACAGAATGTGAGCGATCACGACCTACTCCTTGAAATTCAAAGAAGATTTGAAGAGAAAAACTCGACCCTAAACGAGATGGAGTTTTTGAATAAGAAGCTGATAGATTTAAACAAAAGGCTTATGGAGGTGGACTCCGTAAAAAGCCAGTTTCTATCTCTGATCAAAAACGAATTTAACAACCCGATCTCATCTGTGTTGAATATCTGCTCCATCCTTATCTCCGGCAAAAAACCGGAGAGGAATATAGAGCTGACGCAGATGCTTCATATGGAGATATTAAGGCTCGATTTCCAAATCAAAAACATCATAGCCGCAAGCGAAATAGAAGCGGGAAAGACCGAAAGCTACTTTACGAGAATAGATTTCAAGGATATAGTAGAAGACGCCAAAAGCAGTTTTATGTATCTGATACTCGATAAGAATCTAAATATATCGTTTTTGGACGAAACGAATCAAGATATATCCTCGGATGCGGGGAAGCTATATTTGATACTATTGAATCTCATATCAAACGCATGTGAATATACTTACGAGAACGGGCATATAAATATCCTGGTCAGAAACGACGACGACAACCTGTATATATCGGTAGAAGACGACGGCGAAGGTATAGACGTAGAAAACAAGCTTGTCGTATATAACCGTTTTACTCAGTTCAATAAAGGAACAAACAGGGCTAAAACCGGCCTTGGCCTTGGACTTAGCGTCGTAAAAGGCGAGGTTGAGGCTCTGGACGGTGAGGTCGACTACGAAAGCGAGTCCAGACATACCGTATTTAAGGTAAGAATCCCTCTCAAAAAAGGTTGCGCCGCATGCGGCGGTGTCGCCGGTTCAAACGACATATTGTTCGAAGATTTTGACAACGCAGTAGAGATGTAGGGCTTTGTATGTATGAAAAGGTTTTCATCCATGTAGGCCAGATCCATATAGGATTTCAGCCTACCGAAATATCTACGGTGCTTGGTTCGTGCGTAGCCGTATGCCTGTTTGACAAATACAAAATGATCGGCGGAATGAACCACTATCTCCTGCCGCTGTGGAACGGAAACGGGCTTCAAAGTCCAAAGTTCGGAAATGTATCGGTGCCTAGAATGATACAATCCATGATGGATATAGGGTGTAATCCGTCAAATATGGAAGCCAAGATATTTGGCGGCGCCAGTATAAATATAACGTCTAATGAAGATTTTATGATTGGCAAGAGAAACGTTTTGACCGCCAAGGAGATATTGGACGAATATAAAATACCCGTTACCGCGGAAGACGTCGGCGGGTCTGTCGGAAGGCGCATAATGATGAGAAGCGATACTGGAAAGGTATTTATGAAGTACGCCAGCAGTAATTCTTGTGGAGGTTGATTTTTGCCTGTAAGAGTGTTGATAGTCGACGATAGCGCTACGGCAAGAGCCGTCTTGAGGGATGTTCTGGAGTCGGAACGGGATATAGAGGTCGTAGGCGTGGCGCAAGACGCATATATAGCAAGAGACAAGATAATCGAACTTCGCCCCGATGTCATATGCCTTGATGTCGAAATGCCGCGAATGGACGGTATAACGTTCTTGAAAAAACTGATGACGTATATGCCTACCCCCGTCGTCATGGTATCCTCCTTGACCCAAAAAGGCGCCATGACTACGCTTGAGGCTTTGGAGGCCGGAGCCGTAGACTTCGTTGCGAAGCCGCATTCGAATATTTACGACGGAATAGATGAGATAAGAGAAGAGATAGTGTCGAAAGTAAAAGCTGCGGCAAAAGCGAAAGTCAAACCAAAACAACATACCTTCATACCAAAAAAAGTCAACTATTCGGCTCTCAGCGAGACAACGGACAAGGTCATAGCCATAGGCGCGTCTACGGGCGGCACGGAGGCTATCAGGGAGGTTCTGACAAGGCTTCCGGCAAACGTTCCAGGCATCATAATAGTCCAGCATATGCCGCCGAACTTCACAAAGTCGTTTGCCGATAGATTGAACGAGCTTTGTGCGGTAGAGGTAAGGGAGGCTAAAAACGGCGATTTCCTGGGTGTCGGGAAAGTGCTTATAGCTCCGGGGGATTACCATATGGTGCTTAGACGTTCCGGCGCCAGATATTTCGTAGAGATAGGGATGGGGGAGAAGGTGTCTGGGCATAGGCCAAGCGTGGACGTGCTATTTAACTCCGTCGCAAAAACTGCCGGCGCAAATGCGATAGGGGTGATATTGACCGGGATGGGCGCGGATGGAGCAAAAGGGCTTTTGTCGATGAGAAGCGTCGGGGCAAGGACGATAGGGCAGGATGAAAACAGCTGCATAGTCTACGGCATGCCGAAAGTGGCGTACGAAATCGGAGCGGTGGAGCAGCAGTTTGATTTGGATGATATAGCGGAGGCGATAGTTAGAGTGGCGGAGGAGATGAAGTGAACAAACCTGAAATCGTATTTTTGGACTATGCTACGTTAGGGAGCACGAAGCTATCGTCCATTCAGAAGCTGGGTAAAACGTCGATATATGAACTTTGCGCAAAAAGCGAGATAGTGGAGAGGGCCAAAAATGCCCAGATTATTATCACCAACAAGGTTGTCCTTGACGAAGAGATACTAAGCGGATTGCCGCAGCTAAAGCTTATATGCGTCGCGGCGACAGGCGTAAACAATATAGATCTGGAGGCGTGCAAAAAATGCGGCATAGCCGTCTCAAACGTCAAAGGATATTCTACGCCTAGCGTGGCCCAGACCATGTTTAGCTCCCTTTTGTCTTATGTCTCAAAGACCGCTTTTTTTGACAAATACGTAAAAGACGGTTCATATGCAAAAAGCCCGATTTTCACCTGTATGGAACAGGAGTTTTTCGAGGTTCGAGGCAAGACGCTCGGCATTATAGGATTTGGCGAGATAGGCCAAAGTGTAGCCAAGATAGCTAGAAGCTTCGGGATAAAAGTGGTCTATTACTCCACAAGCGGACAAAATAGCCAGCGAGGCTACAAAAGGGTGGAACTTGAACAGCTTTTGCAGATGAGCGATTTTATATCCGTCAATTGCGCCCTAAACGACAAGACAAAAAATCTATTGGGCGCAGATATGCTATCAAAAATCGGCGGCCGCTCCGTATTGATGAATTTCGCCAGAGGGGGCATAGTAGACGAGGCTGCCGTAAGCGACGCGCTGAATACCGGGAAGCTGGGGGCGTATATAACGGACGTATTCGAAAAAGAACCGATAGTCGCTTCGTCGCCTCTTTTTAACGTAAAAGATAAAAACAAGCTAGCACTAACCCCACATATAGCGTGGGCAAGCATAGAGGCCAGAGACAGGCTTGTAAAAGAGATAGCTCTCAATATAAAAGCGTTTTTAGATGGCAAGTCAAAAAATAGAGTGGCTTAGTCGCCGCCTCTCTTCGCTATTCGCTTTTTTGAGTAGCGACCTGGCCGTATATAGCGGCTCGATGAGTTTTTTAAGCGTATTTACTTTTATTCCTTTTATGATGCTAGGCGTATTTGCCGCCGTCAACGTCTCTTTTTTTGCGGAATACTTCAACAGTTTTAGGCTTTTTTTATATGAAAACCTGTTCGTCGATAGCGCAGAGACGATAGTTTACTATCTGAATATATTTTTGCAAAACTCGTCCAAACTTGGACTCGTAGGCGTCATATTTGCGCTCTATTCCGTTTTCGTTTTTACGAAGCAGCTTGATTATTGCATATCGAGATTGGCCGGAATAGAAAACGCGGCATTCAGCGTCGTCAGGTTTTTAAAATATCTTGCCGTTATGGCTTTTACCATTCTATCCGTCTCTTTGTCGGCGGTTTTTGAAGCCATCGGCGCTTTTTTAGGGTTTAATTTTTTCGCTCTTTTTGCGTCAAGCTTTCAGATGTGGCTGGCGATGCTGCTCTTGTTTTATTTTTCGTCGTCCGTCTCCAGAAGCTTTAAAAGGGCGGCCGTATATTCTATGCTTTGCGCCATATCTTTAGTTGTTGCAAAAAAGCTGTTCGTGTACTACATTTTGTTTAGCGCCTCATACAATACCATCTACGGCTCTTTTGCGGTATTGTTCTGGTTTTTTATATGGCTTAACTTCTCCTGGTATATCTTTTTCGCCTGTATAAAACTATATCTATCAAAATAAGGAACAGCTTTTGCTTTAAGACCCCAAAAACGGGGAATTGAAGATGGCCGGCGCATTTAGCTCCGTGAAAATTGTTTCCAATACCATTGTTTTGAAGCTAGAGGCCGACGAGCGTTTTTTGGAGTATCTAAAAAGCACCGTCAAAAAAAGCTTTTCTACGGCCATGATACTTCGTCACTCCGTATTCATTTTCTCAAGGGACAACGAGCGCCATAGGCGCAAGGTATTTCTTACCTGGGCTCTTAATCTACTTTCAAAGGAGCTGTCCGCGCGCAAGCTGTTTTTGAGCGAAGCGCTTTTGAAGTCGTGCGATCTGCCGATCAATATACAAATAGCCTCAAAGGCCTCCGTGGTTGGCGTCAAAAAGGCGTATGCGTATTTCGGCACGGACGGGCTGTCCATCAAATGCTACGGCAAAGAGGGGCCTCTTTTTTCATATATACGCGCCATGCTAAAAAACAGATGTGAAATCGATATGCTTTTGTATGAGATTAAGCTTTCGGCGATAGACAAAAACACCGTTTTCGCCATTAAGACGCTTTTTTCGAAAAGGCTTTCTATAGGACTTGAAAGCTACGAGATAGTCTATTCCAGGCCTGATTTTGAAAAGTTTTACAACCATATCTGCGCCTTCGGTTCCAGCGGTGTCGATTTTGCGGCCGCGGAGCGGGCTAGAAAGCTCGCCGTCTTGGGCCTGAGCGGCATACTGGATCCCGAAAATATCAAAAAAAGATATTTTGAGCTTGCAAAGAAATACCACCCCGATCTTCACCAAGGCAAAAGCGAAAGCGAAAAGGCGATGCTGACGCAAAAATTTATACAAATTAAAGAGGCGTACGAGTCCCTAAAGTAATTTTTTTGTTACAATAGGCATATAAACCACAATAAAGTGCCGTATATGCCAGATAAAGATATAGATTTAAAATCAAAATTCGATTTTTATGATATTTTCAAAAAACATAGCGCCGTTATGTTGATCATAGACGCAAAATCTTTGAATATAGTCGATGCAAATCAAAGCGCCGCCAACTATTACGGCTATACTATAGAACAGCTCTTGCAGATGAATATGTCCGACATCAACGCAATGAAGGCGTCGGAAATCAATGAGGCGATGAGCTTGGCCCAAAAGGAAAATAGAAACTATTTTCTTTTCAAACAGAAAAATTCAAACGGACTCGAAAGAGATACCGAAGTCTATTCGCTTCCGGCGGTTTATAAGGATCAAAAGTTCTTATTCACTATCGTCCACGATATAACGGACATGGTGTCCGCGGAGAAGAGCCTCAAAGACTCAAACGAGTTTTTGCTAAAGGTCGCACATGACAAAACAAAAGAGGTAAGCGAGCTTGAGGCTAGGTTCCAAAGCGTATTCGAAAATGCCGGGATAGGTATATTGCTGCTTGAAAACGACGGAACGATAATAGACTCGAACCCGGCCTTTTCGCTGATATCAAAAAGAAGCAAAGAGCTTTTAAAAGGCTCGTTGCTGTCCGATTTTTTCGGCGATAAAGAGCTGGATATGTTCTCAAGGGTCTCCGAGCTAGGGCTTGATTTTGTCCAGTTTGAGAGAGCCTTGAAGCTAAGCGATAAAGAGAGCATTCCGTTAAATATTATGGTCTCCCCGGTAAAAAACGATGGAAACGTCAGCTATCTGCTTTGCATAGTCGAAAACATCTCGTACAAAAAAAATATAGAGAGAAAACAGAGGGAGCAGGAGGCTCTTCTTGTGCAGCAAAGCAAGATGGCCGCAATGGGCGAGATGATAGGAGCCATAGCCCATCAGTGGCGTCAGCCTCTCAATGCCCTGGGGCTTATGATACAGGATTTGAAGTCCGCCTATGAGTACGGGGAGTTCAATGAGACGTATTTGGCCGAGATGATGGAGAGGTCGATGGGGCAGATACATTTTATGTCTAGCACGATAGACTCTTTTAGGAGCTTTTTTAAGCCGTCTAAGGAAAAAGAGTTTTTCTCTCTTTCGACGGCTACGGAAGATGTCCTAAGCATGCTTTCCGCGCAACTAAAAAACAACAATATAAAAGTCGTACAGGAACTCGACGAGCATAACAGCGACGTCGTTTATGGCTTTAAAAACGAGTTCAAGCAGGTCATACTCAATATATTGTCGAATGCGAAAGACGCCATTTTGGATAATAAGGGATCCGGTACGATATGTATTAGCTCTGAAATCAAAAACAATAACGTACACCTTTCTTTTTTGGATACCGGCGGAGGTATTTCCGACGATGTCATAGATAAGGTTTTTGAACCTTACTTTTCTACAAAAGATCAGGGCAAGGGAACTGGAATAGGTCTTTATATGTCGAAAATAATAATAGAAGAGCACATGGGCGGCAAGCTTATAGTTAAGAATAAAAACGGCGGAGCCCTTTTTGAGATCGTACTCGGCCTCGCATCTAATTAGGAGTTTTTTTTGGAGCAAAATAACACTATATACAAGCATTTTTTGGCGACGCAGCAAGAGATAAGGAAGACAGGTCTTGGATTTGTTGTCTCGTTGGTATTGGTGGCCTTCTTTTTGCTCTGCGGATATTTTTACTATACGACTCTTAGCGACTTCAACGAAGAAAACGAAAAAATCAAAAAAAACTATATGGAGTTTCAAAAACACCTTCTAAAAACAAGGGTCGATCATGCCTATAGTTTTATAGAGACCCTTAGGCAAAACTCCGAAAAAGACACCAGGGATAAACTAAGGGCAAGAGTCTATGAGGCGTATGCCGCGGCTACGTTTATCTATGAGAAATACAAAAACAAAGAGCCGGAATCGTCTATCAAGCAGAGGATAAAAGACACTCTGGAAAAGATGAGATATGAAGACGGCAAGTCGTATGTATGGATAGTAGACTACGACAACAATGCTGTTATGGCGCCGAACACAAAAGAGCTGGAGGGGACGAATATAGGCTATATCCGCGACGACAAGGGTAGATATACCGTAAAAGAGCAGACCAGGGTCGCAAGAACGAAAAAAGAAGGGTTTTTGAGGGATTATTTCAAGAAAAAGGGCGAAGACCCCAAAAGCAGCTTTCCGCAAATCAGTTTCGTAAAGGATTTTGGTAGGTTTAACTGGTATTTCGGAAGCGCCATATTCCTGGACGACTTGGAGAAAAAAGTCCAAGAACAGGCTCTGGACGCCGTAGCGAAGCTAAGGTTCGACAACAACTATATCTTTATCGATACGTTTGACGGGTATGCCCTCTTGATGAACGGCGAGAAACTCCAAAAGCCAAAGTATATTCAAGGGTTGACCGATAAGAACGGCGTCAAAATAATAGAGGAGCAGCTCAAAGCGGCCAAATCCTCAAAAGAGGGCGGATATGTCGAGTATATTTGGCATGAGGCCTCACTCGACAAGGATATGCAGCATTTGTCGTTTTGCAGGACGATAGACGATTGGGGTTGGAAGATCGGCACCGGAGTGTATGTCGGAAAGATAAACGACGAGATAGAGAGGCGAAAAGAGCTTTTTAAGCAAAAAATGCTGACGGATACCATAGTCATAGTGCTTTTGCTTGCCATATTCATGGGGATTAGTCTGTTGGCGGCATATCTGATCAGCAAAAAAATGTCGTCCCTGTTTGACGCCATGAATCAGCAGATAGAGTCCTATAGCTCCGAACTGATTTCCCTTAACCGCACTCTGGAGCAGAGGGTGGACGAAGAGAGCCAAAAACGTATTTTCCATGAGGCTATGGCGGCGCAACAGGCCAAAATGGCGATGGTCGGCGAGATGATGGACGCCATAGCGCATCAGTGGAAGCAGCCGCTAAATGCCTTGGCTATTCTTGTGGACGATATCTGCCTGCAAAGAGAGGGCGGCGAACTAGGTCTTGAGGAGATGCGTATATTTAAAAACGACGCTAGAAGCCAGATAATGTTCATGTCTCAAACGCTAAACGATTTTCGGGATTTCTTCAAGCCTTCGAAAGAGAGCGAAAAAATCGGGCTTTCTAGCGTAATGAACGGGGCTGTCGGAATAGTATTGAAAGATCTGAAGATGTGCGGCATCTCCGTTTTGACGGAAATAGACGACTCCGTTTATATAATGGGGCATAAAAACGAGATAGCCCAGGTTGTGCTCAATCTGATATCAAACGCAAAAGACTCCATAAGGCAGAGCGGAAAAAAGAACGCCATTATACGGATCAAGGGATACAAAAAAGACGATAAAGCGGCAATAGAGATCAGCGACAACGGAATAGGGATAGACCCGGCGCTATTGCCGCGTAGGCTGTTTGAGCATAGGGTCTCTACGAAAGGAAACCTTGGAAGCGGAATAGGGCTTTGGATGAGCGCGCTTATCGTCGAAAAACACGGCGGAAGGATAAGGGCGGAGAATCTGGAGGAAGGAGCCATGTTTGAAATCACAATGCCTGCGGTCTGACGTAGAGCTAATGCATATAGCCGCCAAAGAGGCGATACGTGGAATGGAGGCCTCAAAAGGCGGCCCTTTCGGTGCGGTAATAGTAAAAGATGGCAGGGTCGTGGCTAAGGCCTCAAACGAGGTTCTAAAAACAAACGACCCGACGATGCATGCGGAGATAAACGCTATAAGAAAGGCTAGTAAAAAACTAAATAGCTTCGACTTGTCCGGCTGTATTATATACAGCTCCTGTATGCCGTGCCCTATGTGTCTGGCCGCCATAAAATGGGCGAACATAAAAACCGTATATTACGGGGCGACCGCCAAGGATGCCGATGAGATAGGTTTTAGGGACGAGATATTTTACGGGGAGCTAAATATAGAGAAGATACAAAATCTGGAGCTTATCCAATGCGCAAGGGAGGCGTGCCTAGAGCCGTTCAAAAAATGGAGCGCGAAAGCCGACAGAAGGTCGTACTAGGTGGTAATCCAGGGTAATATTTCAAAAACGTTATACGTATTCCAGACCTCCAGAAGGTTGCAGGGGTTCTTGGCGAAAAATCAGAATAAGCTTCTAAATGCATGTAGTTTTACGGACTTTATCGGAAAAGTAGCGCTGGTCGAAGACAAAACGGAGGCTTCGGCTCTCGCTAGACTCGCCGTACTAAGAAGCGCGGCGCAAAAGATAGATATGGGAAGGCTTGGCTTTGAGAGAAGCTTCTTGGATTTCCTCTCCAGCAGCGACTTTCTGTTCAGCTTCTTCGAAGAGCTCAGGGCGGAGCAAAAAACGATAGACGACATAAGGGGCGAAGACATATATGCCGCCTACGAGGATCACCTTTCGGTCTTGGAGGAGCTGTTCGCCGAGTATTCAAGAGGGCTTGAGGCTTTCGGTCTGTATGATTTTATATCGGTGGACGATTGGCGTATCAACTCCTCTTATCTCGAAAATTTCGACGGGATAGTGGTCGAATCTATGGGGCTTTTTACGGCGCACGAGCTTGATATATTGACAAAGGTGGCCGCGCTCGCACCCCTCAAGCTTATCTTCACTATCGACAAATATAACCAAAAAATGGCCGCCAAATTTGCCTCTTTCGGTATAGAAATCGGCGATAAGCTTGGAAGAATTACGATAGATATGGGCGCAAAAAAGCCGATATCGCTGGAGGCCTCTAGGCAAAAAAGCTCGAACATCAGGGCGTATAGACTTAAAAACAGGGCATACGAAGCCCCTTTCGCGATGAGTATGATATCGGAGCTGGTTGCGGCGGGATATAAGCCGGAGAATATCGCGGTCGTGTTGCCTGATGAGGGGTATGCCGGGATACTGAGGCTGTTTGATAGGCATACGAATCTCAATTTTGCGTTTGGGGAGCCGCTAAGAAAAAGCGATATGTACTCCGCGCTTTCGGTTCTTCTGGCGTTAGCCGCCGGAGAAAAGGTCGGCCCCAAAGCCGAGATGTTGGGTCTTGAAGATATTTGCGCCCCTTTTTTGTCGCTCGGCGAGCAAGAGGGGGCGGAGGCTTTTATCCAGACTATGGAGCTTTTTTTGGGGTTTGGCGGATGGCAATCCTATAAGTATGAAACCCCAAAAAAGATATTCGCTCGCGCGCTTTATGAGCTTCGCGCCGAATCGCATCTATATAGCGGCCTATCTTCGGTGGAGGTCGGATTTTTATTTGCAGCCAATGCCGCGCAAAAAAAGATAGACGATATAGGCGGCGGGCAGATAAAGGTCATGGGCGTTTTGGAGAGCAGGGGCGCCGAGCTTGACGCGGCGATCATACTTGATATGAACGAGGAGTTTTTCCCGAAAAAACTGGACAAGGACCTGTTTTTAAATACGAAAATAAAAGAGAGGGTCGGGATGCCGACCTCCGAGGATAGGCAAAACCTGCAAAAACATTATTTTGCGGAGCTTATATCGAATACAAAAGAGTGCGTTTTCGCTTTCGTAGAAAACGACGAAGCCGCCCCTAGCCCTTTTTTGTATGAGCTTGGCGTCAGCTTCGTCGATGTCGACGAAGAGAGTCTAGGCGAGCTCTATTTTTCAAAAACGGATATACAAAGAGAGGAGCCAATCGCCTTTTGCGCCTCAAAAAGCCTGTATGGGCAGTATCTGGAGGCAAAATCGAAAGAAAGGGTTAGCGTAAGCGCCTTTTGCGATTTTCTAAAATGCGATAAGTTTTTTTATTTCAAGCATATTATGGGGCTTTCAAAAGAGGAGATCGAGCCAAAAGACGAGAACGCGCAAAAGATTGGAAGCGCAATACATAAGGCGCTTGAGACGGCGTTTGACCCTGATGCGAAAAAAATATTCCACGACCCGTCGGAGCTGTCTGGTTTCATATGGGCGGAGTCGATAAAAGCGGCGCCGGATATTCGCGAACAATTCGATTTTGTATTTGCCATGCGCCAGATGGATAAATTTTGCGCCGAAGAGATAAGGCGCCAAAAAAGCGGACGCATGGTGTACGCGGTGGAAAAGGAGATAGTCGGAGCGGTGCACGGCGTCTTGTTTGATGGAAGAATAGACAGAATAGACGAAGACGAATCAGGCAAACGCATACTCATAGACTACAAAATAAGCCGCTCGGAGATAAAAGCCGACACCGAAAAGGCTGCCGCAGATTCCCATAGATACCAGCTTGCGCTATATGCCGCGCTGCTCTCGAATAGCGGCATGGAAATAGAGAGCGCATACTATTACGACGTCCTTAGGGGCGCGCTTGTGTACGAGAGGGCGATCTCTACAAAACTGGAAGCGTTGCCCGGCCACATAGAGCGTTTTTTGGCTCTGCCTGTTTTCGAGGGCGCAAGAAGCAAAAAAAACTGTAGATATTGCGATTACGCCATGATATGCGGAATACATGACGATAGCGAATTGGCGCAGGAGGACGGCGGCGATGAGTAGGGAGCGGTTTCAAAATATTCTGGCTATTAACGCAAGCGCGGGGAGCGGCAAGACTTATCAGCTGACTCTGCGCTATCTCTCTTTGTTGTTTTTGGGCGCCCATCCCTCAAAGATACTAGCCGTTACGTTCACAAAAAAAGCGGCGAAAGAGATGAGGGAGCGTATAGCGGGTACGCTAATGAAACTGGAGAGCGGCGAAATAGGGGAGCAAGACCCGCTTTTCATATCCATAAAAGAGATATATGACGGCGACGTAAAATTGAAAGCAAGGCAGCTGCTCTCCAAATATCTGGCCTCAAACAACAAAATATCTACGATAGACAGTTTTGTCCATCAGATACTAAGGAAGTTCTGCTTTTATGCGCAGGTAAGACATGATTTCGATCTTTTTACGCTTGATGCAAATGAGTTGAAAAGCAGATTTTTGGAGCTTCTCGGAGACGAAGATAAGATCAGGCTTGCCGATTATCTGTATAGCAAGGGCGACACCATCGATAGGCTTTTATCGCTATTTGCCGCGCTCTACGAAGAGGAGAGCGATCTTAAGGCGATAAAAAAAGAGTATGCCGGATATGAGAGAGGCAGATTTTTTGCGGCAAGCAAAGCTTTCCTTGATGCTGCGAATAGCTTTTATGCGATGCTTTGCGATCTCAAACCCCAGAAGTTCGCCGCCCGTACGTTTACAGGCGTCAACGAGTTTTTAAAAAGCAACAGCTTCGAAAAACTAATCACGGAGCGCGACAATCTAGCCTCGCATAGGGACTACAAAGCCATATCGAACGAAGCTTCGGAAGCCATGTTCGCTTCCCTGAAGAAGGCTCTTGCCGACTACTATAAGGCTAGCGCCGACGATACTCTGGCTTTTTTGCTGCATGAGTTTGACTGGTATAAAAGAGCAAAGGAGAACATATCCAGGGAGCGAAACGCTCTAGGTTTTGACGATATAGCCAAAATCGTCAAAGAGCTGCTGGAAGACGGCAAGATAGATAGCGATTTTCTGTACTTTAGGCTTGACGGGGAGATTGAGCATATTCTCATAGACGAGTTTCAAGATACCAGTATTTTGCAGTTTAGGATAATCAGGCCGCTTTTGGATGAGATACTGTCCGGCGTCGGCGCCAGCTGCTTCAAGAGCTTTTTTCTAGTCGGCGATCCTAAGCAGTCTATATACCGATTCAGGGGCGCGGCGTCAGGTATGTTTGAAAACGCCGCCGCGTATATACGCTCAAAAGCAAACGATAGGTATATGGAAAGCTATCTGGATACGAACTACAGAAGCTCGAAAATCCCGGTTTCTTTCGTAAACAACATATTCGCCCCTATTTACAAGGATATATTCAAGGAGCAAAAGAGCGCTTCCTTGGCGGAAGGTTTTGTGGAGTGCGTATCTTGCGACTCAGACTCCTTATTGAAAACCGTGGGCGAAAAGATAGCGGAATATATACAAATGGGCGCCGCCGCCGAATCCATAACCGTGCTTTGCTACACAAACGACGACATAGAGGAGGTCGCCGCATATCTGGCGGATCTGGGGATAAAGACCCAAAAAGAGAGTTCAAAAGCGCTTGTGGACGATGAAAACGTACGAGCAGTCATGGTGTTTTTGGAGTATCTGCTGCTTGTCAGGCTTGGGCGCGACGCCAGACTCGCCAGACTTAGCTTTTTATCGCTTACGAAGGCCCCGGCCGAGCGCTTTGATATGTTTGCCGCACGTTTGACGGATATATCGGACGTGCCTAGGATCGTATTTGAGAGCGTAGACTATTTCGGCCTGGCGAACCCCAACACTGTAAAGCTGATAGAGCTCGCGTCGTCATATGACGACATACATACTTTTTTAAAGTCCGACGTCGTCAAAAACGAGAAGAAAATATCCATGCGCATGGGCGGCGTCACTCTTATGACGGTCCATAAGTCGAAGGGGCTGGAGTTTGATTACTGCATACTTTGCGATACGCTAAAGAAAAAAGAGAGCTCCAGAATGCGTCCTATATTGCAGCTCCATAAAGATTTCAAGCTTTCAAAACTTATCGTATCGAGCAAGAGCACAGCCGCAATGCTGCCTGAAGTAAAAGCCGCCGTGCTGGATGAGGAGAGAATGGAGGAGGCGGACCTTTTGAATGCCAACTACGTCGCAATGACAAGGGCTAAAAACGGAATGTGCGTCATAAGCAAAAAAGACGGCTATTCCAAGTTGTCGGCTCTTGGAATAACGGACCTCGCATGCGGCGTAAAAGAGTTTGAAAGGTCGCATGTCGCAAAACAAGACTCAGGCTCTTACAAAGGAACCCCTTTGGATATAAGGCTCGGCAGACAAAAGGATTTTGCGAGGGAGGAGAAAAGCTACTCTCCGGATGATTTTTTTGCCATGGACTTTGGAACGGCGATGCACTCATACATAGAAATTTTAGGGGAGAAATCCTCCGACGGGCAGGCGTTGGACTATCTTAAAAACAGATACGGAACGCTTCTTGGCGATAGACTGGGCAGCGCGGCGCTATTGGCGCAAAGCTTCAAGGAGAGCGACTTGTACGCGGAGTGCAGGAGAGGCGAGATATATAAAGAGATAAGCGTCTATGTAGATGAAGGCGGGGAACTGAAGCATTACAGGATAGACTTTTTGGCGATTTTTGAAAATAGGGCGATAATAGTCGATTTTAAAAGCTCTGCCGATATCAAAGAGGGGTATATAAAACAGCTCCAAAAATACCAGCGAGTCGTCCGCGATATTTTGGGCGTAGATACCAAGACCTATCTTGTCGTAAAGAGCGGCGGCAAACTCGAGCCTGTTGCAGTTTAATAAAGCTTTAAGTAGACTTCTCGCTTTAAAATAGAGGTTTTGCGTGAACGGGCAGCTGGAAGATATAGGCTATTTTTTGCTTTTTGTCTATAGCTTTGGCGGCGGTTTTATAGGTATTGCGACGGCCGCCGTATTCAGCAGCATGGGCAAGATGAGCATAGTCGCCTGCGTATTGCTGGCTGGAGTCGCAAATTTTGCCGGCTCTACGGCACTTTTTTATTTTGCCAGAAACTCTAAAACGGATGCGATGGTTTTTTTGAAAAAACATAGAAGAAAGCTGGCTCTTACCCATCTTTTGATGAAAAGGCACGGCTCGCTCATTATATTCATCCAGAAATTCATATACGGCATAAAGACGCTTGTGCCTCTTACCGCCGGAATTACAAAATATAGCGCGCCGAGATTTATCGTTCTTAATTTTGCGGCCTCTTTTTTGTGGGCCATTGTGGTCGGGGTTGCGGCATATTTTTCCGGCGCGCTTATTATGAAGGCGCTACTTTTTATAGAAGCGTATCCTTTCATCGCGCCGGTCGTTTTGATATCGGTGGTGGGCGGAATATATTTTTATATGGTCAAAACTACGAAAAGGAGATAGAGATAATATGACTAAAGAAGAATTTAAGGCGTTGACCGAAGAGGTGAAAAAAACAGCAGGATACAGGGAGCCTATAGGTTTTGGCATTTGCCGCGTAGACAGAGGTCAGCTGGATAAATCAAAAATCCTTCAAGCTACTTTCCCGATAATAAACTGGAAAGAGAATTTCGGCTCTTTCGCCGTCTATGTCAAAGCGGCCATGGATAGCGGCAGCGCTATCGACTTTTCGGCGTCAGAAGCGGTCGTGCCCGCAAACAAAGCGTTCGTAGCTAGCGCGCTGGCCTCTTTTGAGCCTTTTCTCGGCGAAGCGGTAGGCGACGCCCACAAAAACGTACAGATAGTGCAAACCCTCGCAAACCTAATCAAAAAAGGTAAATTTTGCGATAGGGGCTATGAGTTTGTAATGATATTTGACGACATGCCGGTAAAAAGCGTAGAGGCGGGATATTTGAAGTTGTACGCGCTCTCTACCGGTAAGGCGGCGCTAAGAAGCCTGAAGCTGGACGGTATATTCGGGGCGCTTCACAACTGCGCCTGGGTCTCCGGCAAGCCGTACGAGCTTGATTACCTGAGAGCCAACGAGATAGAGATGAAGCTGGAGGGCGCCTTCCCGCATGTCGAATTCGTGGATAAATTCCCAAGATTCTTGCAGCATATCATTCCGGCCGACAACACCAGGATACTGGATACCACGAAAGTGAGATTCGGCGCGCAGCTAGGCGCCGGAACCACGATAATGCCTGGCGCAAGCTATGTGAACTTCAACGCGGGAACGCTCGGCAAATCGATGATAGAAGGGCGCGTGTCAAGCTCCGCGGTTGTGGGCGAAGGTTCGGACGTCGGGGGCGGCGGCTCGATTCTCGGCGTTCTCAGCGGCACAAACGGCAATCCGATTACGATAGGCGAAAACTGCCTGGTCGGCGCAAACGCTGTGTGCGGTATTCCTATGGGTGACGGCTCTATCATAGACGCAGGTATCGCGATCCTTGAGGGTACAAAAATCTCCGTCCCTGCGGCAGAGCTTGAGAAAATTAAAGAAGCAAACAACGGCGAAACGCCGAAAGGCGAAATGAAAGATGGCGAGTTTATCACAAAAGGTATGGACATCGGCGGTTTCAAGGGCGTACACTTCAGACAAAATAGCACAAACGGCAAAATAATGGCGTTTAGGAGTAAAAGAGAGATAAAACTAAACGAGGCTCTGCACTAACAGATGAAAAAGAAAAACTCGAATCAAGGCTCTTTCGGTTCTATGTTTTCCGATGTCGGAAAAGCGCTGGAGATAGAGATATCGAAGGTTTTTAAAAATCCTAGGCAGCCGAGATTTGAGGTTGAGGCTTGCGATATAGATGAGCTCGCAAACTCAATAGGCCAGCACGGGCTCTTGCAGCCGATAGTCGTATGCGAAAACGGAGACGGTACATATACGCTTATAGGCGGCGAGAGAAGATTGCTTGCCGCGAAACAGCTGGGTAAGACCAAGATAAACGCTTTCGTGTTTGCCTCCGAGCTAAAAAACGAGAAGTTTGGCATTTTGGCCCTAGTGGAAAACCTCGAGCGAAAGAGGCTCCATCCGATAGAGGTCGGCTTTGCTTTTGCCGAGCTGCTAGACGGAAAGACGTTCTCTTCCCAAAAAGAGCTTGCCGATGCTTTCGGATATTCGGACGCCACCATCAGCAAACATCTCTCGTCGATAAAACTCCCTAAGTTCGTTATAGACGCCATCAAGATGGCCGACTACAGGGATTTAGAGGTCATAGCCGCCCTGAATTCGCTAGAGCCGGATACCGCACTAGATGCATTCAATAAAATAGCGGGCGAGGGACTCGGCAGGGAAGAGGCACTGATGCTCATACGTCATCTAAGGGCCGAGGGCAGGGTGGAGCCTGAGCCGTTTTTGGCCAAGGAGAGAGCCGGAGTGTATAAGTTCAGGATCGACTCGAAAGCGCTGGATGAAGAAAAACGAGGATTGTTAAAGCAGAAGATAGCAGAGATTGAAGCTCTGTTTTTAAAGGCTTAGTATATGAAAACATTTATGGAAGCTATGGATTTTAGACATGCTTGCAAACTTTTTGACGAGAGCAAAAAAATCCCAAAAGATGATTTTGAGTTTATACTCGAGGCCGGCAGAAAATCGCCGTCTTCTTTCGGGCTTGAACACTGGCATTTTCTAGTAATCACAAATGACGAGGTAAAGGCCGCCCTTAGACCTGTATGTTGGGATCAATGGCAAATAACAAGCTGCTCGCACTTCGTCGTGCTTTTGGCAAAAAAGCCTTGCTGGTTTGAGGGCAATAGCGAATATCTACAAAAATCGTTCAACAGAAAAGCGGGCGGAGATCCTAAAAGGCTTGAAATGGTCAACGCCGTTTTTGATAACTTCTTAAAAAAAGACCTAAAGCCAAGCGTAGAAGATTGGTCTAAGATGCAGGTATATATCGCCAGCGCAAATATGATGACTGGAGCCGCCGTGCTAGGCATAGACAGCTGTCCGATTGAAGGGTTCAACTATGACGCCTTTGAGGAGGTATTATCCAAAAATGTTTCGGCTTTTGATAAGGATAAATACTCGGTAGCCTACGCCATATGTTTTGGTTATAGGGCAAAGCCTCAAACTCAACAGCTAAGGCTTCCGATGGAAGAGATCACAACTTTTGTGGAATAGGGCGCATATGCTCCTATTTCCAAGTCTTCCCGGCTTTATTCTCTTTTCTTAACCTATAAAAGAACATGGCAAGCAGTATCGTGAGTTTCAGCAGCTCGGCACACTCTTTTTGCTTAGCCTCCTCCCTCTCCAGTTTCTCAATCTTCGCTACGGCGTCAAGAATCGCTTCTTGCAGGAACTTATCTTTGAATGACGCCTTAATCGCCTTTTGATCGGCATACGATATGGAGTAGTCGTCAAAAACTATCAAGATAAGCTCTTTAGCTCTTTCGGCAACCAAAAGGCCTATTTTGTCCTTTGGTGTATTTGAAAGCCTTAGAAGCGCGCCGGACAAGGCGGAAATTTTGCTTAGAAGCTCATCCTCGTTTTTACATGTTTCTAAAAGCTCAAGGAATTTGACTATTTTATTGTGAAACTCGAAATACAGACTCACATGCCCCATCATTTCGTCCTGTGAGCCGAAGACTATGTCCTCTATTGCGAGCTCGACCATCTCTTGCGCCGTTTTGTGTGTCTTGTTGATTATGGAGCCGACGTGCAAAAAGAACTCGTCAAACGTATCAAATATAGGGCTTTTTGATTTGAAGTATCTGTCTGCTTTTTTGAGGTAGGCGGGAGTCATTGCCGATGTTTTAAGTATATTTTTCACAAATACAGCCTTTTTTATGTAATTTTATTCAAAAATTCAAAAAAAGTATATCGAATTCACAAAAAAATCACATATAATCTTTATAATTCCGGCCAAGTATCGCAAAGGTACAAAAATTAAAAAAAGGGATTTTCAAATGAAAAAAGTAGTTGCTCTACTAATCGCTCTTGGTCTTACATCTGTATTCGCTTCTGAAGCTAACGCTACTAAAGCTGAAAAAAACGTAACTAAAAAAGCTAAAAAAGCTAAAAAAGAAGCTAACGCTACTAAAGCTGAAAAAAACGCTTCTAAATAAGTCAAAAGGCGCCTCGGCGCCTCTCTTCTTAATACTCTCTTATTTTTTCAAACTAGTTATGTATGTCGCCAAAGCTTCGATTTCGGCATCGCTATTTTTAAGAACTTCCGATTTCATGACTTGACCCATGCCGTGCTGGCTTCTTTTGCCGCTTCTATAGTCTTTTAACGCTTTTATAATGGTCTCTTTCGGCAGCGCGGATATTTGAGCCGTTTTGCCGGCTACGTGTTTGTCGCCTTTTTCGCCGTGGCATTGCTTGCAGTACTTGTTGAATATTGCGGCGCCGTCTACTTTTTCCGCCTTTTCAGCCGCAAACAGGGAACATGTTGAGACGATGGAGACGATAGCCAATGCTTTGATAACCTTCATTACGCATCCTTTTGTAAAGATTTGGTAAAGATTATAACAAAAACTTTTTTACTTGGCAACAAAATTTTTAATAATTTCGTCCCACAACCCCTGTTCTTTCAGCACTTTTTCTATCATCTCCCTGACCGCGCCTTTGCCGCCAAAATGGCTGCTTACCATATCGACCCTGCTTTTTACTTCGTTGTTTGCATCGGCCGGACACGCCGCAAATCCACATCTGACGAGTATAGGCAGGTCTATTAGGTCGTCGCCCATATACGCAATCTCTTCGTCCGCAATAGAGTATCTTGATTTAAAATCTTCATAGGCGTCGAGTTTTTTCAGTTGCCCTTGGACTAGATAATCTATTTTTAGCTCTTTAGCCCTTTTCTCTACCAGCCCGGAGCTTCTGCCGGTGATTATTCCCGTTACAAAGCCGTACTTTTTTAGCTCTACTATAGCCCAGCCGTCTTGGATATTGAATATCTTCATCTCGTCGTCGCTATTTGAATATATTATCTCGCCGCCGGTCAATACGCCGTCCACGTCGAATATAAAAGCCTTTATCTTGGATAGGTTTTTCATTGTCCGCCTCCAAACAGAGCTTTAGCTTCCGCCAAATCTTCCGGCGTATCGATTCCAAAGCTTCTTGTTTCCACTTTTGTCATTTTTATCTTGTATCCAGCCTCTACCGCTCTTAGTTGTTCCAGCTTTTCTATGTTTTCAAGTCTGGAACTGCCCAGGGCGCAAAACTCCCTAAGGCTTCCTACGTCAAAGCCGTATATGCCGAGATGCCCGTTGTAGTCGTAAAAGCCGCCATCCCTATCGTAAGGTATGACGCTTCTTGAAAAATATATCGCATATCCGTCTTTGTCGGTTATTACCTTTACCATATTCGGATTTTCGGCCATATGTTTATCGATGGGCTTGTAGCAGCTTGCCATCTTGAAACTGTTTGTTTCGTTTTTGACGAGTTCTTTTACGGCTAAAACTATCTCTTTTTCCAAGAAAGGCTCGTCGGCTTGTACGTTTACTATTATATCGTCCTTGCAAAGACCTAGTATCGTTGCGGCTTCGTTGATTCTGTCCGTCCCGCTATTATGCTCTTTTGAGGTCATGACGGCCTTTACCCCGTATGACGAGCAGAGCTCCTTTACGCTCTCGTCGTCGCATGCCACCACTACGTCGTCTATCGACGAGACGTTTTTTGCGCATCTAATAACCATCGGCAGACCGAGAACGTCTGCTGTTATCTTGCCTGGAAACCTTGTCGAGGCGAGGCGGGCGGGGATTATTATCATTTGCCCCACCTGTTCAGTATCTCGCCGTAAGCGTCTATTCTTCTATCCCTGAAAAATGGCCACCATCTGCGTACGTTTTCGCTACGCTCCAAGTCTATATCGCAGACCACTATCTCTTCGTCTTCTTCGGAGGCATGCGCTAGGAATTCGCCCTGGGGACCGGCTACGAAGCTATTTCCCCAAAACTTGATCCCGCTACAGACGCCAGAGAAGTCAGGTTCGTGTCCGACCCTGTTGATGCTGATTACGTTGAGGCCGTTCGCTACGGCGTGAGCTCTTTGCGAGATTATCCATGCGTCCCTTTGCCTTGTCTGCTCGTCCTTTTGGTCATCCGGATTGTAGCCTATGGCGGTAGGATAGATTAGCATATCGGCTCCGTTCATGGCCATTATCCTGGCTCCCTCTGGATACCACTGATCCCAGCATACGAGTATCCCAAGATTTCCGACGCTTGTTTTTATCGGGTTGAAACCGAGGTCGCCGGGCGTGAAGTAGAATTTCTCATAGAACGCCGGATCGTCCGGAATATGCATCTTCCTGTATGTTCCGGCTATGCTGCCGTCTTTTTCTAGCACTACGGCAGTGTTATGATATAGTCCAGCCGCTCTTTTTTCAAACAAAGAGAGCACTATTACGACGCCAAGCTCTCTTGCTATGGCTCCAAACTCGTCCGTAGACGGTCCCGGGATGGATTCGGCCATATCAAACCTGTTGACGTCTTCCGCTTGGCAAAAATATACGCCTGTGTGCAGCTCCTGAAGGCATATCAGCCTCGCCCCCCTGGAGGCCGCCTCTCTTATCATGCCGATAGTTTTTGCTACGGTCTCCGATCTATTCTCGGAGCAGCTTTGCTGTATTAACGCTACTTTTAGTTTCATATAACCCCTTTCGGATATTGCATCGTTATGCAGTGGATAGAGCCGTGCCATAGTATAAGGGCGCTCGCGTCTATCGGCACTATATCCTTGTCTTTAAAGCACTCTCCAAGCAGTTTTATAGCCTCGATGTCGTGTTTATCGTTGTATGTCGGCACCAATACCGCCCCGTTTATGATGAGAAAATTGGCGTACGTAGCTGGGAGTCTATTGCCGTCCTCGTCATATTTTGCATCCGGCATAGGAAGTCCTACCAGTTTGTAAGGCTTGCCGTCGGCTGTTTTTAACTTTTCGAGCTCCTCTTCCATTAGTTTTAGCTCTATATAGTGCTCGTCGTCGCGGTCGTCGCAATAGACGTAGCAAATAGTATTTTCGTCGCAAAATCTAGCCAGCGTATCGATATGGCTATCCGTATCGTCTCCGGCAAGGTAGCCGTGCTCAAGCCACAATATACGATTAAAACCGAAATATTTTTTGAGTTTTTTTTCTATTTTGGATTTTGACATCCCTTTGTTTCTGTTTTGGGACAGCAGGCACTCTTTGGTGGTAAGCAGCGTGCCTTTCCCGTCCGTCTCTACGCTTCCGCCCTCAAGCGCAAAACTTACGCTTTTTACTTTTGCGTTTTTAAAGAACTTTGCTTTTGCCAGATTTTGCGTAATCAGATTGTCTTTGTCGGCGGCAAATTTTAGACCCCAGCCGTTAAAGACAAAATCCATCACTACCGGTTTGCCGTCTTTTAGTATCGTAATGCCGCCATGGTCTCTCGCCCATGTGTCATTCGACTCTATCTCGACTATTTTTACGTTCGAGAGATTGACGCCGAAGTTTTTCAGTTTGCCTACTATTTTCTCGTCATCGTGAGCTACTATCAGAAGCGTCTGTCTTTTTGCAACCTCTTTGGCTACGTTCAGAAATACCGGCTCCACTTCGTCAAGATATGGTCCCCAGTCACTATTTTCATGCGGCCAAGTCAGCTGCACAAAACTCTGCTCTTCCCACTCCGCAGGTAGTCTAATGTTTTTCAAGATACGCCTTTTTTAGCGTAAATTGTAAGCTAAAACCTCTTACAATTGCTAAAGAATATAAGGATTTTGATGATGAAGATAGGCGATTTTTTTGAAATAACCGACAATGATATGTTTTTGTTTGCCGGACCTTGCGTATTGGAAAGCGCCGAGATAAACGACGAGATAGCCTCAAGGCTTTCGGCTGCCTGCAAAGAACTGGAGATAAAATATGTCTTCAAGGCCTCTTTCGACAAGGCAAACAGAAGCTCAATAAGTAGCTGTAGGGGTCCCGGAATAGAAGATGGACTAAAGGAGCTAAAAAGAATATCGGACAAGTTCGGCGTACCTACCGTGACCGATATACACGAAAGTTATCAAGCGGATATGGCCGCAAAATACGTAGATATTCTGCAAATACCGGCATTTTTGGCTCGTCAGACGGACCTGCTGGTAGCGGCCGCAAAGACAGGCAAACCGGTAAACGTCAAAAAACCGCAGTTTATGTCCGGCGAGGATATGAAAAACGTAGTGAGTAAACTAAAAGAGAGCGGTACGGATAAGATTATGTTGACGGAGCGCGGCACGATGTTCGGATATAACAATTTAGTGGTTGATTATAGAAATATGCTCGATATGGCCTCTTTCGGCTTTCCTCTTATTATGGACGCTACGCATTCCACTCAAAAACCGGGCGGGGAGGGTAATAAAAGCGGAGGGAATCCGGAATACGCCCCGTATCTTGCGAAATGTGCGGCGATATGCAACGTAAAAGGATTTTTCTTCGAGGTGCATCCGGAGCCAAAAAAAGCGCTCTCGGACGCCTCTACGATGATGAGCCTGGACGAGTTCGTCAAATTTTTGCCGACGCTGAAAAAAACCGTAGAATTGGCCGGTACGTTCAAATAAACAAAAAAGGGAAGTCGGCGTGATGGATTATTCGGAGCTCAAAAAACTTTCCGTTGTTTTTGCAGAGGATGACGACGAAGTGAGGGGCATAGTAGCCGGATTGCTGGAGGATTTTTTCGGCTCGATTGTCGCCGCAAAAGACGGCATAGAGGCCTATGACGCAATCAAGAACTCTAGACCGGACGTGCTGATAACCGATATTCTGATGCCGAGGCTGAACGGTTTGGAGCTTATTAAACGCCTTATGGAGGAAAAGATAAGGCCGGATATAGTTTTGATAGCTACGGCGTATAGCGAGACAAATTTCTTTTTGGATTCCATTAAGCTGAGGGTTGACGGCTATATATTGAAGCCGGTGCAAATCAAGGAGCTGTTCTCCCAAATTCTCTCGATCCTAAAAACAAAAAAACAGGAGGGCGAGCTGGAGATAAGCAAGAAGCTGATTAACGCCATCTCTGTTTTTGTCGGCGGCAAAAAAATAGAGATTATAAGACATCTGCTAGAAAAAGCCGATCAGGACGGTATATATTGGGGTTCTTACGAAAACGTGATGGAGGCGGTAAACGTAAGCAAGCCGACGGTAGTGTCTACATTTAAGCAGCTCTCCGACGCAGGTCTTATCGAAAGGCTCAAGAACAAATGCTATAAGCTGAAGGCGTAAAACGGTAGTTTTTTTGTTGTTTAAGCTAATATTTTTGTCGTTTTATTGTACAGTAACGTATGAATAAAAATAAACGCATACTGTTTGTATTTAGTTCTATATTTGTTGTTCTGGAGATGGTCATTTTTGCGCTTGCGGCGTACGAGAATAACCCGCAGATAGACGCAAACGGTTTTATATTTGCGTTCAAGACTTCGTTCGCTTCCGTTTTCGTTTTTTTATCGCTGCTGTTTATCTACAAAACAATATCCTCTTCCCGAAAACTAAAAGAGCAAATAGAAAAGACAGAAGTTATGGCCAAAAACCTAAGAGCCATAAACAGGAACTTCGCCGGCGTCCTAGACTCGATAAACGCAATCATATACGTTAGCGATACCGCCAAGCACGAGGTAATCTTTGCGAATAATTACGCCATATCGAAATTCGGAGAGATGGTAGGCAAAGATTCGTATAGCGCCACCAATAATCCGCACGAATCCAGAGAGTGCGATATCGCGGCCTCCTCCTATGAGTACTACAACGAATTGACGAAAGAGTGGTACGCCGTAACCGAGAAGCTCGGGGAGTGGATGGACGGCAAAAGCGTAAAGATGTTTATCTGCTTAGATATAACCGCAAGAAAGGACGCCGAAGAAAAACTAAAAGAGATAAACGAAAATCTGGAAACGATGGTCGAAAAGAGCGTTATGGAGATCAGGAAAAAAGATAAACTCCTTATCCAGCAGAGCAAGATGGCCGCCATGGGCGAAATGATAGGCGCCATAGCCCACCAGTGGAGACAGCCGCTGAACGCCCTTGGGCTCATGATACAGGATATGAAGCTTTCATACCAGCTGAACGATTTGGACGAAAAATATTTAGACCGCCTTACGGGCGACGCCATGGCTCAAGTGAAGTATATGTCCAAGACGATAGATGATTTTAGGAACTTTTTTAGGCCGGATAAGCCAAAGGCGCCGTTCGGTATCAATAAGACGGTATTGGAAGTCCTGAAAATAGCCGATTCGCAACTAAAGAGCAGTCTGGTTGACGTCGTTACGGAGTTTGCCGAAGAGGAGTTAATCGTCGACGGGTATGAAAATGAATTCAAGCAGGTTGTGTTAAACTTGATTACGAACGCAAAAGATGCGATAATCGAAAAACTAGGAGTCGCCAAGAAGGGCGGCAAAATAGAGATAAAGACATATAAAAATAAAGAAAATATGGCCGTTTTGACCGTCACCGACAACGGCGGCGGAATAGCTCCGGATATTCTAGAAAAGATATTCGAGCCGTATTTTACGACGAAAGACCAGACAAAGGGTACGGGAATAGGGCTTTATATGTGCAAGATGATCATAGAAGACAATATGAACGGTTTTATTTTTGCGCTTAACGAGCCAAACGGCGCCAGATTTCAGATAGAGCTTACCCTGATGGGTAAAAAGGAAGCATGATGCAAGACAAAAAAAAGATAAAAGTCTTGTACGCCGAAGATGAGGATATCATCAGGGAGGCGGTAGGCAAGGCCTTGAGCAGGGTCTACGAAGAGATAATACTGTGCGAAAACGGTGCGGAAGCCGTAAAGGCTTTTTTCGAGCACTCTCCGGATATAGTGCTTAGCGACATAGAGATGCCTATTATGAACGGAAGGGAGTTTATAGCCAAAGTAAAAGAGGCCAGCAAGATACCGTGCGTCATGCTGACAGCCTACAAAGACCCGGAATATATGGTAAACGATGCCGATAAGACGCTTTTTAAGCCGGTGGCGCTCGTGGATCTTGTGGAGACTATTAATAGTTATTTTGATGTTGATAATGGATAGGGCGTGGAGATAAAAAGCAAAATCCCAATAAAACTTTTGTATGTTGAAGATGAAGCTATCATTAGAGAGCAGCTTGAGAGACTTCTAAAGCGTGTTGTTAAGGATGTCTTGACGGCTTCTAACGGCGAGGAGGGGCTTAAAACTTTCAATGAATATAAGCCGGACATAATCGTCACCGATATTAAAATGCCGCAGATGACAGGTCTGGAGATGGCTCGCGAGATAAGAGAGATAGATAGGGCGATTCCTATTATTATCACTACGGCCCATAGCGAGTCGGAATTTTTGCTGGAAGCGATAGAGATAAACGTCAGCGACTTTCTGCTAAAGCCTGTGGATACCGACAATCTAATATCCGTCATCGAGAAAAAGAGTCATGACATCATCCTCGAAAAAGAGCTTGAAAAGCAAAGAAGAAGATTCGAGACGATTTTGAACTTCCAAGACAATATGATCATCTTGACGGACGGTATCAATATAGTCGAAGCCAATAAGAGCTTTTTCGACTTTTTCGGCAGAAGCGGACTCTCCGATTTTATATCGTTTTACGGGACGCTGGATTCGCAGTTCATAGACGACGAAAAGGCGATACACAGAATAGAGGGCGAGAGCTGGGTAAGGAATATCATAGAAAACAAGTTTGAGCGGAATATAGCGAAGATAGTCGATATCAAGAGCGGAGAGCCTAGGACGTTCATGGTCAAGACGACTAAATTCCCGGAAGAGGACGAAGATCTGTATATAGTATCTTTCTCCGATATTACGGATATGGAAGAAGAGGCGAAGATACTGGAAAAACTAGCCACCACAGATCCGTTGACGAAAATATACAATAGGCTGAAACTAAACGAACTTCTCTCTTTCGAGGTAAAAAAATCGGATAGATATAATCTGCCGCTTTCACTCGTTATGTTTGATATAGACCACTTCAAAGACATCAACGATACATATGGACATGATGTGGGCGACGAAGTGCTCGTAAAATTATGCGAGGTCGTTTCTGCAAACGTTAGAGAAACGGACGTGTTTGCGAGATGGGGCGGGGAAGAGTTTATGCTGATGCTTCCTAATACCGATTTGGAAGGCGCAAAATCAACGGCGGAAAGCCTCAGGAAAATAATAGAAAGCACCAATTTCGGCAAAGCCGGAAAGGTGACCGCTAGTTTCGGTATTTCCGAGTACAGGCTCGAATCAAACGCCAGGGATATGTTAAAACGTGTAGACGATGCTCTATATGAGGCAAAAAAAGGCGGCAGAAACCTCGTAGCCGCCCTATAGCCGTATCTCCCTAAAGCCGCAGGTGCGGCACATTTTTTCCGTTAATACGTTCTGCGCAAAACCTCGTTTCATATCGGTCGCACGTTTTGAGTTCAATATTTCGCCAAGCGGTGCGGTTTTGATATCGCCAAGCCGCATCACCCCTTTTACGTCAAGACAGCACGGCACAACTTCGCCGTCAACCAAAAATCCGAGCTGCCCTTTTATGGCGTGGCAGCTTCCCGTATTCGCAAGCTCCGCCTTATCTATACCGGGCCAAGAGAACATCGTATCCTTGACAAGCATCGTATAAGGCGCCAATCTCGTCTTTTCGGTATCAAAGCCGATATTTTCGCCAAACTCTCGTCTTAGAATAGTTTCTATGTTTCTGTTAAAATCGACATAGCGCTCGTCCCCGATATTCCAAAGCCTCATATTCACAAAACGTTTCGGTTTTTCGACGCTCTTTTTGGCAAAAACGGTTATTTTGGATAGATATTCATCCAACGTCTGCTTGTTGTGTTTGTAGTTCGAGTAAAAAGAGGAGAGCGAAAAGTTTACCTGTTTTACGGCCTTATGCATAAGAGCGCGCTCGATTTCGTCGTCCAGATAGTATCCGCTCGTCGTAATATGTACGCTAAGAGCGTATTTTAAAGATATATCCAGATAGTCGTTTAGATTTTCTACCGTTGCCGGGTCGCCGAGCATATGGTACGCTATATCTTTTGTCTTATGCTGCAACTCCCGGTTTATCTTCTCGAATAAGCCAAGCTCCATCTGCGTAGGCTTTGCTTTTTTCGGCTCGCAGAAGTCGCAATTTAGGCCGCAAAAATTGGTTATCTCTATGTAGGCCTTGGAGAGCATATCTAGCTTAGAAGGGCTTTTTTGCTATCCAGCCTTGCAAATTTGTATCCGTTTTCAAGCCCGAATTTTATTACAAGCTCTATCGCTTTTGCGTCCGGATCCTTGAAATGGAAAAGCGGCACGTTTATGCTTTTCAGGTTTCTTGAGAAGTAGGCAAGTTGGTCTTTCGGATCCTTGTACGCCCTCATACCGTACGACGAAGAAGCAAAAGATAGATCCATATTCCACCACGACGTCTTCCATCCGCTATCCTCGATCAATTTCTTGGTAGTCGGCTTCGTATTTTTATTGCCCATATCGCCGTATGGATATCTGAAGAATCTTATCTTCTCGTAATTCTCTTTGCCAAGAGAGCTTATGACGCAGTTTTTGTACTGCTTGAAATCCGCCATTATGGTCTCTTCGTCAATTTTTGAAAGCTTGTGGTGATTGTATGTGTGTGAGCCCAGCATATGCCCTTTTTCAATCGCCGATTGCCAAATTTTCGGGTCTTGCTCGATAACCTTACCGATAATAAACAGATTGAGGGGCACCTTGTAGTGATTTGCCATCTCCAAAATCTCTTTCTTGTGGTTCCAGCCGTCATCGACCGTCAAGAAAATCTCTACGTTTCTTTTCTCCATTATGCCGTCGTCAGCCATAAGCGCGCTTGCCGCGCCGCCAAGACATAATTTTGTAAAAAGCCTTCTATCCATAAACCTATTTAACCTCTTGTGATGAAAAATCTTTTAATGCTTCTTTTTTTGCTACCAGAAGATATACGGAACCTTTCGATGACACGTTGTACGTGCAGCTTTGGGCACTCCTGCCTTCGCCGCAATATATATCGACGCGTCCGGCGCCCTTTATAGCTCCGCCGATATCGTGAACCAGCATAAAGCTCTCAAATCCGGCCTTCTTATCCTCTTTTGCGCTGCCGTCAACAAATCCTGGATATCCAGAGGTCTCTTTGCTTTTGACGTAGATGAGGCTTCCTACCGGCGTCAGATCCATATCCATGGCGGCGCTATATCCCGGCACCAGCTCGGTGGACAACGAGCCTAGCGGTTTTGTATCCGTGATATAAAAGACGGCCTTTGTTTTTGGCGCCTCTCTTACCTTGACCAGTATGGCCTTTTTTTTACCGCCTTTTTTTACTATCTTTTTTACTATCTTCGCTTTTCTGCTCGCAAGTTCGTCTATCGCTCTTTTCCTGCCCGCATACTGCAGATTCAGCATCTGTCCGTCATCTAGCGCCAGTATCGCGGCGCCTTCCATCTCCATCGTTCGAATATCGTTTCTGGTCTGGACGTAAAAATCGGGCTTTGAAGACTTTAGTCTCGCTTTCGTAAGGTAGAGCGGATATTTGAAAGTCTTTGTTTTTACCTGGCTTGCTTGAATTTCGGGAGTGTAGTATCCGGTGAATTTCGAACCGTTCGACGATGCTCCCGCGCTATAAACATCGAAATACTCTTTTAGTTCTACCAGAAACTCGTCGTACGGCCTATCTTTTGCGACCATTTTTCTGAACATAATAAGGGAGTGCAGCATCTGTAGCGGCGTATACTGCTCGTTTCCATACGTGAACTGCTCATCGGTCCCGAGAATGCTTGTGTAAAATTGGATGGAGCTGTCTATCGCTTTTAGGAAGTTTTCGTCGTGCCTCAAATCTACGCTGAATATTTTGGACAAATCCATTTCTTCCGGATTTATTTTTTCTATATAGGCGGAGCTATTTTGCGCTTTGTCTAAAAAATCGTCTTCGGCAAACACAGGGGTAGACAATAGGCAATAGGCTGCAAATACGCTATATATAAGCCCTTTGGTCTTTTTTGCTAGAACCAAATTTGCCGTCCGCTATCCGCGCTGCCCATCTTGGCAACGCTTAAAAATATGTTTTGCATCTATCGCTCTCCTGTGTCTACAATTGTAGTTGCTCTATTCTATCACTCCAAATACTAAAAAATAATAAAACCGTTTAACAATTTTTTATAAGAATATTCAGTATATTGCGCTTAAAGTTGTAAAAATAGAAGGTATGCGTGTGATAAAACGCCTCAAAAAATTTCTTCTGCTTTGTTCGGCTATGTTTTTAATTACGTCTTGCTCGATAGAAGGCAAGCCGAAATTAAGAATATCCATCAGTCCATGGCCGGGGTATATGCCTATGATATACGCATATGAAAAAGGGTGGCTAAAAGACGTCGAGTTTAGGCCGCTTTGGACGGTAAGCCTGGATGAGAGCGTAAAGCTATATGACGCAAGGCTCGTGGACGGCTTTTTTGCGACGCAGTTCGAGTATTTGGCTACGAACGAAAAAGATTTGAAACCGATATTTTTTACAAATCTATCAAACGGTTCCGACGTTATAATGTCTAACGTCGATATAGGCGAGCTTAAGAATAAAAATTCGATTACCGCTTATCTGGAGCCGCAAAGCGTGAATATGGCTCTTTTGGACTCTTTTTGCGACAAATACGGCATAGATAAAAACAAAATAGATAAACAGTATAAAAATCAACAAACCATCTCCGATATAAACTCTTCCGGCGCAAAGGCTGTCGTGATAGCGACATATGAGCCGTACGCAAGCAAATTGGAAAAATCGGGCTTTAAAAGAATCGCTTCGACCAAAGATTTGAATTTGAGAGTTGTAGACGCTCTTTTTGTTTCAAATGAACAGATAAAAGAGTATAAGGACGAACTCTCGACGCTTAAAAACGCAAACGACAAAGCGGTCGGTGCGCTAAAAAGCAATCCGAGGGAGTTTTACGAGACGGTCAAAAAATATCTGCAAGGACAAAGCTACGAAGACTTCGTAAAAAGCTTGGACGGTATAGTCTGGATCGATCCGGCGAATATGGATTTCGCAATCAGGGATATGGAGCTGAAAAAAATATCTACGGATGAGATTGTCAAATGAAGATGACGATCAAGCGTTTTACGATTTTGATCATAATCTCCTATTTTGTAGCGGTTGTGTCCGGAAGTATATATCAGTATCTTAGATATAAGGAAATCGAACTAAAAAATCTATCCATGGCAACGAAAGGCGCCGTTTTGAGGATGGAATATCTGATATCTATGGAGTTGGGACAGCACGGTTTAAGCGAGAGGGAGTTGCAAATCTATTTAGACAGGGCTCTTGCCACAACCACGTTCTTTGAGTCAATATCTTTTTCCGGCGACGCAAAGAAGATAGACGTGTCCACCGATAGGAGAGCCATAGACGAACCTTTCCCGTCGAACGTTTCAGAGCTTATGGGGTATGACTTTAAGAGCGGGAAAATAGAGGGTAAATACTTCTTTTACAGGCTTTCGTACTTTAAAGGAACCGAGCTGAAAACGGGCTATCTGCTCATAAAGATAGGATACGAGGATATATCTAAAAAACTTCTTAGCTCCACCTACGACATTATCGTTAAGACATTGTACGCACATTTTATTTTCTATGCGATCATCTTTCTTATTTCTGTCAAATACTTCATACGGCCGCTTAGGGAGATTACCGAATTCGCCGCCAACGGCAATAGCATACGCTCTGATTATGCGATATTCGAGTTTGAAAATCTGAAAACGGCGCTCAATAGTTCGTTCGAGTCCTTAAGGGAACAAAACAGGAGCCTGCAAGCGGCTCTCGAAAAAGAGATTAAGCTGGAAAACATCATCAAGACCGTTACCGATATAAACCAGCTGCTTATTAGCGCCAAAGATATGCCGCTATTTTTACAAAAATGTTGCGATAGGCTATGCAAACACGGCGACTATGAGATGGTCTGGATAGAGATGGTCGAAAACGGCAAATTAGACATCAAATATAAAAGCGGCATAAGTTCCGATTCTATCGACGGCGCGTTATCCAAGTTCGAAAATGAGATGCCGCAAAAATCGCCGTTTACGGATACCCTTAAAAAAGGCAAGATAAATATAGTCGCAAATTTTAAAGAGCACCCGCTATACGGATACATAAAAGAACATCTAGACGACAACATAAAAAGCCTGATATCCATACCGCTGAGAAAAGATATATATTCCGAGCCTTTCGGGGTCCTATCGGTATATTCGAGCAGCAAGACCGGATTTGACGAGAAAGAGGTGTCGATGCTGGATGAGCTTGCCGGCGATATAGGCTTTGGGATAAACTCATTCATGCAGCAAAAAGAGCTTGAGAACCAGATGTATATACATAGGTTGTCCAGGATAGGCAACAGGTTTAAGCTGTTCAAAGACCTGCAAGGGTTCAGCTCGGTGTGTGTCGGCGTGCTAAATATAGATAGGTTCAAGGATATAAACGAGATATACGGCGTACACGCAGGCGATAAGCTTATTACGATGTTTGCCGCCAAGATAGGCGAAATAGCCGAAAAAGACGGTTTTGCCTTCTATCATATCAATGCGGACGAATTCGCGCTTGTCGAAGCAAACGGAAATTGCGAAGCCCTGAAGGCCGAGATCGAAAAACTAATCGAGTTTGTTGACGATTTCACCTTCGATATAGATGGGATAGATATAGATATTTCCGTTAGCGCAGGTATATCGATGTCAAAAGACAAAGCGCTTGAGGAGGCCGAGACGGCGCTAAAAAAAGCGAAAGCAAAAAAACAAAAATATATCTGTTTCGAAGATATAAAAGGCGCCATAGAAGAGCAGAAAAACGACAATATAGTTTGGTATAAGAGACTAAAAAAGGCGCTAAGGGACGAAAGAATAAGAACCCTCTATCAGCCTCTTGTATCCACAAAAACAGGGGAAATAGTCAAATATGAGTGTCTGGTGAGGCTGGAGGATGAGAAAGGCGAGATGCATTCTCCGTTTTTCTTCCTCAATATAGCCAAGAAGACGAGGCTTTACCCGGAGCTTACAAAGGCTGTTTTGCGCAATGCGATTGATAAGTTTGGCGGCAAAAATATAGATTTCTCGATCAATCTATCCATAGAGGATATGGTAAGCGAAGAGATGACCGAATATATCAAGCAAACGGTAGGCGGACGGGATGTCTGCAAGAATATTATTTTTGAGATACTCGAGTCCGAGGGCATAGAGAGCTACAACGAGGTTCTGGCGTTTACGGAAGAGATGAAGCGGCTAGGGTGCAGGTTCGCCATAGACGACTTCGGTACAGGCTACTCAAACTTCGAGTATCTTATGAGGCTCAACGTGAACTATCTAAAAATAGACGGAAGTCTCATTAAAAATATAACCTCCGATGCAAACGCCAGAAGCGTGGTGCGCGGCATACATAATTTTGCGAACTCGATAGGTATAGAGACGGTGGCTGAATTCGTCAGCGGCAAAGAGATATACGAAGAGGTAAAAAACATAGGAATCGACTACTGCCAGGGATACTATTTCGGCGCCCCGAGCTCAGATATAATATCGATTTAGCAAGCGCCGGTTGCCTTTTATTTTTTTGTTTTTAAAATAAAAAAAGTAGCAGCCGCTACGACCGCAAACAAAGTAAGCTCATATATATTCATGCCTTCTTGCATTATTACTCCTTTTAATTATTGTACCTAGTGTTGCCAAAAAGATATATCAAAATAATGCGCTGTTATGTTATAATTCATCCAGCATTATATTTAATAAAACGAGGTAGCCCTTGAAAAGACTGCTTTTGATAGCTGTTTTGCCATTTATTCTGGAGGCTAAACAGTATGATTTTGACGAGATACTAAAAAAGGCGATTGAAAACAATAAAGAGCTAAAAGCAAAAAAGCTAAATCTTGAGATAGCAAAAGCCAGACTAAGGGAGATATCATCAAAGAAGTTCGGCGAGATAAGCCTAAACGAAAACTTTAGCAGAACCAATCATGCGGCCTACGTATTTATGAACAAGCTTTCGAGCAGGGAAGTGACGCAGGCCGATTTCGCTACTGCCGACCTGAACGATCCAAAAACCATAAACAACTTCGAGACGACCGCGGAGTATAGAGTGCCTTTGTTTATGGGTTTTATGCTTTATAACGAAGAGAAGGCCGCCGCAAACATGGAGGCCGCCGCCGCTCTTATTTCCAAGAAGGACGAGAAAAAATTGGCGCTCGAGACGCTCAAAGCTTATAATTTTGCCGTCGCGTCGAAAAGATACGTAGATGCGATGGAGCTCTCATATAAAAGCGTAGAACAGATAGTCAAAAATACGAACGAGATGTACAAAGAAAAACTAGCCTCCAAAACGGATCTTATGGAGGCGTCCCTAGCCAAAACGACCGCCGAAGCCAGGCTGTTTGAGGCAAAAAAGAATTATGAAACCTCGATACACTATCTCAAGTTTTTAACAGACGACGAGAGCGTGGACGATGTAGGAACTTTTTACGAGGTTGGCGTAAAAACCGGAAATCCGGAGGATAGGGATGAGCTAAAAGCTTCCGTGTTTATGGCGGATGCGGCCAGAAACAGAAGCGACGCTACGCTGTCCGAGTATTTGCCGAAAGTGGTCGCTTTTGCAAAATACGGATATAACGACAATACGTTCACTACTTCGTCGTCAAAGGATTTTTATATGGTGGGCGTCGGGCTTTCGTATAGTCTTACGGATTTTGGGGCAGGGAGTGCAAAAAGGGAGGCCGCCAGAGCCGAATATCTGAAGGCGTCTTTTGAAGCCGCTTCTATGAAAAGCTACGCCAAATTCGATTCAAAGCAAAAAGAGCTAGATATGAAGCAAAAAGAGCATCTATTGGCTCAAAACAGCTCCGCAAAACAGTTGGCGACACAGATATTCGAAAACTACAAGCTAAAGTATCAAAACGGGCTTACCAATATAAGCGAACTACTAAAAAAAGAGGCGGAGGCTTCTGTGTCGGCGGCGAAAGAGATAGAGGCGAAAGCCATGTATCTAAATTCGAAGGCCGAATATAGATATACCGTTGGATTAGGAATAAAGGATTAAGTGATGAAGAAGACTATTTTTACAGCTTTTGCCATATCGGCATCTCTTTTTGGGGCGCCAAAGCTCTATACGGTCGGCGGCGGCACGTTGGGTACGGAGCTGTCAGGTGTCGTCTACTCAAAAAACGAGAGCGTCGTATCCTCCAAAATCGGCGGCTACGTAAAGAAGATATACGTGGAAGAGGGGGATGTCGTCAAAAAAGGCGCGCTTCTTTTCGAGATAGATACGGCCTCCACGCAAGCGGCCGTCTTGTCCGCAAACGCCAACTATGTAAGCTCTAAAGCAGCGGCGGACGACGCCAAAAAGGATTATGAGAGATATAAAAACCTTTTTGAAAAAGGTGTCGTATCGGAAAAAGAGTTTGAGAAGGCCAAACTAAATTATGAGACGAAAACACAGATGATGAACTCTTCGTCGGCAATGCTTTCTCTCGCAAGAAACGAACAGAGCTACTCTAGCGTAAGGGCCCCGATAGACGGCGTGATACTCAAAAAATATGCGACTATAGCCTCTATGGTAATGCCTGGGCAGCCGATAGTGCTTATTAGCGGCAAAAACGACCTTAGGATCAAGGCCGATATATACGAGCAGGAGCTTTCGGATTTTAAAGTCGGGCAGACTTTGCAGTTTAAAGCCGGAGAGAAGAACGCCGAGGCTAAAATAATATCGATAACGCCTAGCGGGGCTGGAGCCAGAAACTTCTCTTTGAGGGCGGAGCCAAAGCAGCAGGAAGGGCTTTATAGCGGGATGTTTGTCAAGATAGCATCCAAAGGTTCATCCGCGCAGACATCGGTTCCGGTGAGCGCGCTTACAAAAAGAGGCGGGGTGCTGGGCGTATTCGAATATGCGGGCGGCATCGCGAAGTTCAGACCCGTAAAGATAAAAAAACAAGGCGGAGAGTATGCCAGCGTAGAGGGCGTAAATAACGGCGCCAAAATTATAGAAAATCCGAAAGAGAGCCTGCAAGACGGGCAGAAGACGGAGTAGTGCATAATGCAAAACGATATCAAAGAAAACTGCGAAATCATCGACAAAGAACTTCGCCAAACGGAAGAAGAGTTAAAAGAGCTAGAGCGTGAGGTCAGACTGAATTTTGCGGGCAGGGCGGCGCAAACCTTTCTGAAAAATCCTTTGACGCCGATAATAGCCGTTTTCGTCCTTATAATGGGTATTTTTGCATTTACCTTTACCCCAAAAGAAGAAAATCCGCAGATAGACGTGCCTTCCGCCAGCGTAATCGTCGCTTATCCAGGCGCGAATTCCGCCGATGTGCAAAAGGTGATAGTCGAGCCTCTGTCAAAAAAACTAAACGAGCTGACCGGCGTAGAGCATATATTCGGCATGGCCCAAAACGGTTTTGGCGTCGTAACGGTACAGTTTAAGGTCGGCGAAAACAAAGAGAGCTCGCTTCTTAAGCTCTACGACCGGGTGATGCAGAATATGGACCTGTTGCCAAAAAACGCCTCACAGCCGCTAGTAAAACCGATGGATATAGACGAAGTTCCTATATATACGGTGGCCGTAACATCAAAAAGCATCGACGAAAGCGCGCTTTTCGGATCGGCAAGGGAGATTGGCGACGAGCTTGCCAGGATAAAAGATGTATCGGTCGTAGGCATAAAACCTGAAAACAAAAGACAGTTCAATATCTGGCTCGACTCCGCAAGGCTTTCGGCCTACAATCTAACCGTTTTTGACGTGCAAAAAGCGATATCTTCGGCCGCCTCGTCCCTTCCGGTCGGAAAAATAGAGGGCGAAAAGCTAAGCGTTGAAGTCGGTTTCGAGGGTTATCTCAAAAACTATGAGGATCTAGGCGAAATAATCGTAGCCTCTAGGGGCGGCCATATAGTATACCTGCGCGAGATAGCAAAAATAGAAGATAGCAAGAACGTGCAAGCCAAACAGTCGGCCTCCATAGTCAAAGGAGAGGCTTTTGATGGCGCGAAAGTCGGCGAGAAAAGCGGACAGCTTACCTTGTACGTGGCAAAAAAGAGGGGCTCGAACGCCGTAGTCGTAAGCGAAGCGGTAGGCCAGAAGCTGGAAGAGATAAAAAAGAGCCTGCCTAAAGAGATAGAGCTCATAGTTACCAGAAACGACGGATATAAGGCCGGGCACGTCGTAGACGAGCTGATGTTCCATCTGGCCATATCTATCGGCATCATAGTCCTGCTGCTATATTTTATGCTCGGGCTAAAAGAGGCGGCCATAGTCTCCATCACGATTCCGCTTGTTTTTGCGCTTACGCTGTTCGCCGGGATGATGATAGACCAGACGATAAACAGGATTACGCTGTTTGCGCTTATATTATCGCTTGGGCTTCTGGTCGACGACGCCATAGTCGTCATAGAAAATATACATAGGCATTTTACTCTCGG
>CAZMPN010000016.1:0-41439 GCA_964568395.1 uncultured Helicobacter sp. | reverse complement strand
AATCTGCTAGGAGGACAGTAGTCTCTCTTACCGTACACAAATCTGCTTTTTGAGCTTGTTATGATTAGCTTGTCTTTGGCTCTAGTGAACGCTACGTAGCAAAGCCTGCGCTCCTCTTCCATGTCTGTGCGTTCGTTTGAAACGGGGAAAAACCCTTCCTCCATCGCCACTACAAAGACCGTTTTATATTCCAGTCCTTTTGAGGCGTGCACGGTCATAATAGGCACCTCTCTGCCAAAGTCGGCCGTGTCTACGTCGCTTTGGATGCTGATGTCGTTCAGGTACTCCTCTATATCCTGTTCCGGGTTTGCCTTGAAGTATTCTTTGAGCGAGCCGTAAAACTCGTCCAGGTTTGCGGCTCTCTCCTCCTCGCCGGGCAGCGACAGAAAGAATTTTTTTAGGCCTGTGAGGTTTTCAAACTCGTCTATTAGCGAAAACGTCGATTTCTCTTTTTGTATCCGCAACTCTTCGATTATTTTTACGAAATTTTTTAGCTCCCCGAAACTCTTTTTGCCGACGTTTTGCAAAACGGCGTCGTTGTAAAAATCGTTCGATAAAAGCTCAAACGTCTTGACGTTTAGTCGCGCGCACAGAGCGTCCAGTTTCTCTATGCTTGTTTTTCCTATGCCTCTTTTCGGTTTGTTTATGACCCTTTTTAAAGAGAAGTCGTCGCCTGGATTTATCGCCAGCCTCAAATACGCTATGGCGTCCCTTATCTCTACTCTTTCGTAAAACTTCATGCCGCCTATAAACACGTACCCGAGATTTTGGGCCCTAAAGCCCTCTTCGATAGCCCTGGAGACGGCGTTTACACGAAACAAGACGGCTATATCGGAAGGATTTTCGCCTTTTTTTACCATCTCTTTTATCGTTTTGGCGATCCACGTCGCCTCCTCTTTCTCGTCCGCAAAGTTTTTGTACTCTACGTCCTCCATCGATTTTCTGGTCGGCTTCAGCTTTTTTTCATACCTGTGTTTATTGTTCGATATAACCGAGTTTGCTATTTCCAATATATTTGCGCTTGAGCGGTAGTTCTCTTCCAGTTTGACGACTTTTGCCTCGCCGAACGAGGATTCGAAAGAGAGGATATTTTCTACTTTCGCCCCGCGGAAGCTATATATGCTCTGGTCGTCGTCGCCTACTACGCAAAGATTGTTGTGTAAAAAGCATAGTTTTTTTAGAAGCTCGAACTGCAACGAATTGGTATCCTGATACTCGTCTACCATTATATATTGATATTTTTGGCTTGTCTGTCTGGCTACGTCCTCGAAGCGGCTTAGTATCTTATAGGGTAAAAGCAGCAAATCGTCGAAATCGACAAGATTGTTCGCCGTTATATATTCTTCATATTTGGCGTAAACGGTCGCTATCTCGGCTTCAAGCTCGTTTTTTGCGGCTTTACGGACCTCTTCGGGAGAGAGGAGCTCGTTTTTGTAGCTTGATATGGCGTGCGCGGCCGTTGATGCCGGAAAATCCTTACAGAAGGGCTTCAATATCTTGTTTTTGTCGTCGGTATCTATCACGCTAAACGAGTTTTCACGCCCAAGTTTTTGGATATAAAACCTCAAGAATATAAGCCCGAACTTATGGAACGTGCAAAGAAGCGGAGGATAGAGCGGCGAATCTATCATCGAAAGCGCCCTGTTTCTCATCTCTTCGGCGGCTTTATTCGTAAAAGTTAGAGTCAGCGTATTTGCGGGGTCTATTCCTAGGCTTAGCAGATATGCAAGCCTTGTCGTAATGGTCTTCGTCTTGCCGCTGCCGGCGCCCGCCAGTATGAGAAGAGGCCCGTCGACGGTGGTCGCGGCGTCTTTCTGGGATGGGTTTAATTCGTTTAGTCTTTTTTCTATCATTGTTATAAAGCTATTTTTAATGTTTCGTTTAGTATAAAATTTATTAATATAATGAGTAAAATTATATATAAACCCCATTTAATTTTCAAAAATTTATATTTATATCTTGAAATTATAAATAAAGATTAGTTATACTGCTATAACTTTTCCAATTATAAGCTGGAGACAACATAATATGTTAAAAGATTTTTCCAAAGTACTTACCTTTTTGACGGTCGTCAGAGAAAGAAGTTTCTCAAAAGCGAGCGCCAAAATGGGAATATCGCAGCCGGCGGTTACGCAGCAGATAAAGTTTATCGAAGAGTATATGCAGACGAAGCTTCTGGATAGAAAGAAAAACGGAATAGTGCTGACAAAAGAGGGCGAAGAGCTCTATAGGATCGCTCTAAAGTTGGAAAAATGTATACAAAATACAGAAAAAGAGATAGTTAAAATAATCAATAAAGAGCTGAATTTTATCATCTCCGCTTCGTATACGATAGGGAGCTACATACTTCCTAGCTACCTAAGCGACATCAAGGAGTCGATTGCCAACGAAGTATTTATCAATATAAAAAAATCTGCAGATGCGATAGACGACCTGGTTTCCGAGAGAGCCGACATAGCCTTGATCGAGAGCCCGCACTTTAAAGAGGGCGTTATTTATAGGGAATGGATGGAAGATGAACTGGTATTTTTCAGCAACACACCGCTTCCGAAATATATCAAGCCTTCCGACCTAAAAAAATACGCGTGGGTGTGTAGAGAGGAAAATTCTCACACCAGAAGGGTTATGGCGGAAGTATTCGGAGAGCTCGCCCTCGCGTGTTCCGAGGATTTCGAGATGAGATCCGTGCTTAGCGACTCTACGGCCGTTAAACAGACCATCCTGAAGTATCCGACCGACGCCAAAAAACCGGTAATCGCGGTGATGTCAAGATTTGTTATTGCGGATGAGATCGAGAGAGGCGTTCTGTTTGAGGCTAGGTTGAAGAATAGAAAGATAAAAAGAAAGCTCTATATAGCGTATCTAAAGCAAGATAAGCATAACGCGTTTGTGGAAAACGTAGTCAAATATCTGCAAAGCATCAAGCTGGCTCACAGCTAAGTTATTTTAAAAACTTCTTATTTTCCGGCCTGCTGAGGAGTTTTTCCATCGATTTATCCGCGGTGGAAATCTCCGGCTCCTTCGCTTTTTTGGCTTCTTTTCTTATCCTCTGCCTTCCGGCGCAAACATTAATATATACCGGCGTATCTTCTACCACTATCTGGATTATGTTCCTGAGCTCTATCGCGACAAGCGACGCATAGTTGTCAGGCCCAAACCCGGCTTCAAAAAAGAGCGTGCCGCCATCATCGTCTATATAGGCGCTCTCGAAAGAATAGTTGGAAAGCACAAAAAGCGCTATCGGTTTTATGTTCTTTTTTATCTCCGGCGGCAGGGGCGGCTCAAACAATACCTCTTCGGTGCTGCATATCACTCCGAACTCTATTCCGTTTTCAAGCATAAATGCGACGTTTTCCCTGGTATTGTTTTCCATCATGTCGCAAAATCTGTCGCTGCCAATTAGCTTTTCTAGCATTATTACCTGCCGCTTTTTAGTGGGTTTTGGCGATTTTAACAAAAAAAGTTAAAAACCGAGAAGCATTACCGAAAAAAGAGCTTCTACTTCTGCGTTTTCAAAAGACACCGTGTCGCCGCTCTCAAAAAAATCGGCTATCTTCCTTCTATCGAAGCCGGGCTGGAATACGCATTTTTCATGGGAAGGCAAAAAGCCTCTGGCTAGCGCGATATTGTCGGTTTCGCAAAATTCCTCGCCGCAAAAAAAACATTCCGTGTGGCCATGAAAACGCCCCTCGGTTTTTATCATGGCCATGTAGCTTTCAAGCAGCATTCTTTTTGCCGAGCCTCTCGACAGTTTGGCCGCTGCGGAGTCGAGCATATGAAAATAAAAACCGCCGTGCTCGTTTACCTCTTTTAGGTGTTCTCCGAGCAGCGCGCAAAAAGATTGCCATGCAAGCAGCTTATTTCTATCTTGCAGCCATGAATATCCTAGATGCGTGACGTCGCGAAGTCTTAGAAGCGTTCTGTTTTGGATTGGTTCCGATGCGAAGTCTATCTTGTAGCCTAGATTTATAGAGGAGTGTCTCGCGCCGTAAAAGCGGTACATCGTCTTTATTTTGCTCTCTGTGAGTATTGTTACCAGGAGGTCTTCTTCCTTGACTTTTCTGATTGCTAGTACGAATCCCTGCATTTTTCCCCGTAAAAAGCCAAAATTTCCGCCGATTTATAAGTATTTTACCCGTTTTTTTGTAAGATTTCGCATTTGATTTTTCCGAAAATTTTTTTGGAATAAGCTCTAAGGAAACATAGATGGATTTGCTCTCTTCTTTTAAGGACAACTGCGGCTTTGGGGTGCTGGCAAGCATCAAAAATATACCCGATCATAAAATAGTAGAAGACTCTATAACGGCTCTAGAGAGAATGATGCACAGGGGTGCGATAGCGGCTGACGGTAAAAGCGGCGACGGAAGCGGACTTTTGTTCGCCATGCCGGCCGAGTTTATGAGCTATGCCGCAAAAAATGCCGGATACGACCTGCCTGAACAATTTGCGGTAGCGCAGGTATTTTTCACCGACGAAAAGCAAAAAGATATCTTTAAGGCCAAGTGCGAAAATAACGATCTTAGCGTGCTTTTTTATAGAAAGGTTCCCGTAAATACCGATGCGCTAGGCAAGCAGGCGCTTGAGATGCTGCCTGATATCGAGCAGGTATTCGTAGTGCCAAACTCCCTCATGTCCGCAAAAAGATTCGACGCTCTTTTGTATCTGACGAGAAAAGAGATCGAACACTCCATAGAGGATGAAAATTTCTATATCTGCTCGTTTTCCAGCAAGGTGATAAGCTATAAAGGCCTTGTGATGCCTACCCATATTAGGGAGTTTTTCAAAGACCTTACGAACAAAAAATTTAAAGCCTCTTTCGCGCTTTTCCATCAAAGATTTTCTACAAACACGCTTCCTAAGTGGAGACTGGCGCAACCTTTTAGGACGCTTGCCCACAACGGCGAGATAAACTCGGTAGAAGCCAATAGATACAACGCCGTAGCGAAGAGCGAATCGCTAAAAAGCGAAGTGTTTACCGACGAAGAGATAAAAAGAATTCTTCCCGTTTTGCAGGAGGGAAGTTCGGATTCCGCAAGCCTTGACAACTTCTTCGAATTCTTGACGATAAACGGTTTTGACTTTTTCAAGGCGGCAAGAGCGCTTATACCTGCCCCTTGGCAAAACGCTCCGCATCTTGACGCTGGACTCAGAAGTTTTTACGAATATAGCTCCACGTGCTTCGAAGCTTGGGACGGCCCGGCTGCGGTTACTTTGACTGACGGTAGATACATAGGATGCGTACTTGATAGAAACGGCCTTAGACCTGCGAAATATATCATCACGAAAGACCACAAGATACTTATAGCCAGCGAATACGGCGTACTCGATATAGACGAGGACAAAATAGTAGAAAGAGGCAGGCTGCAAAGCGGTCAGATGATAGGCGTAGACCTAAAATTCGGCAAAGTGCTAAAAAACGACGACATCAACGAGTATCTCAAAAACTCCAAGCCTTACGCTAAGTGGCTAAATAGGCATATGATACATATGCAGGAGTTTCTAGACTCTTCCGATGAGAGCATAGACTACTCCTGCGACAATCTAGTAGAAAAGCAGCTCTATTTCGGTTATAACTACGAGCTTATAGATATGGTTGTCAGGCCTATGATGGAAGAGGGCAAGGAAAATACCGGCTCCATGGGCGACGACACTCCGCTTGCGGCGTTTAGCAAAGAGTTTAGACCGTTTGGCGACTACTTCAAGCAAAAATTCGCACAAGTTACGAATCCGCCTATCGACCCTATAAGGGAAAAAGTGGTTATGAGCCTTAATACCGGTTTTGGCGAGATACACAACATACTTAGCGAGACGGAAGAGAACGCGAAGAGGATCAAGACCTTCTCCCCGCTTCTAAGCAAAGACAAGCTGGACGTACTTCTAAGCTTTGGGGATGAAAAGAATCCTAGATACGAAGCTTGCTATAAACATAAATCATTCTATACTGTTTTCGAAAAAGAGCTTGAGAGCGAGCTTGACGCATTTGCCGCCGAAGTCGTAAAAGCGGTAAAAGACGAAAAGATCAGAATAGTGGTTCTGGACGACAGAGCCGTTGACGGCGCTAAAAAAGCCATACCTATGGCGATGGTCGTCGGACGTCTGAACTCCGTTTTATTGGAAGAGGGTGTAAGGCATCTTGTTTCGATGGTTTGTATAACCGGTGAAGTATTCGATTCGCATACCGCGGCGGTTCTTGTGGCGTACGGCGCCAGCGCTATCTATCCGCATCTTCTGTATGCAACGGTATATGATATATGCAAAAGCAAGGAGCTTAGCAGATACCAAACTAGAAAATCGCTCAAAAACGCGCATCACGCTATAGACCTCGGCTTCCAGAAAATACTCTCCAAAATGGGTATCGCTACGATAGCCTCATATAGGAACTCCGGTCTTTTCGACGTGCTGGGGCTTTCAAAAAATATCGTCGGCAAATGTTTCGCCGTATCCCACTCTCCTATAGGCGGTCTTGATTTCGCGGATATCGGTGCAAAGATAGAGGCTAGACACCACGAAATATATAAGAAAAATGCGGCCAAAAAGATATTCCCTCTTGAAATCGGCGGTTTCTATAAGTTCAGCCTAGGAAGCGAATATCACGACTACTCACCGTCCGTAATATATGCGATGCAAAAGATGGTGGAAACCGGAGACAAAAGAGACTATGAACACTACAAGGCTCTAATCAACGGCAGAAACCAAAAGATGATCAGGGACTTTTTCGCCATATCCTCCGATAGGCAGCCTATAGATATCAAAGAAGTAGAGTCGAAAGAGGCCATATTCAAAAGATTCTCTACGGCCGCAATGAGTCTAGGTTCTATAAGTCCGGAAGCGCACGAAGCGATGGCCGAAGCGATGAATAGAATTGGCGGTATGTCGAACTCGGGCGAGGGCGGCGAATCTCCGGAGAGACTAAAATCTCCTATGAACTCGAAGATAAAACAGGTCGCATCCGGAAGATTCGGCGTTACGCCGGCATACCTTAGAAGCGCGACCGAAATTCAGATCAAACTTGCGCAAGGCGCAAAACCGGGCGAGGGCGGACAGCTCCCTGGGCACAAGGTAACTCCTCTAATCGCAAAGCTTAGATTTACGGTGCCGGGCGTTACGCTAATATCTCCGCCGCCGCATCACGATATTTATTCTATCGAGGATTTGGCCCAGCTGATTTTCGACCTAAAGCAGGTGAATCCAAAGGCGAGAGTGTCGGTAAAACTTGTTTCTACGGTAGGGGTAGGTACGATTGCCGCCGGCGTGGCAAAAGCGTATGCGGATAAGATTATTATCTCTGGCGGTGACGGCGGTACAGGCGCCGCGCCTCTGACGTCTATAAAGTTTGCCGGAAACCCTTGGGAGATAGGACTAAGCGAAGCGCATAACGCTCTAAAAGTAAACCACCTAAGAGAGTTTGTAACTCTTGAGACCGACGGCGGTCTAAAAACAGGTCTAGACGTGGTAAAAGCCGCACTTCTCGGCGCCGAGGCATATGCGTTTGGAACATCCTCTTTGGCGATTTTGGGATGCAAGATACTTAGGGTTTGCCACCTAAACAGATGTACCGAGGGTATAGCCACGCAAGAAGAGGAGCTAAGGGCCAACTTCAGAGGAACTGCGGATAAGATAGTGCAATTCTTCGAATTCTTGGCCGAAGATATTAGAGAGATACTGGCCTCTATGGGCTACAGAAGCCTCGATGAGCTGATAGGCAGAAGCGAACTTCTAAAAGTCATAGACGGGGAGTTTGCGTCCAAATTCGATTTTAGCGGCATACTTAGAAAGGTGGACGGGTTTGACAAGTGCCAAAAACCTTCTAACGAACCTTTTGACGATAACGAATTTGAAAAAGAGATACTCGAAGGCCTAAAACCTACGATAAAAAATCCAGACAACAATATAGTGGTCGAAAAAGAGATAACAAACCTAAACAGAAGCTTCGGCTCTCTTATAAGCGGTGAAATAGCCGAATATTACGGCGACAAAGGACTGGCCGACGGTACCATATCCCTGAAGCTGCACGGTATAGCCGGGCAGTCGCTTGGCGCATTCCTAAACAACGGCGTATCCATCTATCTTGACGGTTATGCGAACGACTATGTGTGCAAAGGCATGCACGGCGGCAAGGTTGTTATTACTCCGAAGCTCTCCGGCGAGCAGTTTGCCGCGGCCGGCAATACCTGCCTATACGGCGCGACGGGCGGCGAACTATTCGTTGCGGGTTCCGTTGGCGAGAGATTCGGCGTTAGGAATTCCGGCGCGCTTGCCGTAATAGAGGGAAGCGGCGACCATGCTTGCGAGTATATGACTAGAGGCGTCGTCGTAATACTAGGCAAAACCGGTATCAACTTCGGCGCGGGTATGACCGGCGGTATCGCCTTCGTATACGACAAAGACAAAGAGTTCATCGACAAGTTAAACGGCGAGCTGGTATTTGCCCAAAGGATAGATACGGACGATAGCGACGAGGTAAGGCAATACCTAAAACGTATACTGAAAAAACACTATGCCGAAACGAAGAGCGAAAAAGCGCTAAACATACTTAACGGCTTTAGACAAGAGGTAAGATACTTCTGGCTGGTAATGCCAAAAGATATGAAAGCCCCTCTAAATCCTGAGGAAGGTAACTAATAACATGCAAAGCTTTTTGAAAAACAAAAGAGTAGAACCGAATAAAAAAAATGTTCTAGAAAGACTGAAAAACTTTAACGAAATTTACGAGAGATACGACGTCGCTTCCGCAAAAACGCAGTCCGACAGATGCGTTCAATGTGGTATTCCGTATTGCCACAACGGATGTCCTCTTGACAACTATATTCCGCAATGGCTGAAACTGGTTGCCGGCAGCGATTTGAAATTGGCGTTCAAGATGAGTAACGAGTCTTCGCCATTCCCTGAAATCATGGGTCGCGTTTGTCCGCAAGATAGGCTTTGCGAAGGGGCTTGCACCCTAAATAAGGATTTCGGTGCCATTACTATAGGTTCTATCGAGACCTTTATTACTGAAGAAGGTTTTAAAAACGGGCTTGGGGTAGAGTTCCCCGGGATTACGAGCAATAAAAAAGTAGCGATAATAGGCGCCGGCCCCGCCGGCCTATCGGCGGCTACATTCCTGCTAAGATACGGAATCGGAGCGGACGTATATGAAAAAGAGGCTTTTGCGGGAGGGCTTCTGACATGGGGCATACCTAGCTTCAAGCTCGATAAGTCGGCCGTGTTTAGAAGGGTTGAGATGCTAAAGAACGCTGGTATGAACCTTTTTACGAACAAAGAAGTAGGCAGGGATATAAGTTTTGACGAGCTTAGAAACAAGTATGACGCCGTATTTATAGGCATAGGCACCAAAAGAGGAAATAAAGCCGGAATAGGCGGCGAAGACGCGAACGGCGTATATCAGGCTATGGACTTTTTGGGAAGCGCCCAAAAAAAAGAGATCGATCTGCCGCAAATAAAGACGATAGACGTAAAAGATAAAAAAGTAGTCGTGATAGGCGGTGGCGATACCGCTATGGACTGCGTGAGAACCGCTTTAAGGGAGGGCGCGAAATCCGCGCTTTGCCTTTATAGAAGAGGCGAAGAGGGGATGCCCGGAAGTAAGAAAGAGTTTAAAAACGCCAAAGAGGAAGGCGTAGAGTTCAAATTCTTCTCATCTCCAAAAGAGATAGTAGTAGATGGCGGCAACGCAAAAGCGGTAAAAGCGGTAAAAACTGAAATCCAAAAAGACGGCGGCAGAGGCAAGCTCGTAGAGGTGGCCGGAAGCGAAGAGATCGTGGATGCCGATATAGTGGTATTGGCTCTGGGCTTCTCTATGGACGTTCCGGCATTCGTACCGTCTGCAGGTATAAAAACTGACGAATGGGGCCAAATACTTGTAAACAAAGAGTATGAAACAAGTCTGGAAGGCGTATATGCCGGCGGCGACTGCTATCGCGGCGCAAATCTAGTCGTAAACGCGGCGCTTGACGGAAGAGAGGCCGCAAAAGCGATAGCGGACAAGCTGCTGGGGTAATCTTGGAGTTTTACGAGGCCTGCATCCTATCGTCAAAAGAGTTTCTGGAGAGGGTGGAGTCGTATAGTCTCGCAGAGCTTACCGAAAAATTCGGCGTAGGAGAGGGCGGCGACAAAAGCATGAAGGCCGACCTTCTGTCCGAGGAGATTTTCGTCCGCAATCTATCGGCGTTTGGCAAAATATACTCTGAGGAGAGCGGATATATCGGAAATGGCGAAAAAACCATATATCTAGACCCCCTTGACGGCAGCGATAATTTTGCCGCAGGACTTCCGTATTACGGTGTCAGCGTTTGTCTTGGCGACGGCGAAAAGCCCGAAAAGTCGTTTGTCTGTAACTTTGCAAACGGGGATTATTTTTATAAAGAAAATAGACTCGAACACGGAAACATATATGGACGGTCTGCGTTAATGGCGGATAGGCCATCTTCTTCTTTGGCTATTTTTGAAAAGGCGTACGCAAATCCGAAGGTTGCCGGCGCACTACATAAAAACGGCATAAAGTTTCGATCTCCGGGGGCGCTGGCCCTATCTCTTTCATACTCCAGATACGCCTCTTTTGCCTTGTTTATGGGCAAGTTAAGAATTTTTGATATAATTGCGGCGCTACATTTTTTGGATGATATGTATATATACAATAAAGACGATACCCTTTTGGTGTCGCGCGATAAAAAAATTTTTGAAGAAACTTTAGAAATAGTATTAAGGGCAAAGGAAGAGCAAGATGTTCTTTAGCGACATAGTAAATAAAATCAGAAAAGAGAGGCCTGCGAAAAGCGAGGCTCCGTCACACTGGATTAAGTGCGAGAGCTGCCAGGCGCTGATGTATTTTAAGGAGATTGCCGCAAAAAGATACGTTTGCCCTAAGTGCGGATACCATATGAGGCTCTCCGTCGAAGATAGAATAGAGATACTATGCGACGAGGGGAGCTTCGTCGAGATGGATAAAGGCCTCTCCCCGGTAGACCCGTTAAATTTCGTAGATAAAAAGTCTTACAAAAAAAGAGTCGAAGAGGGCGAGAAGAAAACGGGCAGGGCAAGCTCGGTCGTTAGCGGCGAGTGTACGATAAACGGCATACCCGCTCAGGTGGCAATATTCGATTTTGGATTTATGGGCGGAAGCCTCGGCTCCGTAGAAGGCGAAAAGATAGTCAGGGCGGTCGATAGGGCTATAGCGAAAAAATGCGGTGTAGTAATAGTGTCGGCCTCCGGCGGGGCCAGAATGCAAGAGAGTACGTTCAGTCTTATGCAGATGGCCAAAACGTCAGCGGCGTTGTCGAAGCTTGCAAAAGAGGGTCTACCGTTTATTTCGATACTGACCGATCCTACTATGGGCGGCGTAAGCGCATCTTTTGCGATGCTAGGCGACGTCATCATAGCCGAGCCTGGCGCACTTATCGGATTTGCCGGACAAAGGGTTATTAAACAGACGATAAACGCGGAGTTGCCGGAAGGATTCCAAAGAAGCGAGTTTCTTTTGGAAAAAGGGCTCATAGATATGGTAGTAAAAAGAGACGACCTCAAAAAGACGGTATCGGATCTGCTTCTTTATTTTGGAAAATAGAACTTTTGAAGGTTAGGGTTTTCACTATAGAAAAAAGCGAAGACAAAGATATAGAGGCGATGCTAAAAGATTATCAGAAGATGTCACAGAAGTTTTGTTCGCTGGAGTTTATAAAGCTATTCGATAAGTCTCTCGCCGCCTCACAAAGGCAAGGCGTGGACGCCGCAAGAGAATCTTACGAGAAAGCATATCTCCCTTACTTTGAGAATTCATATAACGTAGCTCTCGCCGAAGAGGGCAAAACAATGGATAGCCACGCTTTTAGCAGACTATTCGACAACCGTTCGCAGATAAATTTTTTTATAGGCGGAGCTTACGGCTTTAACGACTCTTTTTTGAAAAAAGCTGACGCCGTTGTAAGCCTTAGCCCTTTGACGTTTTCGCATAAGCTTGCGAAGCTGGTGCTTGCCGAGCAGGTTTTTCGAGGCCTTGCAATAAAAAACAACCATCCATACCATAAATAAGGGGTCCTTTTGAAAGCTAAAGATTTGGTGTATTTTGAAGAGATACTAAGCGAGAGAAAAAAACAGCTCCAAAAAAATATAGCCTCCTTTGCCGATGAGCAGGCCGGAGCGCAAAAAGACGATCTAAAAGACGAAGGGGATCTTGCTTCCGCCAGCGGAGACGCCGTAATATCGGATGCGATAATAATGCAGCAGAAAAAAGAGCTTGAAGAGATAGAGTACGCTTTTAAAAAGATAAAAGACGGCAGCTACGGCACTTGCGAAATGTGCGAAGACCCGATAGGCCTTCCTCGTCTTAAAGCAAAACCTTTTGCAAGATATTGTATAGTTTGCAGAGAGATCGTAGAAAAAGAGAATAAGGCAAAAGGTAAATAAATGAGTCTAAAAAACTATACACTATTTTCTTTTCTGTATGTTTGTCTGGTCGGACTGATAGCTATGTTTAACGTAGCTGGCGAGTATAGCTTTTCGTTTTTGGGGTGGACGTATACGCTTCCTTCCGCCGTATGGGTAGTAGTGCCTCTGATACTGTTTTTTGTGGCGACGATTGCGCATATGAGCTACTACGGGCTTATCAACTATCTAAAAATCAATTCGTATAAGCATGATTATGAGACTTTGACGGAGCAGATATCGGCTAAATTTTTGGGGCACGAAGACGAAAAAGAGTATAAAAACCAAGAGTTTAAGACGCTTGCCGATTTTATTATCCAATGCGACATAAAGCCAAAAAGCAGATTTAAGCTGAATATCCCAAAAATAGACAAGGTCGCGGAGACAATCCATAAAATAGAGGATTTGGGCGAATATATAGATATATCGAAATATAGGCTATCCAAAGACAACCCTTTGATGCAAAAGAACCTTGAAAACAGAATAGCCGTAGAGCCTAAATATTCGGAAGAGGTGCTGAAGTCTTGCGATAAGCTAACTCCTCTCTGCCAAAAAGCGTTTGATACGTATGTCGAGTTTGGCGACCTAAAACAGATTAAAAAACTGGATATAACGCCTACCAAGGCTATCGCTATCAAACTTATAACCAGATTTAGCGGCTCCGACGAAGAGTATGAGCTCGACAAAGAGTATGTAAAAGAGCTTTGCGCAATTACGAAGTTTACAAAAGACGACTACATAGCGCTCGCCAAAACGCTTATCAAAAAACTAAATCCGGATGAGACGCTTGAGCTGTTCTTTATACTTTCAAGAGACAATATCGAGGCTACGGGCGCATATATATACGTAAACCTTGAGCTTGAGGTGATAGATAAGGCAAAAGAGCTTTTAAGCCAAAGCGGAGACGATGAATTCCTGGAGTTTAAAGCGTTCTTGTGCCTAAAAGAAAAAGGCAAAAACCTAAGACTGTCAAGCTTTTTAGAAGCGCTACAAAAGTAAAAACCGCAATATGAAACTCTCCTTCGGTCCAAACTTCACGGTATTAGCTCCGCTTGCGGGCTATACCGATCTTCCTTTTCGCTCGGTAGTAAAGAAATTCGGCGTCGACTTGACCGTCAGCGAGATGATTAGCTCAAACGCCCTGGCCTATGCCAGCAAAAAGACGAAAAAGCTTGCCGAAAAAAGCGAGCGCGAAACGCCTTATTCCGTCCAGATAGCGGGATATAAAGAGGATGTCGTAAAAAGAGCCGTAGAGGTGCTAAACGACATGGAAGGTATAGATATCATAGACCTTAACTGCGGCTGCCCGGCTCCAAAAGTGGTGGGCAACAATAGCGGAAGCGGCCTTTTGAAGGATTTGCCGCAGATGTCTAGGCTTATAGAAACCATCAAGAAAACCTCAAACAAAGAGTACACATCTTGCAAAATCCGTCTTGGATTTGAAGGCAAACATGGCGTCGAGATAGCAAAGATATGCGAGGATAGCGGCGCGGACTTCATAGCCGTTCACGGGCGCACGAGGGCTATGAAATTCGGCGGCGAGGTGGACTATGAGGCTATAGCCGAGATAAAGGCGGCCGTGAATATCCCGGTAATCGCGAACGGCGACATAACAAGCTTTGAGAAGGCGAAAGAGGTGGCAGAGCTAACAAAATGCGACGGTATCATGATAGGCAGGGCGGCGATAGGAAATCCGTGGATATTCTATCAGATAAAGCATGGCACGGCCGAAGTACCGAGCGAGCTAAAAAGGGAGGTTATTTTGGAGCATTTCGACGAGATGGTGAACTTCCACGGCGAACGCGGCGTAATTATGTTTAGAAAGCATCTACATACTTATTCAAAAGGTATCGAAGGCGCCGCATCGTTTAGGGTGCTCGTGAACAAAATAGCCGACCCTAGGCTTATGAGAGAGCATATAGGCGATTTTTTTAGCTAAGCTAGATATCCCCTTCCGCTTTTATGCGGTACTGGTCAAAATTGGAAAGCTGCGCTTGCGGTTTTAGAAACTCGCTCAGCTTGCGCTCATTCTCCGCCATCACTTTTTTAAACTCGTCGTTTTGCAAATCGGCGTCTTCCGCATAGTATCTGTCCACTACCGCATTCGTATTGCCAACCAACAGTAGGTATCTGATGCTGTTGTATTCGACCAGCATTAGTTTGTTGTTTGGATCCAGAAAGCTTTGGGTTATTACGCTGACCTCATCGTCCTTTTTTGCCGGAGTGAAGTTTTTAGGCAGCAGCCATCCGCCTTTTGATGCGGCGTTGCCGTTTGCAAATCTCTTTTTAACGTAAAACATTACGGCCACCAGAAATGCCAAAAAGGATACCACTACGATATAGCGCCAGCTCACTTCGCTGCCGTCTTGCGTCTTTGGAAGCTCGGTAGAGGCCGCTTTTGGCATCGGCGTTGCGTTTGCCTCTACGCTATGCTCCGGCGTCGCGGCCTTAGGCGTTATTTTTAGCTGCAGTTTATATCCGTCGTTATTCTTTAGAGCCTCAAAAGCTATCTCTTTTTTATTTTCAAAAGTTAGCTGCACCGCCGTCGGCCCGTCTTTTATCATCGTAACTTTCGATATTAGCGAGTTTTGAGAGAGGGCAACCTCTTTTTTCGAATCTATGGCTATGCCCGATATTTTGAGTATTACGGCTTTTTCGGTAGCGTTTTGTTCTATGCCACCCTCGAACGGCGCGTCAAAAGAGAGATTTATCTCGACGCTCTCGGTATTCTCATTTACGCTCATGGAGAGCATGCTTGCGGCAAAAATATTCATGACCAATGCAAAAAACAGAACAAAAATTCTCATTATTTCTCTTTTGAAAAATATTCGATAACGGTTTTGGAGTCTAGTATCTCGTTTACCCTGATGGCAAGGTTTTTCTCGTACACCATGATTTCGCCTTTACCTATGATTCTCTGGTTTATGAATATCTCCACCGATTCGCCGGCCGGTTTTTTCAGGTCTATGATGGAGCCCTTTTGCAGCTTCAATATCTCGGCCAGGCTTAGCTCTACGGTTCCAAGATATGACGAAAACTCGGCTTGCATATCGAGCAGCCCCGAATAGTCTATCAAAAGCTCCTCAGCCGTAAAGACTCTCTCTTCTTTTAGGCTCTCAAAGCTCTTTGTCAACTCCTCGTCGTTTGCCTCTTGCAGGCCGAGGCTCTCCAGCGCGTCTTCTTGCATTTAACCCCTCTGCGCATTTTACTGTTTAGATTGTACCAATTTAACATAAATTTTTGTGCCAAAAAGGTATAATTGACCCCTTTTTTAGAGGGATAGATGGATATTTTTTTGGTTACGACCGGACTACTTGCCGGACTACTCAGCGGCTTTTTCGGTGTCGGAGGCGGCACTATTACCGTTCCTATGCTGATTTTTCTAGGTCTTAACATAAAAGATGCGATTGCGATTTCCGCCATGCAGATGAGCTTTAGCTCCGTTTTTGGATCATATATAAACTATAAAAATTCAGTTTTCGACGTCAAGGCCGCAATGCCTTTCTTGCTGGGCGGCGCCTTTGGCGGGGTGGTTGGCGCGCATTTTACCGGAATGGCTGACGAGAAAACCCTTGCGCTTATCTTGCTTGCGTTTATGGTTTTTACCATCGTCAAGCTGCTAATGTCTCCGGCTGAGAGGCATGAGTCCCACGAAAAAAAGAGCCCGCCTCTTTTTTTTGCGATAGGGCTTTTTATAGGGGCTCTGGGCTCGTCAGTCGGGATAGGGGGGGCGCTTTTATTGGCTCCCGTTCTTGTAGGCTTTCTTGGATTTGGGCTTAAAAAGGCGATAGGAATTACGCTTTTTTACGTCATATCGACAAGTATTTTTGCGGCCGCAAGCTTCTATTTGGCCGGCGCGCTGGACATAGCGAAAGGCCTTCAGGTGGCGGTTCCCGCGGTTTTGGGCGTCTATCTCGGTATATATATGGCGTCAAAAACGCACGCGACAAAACATAAAGGGATGATGCTGGTTCTCTATTTTTTTATAACAGGCTCCCTCGTATATGAGTTTTTCGTCAAAATATAACAATAGAAGTTAGAGTGTAACAATGGATAAAATTAAAGTATTCGGCGCCAGAGAGAACAACCTAAAAAATATCAATATCGAAATACCAAAAAACAAACTCGTCGTTTTTACCGGACTATCCGGCAGCGGCAAGTCTACGCTGGCGTTTGACACGTTATATGCGGAGGGGCAAAGAAGATATATAGAGAGCTTGTCCAGCTATGCTAGGCAGTTTTTGGATAGGGTCGGCAAGCCGGACGTAGATAAGATAGACGGCCTGACGCCAGCGATTGCGATAGACCAAAAGACTACTAGCAAAAACCCGCGCTCTACGGTCGGCACGATAACGGAGATTTACGACTATCTGAGGCTTTTGTTCGCCCGTATCGGCGCCCAGCACTGCCATCTGTGCGGACAGCCTATAAGCTCTATGAGCGCGCAGGACATCATAAACGAGGTGTTGAAACTGCCGGAAGACGCCAAGATAATGGTGCTCTCCCCTATAGTTAACGAAAAAAAGGGGACATTTGCGGACGAGCTCGAGAAGCTTCGCCAAAAAGGGTTTGTGCGCGTGCAGATAGACGGCGTATTGACAAGACTGGACGAAGAGATAGAGCTCTCGAAGACGAAAAAACACACGATAAAACTCGTAATAGACAGGATAAACGCCACCGAGGAGAATAAGGCGCGTATAGCGGACGCCGTTGAAAAAGCGCTGAAAGAGAGCTTCGGCGTCGTCGAGATAGAGATAACAAACGCAAAAGAGATAGGATCCGAAAAGCACCATCTGCTTTTTAGCGAACACTCGGCGTGCTTTGATTGCAAGGTCTCTTTCGAGCCGCTGGAGCCGCTTAGCTTCTCGTTTAACTCCATAAAAGGGGCTTGCCAGCATTGCGACGGGCTTGGGATGAGGCATACGCTCGATATGGAGAAGATACTCGACGAAGAGCTTAGTATAGAAGAGGGCGCCGTCAAAATAATGTACGGCTTCAATAAAGGATATTACGCAAGCCTCTTAAAAGCCCTCTGCGAAGCCGAGAAGATACCGACGAACAAGCCGTTCCGAGAACTGGAAGAGTACCAGAAAAAAGCGATATTAAACGGTAGCGGTACCGAGATATCGGTCAAATTCAAAACATATGACGTTAACAGAAAATGGCAAGGGGTCGTCAAATACGCCTACGACATCTTAAAAGACGATAAAGATTTTGAAAACTATATGAGCGAGAAAAAGTGCGAATCGTGCGGTGGAAACAGGCTAAGGCCGGAGTCGCTAGCCGTCAGGGTGGCCGGCCTTGGGATAGCCGATATGATAAATATGCCGATAGAGAAGCTCTATCCGATATTCGAAAACTCCGATTTCGACAACAAGAAAAGCAAGTTTTTGTACCTGACGGAGCAGGAGAGAAAAATCGCCACTCCGATATTAAAAGAGATAAAGGAGAGGCTATTCTTCCTCTACGACGTAGGCCTTGGATATCTGTCCCTGGGGCGCGACGCCAGGACGATTAGCGGCGGAGAGGCGCAGCGTATCAGGATAGCGTCGCAGATAGGAAGCGGGCTTACTGGCGTCATGTACGTCATCGACGAGCCTAGCATCGGTCTTCACGAGCGCGATACGATGAAGCTGATACGAACGCTCCGCTCTTTGCAAAAAAAAGGCAACTCGGTCATAGTCGTAGAACACGATAAAAAGACGATAGAGGAGGCCGACTATATACTGGATATCGGCCCTGGCGCCGGTAAGTTTGGCGGCGAGGTCGTATTCGCCGGAACATTGAAAGAGCTTCAAGCTTCTGATACTCAGACGGCGAAATACCTAAACGGCGAGAAGAAGATAGAGTATTTCCATAGAAGGCCGCAAGAGCACTTTATCGAGATTAACGGCGTAAACCTCAACAACATCAAGGATCTGAGCGCGAAAATTCCGCTTAAAAATCTGGTATGTATCACAGGCGTCTCGGGGAGCGGCAAAAGCTCTCTTATCATCCAGACGCTTCTTCCTGTGGCGAGGGAGCTTCTAAATAACGCCAGAAAAGTGCAAAAGATAGCCGGAGTCGAGATAAAAGGACTGGAAAAGCTGGATAAAGTGATATATCTAGACCAAAGCCCGATAGGCAGGACCCCTAGATCCAACCCGGCGACATACACGGGCGTAATGGACGACATAAGGAATATATTTACGGAGACCAAGGAGGCCAAAATAAGAGGGTACGGACCCGGAAGGTTCAGCTTCAACGTGCGCGGCGGCAGATGCGAAAAGTGTCAAGGGGAGGGCGAGATAAAGATAGAGATGCACTTCTTGCCGGATATCATGGTCAAATGCGACGCTTGTAAAGGGACTAGGTATAACGAGCAGACGCTCGAAATAGAATTCAAGGGCAAGAACATATCCGAAGTGCTAAATATGAGCGTAGACGAAGCGTTGGAGTTTTTCAAGACCATCCCTAGGATATACCAGAAACTAAAAACCCTCCAGGACGTGGGGCTTGGATATATAACGCTCGGACAAAACGCTGTTACGTTATCGGGCGGTGAAGCCCAGCGTATCAAGGTGTCAAAAGAGCTCAGCCGAAAAGATACCGGCAAGACGCTATATATTCTGGACGAGCCTACGACAGGGCTTCATTTTGCCGATATCGACAGGCTTACGGGCGTGCTTCATAAGCTTGTCGAGCTCGAAAATTCGGTCGTCGTGATAGAGCATAATCTGGACGTCATTAAAAATGCGGACTATATAATCGACATGGGACCGGAGGGGGGCGACGGCGGCGGACAGGTGATCGCCGTCGGAAATCCTGAAGAGGTCGCGAAAAGCGGCATCGGCCATACGGCGCAGTTTTTAGCGGAAGAATTAAATATAAAGGTTAAGTAGAGCAATGCAAAACGGTTTAGGGAAAAACACAAGTAAAAACCACATCAAGGACGTAAAGGCCGATAATCCTTGGAGTGTTTTTAAGATTATGTCCAACTTCGTCGAGGGGTTCGATATTCTAAAAGATATAGGTCCGTGCGTTACGTTTTTCGGGAGCGCAAGACTAAAGCCGGGCAGCAGATATTACGAAGAGGCTAGAAAGCTTGCGTTCATGTTTGCGGAGAGCGGATTCAACGTCGTAACGGGCGGCTCCAACGGCATCATGGAGGCCGCCAACAGAGGGGCGTACGAGAGCGGAAAGACGGAGTCGGTAGGGCTTAATATACATCTACCGCATGAACAGAAAACAAATCCTTATACGACGATGAGCGTTGAGTTCGACTACTTCTTCGTGCGTAAAGTAATGCTTGTTAAATACTCTTACGCCTATATAGTTTTCCCGGGCGGGTTCGGTACGTTTGACGAGCTTTTCGAGGCGTTGACGCTTGTTCAGACCGGCAAGATATTCCCTATTAGTATTATTTTGGTAGGGGTAGATTTTTGGTCGCCGCTGATGGAGTTCATCAAAAAAAGCCCTCTTGAGCTCGGCACGATATCGCAAGGCGATTTGGACCTTATCAGACTTACGGACGATCCTGAAGAGGCGATAGCGATAACCAAGCAAAACATAATCAACAAACTAGAAGAGCTCGAAAAAGAGGGGCTAAAAGATACCGATATATACAGAGACCTTCTAAATCTGTGCTCAAGGGAGACCTGCTCGCTTGACAGGGTAGTCGGTGATGGCAAATAAAAAAGTAGTAGTAGCCATGAGCGGCGGCGTCGATAGCTCGATGACCGCAAAGCGGATGGTTGACGCGGGCTACGAAGTTTACGGCGTATATCTGAAGCTGCACGACAAAGAAGAGTCGCATGCGGCTAACATAGCAAATATAGAGAAGGTCGCAAAATATCTCGGTATAAAATATGAGGTGGTGCCGCTTTCCGAATCGTTCCAAAAATTCGTCATCAATCCTTTTATAGAACACTATAAAAGCGGACTTACGCCAAATCCTTGCACTTTTTGCAATAGAGAGATAAAGTTTGGCGCGCTCGCAAAATTCGCCGAAGAAAAAGGATATGACTATCTGGCTACCGGGCACTATGTCAGATGCGACGGGGAGTTTTTTTACGAGGCGGTCGATAAGAGCAAGGATCAGAGCTATTTCTTGTTCAACGTGAAAAAGGAGATTTTGCCGCATCTTCTGTTTCCGCTCGGAGAGTCCATAAAAGCCGAGCTAAAAGAGGAGGCTCTCCTTATTCCGGAATTCGCGTCGCTCTCCACGCAAAAAGAGAGCTCCGAGATATGTTTTGTGGAGGACACCTATATAGAGGCTCTAAAAGAGTTTGGGGTCGATACGGACGCATCCGGTAAAGTAGTCGACGAAGAGGGCCGGGAGGTCGGAGTACATAAAGGATTTATGCACTATACGGTCGGTCAGAGAAAGGGTTTTGACGTACCGCTTTCGCATGTGCCGTTGTATGTCAAAGAGATAGACTCCGCCGCCAATAAAATCGTGGTATGCACGAAAGACGGAATATTCGCCGACTCTCTGGAGGTCGGCTATCTTAATATGTTTACCGATTTAAAAGAGTTTGAGTGCGAAGTCAAGGTCAGATATAGAAGCGAAAAGACTCCGGCAAGCGTTAAGATAGAGGGCGATAAGGCGATAGTGCGCCTCAAAAACCCGCAGTTTGCGATAGCGAAAGGACAAGCCGCCGTGTTTTATGACAAAGACAAGGTGCTCGGCGGCGGTTATATCCTGTAAATAAACGCCCAAAGCGGAGGTTTGGTATAATTTCGAAACTAAAAGCTTTGAGGTATAAATATGAGAGGTTACAAAATCTTCTCCGGAAGCGCCCACCCGGCACTCGCCGAGAATATATCAAAATATTTGGATGTTAGTCTTTCGCAGTCCAACATCTCCAAGTTTTCGGATGGCGAGATAAACTGCCAAATCAGCGAGAGCGTAAGGGGTAGGGACGTATTTATAATCCAGCCGACATGCGCGCCTACAAATGATAATCTGATGGAACTTCTGATTATGACCGACGCGATTAGAAGAAGCTCGGCAAAATCTATTACGGCCGTTATTCCGTATTTCGGGTACGCTAGACAAGACAGAAAAGCAGCGCCGAGGGTTCCGATTACCTCAAAGCTTGTCGCAAACCTTATTGAGACAGCCGGTATCACCAGAGTTGTTACGATGGATTTGCATGCCGGTCAAATCCAAGGCTTTTTCGACATTCCGGTCGACAACCTGTACGGTTCTACCGTATTTGTCGACTATATCAAAAATAAAAACCTAAAAAACCCGATAATCGCCAGCCCGGACGTAGGCGGCGTGGCTAGAGCCAGAAGCATGGCAGGCAAGATGGGGCTTGATCTCGTCATCGTAGATAAAAGACGCGAGAAGGCCAACAAAAGCGAAGTTATGAATATCATAGGCGACGTAGAGGGTAAAGACGTAATACTTGTGGACGATATTATAGATACCGCCGGCACTATAGTCCAAGCCGCCGCCGCGCTAAAAGCAAAAGGCGCCACGTCGGTAATGGCTTGTTGTACGCACGGCGTTTTGTCCGGTCCTGCGTTTGAAAGAATAGAGAACGGGGCGCTTGACGAGCTTGTAATAACGGATACGATACCGCATGCTACCGAATCTTCAAAGGTTACGGTGCTTACGGTGTCTAATATATTCGGCGAAGTAATAAGACGCGTTTACCATAACGAAAGCGTAAACAGTCTCTTTCTAGTCTAAAAAGGAGCGTAAGATGGCTTTTGATGACGAATTTGAAGACGATATATTCCCTAGCGACCTCGACGATGAAGACGAAGACGGTTCATATGACGGTTTTGACGACGACGGCGAGATAGATTACGATGAGGATGACGACTATGTCTCCTTTGACGACCTCGATGAAGACGAGGACGAAGATTTTTATGAAATGGACGACGAATAATGCCGCTTCTCGACAGCTTTAAAGTAGATCATACAAAGATGAAGGCGCCGGCCGTAAGGCTTGCCAAGACTATGAAAACTCCGGGCGGAGATACTATAAGCGTTTTCGATCTTCGTTTTTTCGCTCCGAACAAAGAGATGATGGGCGAGCGCGGAACACATACGCTTGAGCATCTATTCGCCGGATACATAAGAGATCATTTGAATGCTGAAGACGTTGAGATCATCGACGTCTCCCCGATGGGATGTAGAACAGGCTTTTATATGAGCCTTATCGGCACCCCTGACGAAAAGAGGGTTGGATTTGCTTGGCAAGAGGCCATGAAGGATATCCTGAGGGTAAAATCTGAAAGCGATATTCCGGAGCTAAACATATATCAATGCGGGACTTGCGCTATGCATTCGCTTGACGAGGCGAAAGAGATAGCGACGAAAGTGCTGGATCGCGGTATCGGCGTAATGAATAACGAAGAGTTAAAATTAGACGACGCTCTTTTAAACAAATAGGAACTGAATGCAAAATATCCGAAACTTTTCCATTATCGCCCATATAGACCACGGCAAAAGCACGCTCGCAGATAGGATAATAGAGCAGTGCGGCGCAATCACTCAAAGAGAGATGACCTCTCAGCTTCTGGATACGATGGATATCGAAAAAGAGAGAGGCATCACGATAAAAGCGCAGAGCGTGCGCCTGAAGTACAAAAAAGACGGACAAGAGTACATTCTAAATCTGATAGATACTCCGGGGCACGTCGACTTTTCGTATGAGGTATCCAAGTCGCTTGCTTCATCGGACGGCGCGCTTCTTGTCGTAGACGCTTCGCAGGGTATCGAAGCGCAGACCCTGGCAAACGTCTATACGGCCATAGAGCACAACTTGGAGATACTCCCGGTCATCAACAAAATAGACCTGCCGGCCGCAGAACCTGAAAGGGTTATGGAGGAGATAGAGAAGAGCATCGGGCTTGATTGCACGAATGCGGTGCTTGTATCCGCAAAAAGCGGCATCGGAATCAAAGAGCTAATAGACAAGCTAATTGACGTAATTCCGCCCCCAAAAGGCGATATTAATAAGCCTCTCAAGGCTGTTATTTACGACAGTTGGTTTGATAGTTATCTCGGAGCCCTTGCTATCGTTAGGGTATTTGACGGCGAGCTAAAAAAAGGCCAAGCCATAAAGGTGATGAGTACCGGTAAGGACTATAGCGTCCAAAACCTTACTTATCCGCATCCTTTACATCCTGAAAACACGGACTCCATTAAACCGGGAGAGATAGGTGTTTTGGTTACCGGATTAAAAAATGTGAAGGAACTTAGGGTCGGAGATACGGTAACCGACGCCAAGAACCCTTGCGGCGAGCCTGTAGGGGAATTTAGAGAGCCTAGACCGTTCGTATTTGCGGGTTTTTATCCGATCGATACGGATAAGTTTGAAGATTTAAGGGATGCTCTCGACAAGTTAAAGCTAAACGACGCATCCATCTCTTACGAGCCTGAAACATCGGCTGCGTTGGGATTTGGATTTAGGGTCGGCTTTTTGGGTTTACTTCACATGGAAGTTGTAAAAGAGCGGTTGGAGAGGGAGTTTGGACTAGACCTCATCGCTACCGCCCCGACGGTTGTATATGAGGTGCGTTTGACGAACGGCGAGTCGGTGAGGGTGCAAAACCCTTCGGAGTTGCCGGACGTGCAGCGCATAGAAGCGATATACGAACCTTACGTAAAAGCGACGGTAATAGTACCGAACGACTTTGTAGGCAATATCATCACGCTTATGAACGATAGACGCGGACAGCAGCAAAAGATGGACTATATCGGTCTCGATAGGGTGCTTCTGGTGTATGACGTGCCGCTCAATGAAATAGTAATCGACTTTTACGATAAACTAAAATCTGCCACTAAAGGCTATGCTAGCTTTGATTATGAGCCCCATGACTATAAGATGGGCGATCTCGTAAAGCTGGATATAAGGGTAGCCGGAGAGATTGTTGACGCACTTTCTCTTATCGTTCCGAGACAAAAATCGGAGTATAGAGGCAGGGAACTTGTCAAAAAAATGAAAGAGCTGGTTCCAAGACAGCTTTTCGAGGTTGCCATACAGGCAAGCATAGGAAATAGAGTAATTGCCAGGGAGACGGTAAAGTCTATGGGCAAAAACGTTACCGCAAAATGTTACGGCGGTGATATTACTAGAAAAAGAAAGCTTTTAGAGAAGCAAAAAGAGGGTAAAAAAAGGATGAAGGCGATAGGCAAAGTAGAGCTTAGCCAAGACGCCTTCCTGGCCGTACTAAAACTAGACTAAAGAGATTCTTCTATCTCTTTGACAGCCTCTTTGATGGCGTCCAGTATAAGACGGGCGCTTGCGTTTTCATCGTTTTCGGGGACATCCCAGCCCGATACGGACAGATAGTTTTCATATACGGATTTGATATCCGATTTGATGTCGCTTTTTAGTTTTGCGACCTCTTTTTTTTCTATTTCCGACATTGGCGCTCCTTTTGTGGGGTAATTGGGAAATAAACAAACATAAAGGCATTTTACATGAGTTTTGATAATCTAGGATTAAACGAAAATATTTTAAGAGGAATAAAAGAGGCGGGCTTTACTGAGGCTAGCCCTATCCAAGAACAGGCGATACCGATAGTGCTAGAGGGTCACGATATGGTGGCGCAAGCGCAAACTGGTACAGGCAAGACGGCGGCTTTCGGACTTCCGGTAATGAGCAAAATAAACCCGAACGGCGGAGTGCAGGTATTGATCATCACTCCGACGCGTGAACTTTGTATGCAAGTTAGCGACGAGCTATACAAGCTAGGCAAGTACGCAAACATAAAAACAGTTGCGGTCTACGGCGGACAAAGCATATCAAGACAAGTTGACCTTATAGGCAGAGGCGCGCAAGTAGTCGTAGCTACTCCGGGAAGACTTCTTGACCACCTTCTAAACGACAGACTAAGAGATTTCAAACCGCAATACGTAATTCTCGACGAAGCGGACGAGATGCTCGATATGGGCTTCTTGGAAGATATCGAAGAGATATTCAAGTTTCTGCCGCAAAGCAGACAGACCCTGCTTTTCTCGGCTACTATGCCGCGTGAAATCAGGGCGCTTGCGGAAAAAATTCTAAAAGAGCCTAAAACGGTTAAGATAGAATCAAAAGAGGTGACAAGCGAAAACATCGAACAATACTTCTATGTGGTTGAAGATTGGGAGAGGTCCGACGCGGTCGTTAGGCTAATAGATTTTGAAGACCCGAGCAGGGCTATCGTGTTTTGTAGAACAAAAAAAGATGCGGACGAGCTCTCCACTACGCTGGTAGCAAGAGGCTATCCCGCAAAGGCTCTTCACGGCGACCTTGAGCAAAGACAAAGAGAAGAGGTAATAAAAAGCTTCAAAGCCGGAAAAGTGCTTATACTTGTTGCGACCGACGTTGCAGCTAGAGGTCTTGACATCAATGACGTAACGCACGTATTCAACTACCATATTCCGCTAGATCCTGAAAGCTATGTGCACAGGATAGGTAGAACCGGACGCGCCGGAAAACAAGGAAAGGCCGTAACGCTTGTTAAGCCTCTCGAATTTAGGGAGCTAAACAGAATCAAACAGGTTACAAAAGCTCAAATTTATCACATGGAAGTCCCTACTCTAGAAGACGTAAAAAGCAAAAAAATCGTTAAACTTGTGGACAAAATCAAGCATCAGCATATTTCAGACGAGGCAACGGAGCTATTTGCGCAGCTATCAGATGAGATGGAAATTTCCACTCTTTGCATGAAACTTCTATCAAAAATAGTATCCAAAAACAAAGCGGAAGGCCCTTCTCACATAGGTATCAAAGGTAAAAACCTTGAGAGAATGATAGAGGCAAAATCGCAAGATAGAGGCGGCGACAGAGGCGGCAACAGAAGAGGATTTGGCGGCAGAGGCGGCGGATACAGAGGTGACCGTGGCGGCTCAAGAGACGGCGGCGGTTACAGAGGCGACAGAAGCGGCTCAAGAGACGGCGGCAGACCTCCTAGAGATAGGGACGGCGGCGGATACAGAGGCGACAGAAGCGGCTCAAGAGACGGCGGCAGACCTCCTAGAGATAGGGACGGCGGCAACAGAGGCAGATAATGCTAGGTTGCATAGTATGCAATACTCCTAGTATTTCGCATATATGCAAAAAATGTCTAAGCGGGGCGCTCGCCCCAACCTTTCAAAGCCGCAAGATAGACGGCTTTGAGGTATTTAGTTTCTACAAATACTCCGAAATAGAATCTTTACTACATTACAAACACAAACTAGCGGGAAGCTTGATATTAAAGCGGTTGGCAGATATAAGTTTTGCTAAATTTGCCAAAGAGTTTAGCTTTGACGGCAAAATTTCCGCAATACCTATAGACGATAAGACAAAACACGGCTATTCGCATACCGCCGTGCTGGCAAATGCAATGAAAAATAGTGTATTTGAGCCGGAGTGGGGCTCCATGAGGGCCAAAAACGACGTCGTGTATGCTGGGCAAAGCCTCGAGTTTCGTAAAAACAATCCAAGAGAGTTTGATTTTAAGGGTGCGAAGCACAAAGAGATAATCTTTGTAGACGATATAGTGACTACGGGCGCTACGCTTTTGGAGGCCAGAGAGTGCGCCAAGAAGGCATCCGGATATGAAGTTCTTTTTGCGGTTACGCTTGCTGATGCGAGGGAGTAGGGCTTGCGCCCAGACTCTCCGCTATACTTTCTTCACAAATTCGGATTTTAGCCCCATCGCTCCGATACCGTCCACTTTGCAGTCGATATTGTGGTCGCCGTCGGTTAGACGCATTATCTTAATTTTTGTCCCTATTTTGATAGCGCTTGAGGAGCCTTTGACTTTTAGGTCTTTGATGACGGTGACCATATCGCCCTCTTTGAGTATGTTGCCGTTCGCGTCTTTGACTATCAGTTCGTCGCTCTCGCTCACGGCATCCTTGCTCCATTCGTATGCGCATTCCGGGCATACCAGCAGAGCACCGTCTTCATATGTGTATTCCGAGTTGCATTTTGGACAGTTTGGTAGTTTATCGCTCATTTTATTCCTTTTGTTAGATTTTTTTAGCGTAGCAAAATAGGATGTCGTATCCTCTTCCTTCTTTTTCCACCGTATGGGCGAGCGTTATGTGCGGTTTTTCAAAACCGTTGGAGGTGAAAAATTCCGTAAACTCTTCCGGCGTAAAACCGAAGTGATATACTCCCGTGTTATCGTTGTGAAACGTACCATCCTCTTTAGCAAGGTCCGCTACGCCAAGATAGCCGCCGCTTTTTAGGGAGCCGGCAAATTTTTTAAACAGCTCTTTCGGGTTTTCTATATGGTGAACCGTCATTGCGCTTACAACCGCATCAAATGCGTTACTGTCGAGTTTGGTTGTTACGCCAAGCAACATAGGTTCGACGTTTTGTATGTTCTGCTCTATCGCTTTTTGCGTAAAGTTCTCAAGCATTCCCGTAGATAGGTCGGCGCCTATCAGCTTTTTTACGAGCGGGGCTATGTTGAGCCCTACAAGTCCGGTGCCGCACCCAAAATCCATAACGGTATGCTCGTTTTGGAGCGGGATGTTCTTGATAATTTGCGACGTTATTTTGGTGGCGATCGTTATTCTTGTCTGGTTTTTATCCCAGTCGGCGGCCGCCTTGTCGAATCTCTCTTTATTCATATTTTTTTACTCCTGATATAGGCGTAGCCGAGCGCCGATACGAGCGCCGTAAGAAACGAGAGCAGCATACCCATCGTTAGCCAAGAGCCCAAAAGATAGCCTATTTGCGGATCCGGCTCCCTGAAAAACTCGCAAAACGCACGTAAAAGCCCATAAAGTATTCCATAGATAAAAGCAAGCTGCCCGTCGAATCTCTTTTTGAGTCTTATCGCGTATAGTATAGCAAATATCACGATCCCCTCAAAGAACGCTTCATATAGCTGGGAAGGATGCCTAAGCGTATTTCCTACCAAGATACCGAAAGGACTATCCGTTTCGCGTCCTACTAGCTCCTGATTTAGGAAATTGCCTATCCTTCCGAACGTGTATCCTACCCCGGCGCTGACAGCCGTAAGATCCATGAGGACGAGAAAGCTTTTTTTATATTTTTTGCACCAGAGATATGAGGCGAATAAAAATCCAAGAAGCCCCCCGTGATAGCTAAAACCCCTGATGCCCACAAATGTTCCGTTCATAAAAGGATTGAATATTTGCCACGGATGCGTCAGATACCACGTCGTATGTGTATCGTAAAAGAGGATATAGCCGACTCTGGCGCCCAGTATTACGCCTACTTCTGCCCAAAAGAAATAGCTGTCCACATCCTCTTTGCTAAACGGGTAGCCGTCTTTTTGGCTAAGCCATCTCGCGAATGCGTATACTCCAAGCAGCGCAGAGACATACATCAGGCCGTACCAGTGTACCGATAGGCCGAAAATCTTGAATGCCACCGGGTCAAACATGGAGTATATATGTTGCCAATTATCCAAAACTAAACCTCTTTTATTAAAAGTTTTATAATTTTTTCCGATACAATCGTGTCTATAAAGGCGAGGGGAATATGAAACGGCAGAATTTTATCCTAACAGACGTAATACTTTTGGATATTGTCGGCTTCTCGCTTCTTTCCAATACACAGCAGTATACACTAATCTCCGCTTTTTCGGAGCTCTTTCGAAAGACGCTATCCATCATGTCCGGCGGAAATCCGATATCAAACTTCATCTTGGGCACTATCCCTACCGGGGATGGATTTTATACGATACTCGCGCCTAGCCAAAAAGGTTTTGGAGCCATATATGCGCTCTCCCTCAAGAATGTAGCCAAAAAACTATCGGCATATGATTATTTCAAAGGGGTAAAGGTGGCGGCCCACACCGGACAGCTGATACCTTTTATAGGAATAGACGGCAGCACCAACTTTATCGGAAACGGCATGAACCAGTGCGCCAGATATCTAGAGTTCAAAATAAGCGACCATTTCGAAGGGTATGAAAACGGTTATGTGGTGATGTCGGCCGATGCTCATGCGAACCTAGAGGCGCTGCTGGAGAAAAACCGTATGCTGTACGAAAAAGTCGAGAAGCTTGGCGTGCATATAACGGAAGAGATAGCCTTTAAAGATAAGCATTCTAGGAGATATAAGGGCTATCTGATAGATTCCGAAAGCGATTCGATAATTACTTTTGCGACGATATGATGAAAAAGATTTTTATATCTATCAGAGAAAAGCTGATTATGATATTTTTATTTTTCTGCATCGCGCCGATGCTTATTATCGCCTATTATAGCTATAAACGGACGGAATCCATACTGATATCGTCGGCTCTGTCAAATCTGGAGGTTATGGCGCAGCTAAAAGCGGAACAGATAGAGCGTTTTTATACGAGAGCCAGGCTTGATTTGTATACGCTCCAAGATTCGTATCTTCTAAAAACAGGCGTCCCTGTTTTGATAGATGCCGGCTCAGGCAAAAAAGAGCGAAACTATCAGCAGGTAAAAAAGCATATAGACAACAGGATAGCCAATTTTATAAAAAACAGGGAGATAGGAGGGGTTTATATTTTCGGGCTTGACGGCAGCGTTTTGACAAAGGCGTTGCAAGATAAGACCGAGCCTATCGGAAAGCTAAGCGAGACGGCGTTTGCGGAGGGGCAAAAAACAACCCATTTCTCCGATATATATACGGATCCTAGCCGCACAGAACACTACTATATGACCATCAGCGCTCCACTAAGCGATCTTGAAGGTAAGCTGATAGGGGTCATTGTCGCGGAGGTCGTGGCGGACTATTTTTTTAATCAGGTCCAAGATTCGAAGGGGCTAGGGATGACCGGAGAGACCTTGATAGGTAAAAAAATAGGAGATAGCGTACTGTTCTTGAGCGGGCTCAAATATGACAAAAAGGCACGGCTTAGCAAGAGGGTAAGGTTTGGCGAGAGGGTCGCCTTGCCGATTCAAAATGCGGCAAACGGTATTACCGGCTCAGGTCTATCCGTAGACTATCGCGGCGCCGAGGTTTTTGCTGCATGGCGTCCTGTGATGACGGTCGGATGGGGCATCGTCGCAAAGATAGACTCGTCGGAGGTGCTAAAGCCCATGGCCGAGGTTAGAAAGGGGATTGTGACGACGGGTCTTATGCTGCTTGCCTTTGCCGTTTTGAGTTCTATAGTCTTATCGAAGATACTGACAAATCCTATCGGCAGCATAAAAAGGCAGTTGCAAGAGATCAAAGACGGAAATCTTGACTATCATGCGACCGTTAGTACGAGCGACGAGCTGTCGATACTCTCGCATAACATATCGGAAATTGCCAGCGAGATGAGGGAGCGGACGAAATCTAGCGAAAAGATGACACATCAGGCTACGCATGATTTGCTAACCGGGCTTGCAAACAGGCCGCAGCTCTATAAGAGACTCGAAGCCGCCGTGGATAATGCAAAAAAGAGCGGCGGCATGTTCGGGGTGCTGTTTGTCGACCTTGACGGTTTCAAGCCTGTTAACGACAGCTATGGGCATGAAATAGGGGATATGCTTTTAAGAAGCGTTGCGACTAGGCTATCCGGCTGCGTGCGTGATTATGACATGGTCGCAAGATACGGCGGAGACGAGTTTATTGTCGTGATAGAGGATGTAAAAAACAGAGAGAACCTATCGAAGATAGCAAACACGATACTAAAGCATATGTCGGACGAGTTTTTGCTTGAGGGGCACTCCATAACTATCGGCGCCAGCATAGGGATCAGTATATACCCAAAAGACGGAACATCTCCGGCAGACCTGATTAGGACTGCGGATGGAGCCATGTATAAGGCTAAAATGGGCGGCAAAAACCACTTCTTATACTGCGACGGTTAGTCTTTTAGCGCTTCGTCGATAAGCTCGATGGGGTTTTTAAATACCGCTTCCACGTTGTTTTGATACATCGCGTTCGTCAGCTGCATCCTGCAGGCGCTACACTCGGCGCTCACTATGTCGGCTCCGGTTTCTTTTATCATTTCGGCTTTCGGCGCACCCGCTTTTTGGCTTAGCTCAAACCTCTCCGTTTGCATCGTGACGCCGCCAAATCCACAGCATCGGTTTGGATTTTCCATCTCTATCAGCGGATAGTTCTTAGAGAGCAAGGCCCTAGGCTCTCTCCAAACGCCTTGGGTTTTGCGCGCATGGCAAGGGTCGTGGTAGGTAACAGAGTAATCCATCCGTTTCCCCTCTTTTGAGAGCAGTTCTTTTAGCTCGGTATTCTCATATAGCCATTTTGTAGCCAGACTTACCTTGGACACTATCTTCTCCGCCCTTTTTGCCCATTCCGGCTCGTCTTTTAGCGCAACCTCCCAATCGTGCACCATCATGGAGGAACAGGTGGCTTCCGGAACTATGATGGCGTCTACGCCGTCTATAAACGTCTCGAAATACTCTACGTTTTTCTTGATAAGCCATCTTACGCTATCCAAATCCCCGGTAAAGTACGCCGGAGCGCCGCAGCAGAGCTGTTTTTTCGGTATTAGTATGTCTACGTTCAGTTTTTCCAAAATACGCACCAGCGCATCGCCGATATTTGTGTACGAGTAGTTGGCCATACACCCTATAAATAGCGCTATTTTCTGTTTTGGATGGTCGGCCTCTATATGCTCTTCATGGCTGTTCAAAAAGCTTGTTTTCGAAACGGACGGAAGCAGCCTTCCCGTTTTTACGATAGGCAGATAAAAGCGAGGCAACATCGAGTTTTTCTCTTTTTTGTCGGCGAATATGCATGTTTTAAATACATATCCGAGCTTCGCCATCAAGTCCATAACCGCCCTATGGCGAAGCAGCCAGAAGAATACCCTTTTGTACCATGTAATGCCGAACTCTTTGGCTATCTCGGCGCGCACCTCTTCTATCGCCGTATCGGTCGGCAGTTTGGACGGGCATACGTCTACGCAGTTTGTGCACAAAAAGCAGCTTTCGAATATTCGCTTAGTCTCTTTATCGAGAGGCAAATCCCCTCTTTTGTACGCGGCCAGCAGATCCAAAAACCCCCTCGGGCTCGTCGTCTCGTCCGGGCTTATGGCGTGTATCGTGCATACGGGGATACATTTGCCGCATTTTACGCAATCGTCTCCAGTCTTGGCTAGGTCTATAAGTTCGAAATCTTTTGTCATACTGTTTTTGAAAACTTGTTTTTATTTGCGTCTTCGGCGCTCAGGTATGCGTCAAAAACCATAGCTATATTCCTGACGACCATTCTGCCTGTCGGCAATACCTCTATGGCGTCGCCCGTTATCCTCAGAAGCTCGTCCGCCTCAAATACGGCCAGGTTTGCGATAGCATCCTTGAAATACTCTTTCGAGTCGATGCCGAAGCTCTCGTCAAGCGTCTTGAAACTAAGCCTGAAGCTCCCCATCAAATCCATAATCGCCATTTTTCGGATCTTGTCGTCTTCGGTTAGCGCTATACCTCTGTGGACCGGAAGTTTGCCGGCGTCTATCATGGCTTCGTACTCTTCCATCTCTTTGTAGTTTTGGCTGTAGCATCCGTCAAGCTCGGAGATGCTCGTAAGTCCTACGCCGATGAGGTCAGAGCCGCCTTTTGTCGTGTAGCCTTGGAAGTTTCTATGCAGCTCCCCTTTTTCCACCGCCAGATAAAGCTCGTCCGTCGGCTTTGCGAAATGGTCCATGCCTATCATCTTGTAACCGCACTCGTTCATATAGTCTATGGTAAATTTGAGAATGGCCAGTTTTTCGCTAGGGTGCGGCAACGTAGTTTCGTCTATTTTCCGCATCGTCTTTTTAAGCCAAGGCACGTGTGCGTAGTTGAATACGGCGAACCTATCCACGTCTAGGCTGACCGATTTTTTTAGAGTCTCTTTGAACGTCTCCAAACTCTGATACGGCAGACCGTATATAAGGTCCATATTGATGCTCTCTATGCCGTATCTTCTAGCCAGCTCTACGGCGTTTTTGGTGAGCTCGAAGCTTTGCTGTCTATGCACCGCCGCCTGCACTTTTTCGTCAAAGTCCTGCACGCCGAAGCTGATGCGGTTGAAACCGCCCTCAACCAGTACCTTCATCTGCTCTTCGTTTAGAAATCTCGGGTCTATCTCGCACGATATTTCCGCGTCTTTTTCAAAGTTCGTAAAATAAGAGCGTATTAGGGCTATTATCTCTTTTAGCTCGCCGGCGCTAAAGAACGTAGGGGTTCCGCCTCCAAAATGCAGCTGGCTCACGACTCTTTTTGTGTCGAGGTGCTTGGCTAGAATCGCCATCTCTTTTTTGAGATACTCTATATATCTCGTCTTTTTATCGTCTTTGCTGGTGAATACTACGTTGCAGCCGCAAAAATAGCATGCCGAACGGCAGAACGGGAGGTGGAAGTAGAGCGATAGGGGTCTATTTTTTTTGTTAGACTCTTCTAGCTGCTTTAAAAAATCTGTCTGCGTGAATTTTTCGGTAAACTCTACGGCCGTCGGGTAGCTTGTATATCTAGGCCCAGCTTTGGCGTATTTTACGAACTTGTCAAAATCTATCATAAAAGGCTTCTTATCCGGCTAAAAATTAGGATGAGATTTTAGCTTTTTTAGCCTTTTAGCTGTTCGAGTCTCTCTTTCTTTGTGCCGATGGACGTTATCTGTACGCCGAAGTTGCCGTCTACGATTACGACTTCGCCTTCCGCTATTTTTTTGTTATCCACCAGTATGTCGAGCGGTTCGTTGGCTAGCTGGTTTAGTTCCACTACCGAGCCTATATCCATATTGATGACGTCCCTAAGAAGCATCTTCTTGCTGCCTATTCTTACCTTCACAGGCAGCTTGACGTCCATAAGAAGGCCGATATTCTTCATCTCTTCCGAGCTTAGCGGCACTTTCTCCGGAGCGATTATCTTTTGTTCTACGGCCGCCTCAAACGTCTGGACTGGCTCTTTTTTGTCTAATGAATCTTCAAGCGCTCTATCCATGGCGAACATAATAACGTCTTTGATTTCGCCTACGCCGAAGTTGAAGACTATGAGTTTAGAGAAATCTGATATGTCTATATCGCCGCCTGGAGCTATAAAGACTATGTTGTCGATACTAAAGCCAAGTTTCGGAAGGGTTTTTTGGGCGCCGAGCGACGTTGATAGCGTGCCTAGTATATTGGATATTATCTCTTTGTTCGCGTCTAGGTCGTCGGCGTCCGCTTCGTCCTTGCTGGTGCCTTCTCCGCCCAGAATCATATCGGAGAGCGCAGTGGCAAGCTTCGGGGAGAGCATTACCTTTAGCTTTGCGCTTGCGTCGCCGCTTACGCTTACATCTGCCACTACGAGAGGAGCGATAATATTGGAAAACTCGGTTAGAGCCTCTTTGCTTTTGATGCTAACTTCCGGTTTTTTGCCGATAAGCCCTTCTATTGTCGCTACTATCTCTTTTTCGAGAAGTTCTAAGAAATTATCCATTTGCAGCCTCTTCTTTAAATTGCGCTAGACGTTTTGCCCTTTCGTTTTCAAGGCTTTGTAGCATATCTTTGACGTCGTCGTGCTCCGTTCTGATTATCTCTTGCACTTTGACCGTTTTTCTAAATCTCTGTACGCCGAATTCCGCTTCGAATTTCGGTTTGCCGTTTACCGTTAGGGTGGCCATGTCGTTCGCCGGTTGGTCTAGCCTTATTATATCACCTACGCCTATATCCATAACCGTTTTCAGATTTAGTTCCGTCGTTCCCAGCACCGCTTCCATCTCGACTTTGGCGCCGCCAAGAAGGGCTCTAAGCTCCCTATTTCTACTTTTTCTGGATGATGTCTCTGAGAGCATAATATCTCTGTTTGCAAGCTTCGGCAGAAGCGGCTCTAGGCTGATGACCGGATAGCAGATGTTCATCATGCCGCTCGTATGGCCTATGATAAGCTCCATTACGACCATTATTACGATTTCGTTTTGGGCGACGATCTGAACGACGTTCGGACTTGACTCTTTTGCTTCGACGACGGGATACATATCCGAGATTGACGACCACGCCTCTTTTAGGTTTTGCATGATGACGCGCAGCATCGTATCGAGCAGGTTTAGCTCTATGTCGGTAAAGTCTCTGTTGGCCTCGTATCCTTCGCCGCCGCCGCCGAGCAGCCTATCGATCATCGGGAATGCGATAGATGGATTCAGCTCGAGTACGCCGTTGCCTTCCAGCGGTTTCATCGAAAAGACGTTGAAGCTCGTAGGGGACGGAAGGCTCATCAAAAATTCGCCGTACGTCATCTGGTCTATCGAATGCAGCTGTATCTCCACGATGGAACGCATAACGGAGCTTATCTGGCTAGACATGGAGCGCACCATCTTGTCGTGGATACCTCTAAAGGCGCGCAGCTGCTCTTTTGAGACCCTGTTTGGACGTTTGAAGTCGTAAAGGGTTATGTGCTTTTGGTCTAGTATCTCTTTGGCGGTCGTAAGCGTATCGACATCGGTATCGTCGTCGACGACCTCCAGGAGGGCGTCAATCTCTTCTTGACTTAGAATATCTGCCATTTTAGTTTCCTAACGCCTCTCTGATTTTTGTCAAAACATGTCTGTGGATTTGCGATATTCTGGATGTCGTAATTCCAAGAATCTCGCTTATCTCCTCAAGTTTGAGCTCCTCAAAATAATAAAGCTGTATGACCGTCTGCTCCCTCTGCGGAAAACACTCGAGCGCCATCTTTACTCTTTTCATTAGCTCTTCGCCCTCTAGCCCCTCCAGCGTATCAGAGTCTTTATAGACTTGGAGCTGTTCGCCAAGAGGCATTACGTTGAAGACGCCTATGGAGCTTCTAGCCTCCCTTACCTTTGAGAGTTCTACGCCGAGCTCTTTTGATATAAACTCGTCGCTAGGCTCTTCGCCGGTTTCTCCAAACTGTTTCGAGACGACCCTATCGACCTCTTTTATAAGTTTCCTATCGGCCCTGCTTACTGTGTCCAGACTCCTAAGATAATCCAGCATTGCGCCGTAAACGCGTTTTCTAGCATATCCCCAAAAAGAGTCGTTTTGTGTCTCGTCGTATTTTCTGGCGAGCTTTACGAGCTCCTCCGTTCCGATCGATATAAGGTCGGCCACTTCTACGCTGGAAGGGAGCCTCTCTTTTAGCTTGAAGGCGAGCGCTTTCACTGCCGGCAGAAATTTGACGGCAAGATCGTCTTGCGTAAATTTCATGTTCTCGCCGTAGCTGTCAACGCCTCTTTTCTGTGCCATCAAAAACGCCTTTTGGCGGCTTGTATGGCGTTTGCCGTGTCTCGCCTCATGTCTTCATACTCTTCGTCTTCAAGCTCTTTGATAAACTCATACATGTCCTTTATGAGTCTCTCTCTTTTTTCAAGCTCTATTATAGCAGTGTCTATCGCCGTTTCGTATTTTTCTTTTTTTATTCTATATCGAGGTTTAAACTCTATATTTTTTATAAAAAACGACGCCGCGGCAATCGACATCATATAAAACAGCGCCGTGATAAGCACTACGGCGAACACTATATATAACGGATCCGTTAGTTTTAATACGGCGAATACTAGCCCTATGAAAAAACCGTTGAGCGTCAAAAAAGATATAAAATTATTTACGCTTACCATATGCTTCCGGCTTTTGTGGTTTTTGCGGGTTAAAACTGTTTGATCAAACGTTTAAAGAAGCCTGACAGCCCGCTCTCTCTGTTCGGGTCAAGCATTTTTCGTTCCATCTTTTCCGCTAGGCGTTCGCTTATCTTCTCTATCTCCGATGTGCATTTTGCATGAGGGTAGTTTTTCGTAAACAAAAATCTGCCTTTTACGCTTTTTTGCACATCCGAGTCTTTCGTGATATGCCCTATAAGCTCCAACGAAAAATCTTTTCTAAGTTTGCTTTTTGCAACCTTCTCTATCTTTTCGAAGTTCAGGTTGGCCTCTTTTTCGCTTGAAACCTGGTTGAATATCATAAGCACCTTCTCTTTTTTTGCGCTTATTACTTTTACCATCGCGTATGCGTCGGTAATCGCCGTCGGGTCCGGAGTCGTGATCACTATGGTCATATCCGAGGCGTTTACGAATTTTTGCACCGTATCGCCTATTCCTGCGCCGGTGTCTATGATGACAAAATCGAACTCCTCCAGCTCCGTACTGTCCTCGATGAACTTATCAAGCACTTCGTCGGTGCTGTATTTTAGTATTTCGTTGCCGCTCTCTCCAGGAATCAGCGTGAGGTTTTCGTCTATTTTTATAATCGTCTCCGATAGCGTGGCCTCGCCCTTTAGGACGTGTAGTATGTTTTTCTGGCTTTTTACGTTTAAAAGAACGTCTAGGTTTGCAAGCCCGATATCCGCGTCGAATAGTCCCACTTTAAAGCCCATTCTGGAAAGCACGTACGACATATTGGCGCTCATCGTGCTTTTGCCGACGCCGCCTTTCCCGCTGGTTATCGTAATAAACTTGGTGTTGCAGTTTTTCGTGGGCGCTTTTTTACCTACAAGTTCTTGCAGCTTTTTCGCCTGCGTATTTTCTATGTTTATTTTATTTTGCATGTCTGGTCCTATAGCCGTCTAGCAGGCAGTCGACGAAAAATTCGGATGATGCGACTATTAGGTCTTCCGGCACCTCTTGTCCGGTGGAGAAGTAGCTGACCGGTTTTTTGATGTCGTAAAGAAGGCTGAACATATTCCCAAAACATTTCGTTTCGTCTATCTTCGTAACTATCAGCGTATCGATATCCAGCTCGGACGAGAAATTGTTGTATATCTCTTTTAGATCCTCGTATTTCGTGTTTGCCGATAGCACAAGCGATATGTCTATACTTAACGAACTCTCTGCTTTTATGAAGTTTGACAGCTTGTTTATCTTCTTCTTGTCGTAGTGCGAGCTTCCGACCGTGTCTATGAGTATGTAGTCGCACCCTCTAAGCGACGAGAGGGCCGTTTTGAACTCGGCCGGGTCGACGACGGCTTCGATGGAGAGCTTCATCATCTTCGCATACTGCATTAGCTGCTCTACGGCGCCTATTCTATAGGTGTCTAAGGTGATGATGCCGACTTTGTATTTTACGTCCTGTTTGAACGCGTATCTGGCGGCAAGCTTGGCGAGCGTAGTAGTCTTTCCGACGCCCGTAGGGCCTACCAGCATTATTATCTTCTTGCTTGCGCTATTTGCCTTTATTTCATGGCGGATAGGCAAAAGTTTGCGTAACAGTACGTTGAAATAGCGTCTAACGGTCGCCGAGTTTTCCCGCATTTTCGGCTGCATATGCTCTAATGTCAGCTTCATGATCTCAAACAGATGCTCATCGGACATACCGCTATCTCTTGAGATTTTGTATATCTCCGCAAACTCCGGCGGTATCACTAGGCCGTCCCTCATAACTTCGGTAGTATCCCAGACCATGTTTTGTATCAGCTTGACATTGTCTACCAGCTTCGAGATCTCCGTTTTGATCGTTTTTATCTCTTCGAAGTCTACGTGTTTTGGCTGAAGCTCGCCCACTTCCGGCCTCTGTTCTTTTTTTATCGGGGCGGATATGTTTTTTGCGGCTTCCGATAGCTTTTCTATTTCGTTCATCTGTTTTGCGACGGCCGAAATCGAGAATACTACATCCTCTTTTGGCGTATCTATCGTGTCCAAAATAGGTTTTGGCTGGGTTTTTGGCTGGGCGGCGGGCTGTTTAGGCTCGTTTTCTATGGCTACTATTACTTCGTATAGGGCGGGAGATGTAAGCGTCTTTTGTTGGATTAGCTTCGTGTTGATGACCAGCGCGTCCTCCCCGCATCTCTCCTGTGCCTTTTTGAGCGCCAGGGCAGGGGTTTCGGCTTGAAAGCTTAAGAGTTTCATTTTTTCCATTTTAGCTTACTTCTTTTATATGTCATAGGTAATAGTACGCTTGCTCTGTTCTTGTACTCAGGGTGCGGCAATGTTAGTTTTTTATTATACATTACCAAGTTTTCAAAAAAAATTATGTCAAGGTCCAGAGTTCTCGGTGCGTTCTTGAAACTGCGCCTACGCCCGAACCTTTTTTCTATCCATAGAATCTTTTTTAGTAGGCCAAAAGGTGGCAAATCGGTGTCTACGGCAATGACGGCATTAAAAAAATCAGGTTGGCTAGTATACCCAAACGGCGGGTTTTGCACTATATGCGAAGTGTGCAAAATATCAACCGTATGCTCTTTTTTCAGAAAAAAGTATAGCCTTTTTATTGTTCGCATAGGCTTGTTGATATTTGAGCCAACGCCCAGAAGCACGGTGTGTCTTCTTTTTTTTCCAATCGGGCCGTTTTTTGGAAACAACGGCGTCTCTATGACCGTGTGCCCTTTGGCGATTTCGGTTTTTTTATATCCTAGCCTCGTAAAAATCAGAGTACCTCCGCGCCGCTAGCGGTCAAAACTACCATGTCTTCTATGCGCACGCCGTAGTATCCGGGTATGTAGATGCCTGGTTCGATTGTAAATACCATGTTCTCGGTCAAAATCTCTTCAGATTTTTTGTTGATATAGGGGTATTCGTGTATATCCAGCCCTACGCCGTGCCCCAGTGAATGGACGAAATATTCGCCGTATCCGGCGTCTTCGATTACCTCTCTTGCTATTTTGTCCAGCTCTTTTGCCTTCATGCCGGGTCTTGCCGCCGATATGGCCGCCTCCTGCGCCGCCAAAACCGTGTCGTATATATGCTGTAGTTTTTGGTCTTTAAAATACTGTTTTTTTTCAAAGCTGAAGCCGTCTTTGAAGCAAGCGGTCCTGGTTCTGTCGGAGCAGTACCTCTCAAACTTTACGCCGCCGTCAAAAAGCAGCAGTGAGCCTTCTTGCAGGGTCTTGGCGGTTGCTCTCGCGTGCGGGTTTGCCGCGTTTTCGTCTATCGCCGTTATCGGCTCGAAGCTGACGTCTAGCTGCCCTTTGCTTGTCAAGCACTCTTTTGCGCTGTATGCGAGGGAGTATTCGTTTTGCCCGCTCTTTTCGGAAGATATTTTTTTGGCAAAAGCCTCAAAGCCGTCCGCCCCGAGCTTAACCGCTTCTCTTATTCTCTGGAGTTCGTCGTCCCTTTTTATTGCTCTTTTTTTGGAAAGCGCTCCTCTTTTTGCGAGAAGATACGAGCCGGATAGCTTCTTTAGCTCCAAAAAATCCGCATGCGGCGTATTTTGAGGGTCAAAGCATATCTTTTCGATTTTATTTTTTCTGGCTACTTTCGCGGCGGTCTTGAAGAGCGAGCTTGAGAGTATGACTTCGCAGTTCTTTGCCGCCGCTTTCGCCTCTTCGAAATATCTGCCGTCCGTAAAAAGGTAGTTTTCGCTTTCGCCCGTCAAGAGCAGGGCGTTGTCGTTCGAATAGGAGATTTCGTAAAAAATCTCCGATTCGTCTTTCGTGATAAAGAACATTACGCCTGTTGCGTCGCTGCTTGCGCTTGAGCTTCTTGTATGGCTTTTACTTCGTTTGCTATCTGGATCGCCGCTATCAGGGCAAGATGGTAAGAGAACGGTCCAAAACCGGATATGGTGCCGTGGCATGCAGGAGCCACCATTGAAGTGTGTCTAAACTCCTCCCTTCTTGCAGGGTTTGATATGTGCGTCTCTATCGTAGGAATGCCGCAAGCAAGAATGGCGTCCCTGATCGCTATCGAAGTGTGCGTGTACGCCGCCGGGTTGATTACGATAGCGTCGGTGTTGCCTATACACTCTTGGATTCTGTCTACTATCTCGCCTTCGAGGTTGCTTTGGAAGAATTCAAGCTCTATGTTGTTTTGGGATGCGAAGTTTCTCATATTTTCGTGTATATCTTCCATCCTCATCGGTCCGTATATATGCGGCTCCCTAAGGCCCAGAAGATTGATGTTCGGTCCTTGTATGACTACTACTTTCATTAAATCCCTTTTTCGTAATTTTTCGATTTACAAATTATAGCAATTGCAGATGAAAACTAGCAAAAGCGCAGACCCGGTAAAAATTAATTATTTCTAAACGCTAAATCAGTTAAAATTGCGTCAATATAAGCTTTAGGGTAAATTTAGATGAATATTTTGGCTGCCGACTATCTTATCACGATGGATGACGAGCGCAAAATCATTAGAAACGGCGCCGTTATTTTCGACTCCGAAATTTTAGAAATCAGTTTTGACCGTGAGCTTGCGAAGTCGAAATATCCGAATGCCGCCTACGAGTATCTCGGCAAAAACTCGGTTATTATGCCCTCTCTTATAAACGCCCACACGCATCTAGAGT
>CAZMPN010000015.1:0-47882 GCA_964568395.1 uncultured Helicobacter sp. | reverse complement strand
GCCGCGTAGTTTACTTTATGCTGTGCCATTGAAGCGCTCCTTTTTTCCATGCGTAAACAAAACCGATAGTAAGAAGGACGAGGAATATCGCCATCTCTATCATCCCGAACCAGCCGAGTAGCTTAAAGTCTAGCGCCCATGGAAACATAAAAATTATCTCTATATCGAAAAGAATAAAAAGAAGACCAAACAGATAAAACTGTGCCGAAATCTTGTTTGGCTGGAGGTTCGCCTCTGGTCCGCACTCATAGATTGAGAGCTTCAGTTTTTCCGTATCTTTTTTTGCCATTAGGCGGCTCACAAATCTCGCTAGATTCGTAGTCGCGAAAAAAGCGGCAAATGTAAACACCATCAGTATAAAAGCGCCGAAATACGGATGTGCAAAATCCGAATGAGTCATCGCAAAGCCTTTTTTTGGTTTTATTTCTAGGGGTTTTTGGGCTTTCAAAAAGGCCCTTAAAACCCGTAGTTAAAGCGGTCGTAAATATACCGTCATAATAATTAAAGTAACTTTACCTAAAAAAGGGCATATAAGTAACTTAAAGTTACATATCTGCGACTATAGAGTTCAGATTATGTTTATTTTGGTAACAAAATTTTTCGCGTTCTCTTATGATAAAAAGCCCATAGATTTCTCGCTATCAAAGCTCCCGCTGAGCTCTTTTTTGATTTCGCCGACAAAATCCTCCATCGTCAAAACCGGTTTTTCTTTTGCCGCTGCGTTATATGCCGCATTTTTAATCACAAGCGCTATTTGTCCGCCCGTAAGGTTGTGTTTCGCCAGCTCTTCGATACTAAAATCGTCGGAGTAAGGGGCGTTTTTCGGAAGGCTTTTCGTCCATATAGATACCCTTTGTTTCAAATCAGGTTTCTCAAATTTTATTTTATAGTTAAACCTTCTTGAGAAGGCTTGGTCTATATTTTCAAGCAGGTTCGTTGTCGCGATTATGACGCCGTCGAATCTCTCTATCTGTTCTAGGAAAATGTTTTGCATTTGGTTGTGCATCTTGTCGGCGCTGGAGAACGCCGCCGAGCTTCTGGATGATAGAAACTGGTCTGCTTCGTTTAGTAGCAATACTGGCTCTGTTTTCGATTTGTTTCTGAGCTCTTTATACGTGTCGAATATTTTGCGCACGTTCTTCTCGCTCTCGCCTATATACATAGAGAGTATCTTGCTGCAATCAAAGCTTAAGACCTGTTTTTTAAGCGACTTTGAAAGACTTAGCGCCGTCATCGTCTTGCCTGTTCCAGGAGGTCCGTGAAATATAATTCTGGCTTCCACACCTGTTTTCTTATCTTTTAGACCCCAGTCTTTGAGTAGATTTGAAACATTCTTATCAAGCTGCCTTAGCACGATATCCAACATCTCTCTTGTCTTTGGATTTAGCACTACGTCGTCAAGAGCTGTTTTCGGTTCGATGAGTTCGAACAGTTCCTGCTCTTTCATAAGGGATTCCAGTTTTACCTTGATCTTCTTTTTCTTTTTTTGAGGATAGACGATGTGTTTTAGAATCTCTTCGGTTATATAAAAAGAGCGGCTAATCCCGCCAAAAGGCGTCAACACCTCTTCATAATCTATTATTTCGTGCTCTATCAGTTTGGCGCCGTCTTCCAATAGGCTTCTGTTTTTGATCCTGTCGTAGTCGTCTGAGCTTACCAGGTCGATTAGCGTATTCATCTCCCTTAGGTTGTCGCCCTCTCCCGAGTACTCCTCTTTTAGGAGCGCCAAAAATATTATCTTCTCTTTGTCGCCGAGATGTTTTTCCTTGAAGAAGTGTTCTAGCTCCAGATGTATCTTGGTCTGCTTGATTTTTTCCGCTATTCTTGCTTCAAGTTCGCTAAGTTTCGTCTTTAGCCTTGAAATATTCGGCGAATCGCTGGAATAGCTGTGTCTTATCGCCGCTATCTTCTGGTATAGGTCTATCCTGTAAAACTGCTCCTGAAGATACTCTAGATGGTCCGTATACGGCTTGATGTCCGGCAGACTGAGCTCGAAGCTCCCTTCTTCGAGAAGCTTCAAAAAAGACGAGCTGAGCGAAATCGACGAGTTCAAAAGCTCCAAAAGGGATGTGTCGGCAATTTTTTGAAGTCCGAAATTATCGTTGTTTGTTATCCATCCGAGCTCTATTAGGTTTTTGACCAGAGTTAGTTTCTCTATATGTTTATAATTTTTTGAGGAAAATAACTCCGTTAGAATATCGGAGCAGACCACGCTCTCTTGGCCTTTTAAAAATTTCTGGGTCATATTTTTGAGAAACATCGTAGATTCGACGTCGCACTTTAGCTGCGAATGTACAAATGTTTTTTCTATATTATCCGTTTCGATAAAATCTACTAGATATTTCAATTTTTTGTTTCCTGAACTTGCTAATTTTGCATACGATTTTACAAGAAAATTCTTTTGGAGCGTTAAAGGTGGTGTTTTCATACGATGAGAAAAGCGGAAGCGAGCTGTTGAAAATCGAAGGAGAGAGTTTTAGGCATCTTTTTTTGGCTAGGCGCTCAAGGGCTGACGAGACTTTCTTGTTTAGAAACCTGAAAGACGGATTTTTATACGAATACGAAGCGCAAAACGTCGGGAAAAAAGACGCCACGCTAAGACTCGTATCTAGCAGAAAAGATGAAGATGGCCATATGCCCGCAAACGAAATCGCATGGTGCGTTGTGGATCCCAAGACGATAGAGAAGACGCTGCCTATGCTAAACGAGATAGGGGTCTCAAAACTCTATTTCGTCTATTCCGACAGGAGCCAAAAAAATTTCAAGCTAGATATGGATAGGGTAAACAGAATCCTTATAAACTCCTGCTGCCAGTGCGGAAGAAGCGATTTAATGGAGATATATACATACAAGAGCTTGAAAGATTTTTGCGAGGACAAAAAGGAGTTTTTCGTATTCGACTTTGGAGGAGAGACTGCGTCGCAAGCAAGAGAAGGTATTTTTTTGGTGGGGCCGGAAGGCGGCTTTAGCGAAGATGAAAAAAAGCTTTTAAGTAAAAACGCAAAAAAGATACTTTCTTTTGGAACAAAAAACATCCTAAGAAGCGAAACGGCGGTGGTTTCGGCGGCATCATTGGGCATTATATAAGTTTTTAAAAGTTTTTGGTATAATACGCGCCTTAATTTTGTAAAAAAGCTATTTTGTATAATAAATAAAGGATACAAAGATGAAAAAAGATATTCATCCAAATTATGTAGAGTGTAAAGTTAGCTGTGTTTGTGGAAACGAATTTACGACTAAGTCGCTTCAACCGGAAATGAGAGTTGACATTTGCAGCAAATGCCACCCATTTTTTACTGGTGAGGAAAAACTAGTCGACGCCGCGGGTAAAGTTGAGAAATTCAAGAAAAAATACAATATGAACTAACCCTTTGCCTCTTACTTTCATACCCACGCCGATCGGCAATCTGGAGGATATGACCTTCAGAGCCGTAAAGGCGATACAAGATGCCCAGATCGTCTTTTGCGAAGACACGAGGGTTACTAAAAAACTTTTCGACCTCTTAAGAGAGAGATTCGGTATCGATATCTCAAAAAAAACCTTCTATTCTCTGCACTCCCATAACGAAGAACGGATACTGGAAAACATAGATTTGTCGCTGTTCGAAAAAAACTGCGTCTATATGAGCGACGCAGGAATGCCTTGCATTAGCGATCCAGGCGCCTTGCTTGCGCAATATGCCCAGCAAAACGGCATAAAATATGATGTTTTGCCTGGAGCTAGCGCCGCGCTGACGGTATATGCGGCAAGCGGTTTTTTGGACGGCAAGTTTCTTTTCTACGGTTTTTTGCCGCATAAAAGCAACGCCAGGATAGACGAGCTAAAAAAACTCTCTATGTCGGAAATCCCGGTCGTATTCTATGAAGCTCCGCATCGCATACTTCAATTTTTGGAGGAGCTCGCATCGGTGGATGAATCGGCGGAGCTTTTTGCCGCAAAAGAGCTCACAAAAATGCACCAAAAATATTTTAAAGCTACGCCAAAAACGCTTCTCGCAGATTTGAAAAACCATTCCATAAAAGGCGAATGGGCCGTCGTCGTCAAGTTTGGAAGGCAAAAAAGCGACAGCTTATTAATAGGATTAGATGAGATTATGGAGCTCGATTTGCCAAAAAAACAGGCGGCAAAACTAATCTCCAAAATTACAGGCGAAAATCCAAAAACCATATACGAAGAACTAATAAGCAAAAACTCCTAAATCAAGCCCGCTCATTTATATTATTTCTGATAAAATTTTTTTATGTTTATATACGGCAAGCAAGTTTTTTGGCATTTACTGGAAAATCACCCCTCTTTGATTGAAGAAATCTATCTTGCAAAAGAGATTGATAAAAAAGAATTTGGCAAAATAGTAAAACTCGGGAAAAAAATAGTGAAGCTCGACGCCAAAAAGGCTCAAGCAATGGCTAAAGGCGGCTCCCATCAGGGCTATTTGGCAAAAATATCCGATATAGAGCTTAGCTCTTTCGATAAACTAAAAAAGTGTGGTTTTTTAGTGGCTTTGGTCGGCGTAACGGATATGGGAAATATAGGCTCGATTATCAGAAGCGCCTATGCGTTGGGTGTCGACGGCATTATTCTTAGCCAAGTAAATAATATTAACCTAGAAGGCGCCATAAAGGCAAGTAGCGGCGCCATATTCGACATGCCTATAGCCATGGTGTCAAATCCTTTGGATATGATGCACGAGTTAAAACAGGCCGGATTTTACAGCGTGGCCGCCGGTTTGAACGGCGAAGATAACAAAAATATAGAGTTTCCTCAAAAAGTCGTACTTTTGATGGGTAGCGAGGGCGAGGGTCTGCCGAGAAAAGTTCTAGAAAAAGCAGATAAAATAGTCACGATAAAAATGCATAACAATTTCAATTCCCTAAACGTGGCTACAGCCGCGGCAATTTTAATCGATAGGATGAGATAGCGATGAAAAAAGGTTTGGAAGAACTAAAAAATTTGGATTACGAGCTTGTGGCGTCAAAAGCCCATATAATGCAGTCGACGCTTGAAAGTATCGTAAACAAACGTTTTGACAAGCTGAATCCGGTAAAAGCCAAAGGGTTTATAAAGATACTCGAGAGAGAGTTCGACCTTGATTTGTCGGAGTGGGTTAGGGAGTTTGACGCATATTACAGCATAAAAGAGCCGGAAGTCCCTACGATAGACAAGCTAAACGCCGAGGCAATAAAAAATACGGATAAGAAGTCGCCGAAAATCGCATTAGCGATATTTGCGGCAGCCGCGCTTATCGGTGGCGGATATTTCATTTACCTAAAACAAAACTCCGTATCGCCGGAAGCGAACCAGACCGCTTCTTTGCAAAACGAGATTAACGAGACCAATGCGAGCATGGCGTTTAACATCTCATTCGATTCAAATAAAAGCGACGCCAACGCTACGCACGAGGCAAACGCAACCGATCAAAATAAAAGCGTAGCGGCCGTCGAGGCAAACGCTTCAAAGCTTCAGGCGAATGCGGCGCCCGTCGCGGCGCAGAAAACTTTTTTTATAGAGCCGGTAACCAAGGTGTGGATCGGCATAAGATATATGGACGTCAACAAAAGCAGATGGTTTGAAACCGTTGCCGACAAGAAAATGGAGCTTAACGCCAGCAGGGAGCAGCTAATAGCTCTTGGGCACAGACAGGTAAAAATCGTGGCAGGGGCTACGACAATCGAGTCAAAGGCGGGAGCCAAAGTGAGATACCACTATAAAGACGGAAAACTAAAAGAGATTAGCGAAGAAGAGTACAACAAACTTTCCGGTAAAACAGAACAAAAACCTAATTAATTAGACATTCAAAAGGATAGAGTGTGTTTGAAGAAATAGAATTTAATAGAATAAAAAGATTGCCGCAGTATGTCTTTGCACAAGTAAACGACCTAAAAATGCAGCAGAGATACGCCGGCGAGGACGTAATAGATTTCAGTATGGGAAATCCTGACGGCGATACGCCCGGGCATATCGTGGATAAAGCGGTGGAGGTATTGAAGCGTTCAAAAACGCACAGATACTCAGCCTCAAAAGGCATATACAAGCTCAGAGAGGCGATCTGTAAATGGTACGATAGAAAATACGGCGTTATACTGGATCCTGAAAAAGAAGCGATAGCAACTATAGGCTCCAAAGAGGGTTACGTGCACCTCGTAATGGCCATAACAGACCCGGGTGATCTTGCAATAGTTCCGGATCCAAGCTATCCTATACATACATACGGTATCGTACTTTGCGGCGGAAATGTGAATAGGGTGCCGCTAAGCCCTGAAGACGGCGATTTCTTTAGCAAACTAGAAAAAGCCATTATGGAGTCCACCCCAAGACCGAAATATGTAGTCGTAAACTTCCCTAACAATCCGACCACCGTTTGCGTAGACCTTGATTTTTACGAAAAACTAGTGGCGCTCGCAAAAAAAGAGAGATTTTATATCATCTCGGACATCGCCTATGCGGATATATCTTTTGGCGACTATAAGACGCCGTCTATCATGCAGATACCGGGGGCAAAAGATGTCGCGGTAGAGACTTTTACTCTCTCGAAAAGCTACAACATGGCCGGCTGGAGGGTCGGTTTTGTCGTTGGCAACGAGAGACTTGTCGGGGCGCTTGCGAAAATAAAAAGCTACTTCGACTACGGCATGCACACCTCCGTGCAGGTGGCGGCCATAGAGGCCCTTAATAACGGCGCCGACGACGTTGAAAAAATTAGGCAGATATACGAAAAAAGAATGGAGTGCCTGGTTGAGAGCTTCAACGAGGCGGGCTGGAAGATAGATAAGCCAAAAGCCTCTATGTTCGCATGGGCGAAGATACCTGAAAAATATAGACACCTTGGAAGCCTGGAGTTTTCAAAAAAACTGCTGCTGGAAGCAAACGTCGCGGTAAGTCCTGGAATCGGTTTTGGCCCTTATGGCGACGAGTATGTGAGAATCGCGTTTATAGAAAACGAGAAGAGAATAAGACAAGCCGCAAAAAACATAAAAGAGTTCTTGAAAGATGGATGATAAGCTTAGAATCGGTGTGCTGGGACTGGGTGTCGTAGGCGGCGCAGTCGTAAAGATACTAAAAGAGAACGAGAGCATTATTACGGCTAGAGCCGGCAAAAAAATAGAAGTTGTCAAGGGTGTGACAAGGGAGCCAGAAAAGGCAAAGCATCTAGGAATAGACGTGTCGACGGATGCCGATTTCATACTGGACGACCCGTCGCTTGACGTCGTTGTCGAGCTGATGGGCGGAGTCGATTTTCCGTATGCCGTGGTCAAAAAAGCCCTCCAAAACGGAAAGTCGGTCGTTACGGCGAATAAGGCTATGCTCGCGTATCACCGCTCAGAGCTGGAGGAGCTGGCCAAAAACCTGCATTTTGGATATGAGGCCAGCGTAGCCGGTGGCATCCCTGTTATTTACGCCCTTAGGGACGGGCTTGCGGCAAATCATATTTTGTCAATAAAAGGCATAGTAAACGGAACTTGCAACTATATTTTGACTCGTATGATGAAAGAGGGTGCCGGCTTTAGCGAAGTTCTCGCGGACGCCCAAAAGCTAGGATATGCCGAAGCGGATCCTACGCTGGATGTCGGCGGTGGCGACGCCGCGCATAAGCTTCTAATACTGGCCTCTATCGCTTACGGCATAGATGCGAAGCCGGAAGATATTTTGACCGAGGGCATCAGTGATATAGCCAAAGAGGATATAGAGTTCGCAAAAGATTTCGGATACGTTATAAAACTGCTTGCGATAGCCAAAAAAAGAGGGCATAAGGTAGAGCTTCGCGTACACCCGGCGCTAATCAGCGAGGAGCATATACTGGCGGATGTGGACGGTGTCATGAATGCGGTAGCCATCACCGGCGATAAAGTCGGCGAGACTATGTTCTATGGAGCAGGGGCCGGCGGTGACGCTACGGCCAGCGCGGTCATAGCGAACCTGATTGAGATAGCAAGGTCGGAGAGCGCGGCGGCGATGATGGGCTTTAACAGACCGCTCGAGACGGGCTTAGAGCTTGCCGGTAAAGGCGATATAGAAGGCAAATACTATATCAGGATAGAGGCGAAAGACGAGCTTGGCGTGCTTGGCAAAATAGCCGCGGTTTTGTCGGAGAACGGCATATCCATAGAGAATTTCAAGCAAAAAAACCAGGGAAATTCCGCAAGTCTTCTGTTTAGTACGCATGAAGCGAAAGAGGATAATATACAAAAGGCGCTGGACGCCGTCTCCAAACTGCCGTCGGTTATAAAAAAACCGGCAATGATAAGGATTGAAGGCTAAGCCTTTGACCGTAGTAATCACAGGTGCATCTAGCGGAATAGGCAGGGAGCTTGCCGTTAGATACTCCAAAACTTCGGACACGCTGCATCTTATAGCCAGACGCGAAGAGGCGCTCTCAAAGCTGGCTTCCAAACTTCAAAAAAACGGCGCATCCATCAGAATACACCAGGCCGACGTAACCGACTTTGAGCATTTGAGAGCCGTCTGCCGCGAAATATGCGAAGAGTCCGAAAAAATAGACATCGTTATAGCAAATGCCGGAATTTCAAGCGAACACAAGGCTGAACTTTATGATTTTTGGGATTTTAAAAAAATCATAGATACGAATCTTCTCGGTGTAGCGGCTATATTTGATATTTTCGCCCATAAGATGGCCAATCAGGGCGGAGGCAAACTGGTCGCCGTCTCGTCGCTCGCCTCTTTTGTGGCGTTTCCAACCACGGCCGCCTATAGCGCCTCAAAGCGCGCCGTTAACTCCTTCATGGACTCCATGAGGCTTCTTTTGGAGCCGAAAAACATTAAGGTTATAAACATACAACCCGGCTTCATCAAGACTCCGCTGACAGACAAGAACAGCTTCAAGATGCCTTTTTTGATGGAACTGGACGAAGCCGCGCAGAAAATAGTAAAAGCGATAGAAAAAAATAAAAAAGAGTATGCGTTTCCTTTCTTATTCTCCCAAGCGGCAAAAAATATCTCCAGGCTTCCGACGTTTATCCGAGACGCGGTAGTGAAAAAGGCCATAAGCTATGAGAAGCAGCCTAGAAAAAGGACTTGAGGCCGAAGGCGTAGCCTGCGACTTTTTGCGCTCTATGTCATATGAGATCATCGAAAGGAACGTGCGTAAAAAATTCAGCGAGATAGACGTGGTAGCCAAAAGGGACGGAGTGTATCGGTTCGTGGAGGTGAAGTCCGGAGACTCCTTTGATCCGGTCTATAACATGACGCCGTCAAAAATAAGAAAAATAATAAAAGGTGTCGGCAGTTATTTGGCGTCGCACGGAATAGACGCTCCGTACTGTATAGATTTGGTGGTTGTCAGAAGCGGGGAGTGTGAACTGTATGAAAACGTTACGTTTTAACGCCGTCAAGCTTCTAAACGAGCAAAGACAGCAAAAGATATACAAGTCCATGCACAAAAACGCCAAAAAGCCTCACGAGTCGGTCGGCTGGCTGAGCGAGGAGAGACAGAATCTCAGATTTGAAAAGCTGATATGCGGGCTGGATCTAAACGGCAAAAAGATACTTGACTTTGGATGCGGACTTGGAGCTTTTTACGCTTTTTTGGAAAATATAGGGGTGGAGTGCGAATACGTCGGTATAGATATAGTCGAGGGGTTTGTGAAAAAGGCGAAAAGCGCACATCCTAAAGCAAGATTTATCAAAGCGTCCATTATGGATATGGACGAGAGCTTCGACTATGTCTTTTCGAGCGGGGTGTATGCTTTTTGCACGAAAGAGCTTTTTTCGGAATATGTCAAAAAGGCGTATGCGCTGTCCGGCAGCGAATACAGGTTTAACGTATTGCTTGACGCTAAAAGCGGCGGATATTTCAGGATTTTAAAAGAGGAGCTGGATATACTACTAAAAGATGTAGGCGGGCAGTTCGGTTACGAGTTTGGTTATTTAGACAACGATATTACGGTTATATTGCGAAAACTCTAATTTCTATGCGCAAAGTAAGCAATGTTAAAGATTTTGAGCCGTATAATCAAAACATAAACAGAAATTTAGAAGGAAAAACAATGGGTAAATATATAGACCTTACAGCTGCAAATTTTGAAGCTACCGTTGGAAGCGGAATAGCGGTAGTGGATTTTTGGGCGCCTTGGTGCGGACCGTGCAGAATGGTCGCTCCGATTATCGAAGAGCTTGCGGAAGAGTATGACGGCAAAGCAAAAGTTTGCAAGGTAAATACTGACGAAGAGCAAGATTTGGCTGTAAAATTCGGTATCAGATCTATACCTACGATTCTTTTCCTAAAAGACGGCAAAGTCGTTGACCAAATGGTGGGCGCAGCCGCAAAACAAACTTTCAAACAAAAAATAGACGCTCTACTGGCGTAACTATCCACCGAAAAAACCGTCTCAAAAGAGACGGTTTTTCTCTCTATTAATTCAACCTTTTTTTGATACTATCGCTTCCAAAAAACTTGTGGAGCGCCACTATGCTTGAGCTTGCGATTATCGGGGGCGGACCTGCCGGAATTACTGCCGGACTTTATGCTTGCCGAGGCGGATTAAAAGATGTCGTTATGTTTGATATGGGTATGCCGGGCGGACAGATCACCCAAAGTAGCGAGATAGAAAACTATCCAGGCGTAAAAGAGGTGAAATCGGGTCTTGATTTTATGCAAGATTGGCTTCCTCAGGCTGAACATTTCGGTCTTAAATTTGAGATGAACGCCATAGACAAAATAACAAAAAACCCTGACGGAAGCTTCAAGGTCTCGATGCTTGACGGTAGCTCACAAGATGCCGCAAGCGTTATAGTCGCCACCGGTTCCGTGCCAAAAAGGGGCGGATTCGAAGGCGAAGAGGAGTTTTTCGGACGAGGCGTGAGCACGTGCGCTACATGCGACGGATTTTTCTACAAAGGCAAGGAGGTTGTCGTGCTGGGCGGCGGCGATACGGCCCTTGAAGAGGCGCACTATCTGGCAAAAATCTGCAAAAAAGTCTATCTCGTGCACAGAAGGGATAGTTTCCGCGCAGCCCCTTCTACGGTAGAGAGGGTGAAGCACGCAGAAAACATAGAGCTGATACTAAACGCTTCCGTAAAAAAAGTATTCGGAGACGCCATGGGCGTATCCGGCGTAGAGCTTGATACGAAAGACGGCCCAAGAACGCTCGATGTTCCTGGTATATTCGTGTTCGTAGGAAGAAACGTAAACAACGGCGTATTAAAGCAAGAAGACGGCGGCTATCTATGCGAGCTTGTGCAAAGCGGCGAGATAAAAGTGGATTTGAAGATGAGAACGAACGTGGCGGGTCTTTTCGCGGCCGGAGACGTTAGAAGCGAAGCCGCAAGACAGGTTGTGTGCGCGGCTGCCGACGGAGCCGTTGCTGCGCTTGAGGCGATATCGTATGTAGACAATTTCAAAGGCGGGCACTAAATGGTAAAAGTAGGTATATATGGAGCTACGGGCAGGGTCGGAAAGCTGCTTTGCGCGATAGTCGAGGAAAGCGACGGAATGGAACTCTCGTCCGTCTATTTCAAAGGCGAGAATTGCGGATATGACGAAAAGCTGCTCTCAAAAGACGCGGCGGATTTTTTGGCAAAATGCGACGTTGTTATCGATTTTACTTCGCCTGAGGGCACGGAAGAGCTGCTCGAGGCCGCCGAGAGAACTCCGAAAGCGCTTGTAATAGGCACTACCGGACTTAACGCTCATCAGCAAAATCTACTCAAAGATGCGGCGAAGAGTATGCCGATCCTCTATGCCACCAATATGTCCCTTGGCGTAGCGCTTCTAAACTCGCTCGTAAAAACGGCTTCCGAAAAACTTAGGGAGTTCGATATAGAGATAGTCGAGATGCACCACAGACACAAAAAAGACGCTCCGAGCGGCACGGCGCTGACGTTGGCCGAGTATGCGGCCGCCGGTCGAGGACTTGACCTTGACTCGGTGAGGGTTAGCGGCAGGGACGGCAATATAGGCGCCAGAACGAAAGACGAGATAGCGGTCATGGCCCTAAGAGGCGGCGATATAGTCGGCGAGCACGTAGTGGGCTTCTATAACGACGGAGAGTTTTTGAGGCTTTCGCATACCGCTACGAGCAGGGATACGTTTGCGAAAGGCGCCGTTAAGGCTGCTATGTGGCTAGCCGCCCGGCAAAAAAGCGGACTTTATAAAATACAAGATTGTCTAGGTATATAAAATGCACGATTTAAATGAAAAATGCGCCGTTGTCGGCGTTTTCGGCGTTCCTGCGGCTTCCAAGATAGCATATTTTTCGCTGTTCGCGATGCAGCATCGAGGACAAGAGGCTAGCGGTATAAGCTCCTCAAACGGAAAAAAGATTTTTACGATTAAAGACCGCGGTCTCGTAACCAGGGTGTTTAACGAAGAGAAGCTAGAGAAGCTCTCCGGCTCGATGGCCGTGGGACACAACAGGTACTCTACCGCGGGAGAGGACAGCATACTAGACGCGCAGCCGGTATTTGCCAGATATGATCTTGGCGAGATGTCGATCGTGCACAACGGGAACCTGACAAACGCGAAAGAGGTGCGAGACGCCCTTATCAAAAGCGGGGCGATATTCCAATCGTCAATGGACACCGAAAACCTGATACACTTAATCTCCAGAAGTGAAAAAGCGAGGCTGAAAGATAGGATTATAGACGCCGTAAAAAAAGTTACCGGCGCATATTGTTTTATATTTCTGTCCAGGACGAAGATGTTCGCGATAAGGGATCCGCACGGCTTTAGACCTTTGAGCCTCGGCAAACTAGGAAAGGGCTGGGTCGTAGCGTCGGAGACATGCGCTTTTGACCTTGTGGGCGCGAAGTTTGTGCGTGACGTAAATCCCGGGGAGATGCTTATATTCGAAGACGGCAAAGAGCCGCAGTCTATTCAGGTATTCGAGCCGACGCCTAAAAAATGCATATTCGAATACGTCTATTTTGCAAGACCGGATAGCTTGCTATTCGGCAAGAGCGCATACTCGGCTAGAATAGAGATGGGTATGGCGCTTGCAAGAGAGCTTCCGGTGGATGCGGACATGGTAATTCCGGTTCCCGATAGCGGGGTTCCTGCCGCGCTCGGATACGCCAAAGAGAGCGGTATACCGTTCGAGCTAGGCATCATTAGAAACCACTACGTGGGACGTACTTTTATCGAGCCCGCCCAAGAGATAAGGGATTTGAAGGTAAAGATGAAGCTTAGCCCGATCAAAGAGCTTATCACAGGCAAAAAAATAGTAGTTATAGACGATAGTATCGTGCGCGGTACGACTAGCAAACAGATAGTCAGGATGCTTCGCGACGCCGGAGCGGCCGAGGTGCATATGAGGATATCCTCTCCTCCTACGAGCGATCCGTGCTACTACGGTATAGATACGCCAGATAAAAGCCACCTTATAAGCGCTTCAAAAAGCGTAGAAGAGGTAAGAAAATTCATAGGCGCCGACTCATTGGCATACCTCTCCATAGGCGCCCTGCTAAAATCGTGCGGCGGCGAAGAAGAGAGCTACTGCCGCGCATGCTTTGACGGAAAATACGTAATTTAGGTTAAATGAGAAATCTTTTTACGTTCGGTAGATACCTTAGGGAAAAATTCGGCAAAAAAATCTACAAAATCCCGGTCAGCATGCCGGGATTTACGTGCCCAAACATAGACGGCTCTGTGGCTGTCGGCGGTTGCAGTTTTTGCGAGAACGAATCGTTTAGTCCAAATCTTCAAGCCAAACCCAAGAATAGATTTACGCTAAGCCCCGCTTCAAAAGAAAACCCACTTCTCGATTTTCAGCTGACGTCGATGGACGCACAGATAGCGAAGACAAAAACAATCCTCTCAAAAAAGTTTAAAGTCGACTCTTTTTTGGTCTATTTCCAGTCATTTTCAAACACATACGCGCCGCTAGATACGCTGAGGATACTCTATACCGAGGCCCTGAAAAAAGAGGACGTCATAGGTCTTAGCATCGGCACCAGAAGCGACTGCATAGACGAGGGGCTCCTTGTTTTTTTGGCCGAACTATCCAAAACCAAGGAGATATGGGTCGAGATAGGGGTGCAGAGCGTTTTTGACGAGACGCTAATAAGGATAAACAGGGGGCACGACTTCGACAACGTCGAAAAGGCGATAAAGCTCATCAAAAGCTACGGACTAAATCTATGCGCGCATCTGATATTCGGGCTCCCGGGAGAAGATGAGGAGATGATGAAAGAGACATTTAGGCGCACGATGGCACTTGGAGTGGACTCCGTCAAGTTCCATCCGCTCTACGTGGTCAAAAATACGGCGCTCGCCAACGAATACAGGGCCGGAAAATTCGAGCCCATAAGCGAAGAGTCGTATATTCGCGTGCTTGCGTGGTGCATCCAAAATCTGCCGGCAAGCGTAAGCGTGCAGAGAGTCAGCGCCGGAATAGACGACGACACGCTAATTTCACCCCAGTGGTGCCGCATAAAACACTCGCAGATGAAAAAAATAAAAGACGCGCTAAAGGGGCTTGGCATAAACTACTAACGCCCCGCCCTCCTGCCCAAAAATTAGCTTTTTTTCGCTAATATTACGAAAAAAACGGGGGTTAAACGACTATGAGAATAAGATCCACTCACGCTCCCTACATAGCGAATAAAATCACACTAGACCTACTAAACAGCGGACTTGTACAGATGAAACAGGGCGTTGACCCTATAAAGGCCGCATGTCTTAAGGTAATCGACGAAGACTTGGACTTGGAGCTCGCCGTAGACGACAAGGTAAGAAAGCTGCTAGAGCAAAACGAAGACGAGATAGAGTTTATAAGCCCTGATAGAAAACAGCTTTTTTGGATGGTAAAAAGAAAAGTCGCCGCAGAGATGGGGCTGATACTTGAGCAAGAAGAACGCTTCAACTCTATGGCTCATAAGATACTAGACGAAATCTGGAACGACGATTTGGCGGATTATAACGTCTCCGAGACAAGGATAAAAACCATCATCGTAAAGGCGATGCTTGATTTCGTAAAAGGCCAAGATTCGATAGAGGACGCTGTAAAAGAGAAGGTAAGAAACTACAAGAGGTCTCTTGTGGAAGGCAGCGAAGAGTATGAGATAGTAGTGCAAAAATTGTACGAAGACGAACTAAAAAGAAGAGGGATGCTGTGAAAGTAGCGCTTTATCTAGAAAACGGAGTCTACCTGGAGGCGGAATCTTTCGGGGCGGAGGGAACTTCTGTCGGCGAAATAGTGTTTAACACATCCCTTACCGGCTATCAAGAGATCATTTCCGATCCTAGCTACGCCGGACAATTTATCACTTTTACGATGCCCGAAATCGGGAATGTCGGCGTAAACGACGACGATAAAGAGAGCAGGGGCGTATACGCAAAAGCGGTAATAGTCAGAAACTATCAGCCAGACTACTCCAACTTTAGAGGCACGGAAAACCTCTCGGATTATCTAAAAAGACACGGTATTATCGGGATATGCGGGATAGATACCAGATTTTTGACGAAAATCATGCGGGAAGAGGGCGCCATGCCCGCTATCGCCTCTACCGAGTGTTTCGACAAAGAGGAGCTTGCCAGAAAGCTTGCCTCTAGTCCGAAAATAGGCGACATCAACTACATAAAAGAGGTAAGCACCAAGGATGGTTATACCCATACCCAGGCGGCGTGGAACGAGGCCAATTTTTGCTACAAAGAGCCTTGCGGAGATTTGAAAAAAATCGTAGCTTACGATTTCGGCGCAAAGCTAAACATACTAAACGAACTGGTCGAGGCGGGCGCCGCGGTAGAGGTCGTACCACATCACACTAAAGCCGATGGCGTAATCGAGAGATTCAAAAACGGCGAGATAAAAGGCGTATTTTTGTCAAACGGCCCAGGGGATCCTCTGGTGCTGACAGAAGAGGTAGCCGAGATCAAAAAACTAATAGCCGCCGACATTCCGATATTCGGCATCTGCCTTGGGCACCAGCTCCTCTCCATTGCGTTCGGATATCCGACCTACAAGCTAAAATTCGGCCATCACGGTGGCAACCACCCGGTAAAAAACCTAAAAACCGGAGCGGTAGAGATAACGGCGCAAAACCATAACTACAATGTGCCAAACGAGATATTAGAAGTTGCCGAGCCGACGCATATCAATCTATTCGACGATACGATAGAGGGTCTTAGATACAAAGACAAAAAAGTGTTTAGCGTACAGTTCCACCCTGAAAGCTCTCCTGGCCCGCACGAGAGCAAATATCTATTCAAAGAGTTCGTAGGAGCTCTTTGATGCTTTACACCCTCTTTTCTCCGTCGGAGGCAAAAGAGGAGGGTGGAAGCCTATCCCCAATCGATTCAAAATCCTTCATTTTTCCATCCCTTTACGAAAAAAGAGTCTCGCTCTTAAAAAAATTCGAAGAGCATAAAAATTCGCTTGACGAAAAATCTGTGCTGGAGTTTTTTGAGCTAAAAACGCTCGATAAGCAAAGCGAACTAAGGGAAAGCGTATTCTGGCTCTCTACCGAGAAGGCGCTTTTAAGATATAGCGGCGTAGCGTATAAGGCTCTCGATTTTTACTCCTTGCCGCAAGAGGCAAAAACATATCTTTTTGAAAAGGTAGTCATATTTTCAAATCTCTTCGGACCTATTTTGGGATCAGACGAGATACCCAACTACAAGCTAAAGCAAGGCGCGAAAATAGCCGGAATAGATGCGGCAAAACACTACAAAAAAGAGTTTACGCAGGTTTTGGACGAAATGTTTGCGGATGCCGAGCTGCTCGATCTTAGGGCTGGGTATTACGAGAAGTTTTATGAGCCCAAATCAAAAAACATAAAGCCAAAATTCCTAAAAGGCGGAAAGGTGGTCAGCCATAACGCGAAGGAGCACCGCGGACTCTTCTTGAGGGAGATTGCCGCAAGCGGCGCCCAGTCGCTTTCCGATGTTTTGAATATAGAATTTAAGAACCTAAGGCTTATCGAGGTTTTTGAGAAAAATAACCGTATAGAACCTGTCTTCGAGACCGCTTCCTTCTGACCCCAAACCGTAAAAAAGTTTATTTATAGTTTCTAGTAGTAAAATAAATCTAGACCCCTAAACCAATCTGAGGCTGCAAAAATGATGTTTGCAAAACCCGAAGTACCGAACGACCCTCGATATAAGGCCCTGGACAGGGCTATGAAAAAACTAGGTTACGCCAAATCCTCGCTGATAGAATCGCTGCATGCCGCACAAGAGGCTTTCGGCTTTTTGGACGATGAGCCGATGAAATTCGTGGCCGCATCTCTACGGTTGCCGCTATCAAAAGTCTACGGAGTGGCTACTTTCTACCACTATTTTACGCTAAAGCCCGCCGGCGAGCATACCTGCGTTATATGTACTGGGACCGCCTGCTATATTAAGGGCGCCGGAAAGATGGTGGACGGCGTATGCAAAAGATACAAGATAAAAGCCGGAGATACGACAAAAGACGGTAAACTCTCTCTTCTGACGGCCAGATGCATAGGATGCTGCGGTATCGCACCCGCCGCCGTATTTGACGGTGAAGTGCAAGGGTCTATGGATGAAGAGAAGACGATTAGCAAGATAGAAGGTATGCTGAGATGATAACGCACATCGAAGAACTAGAAGAGATAAAAGCAAAAGTAGAGTCCGAGGACGCTTCGTACGAAGAGGTGATATCGGTATGCACCGGGACCGCGTGCATTGCGGTCGGAAGCGATAAGCTGCTTGAGGGCATAAAAGAAGAGATAAAGAGATGCGGAGTCGAGAGATGCAAGGCAAAAGGCGTCGGCTGCAAGGGGCTTTGCAGCAAAGGTCCGCTGGTGACGCTGGATAAAAAAGGAGAGCTGTATGAAGGGCTTGAGGTCGACGAAGCCGCGGCCTTTGTAAGTTCGATAGCCAAGAAAGAGAGCTATGCATCGCGTCTGGCGGATGCAAACTCCAGTTTCTTCGTAAAACAAAAAAAGATCGTTTTGGAGAACTCAGGCGTCATAGACCCCGAGAATATTGAGGAGTATATAGCCAGGGACGGATATTTGGCTCTGTTTAAGGCGATAACCCAGATGAATCCGTCCGCGGTAGTAGACGAGGTGCGAAACAGCGGCCTGAGAGGACGCGGCGGCGGCGGCTACCCTACGGGGTTAAAATGGCAGACCGTAGCGAAATCGGACGGCGGCGGACAAAAATATGTCGTATGTAACGGCGACGAGGGGGATCCGGGCGCCTTTATGGACAGAAGCGTGATGGAAGCCGATCCGCATAGGATACTTGAGGGTATGGCTATCGCCGGATACGCTATAGGCGCGGACACGGGGTATGTATATGTAAGGGCGGAGTATCCGCTAGCCGTCAAGATGCTCAAAAAAGCGATCAAGGACGCCGAAAAATGCGGCCTTCTGGGTAAAAACATAGCGGGGACGAATTTTAGCTTCCATGTAGAGGTGAGGCTTGGCGCGGGGGCTTTTGTTTGCGGAGAGGAGACCGCGCTGCTAGCTTCCATAGAGGGAAGGCGAGGTATGCCGCGTCCTAGGCCTCCTTTTCCGGCTATGAAAGGATTGTTTGGGAAGCCGACGTTAATTAACAACGTCGAGACCTTTGCGAATATAGCTCCTATTATAAGGCACGGCGCATCCTATATAAACACGATAGGCACCGAAAAAAGCAAAGGAACGAAGGTGTTCGCGTTAACGGGGAATATCGCGAATGCCGGTATAGTCGAGGTGCCGATGGGCATGAGCCTCAGAGAGATAGTCTTTGATATAGGCGGCGGATGTGCGAGCGGCAAAGCGTTCAAGGCGGTGCAGACCGGCGGCCCGTCAGGGGGATGTATACCGTCCGAGCATCTGGACCTCCCTGTCGATTATGACTCCCTTATCTCTATCGGCTCGATGATGGGTTCGGGCGGCATGATAGTGATGGATGAGAGCTCAAATATGGTAGACGTGGCGCGCTTTTTTATGGAGTTTTGCATGACGGAGTCGTGCGGCAAATGCGTGCCGTGCCGCGTCGGAACGGTCCAGATGTATAACCTGCTCGGCAAAATAGTGGAAGGCAAGGCAGACGGATGTGATATGGATAGGCTCGAAAAACTGTGTCATACGGTCAAGAATACGAGCCTTTGCGGACTCGGACAGTCCGCCCCAAATCCAATACTAAGTACGCTCAAATTCTTTAGGTCGGAGTATATGGCCTTCGAAGCTTGCGAGAGGTAGGAAAATGAGCGAAATAAGAACTCTTAAAATAAACGGCGTAGACGTAAGCGGAAGGTCTGATGAGACGATACTTGACGTAGCGAGGGAGAACAATATTTTCATTCCTACCCTTTGCTATCTGGAGGGGCTTAGCAGTTACGGGGCGTGCAGGCTTTGTCTTGTTGAGGTGAAGGGTATGGGCAAGCTGCTGCCGGCATGTACCTCCTATATAGAAGAAGGGATGGAGATATCTACCGAGTCCGATAAGCTAAAAGAGTACCGAAAAACAATTCTTAGCATGATGTTCTCGGAGCGAAACCATACCTGCTCGGTGTGCGTTACAAACGGGGATTGTGAGCTTCAAAGCATGGCTGTGACTCTCGGGATGGAGCACTCGGAGGTGGATTATCTATATCCGAGAGTGGATGTGGACGCTTCGCATGAGGAGTTCATGCTAGATCACAATAGATGCATTCTATGTGCCAGATGTATACGAGTGTGCGACGAGATAGAGGGGGCGCACGTATGGGATCTAAAGAATAGGGGAGTGAACGCCAGGGTCATAACGGGCTTTAACCAGCCGTGGGGAGAGGTGGATAGTTGCACCTCGTGCGGCAAATGCGTAGCGGTTTGCCCTACCGGAACGCTGACGCACAAAGGCAGAAGCGCCGGAGAGGAACATAAAAACAGAGACCTTCTGCTAAATCTTCTAAGAGTCAGGGGGGCGAGAGATGAAGCTTAAATTCGCGACGGTTTGGCTGGACGGATGCTCCGGATGTCATATGAGCTTTCTTGATATGGACGAAAAGCTGCTGGAGCTAAATGAAAGAGTCGAGGTCGTCTGCTCGCCTTACGTTGACGCCAAAGAGTTTCCGGATGGGGTTGACCTGGTGCTTATCGAGGGCGCCGTGAGCAGCGAAGAGGATGAGGAGAAGCTAAAAAAAATCAGAAGAAAAGCCAAAAAGATAGTGGCTTTCGGTGATTGCGCGGTTACCGGAAATGTGACGGCGATGAGGAATATCTGCGGGTTGGAGGAGGCTTTCGAGACGGCTTATGCGGAAAACGCCACCATCAAATCGGATAGCTTCCCTGCGGCCGTACTGCCGGTCCAGCTTGAAAAAGTGGTTCCGCTAAACGAAGTCGTCCATATAGACTACTTTCTGCCTGGATGCCCGCCCCCGGCAAAGGCTATAGAGGAGTTGCTGTTTGCTCTGCTGGACGGCAGGGAGCCGGATATTACGAATCTAACTCGCTTTGGGAAATAAGAGCGACTAGTCGCGAGAGCTGTCTGCTGAAGACCTAATTTTGGGCTTCGCTCAAAATTTGAGAATTGATGAGGATAAGATGAAAACAATAACGATAGATCCCGTAACAAGAATAGAGGGGCACGCCAAAATCACTATAGATTTGGATGACGCCGGAAATGCGGTGGATGCAAAAATTCACGTAACCCAGTTTCGCGGATTTGAGAAGTTCTCGCACGGCAGGCCATTTAGCGAGATGCCCTCCCTTATGGCGAGAACTTGCGGCATATGTCCGGTAAGCCATCTTGTAAGCGGTGCGAAAGCCGGAGACGGGCTCTTGTCCGTCAAGGTGCCAAAAACTGGGGCGAACCTCAGGCGCATAATGAACTTGGCGCAGATAATGCAGTCGCACGCCCTAAACTTCTTTCACCTCTCAAGCCCTGACATTTTGCTAGGTTTTGACGCCGACCCGAAAGAGCGCAACATCTTCTACCTGATGAGCAAAGAACCCCAGATCGCAAAGATGGGCGTAGGGCTACGGGCGTTTGGACAGCATATCATAGAGCTTTTAGGAAAGAAGAGGATACATCCGGCATGGATAGTCCCTGGAGGCGTGAACGCCCCTTTGTCTTCCGATGCCAGAGAAGAGATATTATCCAAGATAGACGAGAAAAAATCCGATGCGATTGCGGCGATAGAGCTCTTTAAATCCAAAATATCCTCCTTTCCAAAGGAGATAGCCGCGCTTGCAAACATAGAGACCCTTTTCATGTCCATGGTAGGCCGCGACGGCGAGCTTGACCACTATGACGGCAAGATAAAGTTTATCGACTCGAAAGGCGATACGGTAGCCGAAAATCTAGAGCCTGCCGATTATCAAAGCTATATTGGCGAAATGGTGGAGGATTTCAGCTTTATGAAATCTCCCTACTACCTGCCTTACGGCCCAGAAAAAGGGGTCTATAGGGTAGGGCCGCTGGCAAGGCTCAACATAGCAAAAAGATGCGGTACGCCTCTGGCCGATAAGGAGCTGGCGATATTCAAAAGCTACGCTCCTACGCAAAACGCAAGCTTTTTCTATCACTATGCAAGGCTTATCGAGGTGCTCTATTGCATAGAGAAAATAGAGGAGCTGCTGAATGAGCCGGATATCTTATCCGACCATGTAAGGGCGGTGGCAAAACTAAACGAATTTGAAGCGGTGGGTATGAGCGAGGCTCCGCGCGGTACGCTTTTGCATCACTACAAGACCGACAAAAACGGGCTTATCACGTTCGCAAATCTAATAATAGCCACGGGGCACAACAACCTTGCGATGAACGCCGGTATCACGCAAGCGGCAAAGGAGTTCGTAAGGGGAGACTTCGGACAAGGAGCGCTCAACCGCGTAGAAGCGGTCATCAGATGTTTTGACCCGTGCCTTTCATGCGCCACGCATGCGCAAGGTAGGATGGGCTTTGAAGTCGCCTTCAGGCGAGGCGGCGAGATAGTGGACAAAAAGTTTATTTGACGACGCTAATCATCTGCTACGGAAACGACCTTATCGGCAACGATGCTTTCGGACGAGCGGTGTATGAAGGGTTGCCGGATGCGGTTGATAAGGTTTTTGTACATCAGCTTTTGCCGGAACTGGCCGAAAAGGCAAAAGGGTACGAAAAGATTGTTTTCGTGGACGCCGCACACGGAAATGGCATAGTGGGGCTACGTGAAATATACCCGTCAGATGAGGATACAGCCGACTTTCACCATCTTGGCGCCGAGACTTTTTTAAGACTACTGGAGGCGCTATACGACAAAACCCCAAAAGCGTATATGTGCTCCGGATATTTTGAGAGTTTTGAGGTAGGTTGTGTTGACGACGATTTCCGGAGCAAAGTCGATACGGCGATAACCAAAATAGTTACCGTCTAGGCCTCGCACGCCCTCAGTTCCGCATTCGTAAACCGTAGTCTGCTGGCAAGCACGCTGGCGATACCTTCCAAAAACCTTAGCGAAACTTTTTTGTGCTCTTCCGAGAAAGCGTCAAACTCTGCGCGCGAAAGCACGAAAAGATCCGTATCCCTCTCGGCGATAGCGTCTGCGGAGCGGGTCGCCTTATCCAAAAACGCCATCTCGCCAAAAAACATCCCTTGTCCGAACGAACTGATATGAAAACTTTGCGTTTCGCCGATTGGGAGCGAAATGCGCACGCTTCCCCGCCTGATAAGAAACAGCTCGTCCCCGGTGTCTCCGGCCGCAAATATCCTCTCTCCGGCCTTATACGAAACCTGTCTCATGCGAGCTTCAAGCGCCGTTATCGTCTCCTCTTTTTTCGCCTTGAACAGCTCGAAATCGTGCAGAGAGAGCAGCTCCTCCTCCCTATCTATCGTTGTTTGCGCCTCTATAAGCCTATCCTCCACCCACTCTATCGCGTCGTCCAGATCGTCGAATATTTTTGCCGACTCTTTGGACGCCCCTAGCCCCACCTCTTCAAAGTATCTATGCATGTCCTTTCCGCTCGGGATACTTAGAGGTATACGGCTAAAGATCAGATAGCCGCCTTTTTCCCCTATCGTATCCCTTATCTGTTCCAATACGTGCGCCGCCGTAATATCTATGCCTTGCACCTTTTTCATATCGAGTATGATGAACTTCCTTGTTTTGAGGTCGTTTTCCAGCATCGTAAACAGCTGATTTGCCGTTCCGAAGAAGAGGCTGCCTTGCAGTTCGTAGATTACGGCGTCTTTGCCGTTTTTTTCGAGGATTTCCATCTCCTCTCTGGTTCTTATCTGTTTTGAGAAGCTCTCGTTGCCGTAGCTTTTTCGTCTGACTATCGAGGTGTCTATGTTTTCCCTGATAAAAAGAAGTATCGCCAGTATGATCCCGACTCCTGAGGCCGCTATAAGGCTTACGGTAAGCGCCGTTGTCACTACGGCCGCTATTACCACGAAGTCGAGTATCGTGGATTTGGATTTTAGGAACGAGAAGCTGTGGGTATCTATCATTCTGATGCCGATGACTATAAGTATTGCCGCCAGTGCGGAGATGGGTACCCATGAGATTAGGCTTGCGAGCATCAAAAAGGCGGCCAGAGAAAAGAGTCCCTCAAGAAATCCGGATAGTTTCGTCTCTCCGCCGCTAGATATGTTTACAAGGGTCGCCCCCATCTGTCCGGCTCCTGGAACGCCGCCGCCAAGGGCGCATCCTATGTTGCCGAGCCCCTGTCCTATCAGCTCTTTGTTCGAATCATGCCTGGTCTTCGTGATAGCGTCGAGCACTACGCAAGTCTTTAAGGTATCGATCGACAGCAGCGCCGCCAATGTTAGCGCGGGAGTTATCAGCATGGCAAGCTGCGATGTTTCGAAATTTTTTATTCCTTCTATTTTTTGACTTAGCGCCTCAAAGAAGCCGCCGCCGCCCAGAGGCCCTACTATGAGAGGGTTGTTTTGGATATTCAAAAGCGACGTGTCGAATACGCCGAGAATGAAGTATGAAGCCACGCCGCAAACTAGAGCGAGTATCGCCGCCGGTATCACTCTCGTTACCCTTGCGGCAAATACCATGACGAGCGTAGTTATGACACCGACCGTTATCCCTTGCCACCTCCATGCTTCCAGCATTCCAAGCGACTCCCAGAAGTGCGTTCCTTTCGGCGTGCCAAGAAGCTTGGGGGTCTGGCTCGCTATGATATAAAGGCCGACGCCGCTGAGGTAGCCGCTGACTACCGTGTAGGGCATATATTTTATGAGCTGCCCAAGCCTTAAGGCTCCGAATCCAACTTGCAAAATCCCGGTCGCAAGCCCGAGAAGCGCCACCATGATGACCGCCGTACTCGCGCTGCCGCCCTTTGACATGTAGTCTATTACGAATGCCGACAAAACCGCCGCCGCAGGGGCGCAAGGAGCCGTAATGAGTCTATTTGTGCCGCCGAATACAGGGGCTATAAGACCCAAAAAAGTAGCGCCGAGCATCCCGGCGAGAGCCCCATAGGCTATGTATTCGCCCCCTAGCGGCGCATATATGGTAACCCCGAACGCTATCGCCGACGGAAGCGCCACAAGCATCGCGGCGAGAGCGCCCCAGCTATCGCCTTGCAGATTCGCGGATTTTAAAAAAGCAAAATTCATAATAAAACACCAAAAATAGATTAGGCTTAGTTTGTGCCAATAAATATTAATTCCAGCTTTACTCCCCTATAATTACGAAAAAATTTTTAGATAAGGAAGCAAAATGTTTTTTAACAAGGAACTAAAAGAATTCGATACGTCGGCCGAGGCCATGGAGGGTCTGAACTACGCGACGATAACGACGGAAAAAGGAGCCATGAAAATCAAGCTTCTAAAAGAAGAGGCTCCGATAGCCGTGGCGAACTTCGCCGATCTGGCCAAAAAAGGATTTTATGACGGACTAAACTTCCATAGAGTAATCGCCGGCTTCATGGCGCAAGGCGGATGCCCTGAAGGAAGCGGTAGAGGCGGTCCCGGGTATGCCATCAAATGCGAATGCATGAACAATACTTCAAAACATCTAAAGGGTACGCTCTCTATGGCGCATGCCGGAAGAGATACGGGCGGCAGCCAGTTTTTTATCTGCTTTGCCCCACAGCCGCACATTGACAAGCAGCACACGGTATTCGGCCAAATAGACAAAGATGATGCCGAGAGCATGAAAACTCTAGATAGCATCAAGCAGGGCGATAAAATCGTAAAAGTAGAAATAAGCGCAGAGTAACATGACGATATCCATCTGGCAGCACGTAGAGTTTGAAGGCCCCGCCGCCATCGCCGAGTGGGCCGGCGAGCGAGGGCATACGCTGGAAATCGTGCGCGCCGACTATGGCGACCCGTTTACGGTGCGGGACGCTCTCGTGGTGCTAGGCGGACCTATGGGCGTATATGACTCCCTGCCGTTTCTCTCGTCAGAAAAAGCGGCTCTAAAAAGCTATATCAACAGAGGCGGTAAAGTCTTCGGAATATGCCTCGGGGCGCAGCTAATCGCGGACGCCCTTGGCGCAAAAGTCTATTCCAGTGGTACAAGAGAGGCGGGCTGGAGAAAAGTTGGCTTTGCAAAACATCCGCTAACCGATAGTCTCGGAGAGGAGGCGATCGTATTCCATTGGCACGGAGATACGTTTGATCTGCCGCCGGGAGCCGAGCTTCTAGCCTCGAACGACGCCTTTAAAAGCCAGATGTTCTGTGCCAAGGGCGGAAAGGTTCTGGCTACCCAGTTCCACTTCGAGACCACGAGAGAGAGCATGGAGGAGATACTCGAGGCCGATAGCGGCTATCTCGACTTCGATTCGCCGTTTGTGCAGGATTTTGACGATATTTTGCTTGGCGCTAAGCACATAGGAAAAGTGAACGAGCTGCTTTTCAGAGTTCTTGATAAGTGGATAAGCCTGTAGGTCATGCTAGTCCATATCTGCTGTTCGGTCGACAGCCACTACTTCCTCACCCGTCTAAAGGCCGATTATCCGAATGAAAAACTAATCGGTTTTTTTTACAATCCGAATATCCATCCAAGAGCCGAATATGAGCTCAGGCTCCAAGACGCCCGCAAAAGTTGCGAAAAGCTAGGGATAGAGCTCTTGGAGGGCGGATACGACGACGTTTTTTGGTATGAGGCGGTAAAAGGGCTTGAGCTTTGCGCGGAGAAAGGGGAGAGGTGCGAAATCTGTTTTGACAAGAGATTTGAAGAGTCCGCCAAAAAAGCCGCCGAACTTGGGGAGCGGAGTTTTACCTCTACGCTGCTTCAAAGCCCCCTAAAAGACAAGGAGCAACTAAAAAATAGCCTCTCTAAAATATCCGAAAAGTACGGGGTTGGCTTCGTATTCGTAGACTATCTCTCGCAAGGCGGAATGGAGGCCCAAAACAAAGCGGCAAAAGAGGCCGGGCTTTATCGCCAAAACTACTGCGGTTGTTCATGGGGGCTTATAAACCAAAGGGCAAAAAAGAATGAGCCGATTTTTGAAAGCTTCTCGCCAATAGGCGCAAGGGCGCTGCCGGCCAGCGCCGAAGATAGGCTCCGCTTTTACGCTTCAAACGAGGCGGAGGTGTTTCGCGCGAAAATACTGGATTATAGATGCCTTGGCGCCGCGCTTTATCAGGATTCAAGGCCTATAGATTCATATCCGCTGCTTTATTCTACCGCCTCGAAAGAGAGTTTCAACGTAAAAGCGCTTTTCGAAAAGGACGGTATCCTGTATCTCGACAAAGAGGGTGTCAGACTGGTAAAGCTCCAGACGCTAAACGAATTTTTGGGCAAAAACTACCGAAATGTCAGAGAGCTCATCTTTTCTCCACTGTGTTTTGACGAGGAGATGCGTTTTAGAAATTCGCTCGTCTCGCATCCTTTCGATATGTCGCCTATTTTTGTGGTTGACGATTTTTCCAAAGACGCCGGATACAAAATAGAACTCAGATTCTCAACATCCCAGACAATGCTGGAGCACAGGGCTTAAAAAAAGCTAATTTTTGATAAAATCACACAATTTTGCTCAAAAAAAGGTGACTCCAAAATATGCTTGATATTAACGAAATATCCAAAATCCTACCGCACAAATACCCGTTTTTGCTAGTAGACAGAGTAACGTCTCTGACGGCCGGCGAAAGTATCGAGGCTTACAAAAATATCTCCATCTCGGACCAGGTGTTTCAGGGGCATTTTCCGGGGCATCCGATATATCCCGGCGTTCTAATCATAGAGGGGATGGCGCAAGCGGGCGGCGTACTGGCGTTTAAAAGCGTTGCCGACGAGAGCGAGTTCGCGAATAAGGTCGTATATTTTATGAGTATCGACGGCGCTAAATTCAGAAATCCGGTGCTTCCTGGCGACCAATTGGTTTATAAGCTAAGCGTCCTAAAACACAAAGGTAATATCTGGGTGCTTGACGGAAAGGCTTATGTAGACGACAAACTCGTGTGTGAAGCCGAGCTAAAAGCAATGATAGTAGATAAATAATGATACACCAAACAGCGATTATAAAAGACGGGGCAAAGCTCGGAAACGGCGTAAAAGTCGGCGCATACGCCTATATCGGCCCAAAAGTAGTCATAGGCGATAACTGCGAAATAGGCAACGGCGCACAGATAACGGGCAAGACTACGATAGGCGCAAACAACAAGATATACGCACACGCCGTAATAGGCGCAGCCCCGCAGGATCTTAAATACAAGGGCGAAGATACCGAACTCGTTATCGGCGACAACAACACGATAAGAGAGTTTTGTTTTTTCAACACCGGCACTCCTGGCGGCGGAGGCATAACAAGAATCGGCTCGAACTCGCTGTTTATGGCGTATGTCCATATAGCTCACGACTGCATAGTCGGAAACAACTGCATACTGGCCAATAACGCCACGCTTGCCGGACACGTCGAACTTGGAAACTTCGCGGTTGTAGGCGGCATGACCCCAATCCACCAGTTCGTAAAAGTCGGCGACTATGCCATGCTGGGCGGTGCCAGCGCAATCAGCCAAGATATCCCTCCATACTGCCTTGCCGAAGGAAATAGGGCCAAGCTAAGAGGATTAAACCTTGTAGGCCTTAGAAGAAATCTTGAGAGAAGCGACGTGGACGAGCTAAAAAGGGCGTATAGGGAGCTGTTTTTGAAAGGCGCGCCTCTAAAAGAGGTTGCCCAGACTCTTGCAAAAAGCGAAAACAAATATGTGGCAAATATCGCGAAATTCTGCCTTGAAACAAAAAGGGGTATACCATACCACCATAAAGATGCGGCGGTAAATATAGATGAGTGAAAAAGTTTGTAATTTCTGCGGGGCGGAAGATAGCGAGCACAATCCGCTTTTGGCTGGCGAAGACGCATATATATGCAAAAACTGCGTGCTTAGCGCACACAAAATCATACTCGGCGATCTGGCCTTGGCCAAAGAGGAAGCCGTAAGAGGCGACGTAACCCCTAAGAAGCTGAAAGAGGCGCTCGACAAATACGTAATAGGACAAGACAGGGCCAAAAAGATAATCTCGGTAGCCGTCTACAACCACTACAAGAGAATATTCAAAGGGCTTCCTGCGGACGACGACGATACCGAGCTCAAAAAGTCGAACATACTTTTGATAGGCCCTACCGGAAGCGGAAAAACCCTAATAGCGCAGACGTTGGCAAAGTATCTGGACGTGCCTATCGCCATTACCGACGCGACTAGCCTGACTGAGGCGGGATACGTAGGCGAAGATGTCGAGAATATCCTCGTAAGACTGCTTCAGGCCGCAAACGGCGACGTCAAAAAAGCGGAGCAGGGCATAGTCTTCATAGACGAAGTGGACAAGATAGCAAGAATGAGCGAGAACCGCTCCATAACGAGGGACGTATCAGGAGAGGGCGTACAGCAGGCGCTTCTTAAAATTATAGAGGGCAGCAGCGTCAATATACCGCCAAAAGGCGGCAGAAAGCATCCGAACCAAGAATTTATACAGATGGATACGACGAATATCCTCTTTATAGCGGGCGGGGCTTTCGACGGACTGGGCGAGATAATAAAAAACAGGATTTCCGGCTCCGCGATGGGCTTTTTGCAAAAAGACAAAACCGACATAAAAGACGAAAATATATTTGAGGCGGTAGAGCCGGACGATCTCGTAAAATTCGGTCTTATACCGGAGCTGATCGGTAGGCTGCACGTACTCGCTAGCCTAAAAGAGCTGAGCCTCGAAGAGCTGGTAAAAGTCTTTACCGAGCCTAAGAACTCAATATTAAAACAGTATCAAAAGCTATTTGCCATCGATGAAGCGAAACTGACTTTCACCGACGACGCCATAGAAGAGATCTGCAAAGAGAGCATGAAGAGAAAGACGGGGGCGAGAGGTCTTAGGGCGATAGTGGAAGACGTTATGACGGATACTATGTATGACCTACCGGAGCTTGCGGGCTACGAGATAATAGTGAATAAAGAGTGTATAGAGGGCAAAGAGAAGCCTCTTAAGGTGAAGCTGTCAAAGTCAGAAGCTTCTAAAAGTAAAAAAGCTAGCGCATAACACAAAGAAAGGGATAAATAAGTATGTTTTTGGATAAGTTGATAGGTTTTTTCTCCAGCGACCTTGCGATCGACCTCGGTACCGCAAACACGATAGTGAGCATGAGAGGCAAAGGTATCGTAATTAACGAGCCGTCCGTCGTCGCCGTACAATCCGACAGATACGGAAAACAAAAAATCCTTGCGGTAGGCCAAGAGGCGAAAGATATGATCGGTAAGACGCCGGGCAATATTACTGCTATCAGGCCTATGAGGGACGGTGTTATCGCCGACTTTGACATAACCGAAAAGATGATTAGATACTTCATTGAAAAAGTACACAACAGACAAGCGTTTATCAGACCTCGTATCGTTATCTGCGTCCCTTACGGCCTTACGCAAGTCGAGAGAAAAGCCGTCAGGGAGTCCGCCATGTCCGCCGGCGCCAGAGAGGTATATCTGGTAGACGAGCCGATGGCCGCGGCTATCGGTGTGGGACTACCTGTAAAAGAGCCGCAAGGAAACGTGGTGGTCGATATCGGCGGCGGTACTACCGAGATAGGCGTAACGTCCCTGGGCGGTCTTGTTATCAGCAAATCCATCAGGGTCGCGGGCGATAAGCTAGATGGCGACATCGTAAACTACGTACGAAAGAAATACAACCTTCTGATCGGCGAGAGAACCGCGGAAGAGATAAAAATGGAGATAGGCTCTGCGGTAAAACTTGACGAGCCTCTTACGATGACGATCAAAGGAAGGGATCAAATCAACGGTCTCCTTACTACGATAGAGTTTACGAGCGAAGAGGTGAGGGATGCGATAAAAGACTCCCTAAAAGCCATCCTTGACGCCATAAAGCTTGTGCTTGAGCTTATGCCGCCGGATCTTGCGGGCGACGTCGTCGAAAACGGTATAGTTTTGACCGGCGGAGGCGCTCTTCTAAGAGGTCTTGACAAATATATCTCGGAGGCCGTAAAACTTCCTGTCTTTGTTGCGGAGGAACCGCTTTTGGCTGTTGTTAGAGGAACGGCGGCAGTACTTGAAGAGCTAGACTTGTTGCAACAAATCTCATATGAGTAAAAAATGGATTGTTTCTAGCCTTTTTATAGCTACGCTGTTCGTAGTCTATTATTTTTTCGGCGGGCTGCTTCAAAACCAGCTCTCCCCTCTGTCTTCCGGCGCCAGGCTCTTGTATATAGGCACAAATGAATATGTAAAAGATCTATTCGATACGCATGTTAGCCAGGCGGATACGATAGCCAGATTGAAGGCTGAAAACGAGAAGCTGCAAAAAGAGGCTCTGATCTACAAAACCAGCATCAGAGAAAATGTGTACAAGCAAAACATGTCCGGTTTTGGAGGCGACACACTCGGGCAAAACGTCAAAATAAAACTTTCCCGCGCGGTTTCATATTCAAACCTGCCGAATCTTTATAGGGTTTGGATAGATTTCGATCCTAGCGAAAAGCAGGAAAACGGAGCTATACCGAAAGTTTACGGCATCGTATATCCAACTCAAAATAAGCTGGATTCGGTAGCGTGTGGAATAGCGCTCAAAAATCCAAACGGCAAGTTTGAAGCGTTTTTGAACGGCGACCCTAAGTGTTCTTACGGGGTATATGTAGGTAAAAACAGGGCTCCAGGCGTCGTTTACGGTAAAAATCAGGACAAGCTCGTAGTAAAATATATACCGACATGGATGGATGTAAAGCCGGGCGACGAAGTTGTGGCGAGCGGACTCGACAATATATTTTTTGAAGGCGTAAGGGTAGGAATAGTCAGAAGCGTAAGCTCCGACAGCGCCTATAAAGAGGCGTTGGTGGAGGGATATTATAATCCGCTTTCGCCGAACTATTTTTATATAATTGAAAAAGCAAAATAAGGGGTAAAAGATGAGAAAAAAACTTACTAAAAAAAGAAACGATATCCAGACCATATTGCTGATTGGATCAGGACCAATCGTTATAGGGCAGGCTTGCGAGTTTGACTACTCCGGCGCACAAGCCGCAAAAACCCTAAAAGAGCTTGGATATCGCGTCGTTCTCATCAACTCAAACCCCGCTACGATTATGACGGACCCGGAATTTGCCGACAAAACATATATCGAGCCGATAACGGAAGATGTGGTGGCGAAGATAATCGCGCAAGAAAAAGTAGACGCCGTGCTTCCTACGATGGGCGGGCAAACTGCTCTTAATATCGCTATGAAAATGTATGAGAAAGGGATGCTGGAAGGGATAAAGTTCCTGGGGGCAAATCCGGAAGCGATTAAAAAAGGCGAGGATAGACAGGCTTTTAAAGAGGCGATGATAAAAATCGGAATGGATATCCCGAAAAGTAAATACGCTTACGCCGTTGACGAAGCTTCCGAAGCCGCAAAAGAGATGGGTTTCCCGCTTATCATCAGGGCTTCGTTTACGCTTGCTGGCGGCGGTTCCGGTGTCGCGTACAACATAGACGAGTTCAAGGAGCTTGCGCAAAAAGGGATAGAAGCCAGCCCGATAGGCGAAATACTCATCGAAGAGAGTCTTCTTGGCTGGAAAGAGTATGAGATGGAGGTTATCCGCGACTCCGCCGACAACTGCATCATCGTCTGCTCTATCGAGAACCTAGACCCGATGGGCGTTCACACGGGAGACTCTATCACGATAGCTCCGGCTCTTACGCTAACGGACAAAGAGTATCAGAGGATGAGAGACGCCTCTTTTGCGATACTAAGAGAGATAGGTGTCGATACCGGCGGTTCTAACGTACAGTTCGCGATAAATCCTAATACGGGTCGGATGACGGTTATCGAAATGAATCCTAGGGTTTCAAGAAGCTCGGCGCTAGCAAGTAAAGCTACCGGATATCCGATAGCCAAAGTAGCCACGCTTCTAGCCGTCGGCTTTACCCTTGACGAGATAGAAAACGACATTACGGGGACCGCGGCATCTTTTGAGCCGACCATAGACTATATAGTAAGCAAGCTCCCTAGGTTTACGTTTGAAAAGTTCGCCGGAGCGGATAGCACGCTTACCACCTCCATGAAATCGGTCGGCGAAGCCATGGCGATAGGCACTACGTTTAAAGAGTCGATCCAAAAGGCGCTCTGCTCGCTTGAGACCGGTCTTACCGGATTTGACGATATGGCCGGAGACGACGAACTTATCAAAAAAGAGATCAGACGTCCTAACAGCGAACGGATTTTGTATGTTGCGGAAGGTTTCAGACGCGGGTTTACGCTTGAGGAGATATTCTCTCTTTCCAAGATAGATCCGTGGTTCTTGGGGGAGATAAAAGAGATAGTCGATTTCGAGAAAAAGGTAAACAGCTCGCTTCTAAACGATAAATCCGCCCTTTTTGCCGCAAAATCCATGGGCTTTAGCGATAAGAGACTAGCCAAGCTGGCAGGCGTAAACGAGGGTGACGTCAAAGAGGCCAGGAATAGACAGGGGATAGCCCTTACCTACAATGAAGTGGACACGTGCGCCGCCGAATTTAGGGCGCTTACGCCGTATCTGTACTCTACATACGAGCAGAACCCTTACGCCAAGAACACTCCTCTGTTTGAGGGCGATAAAAAGGTAATGATCATAGGCGGCGGGCCTAACAGGATAGGACAGGGTATCGAGTTCGACTACTGTTGCGTACATGCGGCGTTCGCGCTAAAAGACATGGGTGTGCGCTCCATAATGCTCAACTGCAACCCTGAGACTGTTTCGACGGATTACGATACGAGCGACATTCTATTCTTTGAGCCTATCGATTTTGAAAGGGTGAGCTCCATTATAGACAAAGAGAGGCCGGACGGTATTATCGTGCATTTCGGCGGGCAGACTCCGCTGAAGCTATCCAAAAAGATATCCGCGTACGGCGGCAAGATAATAGGTACGACCGCGGAGACGATAGACGTAGCCGAAGATAGAAAGCTGTTTAGCGAATTCGCGGACAAGACCGGTCTTTTGCAGCCTAAAAACGCAACGGCCACAAGCATAGACGAGGCCGCCAAGTATGCAAACGAGATAGGTTATCCAGTGCTTGTAAGACCTTCTTTCGTTCTCGGCGGACGCGCGATGAGAACGGTGGATAGCGAAGAGGAGCTAAGAAACTATATGGCCGAGGCGATTTCCGTCAGCCATAACTCCCCGGTGCTAATAGACAAGTTTCTAGATGGCGCCATAGAGCTGGACGCCGATGCCATATGCGACGGAACGGACGTATACGTAGGCGGCATCATGCAGCATATAGAAGAGGCCGGCATACACTCCGGGGACTCGGCGTGTTCGCTTCCGCCGGTGTCGCTTTCGGAAGAGATGATAAAAGAGGTTCGCGCTACGACCGCAAAAATAGCCCTCAGCCTCGGTGTTAAAGGTCTTGTAAATATACAATTCGCTATTTTCGAAGAGAAGCTGTATCTAATAGAGGTGAATCCGAGAGCCAGCAGGACGGTGCCGTTCGTATCGAAGGCTACCGGCGTGCCGATGGCAAAAGTAGCCACAAGGGTAATGTGGCAAGGCAACCTAAGGGAGGCGCTCAAATTCTACGATAAGCACAATGTCGTTTATGAAGAGGACGGTCTGCTGCTCCCTCGTCTAAAAGGGCATATAGCGGTAAAAGAGGCTGTATTCCCGTTCAATAAGCTGTCCGGTTCCGACGTAAGCCTTGGGCCTGAGATGAAATCTACGGGCGAGGTTATGGGTATATCCTCGGATTTCGGCGTTTCTTTCGCAAAAAGCCAAGCCGCAGCTGGAAATAGGCTTCCAAAAAGCGGGAAGCTATTCATATCGCTCTCTCAGGCGGATAAAGCGCATGCGGTAGCCTTGGCGAAGGAGTATAAAGCGCTAGGGTTCAGCCTGATAGCGACTACCGGAACGGCAAAAGCGATAAACGAAGCGGGCGTTGAGTGCGAGAGCGTACTAAAGATCAGCGAGGGCAGGCCAAATATCGAAGACCACCTCAAAAACGGCGAGATATCGATGGTTATAAACACTTCGGACAACCGCTCCGTAAAAGACGATACGATGAAAATCAGACAATCCGTCGTTAGATTTAACGTGCCGTACATCACTACGATAGCCGCCGCAAACGCAGCCATAGAGGCCGCAAAAGGCCTCCAAAGAGGCGAGCTCGGCGTCAAAGCGATACAAGACTATCTCGGCTGATGGACCCCTCTAAGATATATTTGGCGCAAACCGACACTACCGTCGGACTCTGCTCCCAAAACGCAGAGGCTCTAGCCGCGGCGAAAGGGAGAAGTTCCGAGAAGCCGTTTTTGGTGACTTGCGCCGGACTTCGCGAACTAAAAAAACTAACCAGGGTTCCTAAAAAACATAGGAAAACGCTCAGAAGAGCGGAGAAGACCACATTCGTATATCCGGGTAAGAATATAGCGATAAGGGTCGTGCATTCCGGCGACTACTACGAGTTTTTAAAAAAATTCGGCTGGATGTACTCCACTAGCGCAAACAGATCCGGCGGCAATTTTGATTTTGAATTCGCAAATAGCGTCGCCGACGTGCTTGTCATGACCGGAGACGGATACAAAGAGGGCGCCCCTTCAAAGATAATCAGACTCGGAAAAAAATTAAAGAAGCTAAGATGAGCCTCTTCCTTGCGATTATCGGCGTCTATTTTTTCGTAACGTTAGGATTTGCCGCAAAAAGGATCTTCGACGAGATAAGCGAGCGAACTCTGGTGCTTCTATCCGTCTATTTCCTGCAGCCTATTCTCTCATTTTGGGGTATTTTGGGAGCCAAGATAGACGCCGCCGCCGTCACCGCCCCGCTCGTATACTTTTCAATCTCGCTTTTCGCGGCGCTTTTCGGGTATTTTATATTTAGCCGTATTTTTGAAGACAAGAGAGACGCCGTCATAGTAACGGCCGGCGGCGTTATAGGAAATACCGGCAATCTCGGCATCCCGCTGCTTCTTGCGATGTTTGGCAAGGGTGCCGTATTTTACGCCGTGCTTATCAATCTCGCAAACATCTTCGTGCTTTACGTGATAGGCGTGTTTTTGTACTCTTTGGGCAACTATACCGCAAAAGAGGCGCTCAAAAATATACTCTCTATGCCGGTCATCTGGTCGGCTCTGGCCGCCATAGCGTTAAATATATCGGGATTTGAGCTCCCCGGTGCTCTTGCGCAGACGGTGGAGATGGGGGCTTATACCTCTATGACGCTCCAGCTGATAATATTCGGCGTATTTCTTGGCGGACTCGGCAGATTTAAGCCTGATTTTCGGATAGTCGCTTGGGGAATGGGATATAAATTTTTGGCGGTGCCTATGCTCGCCTTCGTTGTTCTCGGTCTTTTGAGCATAGAGCCTTTTTTAAAGACGCTTATATTTTTGCAAGTCTGCATGCCGCTTGCCGTCAACAACGTAAATCTCGCGTCTTTGTATAATTGCAAGCCGTATACGGTTACGGCGAATATACTAGTCAGCTCTGTTTTGTTTTTAGGTTTAATCTTTGTGTATAAAAGCCTGTTTTAAAATTAGTTAAAAAATTCTGCGGAGGAAAAATGAAGCACTATATCAAAAAAATATCAGAGGTTTCGGCGTTTGGTTCGGTCGCCGTGTTGGCCGCCTTGGCGCTATCGGGATGCGAACAAAAACCAAAAGAACAGACCGGCGGAGCGTCGGTGGCGGAGGCTAGTAAAAGCCAAGGGCAGTTTATAGTCATCCAAGAGGTCGAAAAAGACAAATACAAAGTCGTGGAGCAATATCCGGCAAACGGTCCCAGCCGCGCGATACTAAAAGAGATGAACGGAACCGAGAGGCTTCTTAGCGAGGATGAGCTCAAAAAACTAGCCGAAGCCGAAGCTAAAAAGGTAGAAAACAATACGTCCAATCTTACAAAAGAGGGCGGAGCCCAGATGCACGGCGGCGGTATGAGCTTAGGCGAGACCATATTGGCGTCGGCCGCGGGAGCGCTCATCGGCGGATATATCGCGAATAAGCTATTCAACAATCCAAACTTCCAGGCAAACCAAAGAGTCATGACTCCTACGCATACGAGCCAACCGGCCGTTAAGACTCCAACCGCGACCACTTCCGCCGGAGCGAATCCGCAAAGCGGATATTTCAAGCAGACTCCGGCGCAATCCCCTGCGACTCCGGGTGGATCCCCTAGCGCTCCGTCAAGCTCTAGCGCTCCGTCGTCTTCAAAAAGCTACGGGGGCTAATTATGGTAAGTTTGAAAAAAGTAAATCCGCTTCCAAAAGAGGCGCTTGAAGAGATAGGGTTTTATTGGCATACCGATATCGACAATAGCGACTATATAGCGGACGGCATGGTGGAGATAACGGAGGCCGAAGCCGAAGCGTACTATAACGCCGCAAACGAAATATACGATATGTTCGTAGAGGCCGGCGAATACGTCATAAAAAACAACCTCTTCCATGAACTCGGCATCCCTTTCAATCTCGTGGAGGCAATCAAGCTATCGTGGGAGTCGGACGTCCACTGGCACCTATACGGCAGATTCGACTTTGCCGGAGGCGTGGACGGACAGCCTATAAAACTTCTGGAATTTAACGCGGATACGCCGACCGCCGTTTTTGAAACAGCCGTCATACAATGGGCGCTCGCAAGACATAACGGGCTGGATACGGCTATGCAGTTCAACAACCTATACGAGGCGTTAAAGTCCAACTTCAAAAGGGTGGTCACGCTGATGGAGGATCCAGAGGAGTTTGGCTCCAGATATGAGGGATGGAGGCTGCTCTTCTCTTCTGTCAGGGGTACGAAAGAAGAGGAGAATACCGTCAAGTTCTTGCAGCAGGTGGCGCACGAAGCCGGATGGACTACCGGTTTTACCTATATGGACGAGGTTGGATTTGATAGAAACCACGGCGTATTCGACGAAGACAAGGAGCCGTACGAGTTTTGGTTCAAGCTATACCCGTGGGAGGAGATAGCGTACGGCGAGCCCGCGCTTTTGGACGATTTGACCGCTATGCTCAAAAACCAGACGAGCATATTCCTAAACCCGGCCTATGCGGCGATGTTCCACTCCAAAGGGATGCTAAAGATTCTAAAAGAGCTGTTCCCTGATAGTCCCTATCTACTTGACGCTTCGTTCGAACCGATAAAAGGCAAAAGCTACGTAGAGAAAAAATGCTTCTCGAGAGAGGGCGAAAACGTAAGAATTTTTGATTCGAACGGTAATTTGACGCATGAAAACGGCGGCAACTACGCAAATTCAAAGAGCGTTTACCAAGAGTTTGTGCAGCTTCCAAAAGACAGCGAGGGAGCGTGCTATCAGGCTGGAGTATTCTTTGCGTATGAAGGCGCCGGACTCGGCTTTAGAAAAGGCGGAGCGATACTCGACAATATGAGCAAGTTCGTAGGACACATAATAAAATAACGAATGAAGGCTGTGCGCTATTTTGCTAGCGGCAGCCTTATCCAAAAACACGCCCCGCCGTTTTCGTTCCTCATACCTATGCTTCCGCCCTGGTATTTTTCTACTATCGTCTTGGCTATATAAAGACCGAGGCCGGTGCCGTTTTTGGCGTTTTTGGTCGTAAAGTAAGGCTCGAATATCTTATGCGATATATCTTGCGGCACTCCGCCCGCATTATCTTTTACCGTTATTTCGACGAAATCGTCGTCCGTTTTTGACGGGCATCCGATCGTAATCACGGGGTTTTCTATATTTTTTTCGATAAGAGCGTCTTTTGCGTTGCCCAAAAATACCAGCAGCGTCTGGACAAGCTCCCCTTCGTGCACGCAAACGCCTAGGCTGCAGGCTCCGTCGTCGCACATACCGCCGCACGCTATATCCATATTAAGCGCTATGTTATGGCTTTCAAGAGATTTCCCTATGATCTTTACCGCTTGATCTATGAGCTTTGAAATACTTACTATCGTCGATTTGGTTTGCGGTTTGAAAAAGTTTCTGAAATCGTCTATCGTATTTGATAGAAAGTGCACTTGCGTATTGATGGACTCTAGATGTTTTTTGAACACGTCGTTTTTTACGTCGTCTAGTTCTATGTCTATCAACATATTGTTCGCGCCCATCCCTATGGCCGTTATCGGCTGCCTCCATTGGTGCGCTATCATGCCTATTAGCTCCCCCATGGCCGCAAAGCGCGACTGCGCCAATATCATTTGGCTCTGTTCCTCTATCGTCTGCTTGTCTTTGTATATCTGGGTAAGGTCCAGAGCTATCGCTATAAAATTTTCGAATTCGTTTTTGTCGTTTCTAATGGAGGTAATCGTGAGCCACTCCGGGTACAGTTCGCCGTTTTTGCGTTTATTATAGATCTCCCCTTCCCACTTTCCGTCTTTTAGTATCGTCTCCCACATCTCTTTGTAGAAGCTCTCGTCATAGAGGCCTGAACGCAGAATGTTCGGTTTTTTGCCTACCGCTTCGTCCTGTGCGTAGCCGGTTATCTTCGTGAACGCTTTATTGACGGAGAGTATAACACCCTCTTTATCCGTTACCAGCATACTCTCGGCGGTGTTGTCGAAAAGCTTTTTTAGCATCGTCGAGGTGTGTATCGCTTCGTGGTGTTCGGTAATATCCTCTATTATGTGCATCGAGAATTTATGATGACCGTTTTCGTCGGTTATGCCGAGGTTTCTTATAAGGAATATCTCTCCGGTATCAGATGCAAACTCCTCCTCCCCGTCCATTCTATCGCCGTTTAGCGTCGCTATGCATGTATGGAGCGGACCGTCGCTTTTTGGGAATACGTCCCAGTACGGCCTTCCTATGATAAGTTTTCTATCTATTCCGGCCTTCTCTATATACGCCTTGTTCGCTTCGATAATACGGCACTCTTTGTCGTGCAGGAATATTGGGTCCTTGATAGCGTTAAAAGCCATCCCCCAGCGCTCCAGGTTTTGTTTTGCGAACTTATTTTCCGTAATATCGGTAGCTATCGCAAGAAGCCCGACCTCGCCGTCAAGAAGCCTAAACGGACTTTTGCTGGTCATAAATATCCTTGCTTCGCCATTCGCGTTTGTCACCTGCTCTTCGTATTGAATAAGGGTTCCGCCGTTTATTACTTTGTCGTCGTCCTCATATATCTTTTTGACCTCTTCCTTGGGCAGGAAATCTTCGTCGCTCTTACCGTATAGATTTTCGAAACTCTGCCCTATGAAATCACAAAAAGTTTTGTTGCCGAAGACCCATTGATGTTTGGCGTTTTTGATAAAAATCATACTCGGAATACCGTTTAGTATTGACAGCATCTGTATGCTCTGCCGCTCTAGACGCCTCTCCGCCTCCAGCTTGTCAGAAATATCCTCCACCGTGGCTATTATGGCTCTGCCGAGTTTGCCGCCCCTGTCAAACGACCTTGCGAATACGTTCGTCCAAAGATAGGAGCCGTCTTTTTTGAGATATTGGTAGCGGTGGTCGTGTATCAGGTTTTTATCTTTTAGCAGCGCCAAAAATGATTTTTTCGCGTTCTCTAGCTCCTCCGGATGCGACACATCTTGAAAACGCATATTCAGCAGCTCTTCCATAGAGTAGCCGAATATTTTGCAGAGCTTGTCGTTTGCCTTTAGTATCCTGCCGCTTTGATCGATATAGCAAAAACCTACCGCGGCCTGTTCGAATAGCATTCTATATTCGGCCTCGCTGTTTCGCAGCTCTTCGTCTAGCTTCTGCCGTCTTATAAAACCGAATAGAAGCCAGGTCGAAAATATCGTAGTTACCGCTAGTTTTATTAGAAGCTCGTTCGTCATTCGCTGACTATCCAGGCCGTCGCCGTAATGGCCAAGATAGGCGCCGTACCTGCCGTCGCTCATCTCTATCGGTATCAGCGAAGCGACCGCCGGAGAGCCGGATATTCTTACGTGGACTCTTTTTGGCTTATAATCGCTAAGGTCGACGTCTTTCGTCTGTCTTCTGAAATCTTCTTTAAAATCGGCATCGCCGACATAGCTCGAGTCGAATGAGCCATCCCTGTAAAACCTATCGGACATATAGCTTTCCGGATAGTTTTTTTTATACTCTTCGAGCATCACCCGGTCGATTTTATTTTTTTCGATGATGAATACGAATTTGCCGCGCAGATCTGAATTCATCATCTTTACGAAGTCTTGGGCGGACACGGTGGAAAATGCTATTCCTGCGAGTTTGCCGTCCAAAATCAAGGGGTGGCAAAAAGTAAAGCCCGCCACAGTCTTACCGACTTCAAAACCGTTTGCGTAGAGTGCGCCGTCTTTTATTTTTTTTACAAGCGCCCTTTTGTCATCGATACCGTCTCCATATAAAGACGGATTGTTCATTCTCAAAAATACGGAACCGTCCGGCATCGCAAATACCGTGTTGTTAAAGCCAGCTTTTCGCAGATTGGCAAAGCCGTCAAAAAGCCGCCCATAGAGCTCTTTTCTGAGGGCGTCTTTACTTTTTGGGTTGTTAGCGGCATTGATTAGCAGCTGCTTTATATCGCGTTTGTCGATAGCGCTTTTAAAGAATAGGTCGTAGCTGTTTTCAAAGTTTCTATATGTAAAACGGTAGTTTCCGATAATCTCCTCCAGGGCGGTCCTGTCTTCGGAGGCGGCGGTCTGCCGATGGTCTATGACGAAGTACGTACAGAGCGTGAGCCATGCGCAAAACAGTAAAAAATATATCCCTCTGCCTTTTTGGTTCCGAAGATTCAATGCCTATGCCTCTTTGTCGTTTTTTTGACGATAATGTTTTTGTATGTTGCCATAAAATAAGCTAAATAAATGTAGCCTAAAGATAATTTTTAAAGGTTGCCGGCAATGAAAAACAGACTGCCCAAGCTAACTGGATGCGGTAATATCGGATACCCGTTATTTATAGCGTTCTTTTATTTGAGCGCCGGGTATGTGTGGATCTTTTTTACGGACGATATTTTCCATAGATTTGTCAGGAACTACGGCGAATATGGATATTTCGAGGTTTTGAAGTCTGTTTTTTTTGTCGTTTTGGGCGCCATAATCATATTCGCCCTGATAACCGTCAACAATAGGAAGTTAAAAGCGTCGCTAATCAAACATACCGAAGCGGAACAGGATATGCTGAATTTTTTCGACGCCACGCTCGACAAGATAGCGATTATCGGCAAAAGCGGAATGGTGCTCGGATGCAATGAGGCGTTTTTAAAGAGCTGGCCGTTTTCCGAGAGCATGATATATGAGACGAAATTTATAAATTTTGTTTTTATAGACGACAGAAACGGTACGGAAGATGAGATAAACAGGGTATTTTCCGGCAAACGCTCTGTCGATTTTGAAAACAGATTTTACGACCAAGAGGGTAAATACGCATGGCACTCATGGAGGATGGTGCGCTCCATGGATGCGTCGAAGGTCTATCTGGTCGGACGCAATATAAGCCGGCAAAAAGAGAATGAAAAACATTTGGAGAGCGACAAGCAAAACTGTCTCTGGATTCTCGACAATATGCCTCTTCCGATGTGGAAAAACGATATAAACGGAAATTGCGAATATATCAATAAGGCTTGGTACGATTTTACCGGAACGACGTCGGAGACCCAGCTCGGAGAGGGGTGGATAAATACGTTGCATCCCGATGACGCGCAGGCTTGCTATACGTCATATATGAAGGCAGCCGAAAAACAAGAGAGCTGGCAGATGGAGTATAGGCTAAGACATGTGGACGGGACCTATCACTGGGTATGCGACAACGGCAAACCTCTCTATTCGATGACCGGCGAGTATATCGGATACGTCGGCGCCATATACGATATACAGGCCAGAAAAGAGACAGAAGAGCAGCTCGTCAAAAAAGACGAGCTTTTGATTATACAGTCTAGATTTGCGGCGATGGGGGAGATGATAAGCATGATCGCCCACCAATGGCGACAGCCTATAACCGCCATAGGCATGAGCGCCAACAACATGAGCGTCGATATAGAGCTGGACAATATAGATAGGGCGGTTTTTAAAAACCATCTCGACAGCATATCCGAACAGGTGCAGTACCTCTCAAAAACCATCGATGATTTCAGAAATTTTTTCAAGCCTAACAAGAAAAAAGAGGGGGTGGCACTATCAGAACTCGTGCAAAAAGCCCTGCAGATGATTTCGAGATCATACGAGAATAACGGCATCAGGCTCTCCTTTGAAGATAATTTGGAAGCCGTTTTTGTTGAGGCTTACTCTGGCGAGTTGATTCAATCTTTTTTAAGTATTCTAAACAATGCGAAAGACGTATTGGTGGAGCGCAAGGTCATTGAGCCGTTGGTGAGGGTCAGAACCGGATACCGTGAAGATGGATATGTGTTTGTCGAAGTGGAGGATAATGCCGGCGGAATCGATCCTTCTATAACGGATAAGATATTTAATCCGTACTTTACGACAAAAAGCGAAAAATCGGGAACCGGACTCGGTCTTTATATGGCGAAGATTATCGTAGAAAAACATCACGGCGGCAGATTGATTGCAAAAAACGGCGATTTGGGCGCTATTTTTAGTATAGAGCTACCTTTATAACAGGGGTAAACCATGGATATTAATATTCTATCGTTAAAAGAGTATGCGAAAGACCTAAAGGTCCTCTATGTGGAGGATGACGAACCCATAAAGGAACAGATAAAGATTTTTCTATCCAAGTTCTTTCCGGTCATAGATACGGCAAAAGACGGGCAGGAGGGGCTTGAGCTTTTTGGGCGGGACAGATACGATATAGTCATTACCGATATAGTCATGCCGCACATGGACGGCATAGAGTTTGCCCGCCGCATAAAAGAGCTGAACGAAGAGCAGATAATAGTCGTAACGTCCGCCTATAACGAGGTGGACAACCTGATGGATCTCATCAATATAGGCATAGACAAGTTTGTTATGAAGCCTATAAACAACAAACAGTTTTTGATCATGCTATACAATATTTCCAGGCATCTGTATATAGCGGCCAGCAACAAGAGGCTCGAATCGGAGCTAGTATCTAAAGCAAAAGAGATAGAGGCGATACTAAACTTTGTCGATAACCAGATAGCCGTCATAGAAAACAAAAAAATAGTGATGATGAATAGCGCCTTTGCGGCGCTGTTCGGATTTAACGACGTTGACGGCGCATATATCAAGGACGTGGGCGAAAAAATAGAAAAAAAGCTCGGCTTCGGGTGCGGGCATGACGTCGGGACAGACATCATAGACTGCATGGAGCGCAATCCGTTTGACGTCCATAAGGTTGTCATAAAAGACAGAGGCCGCAATATGGAGCCTAGGATTTTTCTTATCAAACATACCGCGTTATTGCAAGGGGTAAAATATGTACTCTCTCTGACCGACATAACAGAGATAGAAAAAGACATAGAGGAGCTCTCAAAAAAACTCCATACGAATCCTTTTACCGGGCTTCCCAACAAAGAGGCGCTAAAAGAGGTCGTAGAAGAGCTTATAAAAAGCCGTAAAGAGTTCGGTACCATTATTTTTTATATCAAAAATCTAGACCATATCATCGCATGGCACGGCAAGGAGCACGGTGTTTTGGTCGAGAAAAATACGGCGGAGGATCTGCTGCATACGCTCACCCATAAAGAGTTCAAAAAAAGACCGTTTGTCGCCAATTTCGATAAAAATTTTTATATTATTATATGCGACAGGAACGATATAGATAAGATATCGGAGTTTATAGCGTCTATCGACGTCTCTTCGCATCTGCCGGACCATCTCTCCAGCGAAAATGAGACTATACACTCTACCCTGGGTACTACGGTATTTGACTACTACGGCTTTGTGAACGCAGACGATTATTTCGCCAAAGTGAAACGAAAATATGAAAAAATAGAGATGGGATAGGATGTTTTTATGAAATGTGCCGCACAACTAAAAGAGCTTGCGAAGGACGTCAGCGTATTATATGTGGAAGATGAAAAGCATGTCAGGGAAGAGACCGTAGATTTTCTAAAAAAGTTTTTTCTCTCCGTAGACGCAGCAAAAAACGGCAAAGAGGGTGTCGAGCTGTTTGAAAGACATAAACACGATATGGTTATAACGGATATCGTAATGCCGGTCATGGAGGGCGAGGATATGATGGCGCATATACGCGCCATAGAGCCTGACGTGCCTATTTTGGTGATTTCCGCCTATGATTTTTCCGATTTTTTGGTGCCTAAGTTCCCGAACGGAGCGGATGCATTCTTGAAAAAGCCGGTAAGTTACGAGATTTTGGTGCAAACGCTATGCGATATTATACAAAAAGTTAAGCGGGCGGATATGGAAGCGTGTGGACTCCAAGACGATATAAAAAGCCTAAAAGATAAGATAAAAACACTTGAAGAGGAAATAGCGCTGCTGAAAAAATCAGAGTAGCGTTTTTTTGGCGCTTGCTGCGTCCTCATTTTTTGCAAGCCATACGAAGACCTCCACAACCGCCTTATAAAGAGCGGGAGGAATCTCCCTGTCTATCTCCACGTTTAATAGCGAATCGGCCAGTAGTTCGTTTTTGAAAAGCGGGATGCCGACTTCGGAAGCTTTGGCGATAATCTTTTCCGCTATCACTCCCTTGCCTTTGGCTATTACGGTCGGAACCTTATCGTTTTCCTTTTCGTATTTGAGAGCCGCCGCTTTCGGTGTTAGCATGGTTTTTCCTAGTATAGGGCCTGAATTTTCTCTATATCGTCCCAGCTAAGAGAGTTTTTACGGTTGAACATATGCGCCAGATACCTTGCGAACATATCGGTCTCGACGTTTACTCGTCTGCCGACTTTGTAATCTCCAAAAAGCGTGGTCTGTAGCGTGTGGGGAATTATAGTCAGACGAAACCCGTCATCCATGCACTCATTGATAGTTAGACTCACGCCGTCTATAGTCACCGAACCCTTTGGCGGCAGCAGCGGCAAGAATTTCTCCGGCACCTTGATATAGTAGTCGTACGACTTCGAGCTCCTGTCTATCCTCGTTATCTCGCCCACGCAATCCACGTGCCCCTGCACTACGTGCCCCTCAAACCTGTCGCCCATCTGCATAGCAGGCTCCATATGCACTCTGCCTCTGAGGTTTTCGGTAGCCAATATCTTCTGGCTCTCGTGCGAAAGCTCTACGCTAAAGCCGCCCCACGCAACCTCCGTGACCGTCAGACATGCGCCGTTGATGGCTATACTGTCGCCGATTTTTGGTTTGTAGTTTGATTTTAGCGTCAGCTTTTCGCCGCTAAAGCTCTTTACTGTCGCAAATTCTCTTATTAGTCCGGTAAACATCTTTGCCTTGTTTTTATTTTTATGATACCAAAATCGTAGTTATATGGTTGTTTTAATTTTGAAGCGGAAGCATTTTGGGGCTACAATAAACAAAAAGCCGCCAGAAGGGGGAGTTAGCAGTGTATAAGATAGCGCTTTTGTGTCTTACGCTTTTATTTGCCGGATGCTCGAATAAGCCAAAATGCGACTCAAGCAAGAGCAAGGAGCTGGTGATGGAGTCCGTGGAAAAGACCGTCAAAAGAGAGTTGGCGACAAAACTAAACAGTTTGGCCATAGGAGATGAGTGGCCTACGGTATTGTCCGACGATGAAAGAAAGATGGTCGAGTTCAACTATAGCGAGTACGGACCTGTGCTTTTGGAGATCAAGAGTCTTAACGAAACAGACGCCTATAGCGAATGCAGCGCAAAACTGCGTTTTCGCAACGCCCAGGAGTTTTCTTTGTTCTATAGGCTCCAAAAAGATACGAACGGCAAGCTGCATGCCATAGTGGAGTGGCGTTAAAAAAGGGATGGCTGTAGGCTCTTTAGTTTGTAGCTCTCCCTGTGGATCTCGCAAGGGCCGTATCTTCTTATCATCTCTATATGTTCGGCGGTACCGTATCCTTTGTGTTTTGCAAAGCCGTACTGCGGATATTCGCAATCTATCTTGGTCATAAACCTGTCCCTGCTTACTTTGGCAAGTATGCTGGCCGCCATCGCCTCTTCTAGCAGCGTGTCGGCTTTTATTAATGTCTCCAAGCCGTCCACTCCGAAGCGGCTGTTGCCGTCAAATATATATCTGTCCGCCTTAAGCGCGTTTTTTATCTCCAATAAAGAGCGTTTAATGCATGTGGATATCCCTAGCTTGTCTATCTCTGTTGCGCTATGCCACACTATATGATGTTGCGAATTTTCAACTATAGTTTCGAACAGCTCCTCTCTTTTCTTGTCGCTTAGTTTTTTGGAGTCGTTCAGCCCGTCCAGTTTTTTCAGTAGAATGCACCCCGCAAAACAGAGCGGTCCGGCCAAAGGTCCGCGTCCCGCCTCGTCGATTCCGCAAATAATCATCTCTCTCCCTTAGAGGCTAAGCGCCCATTGCCAAAATGGGATAGCCTGTATGTTTATTCCGCCCTGCTCAAGCGAGAATTCTGCGCTAATGGTAACTATCTCTACGTCTCTTATGCCGATTTCTAAAGTTTTTTTAACCAGCCTGGATATTGTTTTTTCATCCTCCATGGAGATAAACGGTTTGGCTAAAAACGTTTTTTCCAGTTCCGGCGCAAAAAGCCCGGCCTCGTCGGTATAAAAAACCTCATATCCTCTGGAGTTTAGCTCTAAAAAAACCATATTCTCGAATATACCCGGAAAATCTTTTTTAAACTCCACGGCTGTTTTTAGGGCAAAATCATACGCATATATTTTTTTAGGAGAGTTTTTTTGATGCAGCTTCTCTACGAAAAATAGCGTTTTTGTCTCCGATAGCTTTTGCGTATAGGAGTAGAAAAAATCTTTCGATATCTTTATTTTGCTCTTTAGTGCGGTAAATACCTGTAAAAACGAAAATTTCATGGAGGTTTTTCTCAAAAACTCAGTCAAAATAACCCTTTGGGTCTCATTTTGCGCAATCGACAAAATGCAGTCGTGCCTATATCTGGACTTTTCGAATTCGTTCAGCGACACTGTCTTTGGTAGCGAGCCGTCTTTGATGAACTCTGCGAACAGGTGCGCTATCGCTTCCTCTTCAAACTCGCTCTCTTTTTTTCCGTGGCTGGCGCCCTCGAAGCTGAGATACTCCTCAAAATCCAGACCGTTTACGTATAGCGGCTCAAACCCCTCTTTTTGTAAAGGCAAATCGGATATCGCTATCGTCTGCACAAAATCGGGAGCCTCTACCAAAAAATCAGACACGCCGTCAAAAATGACGGTGGAGAGTTTTTTTGCTTTTGCAAAATCATAGGCGGCCGCAAAATCCAGCTTATCTATTCTGAGGTCGGCAAGGTCTATATATATGTATCCCTCTTTTTTTTCGGATGCGTGCAGCAGGGCGATACTCGTCTTGCCGCATTTTGCCGGGCCGCAAAGGAAAATATTTCTATCTTCGGGCAAAATAATCTTTCTTTGTCCGTAGGAAACTTTTTTTGGCGTCTCCGCCAAAAGTTGCTCAAAAATTTCCAAAAATTTTCCTCTAATGTTTTTCGGTTATTGTAGTCTTTTTCCTTTTAAAAAGGATAAGTTTTTATAGGCACACTTGAAAGAACCCTTGTTTTTACTTGACTCTGCCTAAAATTTTGAGTATAATTTCGCTCTCAAATTGTAAGTCAGAGATGGCTTATAAGTTCTTTAAACAAGGGTATACCGCAATGGAAAAATTGAGACTCAAGCTTAGAGCTTACGACAACAGAGTTCTTGACAAATCTGTATCGGCAATCATCGATGCAGTAAAAAGAACTGGTTCGGAACTGATCGGACCAATCCCGCTTCCAA
>CAZMPN010000014.1:8250-50786 GCA_964568395.1 uncultured Helicobacter sp. | reverse complement strand
CTCAGTCTCGTCTTTGAATGTTGTTTCTATGATGCCGGTTCTACCGCCGCCTATCGCAGATGCATAAGAGAGCGCAAGAGCTTTTGTGGAGCCACTTGGGTCTTGGTGCACGGCGATAAGGTCAGGGATACCGCCGCCTCTTACGAATTCGCTTCTTACAGTATGGCCTGGAGCTTTTGGAGCTACCATCATTACGTTGATGTCTTTTGCGGGTTTTACTCTTCCGTAAAGGATATTAAAGCCGTGACCAAACGCTATAGTCGCGCCAGATTTTAGGTTTGGAGCTATCTCGTTTGCGTAAACTTCCGCTTGCGTCTCATCCGGCAGAAGTATCATGATTACGTCTGATTTTGCGGTAGCTTCGCTGACCGTTAGTACCTCAAAGCCTTTTGCCTCTGCTTTCGCCCAGCTAGCGCCGCCTTTTTTTAGGCCGATACATACGTCTACGCCGCTATCTCTTAGGTTTTCGGCATGCGCGTGGCCTTGCGAGCCGAAACCTATCATCGCTACTTTTTTGCCTTTGATTATATTGATGTCGCAATCTTTATCATAATAAACGGTCATTGCCATAAAACTAATTCCTTTTTTGTAAAAAAATTTTGCGCTAAGTGTACAAAAATAGAGCTTACAAAGGCGATTTGCCATAGTGGCAATAAAGGTGTGGGGTGTATAATTTTTAAAGCATCAAAAATTCACAAACTATAAAATCGAGGAAGCAATGGGGAAAGCTGAAATTTATAGTGTTTCATTTAAGGGAATTGTTGGTGCGCCGACATTTGATTTAGCATTGCAAGACTTGGCAAAAAGTCTAGATAGTGACACCTCATCAGAAAAAAGAGTTTTAGATATAAACAAAAATAAAGCCGAAACATCAATTTGGTTCGACTCTTTTGACAATATTGATATCTTTTCAAAAGAGGTTATCTTTAACAATTGTATTTGTTTTTTGCTAGCAAAAGATTTATCGACACAATTAATTGAGGATAAGGATCAAAAAGCGATTAAAACATTTGATATAAATGCCAAACAAAAACCGAAAGCTCCAGCTCATTGTGTATATCTCAGTAGTGAGAATAAGCTGCTTATCGAGACAAATGCAAATGCCCCTTCTGGCTCTACATTTTTAAGGGGTATTAAAAAGAAGCTTGGAATACATAATGACGATATTGAATTAAAGCCACTTTATCATAGGGATATATTAGGCAGGCTACAAGCGCTTATGGAAAATATTAAATCCATAGAATTAATAGATCTCAACATTAAAAACCATATAAATAAAGATGAGGATGAAGATGGTATCATTTATCAATTTATTACACACCCCAACTCTACAATAGATTTAAAACTATCAGTTGAAAACGATAAACTCCTACAGAAAAGTGCATTAGATATTTTTAGGGATGCAATACAAAATAAAGATAAAAACTTATTGCGAAATATAAAAATAGAATATTTGGACGAAAAACAACAGAGTGATACTGCTACCCTATTTAAAAATTTGGTATTTTTAAAAATAGATTTTACAAGCTTGGAAGATATTTCTGAATTACAAAATATGGAGCGTTTAGAATATTCAAAAAATGTATATCGAGAAATGATTAAGGCATACAGTGAACAAAAAGATATTCTATAGAAAGCATTTTCTGGCTTTTGTTGTTATTGTTATGGCTTTTGCAGATGAAAGAATTTTGAGTTTATACATTTCAATATTAAAGAATAACAATATTCAATCTTTCATTGTAAGCTTAATATCCGGTCTTTTTGGGTTTGTTATTGCGGTTGTGCCATTTGCAATTCAAATGTTGTCAAACAAAGAGAGTGACTTTGTTAAATCGTTATTAGAGAAAGATAACTTGAATTTTTTTATTCGCCCATTGTTTGCAAGATTAATTATTGCTTTGAAAGCAATGATGTTGTTTTTTGCATTTATTATCACAATAACCATTTTCCAAACTTCACTGTCTAGTTTTAGTTTTCTAGACATTCATTTATTCAACATACCAATAAAGAGATATTTTGCATTAGCAGTTTTTTATTGCTATTTAATACTTGGCTATAATTTTTTAGTATCACTAAGACATGTTATTAGAGACCTTGAGAGCTTAATTAATACATTTTTTAAGAGTATCAAAAAGTAATTATGTCTTTTGGCTATAATAAAAACCAAAAACGAGTAAAGAGATGCCGAGCAAAGACGTCATAATATCAACTCTGAAAAGCATGAAGCCAGAACTAGCGGCGAAGTACCATATAGACTCTCTGGCGCTTTTTGGCTCTGTGGCTAGAGGTGAAGCAAGAGAGGATAGCGATGTGGATATACTTTTTGAAGTAGCGTACGGGGCTAAACTATCTATCTTTACATATCTCAAACTAGCTGGTGAGCTAGAGGCAAAGCTCCACTCCAAAGTAGATTTGGTAAGAGAGAGCAGGCTAAAAGAAGGCTTGAAACCTTATGTAATGAAAGACGCTTTGTATGTCTAGGGATTGGAGACTATATCTTAACGATATTTTGACGGAATGCGACAATATCAGAAAGTTTACGGCAAACATAACTTTTGAAGAGTTCACGGGCAACACCGAAAAAGTGTATGCCACAGCAAAGGCTTTTGAGAACATAGGCGAAGCGGTCAAGCGAATCCCAAAAGAAATAAGAGGCGAATACACCGATGTGCCATGGAGTGAAATAGCGAAAATGAGAGATGTATTGACGCATCACTACTTCGGACTTGACGACAAAGTGCTATGGGATACGCTAGGCGAGGATATGGATAGCTTCGAGGCTACGCTCAAAGAAATAAAAAGCAAATCATAGCCGTCAAACAACCTCTCTCCTCTACCAAAAAGCCAAAAAATGCTATTATGTACGGTAAATCAGAGAGAATGAACGGAGATTTTATGGACTATAACGAAGTAGATAAGAGTCTCGTATTTTTGGAAATGGAACTGGAGCTCAAAAAAGAGCTGGACTTTATACTTGAAGAGACTATCACCCTCATAGACAAGTTCGCTCCGAACATCAAAGAGGAGTTCTTGAGGCTTAGAAGCATATTCATCGACTCTCGCAGCAAGGAAGAGGTGAACTTCGAGAACATCCTGCAGACAAACGACGACATCAACAGCCTGATCAAACTATTTTCCATATATTTTATGCTCCTAAACATCGCCGAAGAGAGAGACGAAATCAGGCGCAAGAAAGTAGACCTGAACGAAACGGTAGACAGACTCAAAAACGGCGGCTTCAGCAAAGAGGATATCATGGAGACGCTTCATGAGATCAAGTTCTATCCGGTGTTTACGGCACACCCTACCGAGTCGCGCAGAAGGACGTTCCTGGAGGCGCATCACGACCTTATCCAAGACTTCTACCGCATATTCAAATACGGCGACGAAAACGCTCTCGAGCACCTAAGATACAAGCTCAACCTAATGTGGCAGACGAATGTCATCAGGGATGAAAAAATTGAGGTGCTATTTGAGCTGGACAATCTCCTCTACGCGATAGAGACTTCGGTAATCCCTGCCCTCACGAACATCCACGGCGAACTAGAAAAGATAGCGGGCAGAATGGACAACCACGTGGTCAAGCTATGCAGCTGGATAGGCGGCGACCGCGACGGCAATCACTTCGTAACAAACCAGGTAATGACGAAGGTCATGAAAATCCAGATGGAAACCATCGTAAACAGCTACATACAAGACATCGGGCACCTGATAAGAGACCTATCCATCAGCACAAAACAGGTTAGCGTCAACCCAAAACTGCTTGAAAACCTAAAGACGGAAGAGCAATATCTGACCGGAGACATCAAGCCGCATATGAACGAGCCTTTTAGAAACAAGCTCGCCCTCATGAGGAAAAAGCTCCAAAACAAGCTAATCTCCATAAACGCGTTCGAGGCTCCGGAGTTTTTATACAATGAGCCTGAAGAGCTGCTGGCCGATATAGATTTGATGATAGAGAGCCTCGACGAGCTATCCAGCAGGGAGCTGCGAAAGTTTAGAAGCAAGGTACTGACGGCCGGATTTCACCTGCTAAAACTTGACTTTAGAGACCACGCCGAGGTAATCAACAAAGCGGCGGCCGAGATATTCTCGTATCTAGGGCTATGTGATATGAACTTTCTCACGCTATCGCGCGAAGACCAGCTAAATACGCTCAACTGGGCGCTATCAAAACCGAAAATCGACCTAAACTCGCTGTTTGGCAAAATCTCGGAGACGAGCGCAAAGACCGTGGAGGCGTTTCTCAAAATCGAATGGGGCAAGAACGAAATATCCGAGCACATTCTGGATAGCTTCATCCTTTCAATGACCAAGGACTCAAAAGACCTGCTGATAGCGCTATGGTTCGCAAAACAGTCGAACCTATGGGTGCCTGGCAAACATACAAGGGTATCAATAACTCCGTTGTTTGAGACGATAGAGGATCTAGCCCATGCTCCTGCGATCATGGAAGAGTTATGGAAAAATGAACACTATCACCAATACATTTTGGATAGGGATAAAAAACAGGAGATCATGATCGGCTACTCGGACTCCTCAAAGGACGGCGGGATATTCGCCAGCAACTTCGGACTAAACCGCGCGACGATAAACCTCGTGGATTTGTCGCAAAAACTAGGGATCAAGTTCCATCTGTTCCACGGCAGAGGCGGCAGCGTCTCAAGAGGCGGCGGCCCTACCCACACGGCGGTGCTCGCCAGCCCGGCAAAGAGCCTTGACGGCTTTCTCAAAATGACGGAGCAAGGCGAGGTGATAAGCGCAAAATATCTAAACCGCAGAGTCGGCGAAAACAACTTCAAAGAGACGATAGCGGCGCTTCTTGAAAAATCGCTGTTTGATAAGAAGAATATAAGAACCGACTGCGGCAAAAAAGACGAGTTTGTGGCGCTAATGAAAGTGGTATCGGACGCCTCCATGAAAAAATACCGTGAACTGGTATACGAGACGGAGGGCTTTATCGACTACTTCAAAGAGGCTACCCCTTACAACTTCATAGATAGGCTAAACATCGGCTCACGTCCGTCAAAACGCAAGGGAATGGATAGCATAGAGGATATGAGGGCTATTCCGTGGGTGTTCTCGTGGACGCAAAACCGCTCTATCCTTACGGCCTGGTATGGAGTCGGCAGCGGCCTTGAGGCGGCGGTCAAAGAGTACGGCATAGAGCCGTTGCAAAAAAGCTTCAAAGAGTGCCCGTTTTTCTATACGACGATAGACAACATCTCAATGAGCTTTATGAAAATAGACCTCTCTATCGCGAAGCTATACAACCAGTTCGTAAAAGACGAGAACACGCGCGACATCATCTGGGGCAAGATCGTGGACGAATACAGAAGGACGCTCCACTATCTAAAACTGATAAGAGGCGAAGACGAACTACTCGAAAACGATAAGCTACTTAGACAGACGATACTTCTGCGAAAGCCTTATTTGACAGGTCTTAGCATCTTCCAGATAGAGCTTCTCAAAAAATATAACGACGAAAAAGACGAGGCCAAAAAACAGCTGCTAGGCGAACAGATAGCCTCCACTATAGTAGGCGTAAGCCTAGGGATAAGAAACACCGGATGAGGACGCTGTTTGCCGCCGTCTTCTTGGCTATATTTTTTGTTGGATGTTCGGTAAGACAGGATAGCGCGCCTAGCTATGAAGCCAAAAAACATAAAGAGCCTTTGGTATACGTATCCATGCCGGCCGACTTCGGTATAGAAAAGTGGCAAGGCACGAGAGCCGTGGATACGGTAGTCGTACATACCGCTTACTGCATAGAAGGCGAGGCTTATGACCCCAAGAACCTATACAACGTCTTCAAAAAATATAGCGTATCCCCCCACTATATGATAGATAGAAACGGGACTATATACAAAATGGCCGACGAAAACGACTTGGCTCACCACGCAGGCAAAAGCCGGATGAAAGACGGCAGAGAGGGCGTGAATGCTTTTTCTATTGGTATAGAACTCATAAACTCCAAAATAGACTACCCGACAAAGGAGCAATATTTGTCGCTTGCGAAGCTGATTTTGGATATAAAAAGCAGACACGACATTAGATATATCGTAGGACACTCAGATATAGCGCCCCAGCGCAAATCCGACCCGTGGAATTTCGATTTTGGGCTTTTGGGCGCCATGCTCTCCACAGATAAACACGCCAAGGAAAATACAAAGTGAGAGAACTGCTCGCAAAACTGACATTTGGAATAGACAAAAAAGATCTAAGCAGAAGCGAACTGGTGCAGGCCGATATATTCATCAAAGAAAAACTACTGCCCGACGGCAAGCATCTCAAATTCCCTCCCGCGATAGTAGCCGGGGTTGTGGACGTAACCAGAAGCGGACTTGGATTTTTGGAAGGGATCGCCGGACGCGAAAAAGACCTTCCTATCCCAAGACACGAGATGCGGAACATAGAGGACGAAGACATCGTTATCGCCCGCATCGAACAAAGACGCGGCCGCACCTTTGCCGTGCCTATCAAGATCATCCAAAAAGCGGTGCCGTTTTCCGTATGCATCGTGCAAAAGGAGCGGGCGAAACTCTCGGTATGGAACATAAAGACGTCGCAACGCGTATTCCTTGACGTCAAAGACAAGTCGCTCAAAATGCTCCCCGACGGCGCCGTGCTCAAAGTAGACAACGCTACAAAAAAACCGATAGAGGTGCTAGGCGTCATCGAAGACCCGTTTGTGGACGAGAAAATATCGCTAGCGCTTTACGACAAAAAAGACGAGCACCCGAAGGCGTGCATAACCGAGGCCGAAGCATGGGGGAAGACGGTAGACAAGAGCCTCTACCCGGACAGGGTAGACCTGACGCATCTGCCGTTCATCACGATAGATCCGGTAAACGCCAAGGACTATGACGACGCCATATATCTAGACACCGCCGCAAACGAACTATATGTAGCCATCGCCGATGTGTCCAGCTACGTCACTCCCATGTCGGCGCTCGATACCGAAGCGAGACGGCGCGGGTTTTCTATATATCTTCCACACCGCTCCATTCCCATGCTGCCGCGAAACCTATCCGAGAATATCTGCTCGCTAAACGAACTCGTCGATAGACTCACCTTCACTTTTAAGATGAAGATAGACCCCCAGACATTGGAAGTCACCCATTATGAGCTATTCGAATCGGTCATAAACTCAAAAAGACGGTACAACTATGACGAGATAGATAAGTTCCTAGACGGCGCTCCGGCGAGGGACGAGACCGATGAGAGGGTATTCGAGTGGCTAATGCCGCTAAATGAACTAACGGCGAAAATACGAGAAAAGAGGCTCCAAAAAGGGTTTGAATTCGCCACCGACGAGATACGGATGATCCTAGACGAAAAGCAGCATATCGTATCTACCCGCATAGAGGAGCAGACCCGCTCGCATGCGCTCATCGAGGACTGCATGCTTCTTGCCAACAAGTCCGCCGCACAGTACTTCGACTACGGGATATTCCGCTGCCACGACAAACCGACGCCGAAAAAACTAAAAGACCTTATGGAACACTTGGAGACGCTAGGACTCAACATCAAGCACACAAGCAACGTCCATGCGCTGATACAGCGGATACAAGAAGAGGTAAAGGGGAGCGGGCTTGAGAAATTCGTCGATAAGCTCATAATCCGCACGCAGCAGCAGGCCGTATACCAGCCGACGAACATAGGGCATTTCGGGCTCGGGTTTGACAAATACACCCACTTTACCTCCCCTATCCGCCGCTACTCCGACCTTATTTTGCACAGGCTGTTAAAAACCATCATCAAAAAAGACGACAAAGCCAAAGCGCACATCCTAAAAGATATCGAAGCGGTCACGATGACCGTCTCAAGGCTGGAGCGCGAAGTGGCAAAAGTCGAATGGGACTTCATCGACCGCAAATTCGTCAGATGGGCGGAGCAAAATATCGGCAACTCTTACCGTGCGATAGTAACCGACGTAGACGAGGAAGGCTTTAAAGACACGATAGCCAAGATAGAAGACGAAATCAAAGGCGCAAGGGTATTTATGGATCCTGAAGAGGAAGCGCACCTGTTTGACGAGATAACGGCGGAGATCATAGACGTCAATATAGCCACTACGAAGATATATGCAAGAGCGATAAATACAAAGAGATAAGGAGAGGATTTGAGCTACGAAGTACTCGATATAAAAAGCGTCGTGGAATATGCCAAAAATACGCCGCAGATAGCCTCGGTTCTTGGAAGCGGCGAATATGAAGCCAAGGAAGTAGGAGACGGCAACCTAAACCTTGTATTTATCGTGAACAATCCATCTAACGGCGCTTCCGTCATCATCAAGCAAGCGCTGCCGTATCTGCGCTGCGTGGGTGAGAGTTTTCCTCTGGGCGAACAGAGAATGCTTTTTGAGATTCGCTCCATGCTCGCATATCAGGAGATCGCCCCGCATCTTATACCCCAAATCCACCACTCCGATGAAACAAAATACACATTAGCGATGCGCAACCTGTCAGAGCACGTTATCATGCGAAAAGGGATTTTGGAGTGCGTCAAATATCCTCGTTTTGCCGACGATATCACGGATTTCATAGCCAAAACGGCATTTGCGACTTCGGTATTTGGCATGGATAGCCATGCGCGCACAAAACTGACGGAAGCATTTGCCGCAAATACGGAACTTCGCAAACTAACAGAGGATTTTGTATTTACTTTTCCATATATGGAGAACGGGACGAACAGGCACAATCCGCTAATAGAGTCGGCGGCGCAGGCTATCAAGACGGATAGCGAGTTCAAAGCCAAAGCGATGGAACTCAAATATATCTTTATGACAAAAGCGGAGGCCCTGCTCCACGGCGACTTACATACTGGCTCGGTGATGCTAAACGAGACGGAAACATTCATCATCGACAGCGAGTTTGCGTTTTTGGGGCCTATCGGCTTTGACCTGGGTGCAGTAGTCGGCAACCTGCTTATGGCGGCGGTCGCAATGGAGGCGAGAGGCAAAGCGGAGTACGCAAAGAACCTAGAAAATATGGCGTACGAGGCGATGGATAAGTTCGCCGCAAAATATGAAGCCTTGCTGCTTGGCGGCGGCGGGGCGATGTATGATGGCGGCTACTGGGCAAATACCAATGAACACGGCAAAAAAATGCTGGCGCAAAAGATAATCGGCGATATTTTGAGCGAGACGGTAGGCTTTGCGGGATGCAAGATGGCAAGGCGTCAGCTTGGCGTAGCGCACATACTGGAGATAGAGTCCATAGAGGATGAAGCCTTGAAAGCCGAGGTGGAGACAAAAGTGTTAAGGCTTGCCAGAGGGATGGTCGCAAGATACGGTGAAATAAAAAACGCCAAAGAACTAAAAGAACTAATCGGAAGCATAAAATGATAACCTATAAAGCCATGAGATTTAACGAAGAGAAACTGGAGGTATTGGACCAGCGGATACTTCCGTTTCGCGAAGAGTGGGTGACGCTTCGCACGTGCAAAGAGGTAGAGACGGCGATAGCCGATATGACCGTCAGGGGCGCCGGAGTCATAGGGTGTGTGGGAGCGATAGGGGCATACTTTGCCGTCCGTGAAGCCGGGGGCGACAAGGCAAAGCGGGAGGAGCTGCTAAATTCGCTCAAAAACGCTAGGCCTACGGCGGTAAATTTGGAGTACGCCGTAAACAGAGTCGCAAAAGCAAAAGACGCTTATATGGAGGCCGTGTCGATAAACGCCGAAGACGCCGAAGCTAGCGAACTGATAGGCTCCCACGGGCTGAAGGAGATACGCAAAATCCTCAAAAAAACAGGTAAAAAATCCATCAATATTATGACGCACTGCAACGCCGGGTATCTGGCGATAGTTGACAAAGGCAGCGCGCTAGCGCCGATATACGCGGCGCATGAGGCTGGCATAGACGTACACGTATGGGTTGACGAAACAAGACCCAGAAACCAAGGGGCAAACCTCACGGCATGGGAGCTAGGCAAAAGCGGGGTTAAACACACCCTTGTCGCCGACAATATGGGCGCGCTTCTCATGCAACGTGGCATGGTCGATATGATGATAGTCGGAGCCGACCGCGTAGCGGCAAACGGCGACGCCGCAAACAAGATAGGCACACACCTAAAAGCGTTAGCCGCAAAGGCGCACAAAGTGCCTTTCTTTGTCGCCCTCCCCTCCTCTACGCTCGATCTATCCATCAAAAACGGCGTAAGAGACATACATATAGAAGAGCGGAGCGCGGATGAACTGCTATATATGCAAGGGTTGGCCGAGGACGGTACGGTACAGAGCGTAAGGGTGGCGCCGGAGTGGACAAGCGGGCTAAATCTCGGCTTTGACATCACGCCGCATAAGCTCATCACGAAACTGATCACCGAAAAAGGGGCGTTCAAACCATCAAAAATCGAGGAATTGTATAGATAATGCTTGAGGGCGTAATCAAATACAACACCTCAAAACAGGTCAAGAAAAACAGCGTCAACGCACAAGACTTTCGTAGAATCGAAAAATACCGCCGCAAGCTAAACCGCCTAAATCTGATAGGCTGCTATGAAAACGGCATAGGATTTGGCAATATCAGCATGATAGGCAAAGACGGCAAGATAATCATCACCGCAAGCCAGACGGGACATCTCCAAAGCTTACGCCAAAAGCACTACGCTAAACTCATGAGATACGATATAGACACGATGACGCTCAGATACGAGGGGGTTGGCAAAGCATCCAGCGAAACGCTAACCCACTGCTCGCTATACGGCAGCATCAAAGGCGCAAAAGCGGTCATCCACGTGCACAACGAAAAACTATGGCGGAGGCTAATGGACGCAGGCTATCCGACCGTCGACAAAAGCGTAGAATATGGAACAAAAGAGATGGCCTATGCCGTAAAAAAGCTATTTTCAGGCTCCAGCAAAAAAAGCGGCATATTTGCCACTGCCGGGCACTTTGAGGGCGTATTCGTGTTTGCGGATAGCATAAAGGCGGCCTTTCATCTCCTTGGCAGAAGCGGTATATCGCTTATTCGCAACTAAGTTACCTCATTGTAAACTCCCGCACAAAAATGGTTCAAAGGCGGCAAAATGGTTAAAAAATATATATTCTATATACTTCTGATGTCCGGCAGCGCCTTTGCGCAGCTATCGGTTTCCACGACTATTTTCCCCATCTATGACGCCGCAAAGAACGTGGGCAGGGATAAAATCGCACTGACCAACATAGTGCCGTTTGGAGCCGAGGCCCACGAATTCGAGCCAAAAGCAAAAGATATGGCCAAGCTGTCAAAATGCGATGTTTTTATCTCAAGCGGCGAACTTTTTGAGCCGTGGAGCACAAAAATAGTAAATTCGCTAAAAATAAAAGATAAAACCGTAGATATGAGCAAAAAGGCAAAACTCATAAGAGGCGACGGGCAAGGCGGCTACGACCCTCACTACTGGCTAAGCATAGACAATCAAATACTGATCGCAAAAGAGATAGTCGCTATACTCTCAAAAAAAGACCCGGCAAACGCAAAACTATACGAAGCCAACGGAGCCGAATATACAAAAAAGCTTGCCGCCTTAAAAGCCGAGTATGAGGCGATCCGAAAGTGCAGAAACAAAAAAGTTATCGTCAACCATAACGCCTTTGCCTATCTATCAAGCGAGTACGGCATAAAACAATATTCCATATCGGGAATGTCGCCAGACGCCAAGCCTACGGCAAAGCAGATAGCAAATCTGATAGACGTAGCCAAAAAAGAGAAGATAAATACCGTGTTTTTTGAGGAGTTTGCAAGCGACAAGGTGGCCAAGACGATAGCGAAAGAGGCCAATATCAAAACTGACGCCCTAAGGCCCATCGAGAATATTACGCTTGAAGAGAGCCGTAAAAACATAGGCTACATAGAGATAATGAGATCAAACCTTCAAAAACTTCTAGACGCCATGGAGTGCAGGTGAAATTCAGGGACGCCGTTATTAACGTCAAGGGGCTCTGTTACAAAGAGATTCTCAAAAATATAACCTTTACGATACAAAGAGGGGAATATGTCGCAGTCATAGGCCCAAACGGCGGCGGCAAAAGCACCCTTATGAAACTCTTGCTCGGCCTTATCATGCCAACGAAGGGTGATATTTCGATATTCGGACAAAAAGAGGGATACTCAAAAGACGGAAAAATAGGATACGTAGCCCAGCAGGCGTCGCAGATAGACCGTAATTTTCCGATAACCGTGGGCGAGGTCGTAAATCTAGGCGCCAAGTCCAAATACTCCCTTTTTGGCCTTAAAAAATACGTCCAGGCTTCGCATGTGGAGCAAATAATGGAAAAGATGGGGATAGCCGAGCTTAAAAACAGACGCATAGCGGAGCTTTCCGGCGGGCAGATACAAAGAGTTATGATAGCAAGAGCGCTCGTATCTAAGCCGCAAATACTCATCCTTGACGAGCCAAATACCGGCGTAGATACGCACTCTCAGCGCAAATTTTACGAACTTCTAAAAAAGCTAAACCAGGAGGAGAATATAACGATCCTTTTTGTTACGCACGACCTGGGCGTAATAGCCGACGACGTAAACAGCGTGCTATGCATCAACCAGACGTTGCTATCCTGCCACAATCCGCACGAAATCCTAAGCTGCTCCGAGATGAGCAAGCTATACGGTATAGATGCGCACCTGGTATGCCATCATCACTAGGAAATATCATGGAAATATTTGAATACTCTTTTATGATAAGGGCTTTTTTGGCCGGAATATCCATAGCCGCGCTCTCCTCTTTCTTGGGGCTTTTCGTAGTCGTCAGGCGTTACTCCATGCTTTCGGATTCGCTTGCGCATATATCGCTTCTTGGCGTAGCGGCCGGTTTCTTATTCCAGACATCCACTACGATTAACGCGATTATAATTACGGTCTCTGCCTCATGGCTCATAGAGTATCTGCGACGAAACCACAACATCTATTCCGATTCGCTTTTATCTATATTCCTATCCGGATCGCTCGCCTTGGCGATCATCGCGGTCTCCCTGTCCGACTCCTTTAACGCCTCGCTGTTCGACTACCTTTTCGGCTCCATCGTTGCCGTTAGCGACGAGGATATTTGGACGATAGCCGCGTTTGGCGTTTTGTGTGCCGCAATCGTCCTTAGCTACTATAAAAAGCTTTTGTTTACGGCGTTCGACGAAGAGACGGCGACCGCATCCGGCATAAACACGAAAGCCCTCAACTATACGCTCGTATCATTAGTCGCCGTAACGATAGGACTCTCCATAAAAATCGTCGGGGCGTTGCTCATAGGAGCGCTAATGGTGATTCCCGTCATCTCCGCAATGCAGCTAAACAGGGGTTTTTTTGCGACCGCCCTCATGGCGGTCTGTATCTCGATAGTTTCAGTCATAATCGGGCTTTTCGCATCCTTTTACGCCTCCCTGCCGAGCGGGGCCACGATAGTTGCGGCTGCGTTGTGCCTATTCGCCCTATCCGTCATATCAAAGAGCATACTTAAAAGATAGCGGTTTTTTGCTACGATAACGGCATGGTAGAAAATATACGGATACAAAAACTGGACGAAAACAGATATATAAGTCCGGTAAAAATAAGCTATACGTACAAAGGCAGGCAAAAGACGTGGGAAGCCGTTAGAAGCTTCGATAGCGTAGCGGCTCTCTTGTATCATACAAAAAAAGACGCGTTTTTGCTTGTGAGGCAATTTAGGGTGCCGGTAATGCTAAACGGCGCAAAAAACGTAGACGACGCATACACCTATGAGCTTTGCGCCGGAATTTGCGATAAAGGCAAGAGTCTAGAAGAAACCGTATCCGAAGAGATAGACGAAGAGTGCGGATATAAGGTGGAGGCGGAAAACATCGAGTTTATAACCGCTTTTCATACGTGCGTCGGCATCTCAGGAGCATACCAGAGCCTGTTTTACGCCCAGATAGACGATAGCATGAAAATACACGAAGGCGGAGGCGACCATACCGAGGATATAGAGCTGGTTTGGCTGCCTGTTCGTGAGGCGAAGGCGTTCGTAGCGGACCTCTCAAAACCAAAAACGCCCGGTCTCGGACTCGCCTTTTATTGGTGGTTTGACACAAAGGCCGCAAGATGATATTGGATTTTACGGTGCTAGACGAGACAAAAGCGTACAAGGCGATGAGCTGCTCTATCTTTCCGCGTCCCATAGCATGGATAGTCACCGAAGACGAAGACGTGGTCAATATCGCCCCGTTTAGCTACTTTGCGCCGTTAAGCTCCAAGCCGCCGATAGTCATAGTGTCGATAGGGCTCAAAGAGGACGATAGCCCAAAGAATACGAGAGCCAATATCCTAAAACACAAGAAAGCGACTATATGCCTTGCCGAAAAGGAGTTTTTGAGCTCTTTAAGCGCATCCAGCGAAGAGCTGCCGCACGATAAGAGCGAAGCGCAGGCTTTCGGTATAGAGACCGAAACCGTAAAAGAGGGGTTCCCTCCTATAATAAAAGGGGTAAAAGCCGCATATTTTTGCGAACTATACAGGGTATGCGAAATAGAGGGGAGCGAAACACTGCCTTTGATGCTGGAGCTTAGAAGCGGTTATTTTGCGGACGAGAGAGTAGACGAAAAACTCAACATAAAACTGGAGAACATAGGACGGGTAGGACGCGATTTTTTGGTCGATGCGCAAAGGGTGCGCGCTTAACCTTGCGCGACTTTGACGTATACTTTTCTATTTCTGGGGCCGTCGAACTCGAAAAAATAGATTCCTTGCCACGTTCCGAGTATCATCCTGCCCTTGCTTACAAATACCTCTACGGATGAGCCTATCATGGAGGCCTTGATATGCGCGTCGGAGTTTCCCTCTGAATGCCTAAAATACGGCTTATGCCCCACAAGCTCGTTAAAATATCTGACCATATCGCCGCAGACATCCGGATCGGCGTTTTCGTTTATCGTAACTCCGGCCGTCGTATGAGGAGTGAATATCTTAAGAGAGCCGTCCACAATCTTGGACACCCCCAAAATCTCTTGAACCCTATCCGTTATTTCTACCATTTGCGTTTTGTCGGAAGTATTTAGGCTAAACTCATACAAAGACACCCTTGCCCTCCTCGAATCTTATCTCGAACACCGCCCCGCCCTCTTCCAAGTTTGAAGCCGTTATCGTGCCGCCCATATTTTGCTCTATGATCATCTTCGTCATATAGAGCCCTACGCCGCTACCTTTGCCTTGCTCTTTTGTCGTAAAGTAAGGCTCGAATATACGGGGCAGTATACTCTCGTCGATTCCCGTGCCATTATCCATCACTCTGACAAAAGCGAATCTGCTGCCGTTCTCCTTTTTTATGCCTATCTCTACATTTATACTGCCTCCGAAAAGATTGCCCATGATGCCGTGCTTTTCGGCTATCGCATCCTTGCTGTTTGAGATCAAGTTCAAGATAAGCTGTCTAAATTCATTGGGATAGCCTATGATGGCCGCCTCCCCAGGCTCGTCAATATCAAGCGGCGAATATACGTTGGTTTCTATGCCGAGATGTTCCAGCTGCGGCTTTAAAAGCGCGACTACGTCCAAAATAACGGATATAAGGGCGAATTGCTCTTTGTTTTTGTCGGGCCTGAAGAAGTTCCTGAAGTCGTCTATCGTTTTCGACATGCCGTTTATCTGAGCCATGGCGTTGCTGTTGAACTCTTCGAGATACTCCGGATTTAGCTCTCCGAAGTGGTTTGCTATCTTTAGATCTTGCACCATCAGCCCAAGCGCGTTTAGCGGCTGTCTCCACTGATGGGCTATCGCCGATATCATCTCCGCAAGCGCCGTCATTTTACTTTGCTGGAGCAGCAGCTGTTGCTCCAAAATCCTTTTCTCTTCGAGCTCTTTTTGCTCCGTCACGTCCCTGACGGTACTAATCATATAGTGCCTATCTTCTTTAACTATCACTTTGTAGGTGGTAAACGCATGCAGAAGTTCGCCGTTCTTCTTGACCCTTGTTACGTTCATCTCCGCCTCAAAATGCGGTTGTCTTATTTTCTCGCCGTAAAGGCTTACCGCTTTGTCGGCCTGCTCTTTTGGCATTATTTTGAGAAAATGACCGCCGATAAGCTCTTTTGGCTCGTATCCGAAGAGGTCTGCGTATTTATTGTTAACGCTCACATATACGCCGTTTTCGTCGGTAATGCACATGGCGATATTCGCCATCCTATACGCGTCGGCCTCCAGTGTGAGATTTATCTCCTTGGTCATTAAAACCCTCAATAAAAAATCGTTAACATAAGAGTATGAAAAAAGTTTTTAAAGTTGCGTTTTTACTACTGCTTTTGGCCGGATGTTCCGGCAAACAGATCACATCCACAAACAGCGCCATAATAAACAAAAAGCCGCTGTTCAACCTATCGTCTTTATCTATAGAAACGGCAAGCGGCCACACAAGCGGAGAGAAAGAGCTGGCGGAGGCCGTCTCTGACGCAATCCAAAAGAGAGCCGCCCAGACTATATATTTTACAAAATTCAAAAAAGGTATCTTAAAACTGCGCGTAACGTCGATAGCCGTTACGCAAACAAAAGAGCGCAAAGGCAGCTTTTTATACCTCTTCCCGTCATATGAAAAAGGACTGGCGGCCAATATATCGTATTCGCTAGCCGTCTACTCCGACAGGAACGACGAAATAAAAAAGACGACCCAGACGGTAACGGTTAGCGTGAAAGGGCAAAATAGCGGCTCACAAAAAGAGCTTTTGGAGAACTCCTTGGACGAGTTTCAAAACTCCATTTTCGACGTCAGCAAAAGAGAGTTTGCCGCATTCTTAGCCGGCAACTAGACTATCGCTGTTTTTGACAACTGGGCGTGCTTGACGCCTTTAAGTCCCGATATTTGGGTTGCTATCCTCTCGATTTCCGCAGGACTGCCCTTGATGACGATAACCTCCAGGCAGTCATGGTGGGTAACGTGCATATGCAGCGTGCATGCGACGTTCAAGAGATGGCCGTGCTGGATCTCCACCATTTTGTCGGAGAGTTCGTTGTAGTGGTGGTCGTATAGAATGGTCAAAACACCGAGGCATTCGCTCTCCTTCTCCCACTTTCTGTCAACCATCTTTTGGCGTATCAAGTCCCTTATAAATTCCGACCTGGAGGTGTATCCGGTCTTTAAAACGTCGTTTTCTATATAGTCGAAGAGCGATTGCTCCAAAGAGACGCTAAATCTTACTATCTTATCCTCTTTTTCCATACCGGATATCCCCTCTATTGATCTCTGAGCGCCTTTGAGTTTGGCGCATTTTTTATTTTCGTTAGCATATCAACTTTTCGCAAACCTTTAATATCGAAATTTGAAGCAATGGTTCCGCCCCTGATGCTAACATCTTGATGTTCGTATAGGTTGAAGCCTAGCTCATGCAGCGCGAGCCTCGCCGGGGTAGCTTTGGAGTATGTGGTGATAACGGCCTCTTTCGCCAAAAGCCTTTTGATATCCAAAAAATACTCCAGCGTCCAAAGCTGCGGATTCTTTTTTGGGCTAAATGCGTCTTGGTAGACTATGTCGAACGACGCCTCTTTCTGCCCCAAAATCTGCCTTGCGTCCCCTATCGCAACTTCGACGCAATATTTCTCGTCCCTATAATGCAGATCGGAGGCGAGCGCATCCACGATCCCATTCTGCGTAAGCTGTTTTGGATATTCGAATGACGTGAGGCTTTGCACAAGCGCTAGATTCATCTCCGGAGAGAATATGTTTATTTTTATATCCGGATAGCTGCTTTTTGCATACCATATCGTGGCAAGCGAGTTAAATCCAAGCCCGAAGCATATATCCAAAATATTCAGCTCTTTCTTTCCATTGACCACCGCATCGAAAGCCGGAATTACGTGTTTTTGGAGCGTCTCGTTTAGCGCGCCGTCAGAGACGCTATGATAGCACTCGTCAAACACTTCGTCATAAAGAGTAAAACTGCCGTCGGCGGTACAAATTTTCATTCAAAAACCCGTCTAATAACCTGTTATTGTTGCGTTTTTACCAAAAAAAGACTAAAATCACCCAAATTAGCCTGTGGGAACTAAATGGACAAGATATACGCCGATGACGGAATCCTGTTGTTTGAAGGCGGCTTCAAAGGTTTAAAGAGAAGCGGCCTATCAAAAACATTCTACCCTGATGGTACGCTCATGCTGGAAGCCTCTTTCGCCAACGGCAAAAAAAACGGCGCGGCAAAGATATATGCGGAGAACGCGCAGCTTGAGATAGAGTGCTTCTTCGACGCCGGGAACGAGAGCGGAGAGTGGAAATATTACCATCGCAACGGGGTCGTATCAAAAAAAGGACACCTAAAAAACGGCAAAGAGGAAGGAGAGTGGCTTTTTTTTGACGAAAACGGCGTGCTGATCGAAAAAGGAAACTACAAAGGCGGGCAAAAAGACGGCGAATGGATAGAGTTTTATCCTGATCAGACGAGAAAAAAAACCCTTCACTACAAAAAGGGGAATATAGAAGGCGAGGCGGAGTTTTACTACCCTAACGGTTTTTTAAAGGAGTGCGGCACGTATAAAAACGGCCTAGAGAACGGGCCGTGGAGGGAATTTAGCGAAGACGGAAAGCTGGCCTCCAGGGGCGAATATAAAGACGGCAAAAAAATAGGCGTATGGTCCGGCGATAAAATTGAGACAGTTACTGATCAGCCTCTTGATTAACGGGGCTATAGCGGCAAGCCTTTTTGCTTTTTCGGATAAAGCCGAGGCGGACTTAAAGTCGGCCATAAAAAACGAATACATAAAAGAGTATCCTCAAATCGCGGTCGTAAGCATCAAGGTGCAAGAAGGCTCCAAGGAGAGCATCAGCGGCTATAGGTACAGCGCCATAGAGATGCAAAGACAAAATCTAACCAAAAACAACGGCGTCGTCTTGGCTATTTTCGTAAACGAAAAAAACGAAACAAAAAGAGTATTTGTGCGCTACGAAATAGAGGCCCTGCTCGAAGTGCTAAAAGCGAAACATAACCTCCAAAAAGATAAAATTCTAAGCCAAGAAGACGTGAATATAGAGAATATAGCTCTCAAAAACATATTTTTCAAACCTTTAACCAAAGATGAGCTTGGCAGCGTATCTACAAAGAGGTTTATAAGCGGCGGCACGGTAATCACGCAAAAAGACGCCTCGAAGCCGCCGGCGGTTAGAAAAAATAGTATTGTTTACGCCGTAATAAGGCAAGACGCCATAGAGATCGAGATGGAAGTAACGGCGTTGGAAGACGGCGACATAGGCGACACCATCAACGTCAGAGCCAAAAACGGCAAAAACATGAAAGCTTTAGTAGCTTCAAAAGAGAGAGTCGAGATTAGATGAAAGCCGTAGTATGCGTATCCGGGGCAAGCGGAGCAACGCTTGGATTAAAACTCTACAACGAGCTGCGCATAAGACATGACGTATCCCTCATACTGTCGGATGCGGCGAAAAAAGTGCTTTTATACGAAGACGGATACGATGATGAGGCCATAGAGGCTCCGCCATCTTCCGGCTCTTTTGGCGCGGATATTACGTTTATTGTGCCTTGCAGCATGAATACTCTGGCAAAGATAGCCTGCGGAATAGCTGACAATCTAACGACAAGGGTAGCTGCGGTGGCGATAAAAGAGAGGAAAAAGCTGCTTTTGGCTCCAAGAGAGATGCCCTTTTCGGAAATCGCGCTTGAGAATATGCTAAAACTATCAAGGGCCGGAGCGATAATAGCTCCTCCGCTGCTCGCATATTATAGCGGCCAGCAAAACATAGAGGAGATGGAAAATTTTTTGGTAGGCCGTTGGATGGATCTGGTCGGCGTCGAAAATAGTTTATACAGAAGATGGGGCGATGAGTAATATAAAAAAAGCGATATATCCGGGCACTTTCGACCCGCTTACACTGGGGCATCTAGACATAGTCAAAAGAGCGCTAAAAATATTTGACGAGATAACTATCGCGGTCGCGCTATCTTCAGAGAAGAAACCTCTTTTTTCGTTCGAAGAGAGAGTCTCCATGGCAAAAGATTGCTTCAAAAACGACGCCAGAATAAAAGTAGAATCATACGACAATCTGCTGGTTGATTTTGCGGCGCACAAGGATATTCCAAACATCATAAGGGGGCTTAGGGCGATTAGCGACTTCGAGTACGAACTGCAGCTAGGGTATGCGAACCAAAGCCTAAATCCAAATATAGAGACCGTATATTTGATGCCGAGCCTCGAATATGCCTTTATTAGCTCATCGGTGGTGCGCTCGATACTAAAACACGGAGGTAACGCATCGCATCTATTACCGCCGGAAGTTACTAATTTTATAGAGGGCAAACACTTTGTATGTTGCATTTGAGGGTGTAGACACCTGCGGCAAGACAACCCAGATAAGCCTTCTACAAAAGGCTTATCCGAATTTCATCATCACGAAAGAGCCGGGCGGCACGGAGCTTGGAGCAAAGGTAAGGGAGCTTGCCCTGCACTATCCGGGCATTGACGAAAAAAGCAGGTTTTTCCTGTTTTTGGCTGATAGGAGCGAGCATATCGCGAAAGTTGTCGCCCCAAACAGACAAAAGACGATAATCTCCGATAGGTCCATAGTATCGGGACTCGCATATTCGTCGCTGGAAAGGTTTGACTACGAACACACGAAGGCCGTATCGCTCTTTGCGGTTAGCGGCATACTGCCTGATTTGATAATTATACTGTGGCTGGATGAAGCGACAATAAAAAGCAGGCTCTCATCGAAAACGGCCGACGAAATAGAAAAACAAGGCATAGAAAAACTGCTTGAAATACAAGCCAAAATGCCTCAAATTTGCGACGACCTGGGAATAAAATACGAAAAGATAGATGCCTCAAAAAGCATCGAAGAGATACACAACTTAGTAAAGGCAAGACTGCAATGATTACCGCCCTTAGAGGAATGAAAGATATACACTTCGAAGACGCCAAGAAGTTTGAAAAATTTTTGAATATAGCGATAGACACCGCAAAAAAACACGGTTTTAGCATGATAGAGACCCCAATTTTGGAAGAAACGGGGCTATTTTTGAGAAGCGTCGGCGAGAGCAGCGACATTGTCGGCAAAGAGATGTATAGGTTTACCGACAAGGGCGAAAACGACGTCTGTATGAGGCCGGAAGGTACGGCTGGCGTAGTGCGGGCCTTTGTCGAAAAGAAACTTGACCGTGCGGGCGGCGAGTATAGATTTTATTATTTTGGCCCGATGTATAGATACGAAAGGCCGCAAAAAGGCAGACTTAGACAGTTTCATCAATTCGGCATAGAGTCTTTCGGCGAGTCCAGCTATCTAGAGGACGCCAGCCTTATAAACATGGCCGCCATGATATTCGACAGACTCGGGATAAAATATTCGCTCAAGCTAAACTCCCTCGGATGCGACAAATGCGTGCCTACATACAAAAAAGAGCTTGTAGAAAAATTAACACAAATGAGCGCGGAGCTTTGCGAGGATTGCCAAAGACGTATAAATACGAACCCGATGAGGGTGTTTGATTGCAAAAACGAAAGCTGCCAGCAAAAACTCTCCCCTCTGCCAAGGATAACCGATGCGCTGTGCGAAGAGTGCGAAACGGACTTTGGCGGAGTCAAAGCGGCTTTGAATAAAATCGGTATATCCTATGAAATAGACAAAAACCTTGTCAGAGGGCTAGACTACTACACAAAGACCGCGTTTGAGTTCATATCGACGGAAATAGGCGCCCAAAGCTCCATAGCAGGCGGCGGCAGATACGACAAACTAGTGGAGAGTCTCGACGGAAGAGCGACGCCGGCAGTAGGGTTCGCGATAGGGATAGAGAGAATTTCCGACTTGATAACCGTAGACGAAGAAAAAAGGAGTGGCGTATATATAGCCCCTCTATGCGACGAAGCGGTACTTTATGCGTTTGATTTGGCAAAATCGGCAAGACAAGAATCGGTAACTTACTTGGGCTATAGTGCGAAATCTCCAAAAAACCACCTCAAGGCGGCCGACAAACAAAACGCGCTTTGGTTCGCGGGAATAGGAGACAAAGAGTTGCAAGAGGGCACGGTTTGGCTCAAAAACCTAGAGACGAAAGAGGAATATAGTCTAAAAGCGGCGGAATTTAAAAGCAAAATTCAAGGAAATTTCAAGTGATAAACTACGGTATAGATGTCTGGAGCCAAGAGAGCTTCATAATCGAGGACGGCTGCGTCAAAGTTAACCACGGCAAAAAACCGTCTCTCGTCGATATAGTGCGAGAAATACGCGAAAACGGACACAAGGGTCCATTGCTGCTTCGCTTTCCGCATCTGATAGAAAAGCAGATAGATCTTATTTTCGACAAATTCAACTCCGCCTTTAAGGAGTTTGGATACCAGGGCAAATTCAACGCCGTATTCCCTCTAAAAGTAAACCAGTTCCCAAACTTCGTAAGACAGGTGGTAAAGCTTGGAAAGCCTTACGGATACGGACTTGAAGCTGGCTCAAAAGCCGAAATCATAATAGCGATGGCGTACAATAACGATAATGCGCCTATCACCGTCAACGGTTTTAAAGATATGGAGATGATAAGCCTCTGTTTTATAGCCGCGAAGATGGGGCACAATATAACCATTACGATAGAAGGCATCAACGAGCTTGAGCTGATCATAGAGGTGGCAAAAAGACTGGGCGATCCGGTGCCGAATATCGGACTTAGAATCAGGCTGCACTCCGTCGGCATGGGGATGTGGGCAAAAAGCGGAGGTATCAACTCGAAATTCGGCCTTACGTCAACCGAGCTTATCGAAGCGATGGATATGCTAAAAAGCGCGAGCTTGCTTGAAAAATTCAATATGATCCACTTCCATATAGGCTCCCAAATGGGCGACATCGCTCCGCTCAAAAAAGCGCTAAGAGAAGCAGGCAACATATACGCCGAACTCAAAAAAAGCGGCGCCGTAAACCTAAACGCCATAAATCTGGGCGGAGGTATAGCGGTAGAGTACTCGCAGCAAGCAAAAAAAATGGATAGGAACTATAAGCTTGAAGAGTTTGCCAACGACGTCGTGTATCTAATGAAAGGCATCGCCGCCGCAAAAGGCGTCAACGAACCGGATATATATACCGAATCGGGCAGGTTCATAGCCGCAAGCCATGCCGTGCTGGTAGCCCCGGTGCTGGAGCTGTTCTCGAACGAATACGAATCAAAAGAGCTTAGGCTAAAACCGCAAAATCCGCCTTTGGTAGAAGAGCTGCTCGATCTGCTGGAGAGTATGAACGATAAGAATGCAGGCGAGTATATGCATGACGCCATAGACCACATGGAGTCGCTTTTGACGCTATTCGACCTTGGCTACGTAGACCTGCAGGATAGATCAAATACGGAGATACTGCTGCATCTGATTACCAAGAAATTCATCTCCCTGTCTGGCGGCTCATACCTAAAAGAGATCAAAACACTCCAAGACACGTTGCAAGAGAAATACCTGCTCAACTTCTCGATATTTCAAAGCGTACCGGACCATTGGGGACTTGGGCAAAACTTCCCCATCATGCCGATACACAAACTGGAAGAAAAGCCTACGAGAAGCGCTAACATATGGGATATAACTTGCGACTCGGACGGCGAGATTACGTTTAACATCAAAAATCCGCTCTTCTTGCACGACGTAGACCTTCAAAGCGAAGATTATTTCGTGGCATTTTTCAAGGTAGGCGCATACCAAGAGGTTCTCGGCATGCAGCACAACCTGTTTACCCATCCGACGGAAGCTACCGTAGAGTTTGACGAAAACGGCGGATACGAAATAAAAGATATTATTCAGGCGCAAAATCTTATCGATATTCTTGACGATATGGATTACGATATCAAAGAGATAGAGATAAGACTAAGACACAAGATAGCCGATTCAAGGCTGATCTCGGAGGATAAGAAGAAAGAGATTATGGGTGAGCTGTACGTATACATGAGCGAAAACAACTACCTTCGGACGGTTCAGTTCTAATGAAGCTTTGGGCGCAGATAAAAGAGGATTTCAGAATAGTTCTGGAGCGTGATCCCGCAATACGCTCGAAACTGGAGCTCTTTTTTAACTACCCTGGCCTATGGGCTATATTTTGGCACAGGATAGCCCATAGACTATATATCAGAAACTTTGAAGTGCTTGCCAGAATAATAATGGGCATCAACCAGATGTTTACAAACATAGACATACACCCAGCCGCCAAGATAGGCAGAAGAGTATTCATAGACCACGGTATAGGCATAGTCATAGGCGAAACTTCCGTCATAGGAGACGACGTTACGATTTATCAAGGCGTAACGCTAGGCGGCGTCAACCTCTCCAAGGGCAAAAGACACCCTACGATAGAAAATGGCGTCGTCATAGGCTCCGGGGCCAAGATACTCGGAAATATAACGATAGGGGAAAACTCAAAAATAGGGGCCAACTCCGTAGTCATAAAAAACGTACCGGCGGACTCTACGGCGGTCGGCATACCGGCCAGAGTCATCAGAAAAGGTCCGGATAAAAATCCGTATAGTCACGATAAGTTACCGAATATCGATACGGAGATGTTTATATACCTCCTAAAGCGGCTTGAGCTTCTCGAAAATGCCCTAATTACAGGCGATAAAGATATAATTACAAAAGACAAAGACCTGACCCAAATATACGGGGACTTCCTAAAATCACTAGAAAAATAAAGGATTTCGATGCTTTCAAAAAGAATTACCGTACTTCAAGAATCAATAACCATAGCGATATCAACGCTAGCAAAAAGACTCAAAGAAGAAGGCAATGACGTACTAAATTTCGGTGCAGGAGAGCCTGATTTCGATACTCCGCAAAAGATAAAAGACGAAGCAAAAAAGGCGCTGGACGAGGGCTTTACTAAATATACGGCGGTAGAAGGCATAGCGCCCCTACTCCAAGCCATAGCCGACAAACTAAAAAGAGAAAACGGCCTAAACTACTCACCAAAGGACATCATAACGTCAAACGGCGCAAAACAATCTCTTTTTAACCTGTTTGCGGCGGTAGTGGACGAAGGCGACGAGGTAATCATCCCTGCTCCATACTGGGTAACGTATCCTGAGCTTGCCAGACTAAACGGCGGTGTCGTAGTCGAGCCAAAAACGGACGAATCCACAGGATTTAAACTAACGGCGGGTGAGCTAAAAAGACTCATAACCCCTAAAACAAAAATGATAGTTCTGACATCGCCTTCAAATCCGACCGGAAGCGTATACTCGAAAGAAGAGTTAGAGGCGATAGCCGACGTGCTAAAAGGCACGAATATCATAGTAGCCTCCGATGAAATGTATGAAAAACTCGTATACGACGGCAAGAAATTCACATCTGCGGCATCCATAAGCGAAGATATGTTCCAAAGGACGGTTACGATAAACGGCCTCAGCAAATCCGTCGCCATGACTGGATGGAGATTTGGTTATTTGGCAAGCCCAAATAAAGAGCTTATAAAGGCGATGAACAACCTACAATCGCAAAGCACGTCAAACATAAACTCCATTACGCAAAAGGCGTCCATCGTCGCGTTAAGGGGCGATGTGGATGCGGAAATAGAATCAATGAGAGTAGAGTTTGAAAAAAGAAGAAACATAGGGGTTGACGGATTCAATTCGATAGACGGCCTTAGCGTGCTAAAACCTGACGGCGCATTCTACCTTTTTGTCAACATCTCCAAAATAGAAAAAGACTCCATGAAGTTTTGCAAAGAACTCTTAGAAAAAGAAGGGGTGGCAGTCGTTCCAGGTGTTGGATTTGGGGTTGAGGGATATTTTAGATTCTCTTTTGCTACGGATAGCACCACAATACAAAAAGGCGTAGATAGAATAGCTAAATTCGTAAAAGAAAACTACTAAGAAAAAGTAAGAGGGTTTACCCTCTTCTTTGTACGCTCAATAAAAAACTTACATTTTTGACATAAAAAAAGGCCCGCTCAAACGAGCGAGCCTTCAAAACTTGTTTAATTAACTCTTCGAATCAACCGCAAGCTGGTACGTTACCGCTGTCAGAACCGTACTCTTTTAGGAAGTCATGTAGATCTTTAGAATGATCTTTGAATGCACCGTTGAAATATGCAGCGGCTTTAGGATCTTTTTGGTGTTTATCAACAAGAGCTTTAGCTCCGTTAGCAAACCATTTATCCCATCCGGCTTGAGTTGACATAGCGGCACCTTTTACACCGTTACCGTGGCATGACTTACAAGCTTTTAGGTAAAGTTTTTGGCCTTTATCGACGCTAGCATTTGCACCCATAGCAAGAACAGCGGCGCAAGCACCCAAAAATAGTAGTTTTTTCATAATCTACTCTCCTTTAAATTTTAAACATCTCATATTATGCTAAGAAAACTAAAAGAAACTTTAAAGTTTAAAAAATTTGAAGTTAAATATATTGAAATCTTATAATTGGAGAGGAAAGTGGCACTGATAGCAATCAACCTGTTATTATTCGTTGATTATTCTTCTTGCGCCTACAATCCTATTTTGGAAGAATGAGCTCATCAGGTTATCTACGGAAACGGACCTGCCCGTACTAGGAGCATGTACAAATTTGTTGTCGCCTATATATATGCCGACATGGGAAGTGTTTATCTTAAAGAAAATCAAATCCCCAGGTTTCAACGATTTAAGGTCAACTGGGTTTCCTACGGTTCTCATCTCTCTGGAGCTTCTAGGAAGCTTAATACCGGCCCCCTCATTAAATACATAACTAACGAAACCGCTGCAATCAAAACCTGTTTTAGGACTCGTGCCGCCCAATTTATACTTGATGCCTATAAGTTCTTTTGCGACTTTTGAAATCTTTTCGAATCTTGCGGACAAAAAGTCGGTATCTCTTCTCTCTTGTCCTGAAACATCGGCATCTTCTTTTGATTTAACCACGATAAAGTTATTCTCGTTTTCGTCGATCTGGATAGACGCAGGAGCCGCCATAAGTGTGGTTGAAGCAAAAAAAGACAAAATGTAAATTTTTAGTAAACTTTCTCTTTTAAACAACATGCCCTGATTATATTAAAATATATTCCGTATGTCAAGTTTTTTGTAAATTTTTTCGTAAAAAAGCCGACAATTTTTTTACAACTCATTTTTAGTACAATAAATATATGGATAAAAGAGAGCTCGATTTACACCTAAAATCAAACAAACCTATCAAATCGGCAATGCTTTTTGGCGCATGCGACTACCTTGCCGACCTATACTCCGATAAGATTATTAAAACGGCCGGAGAGGCGTGCGATATTTTAAAAATGTATTTCGACGAATACTCTTTTGCGGAGGCGAAAAACTTTATATCGCAAAACTCTCTGTTTGGCGACAAGCTGGTCCTTCTGATAAAAAGCGATAAAAAAATCCCGAAAAACGACATCAAGGAGCTAATAAGTATAGCCGATAAAAACGACGCGCTATTCGTATTTAGATTTTTGGGCGATATGACAAACAAAGATAAAGACTACTACGAGTTATTTTCGGCCGCCAATAGCGCCCTATTCGTCAGATTCTTCAATCCAAACTCGATGCAAGAAGCCGCGGCGTATCTAAAAGCGGAGGCGATGCAAAAAAATATAAACATGGCCTCGGACGCACTGGAAGAACTGTTGACCCTTAAAAATATGGATCTCGAGGCTGCGGTTAAAGAACTTGAAAAATTTTTGGCCATAGATTCTGAGGTCAACAAAAGGGACGTAAAAGCGGTTGTCGAGGAATCCGACGATACTGTGTTGGAAAAGTTTTTTGAAGCCGTATTGGATAAAAAGGATTTCTACAAACAGCTATTCAGAATACTTGAAAAAGCGGAGTTTGACGAAGTCAGGATAGTGCTGTTTTTTGAATACTACCTACAGGAGCTTTTTTTGTTCCTGCTATACTCAAAGGCTTACGGCACAATAGACGCAAGAAAAATAACAGGTAAGCCGCTTCCGGATTTCGTAGCAAAGGCAAAAGCCGCAAAAGCCATAAAAATAGGCTACAAAAACTACGTAAAGATGTTGGAAATTCTGCTTGAAGCAGATCTAAGCCTAAAATTGTCTAAAAATTCGGATAAAAAAGCTACGCTGATACACTACTTAATAAAACTTCAAAACAATTTATAGTACAATTGCCGTTCCAAAATCCTTACCTATAGGCTCTAACAGCCTCGGGTGAAATCCAGAAGGAGCTTTAATGGCACAAAACCTATATGAGACAATGTTTGTTCTCAAACCAACTCTTACGCCTGAAGAAACACAGGCAAGAATCAACTTCATAAAAGATGTTATCACTTCCCAGGGCGGCGAAATAGTTGCTACTGAAGATTGGGGTAGCAAAAAACTTGCATACAAAGTACAAAAATTCGACAGAGGCTACTACTACGTAGCATACTTCAAATCAGAAGGCAAAGCTCTTCTTGAACTTGAAAGAATTTACACTATTACAGAAGACGTTATGAAGTTCATGACGCTAAAATACCAAAAACAAGCCGAAGTAAAAGCTTGGAATGCGATGGTTGAAAAAGCCAACGCAAAACAAACAAAAAAACAAGAAGGCTGATAAATGCTTAACAAGGTTCTATTAATAGGCAATACGACAAGGGCGATAGAACTAAGGTATCTGCCGAGCGGTTCGGCGGTTGCAAAAACCGGTCTGGCCGTCAATAGAACTTGGAAAGATAAAACAACCGGCGAGAAAAAAGACGAGACTATGTTTATCGACATAGTAATATACGGAAAATCCGCCGAAATAGCCAACCAATATATGCTAAAAGGCAAAAAAGTCCTAGTCGAGGGCAGACTCGTACTAGAGCAGTGGGTAGACCAAAGCGGCCAAAAACGCAGCAAGCACGTACTATCGGTAGAAAGTTTCCAATTTTTGGATTCAAAATCTTCTGAAGGCGGCTTTGAGAGCGGCGGTGACGGCGACTTTTCAGACAGAGAGGTAGGATACTCAAAACCGGCAAATAGCCAGGCTCCAAGAGTTCCTGAAATAGATATTCAAGACGATGAAATACCGTTTTAACAAAGGAAAATAAAATGGCAGAAAAAAGAAAATACGCAAAAAAACATTGCAAATACTCTGAACTAAAACTAGAGTTTATAGATTATAAAGACGTAAAGCTTCTAAAGCATACGCTATCTGAAAGATTCAAAATTATGCCAAGAAGACTAACCGGCAACAGCAAAAGCGCTCAAGACATGGTAGGTCTAGCGATAAAAAGAGCAAGACATATGGCGCTTATTCCTTATATCGTAGATAGAAAAAACGCCGTAGCAGGCTCGCTTCAAGACTAAGCGTTTTTAAAGACGTACAAATATTTATCGGGCTTCTCTCCGTAGAGCCCGATTTCTACTATATCCACAATTTTCATACCTGATAATTTTTGCATACTTTTTTTATCGTGATAGTATTGCGCTATACTTCCCTCTTCTCTTTTGTAAAGTCCGGACTCTTCTTTTGTAAAAAGCTTCATTTGGGTTATCAGCTCTCTACCGTCGAACTCGGCTTCTATCACCGCATACCTATCTTCTTTTTCTATAGCTATGACGCCTTGGGCAACCTCATCAAAACCGTAAAAACTATTTACATCGGCCAGAAAATAAGCGTCTTTTTTTAGAACGTTTCGCACACAGCCGAAAAATTTAGATAATTCATTCTCGTCCATGTAGTTTAAAACGTCGAACACCGCCGTTGCGGCTTCATAGCTGCCGTTTAGATCGCAAAGATTGATACACTCTGCCTTTAGCCCTGCTTTTTTTGAGTTTTCAACCATCTTTTCGCTGACGTCTATACCGAATACGTCACACCCTTCTTCTACGAGAGACAATCCAAACGCTCCGCTTCCGCATCCTATATCGAGGACGGTTTTTGCGCCGAGCTTTTTTAGCATATCCCTATGGGCGGAATATAGCGTATCTATTGCGTCCGAAAAATCGAGCATATCCTCGATTGTCGCATAGAGCTCAAGCCCGTTTGATTTCATTTTCGATAAGTTCCGTCAGCTTTAAAATATCTTTTTTTCTAGTCACAAAGCTGTTTTTGTTTGCCACAAGCCTTGCGGACGAGGTCATAATAGTCTCTACCTCGTGCAGCCCGTTTTGCTTCATCGTAGCGCCGGTCTCCACAATATCAACTATCGCATCGGCAAGACCAACAAGAGGAGCAAGCTCGATAGAGCCGTAAAGCTTTATAACCTCTACCGCCATAGCCTTTTTTGCGAAGAAGTTTTTTGTAATATTCTCCATTTTTGTCGCTATGCTGATTTTATGCTTCGTGTAGTCCAATTTTTCTGTATTTTTCATTCCCACCACGACCTTGCACTTTCCGAGTCCTAGATCAAGCAGCTGAGCCAAATCGAGCCCCTTTTCTTCCAAAACATCAAATCCAACTACGCCGAGGTCGCATGAACCGTAATAGACATACGTAGGAACATCCTGATTCCTTACGAGCAAAAACCTAAAGCCGTCTTTTTCCAGTATCAGCTTTCTATCTTCGAATTTAAAATCGCTATTAAATATTTTCGAAAACAAAGCCAGCGTCTCGTCCGCTATTCTGCCTTTTGGCAAAGCAATCGTCAGCATACAAACCCCTTCTCTTTAATCAACTTCATAATCCCTTTAAAAATCAGCGTGTCGTCAACGGCCGATCTATTTTCAAAAAATCTAGATAAAAACTTGCCGTCTCCGCCGGTAAAATATATAAATTTATTCCTAGAGGCCTCTTTTATGGCCCCCACAATCGATATCATAGTGCCGTAACTTATAGCATCCTTCGTGTTTTGAGGCAGAGCGTCAAGATTAACGCCCATATTAAAACCGACATCAAGTCTTTTTGAAATTTTAGCGTAAGACTCAACAAATGTTGATATGCCCGGCAATATAAATCCGCCAAGATGTAGCCCCTCTTGCATAATATCCACCGTTATGGCGCTACCTGCGTCAACGATAACGCCGTCATTTGCCGCATAGCAGGCAAAAGCCCTATCTGCGCCCAGCCCGACATACTCGGTATCAAAAGGCAGTTCGTCCGATAAATCAATCGTGTCGTATTTCCTTGATAATCTCTGGAGCGCATCGGCGTTTACGCTAACGGCAAAAATCTGCTCATCCTCAGCCAAAGACGGCATGCCAGACACCGGCTCTCTCCAAACCTTCCCCTCTTTGTAGAAATGATAAAAGCTATTTCCGATATCGCATAAAATCATATCTTTATCTCACCCCTCAGCGGGTGGTGTCTAAGAACCGTATCCCGCAAATTTTGTTTCTTGATGTGCGTATATATTTGCGTCGTATTAATCGACGAGTGCCCTAAAAGCTCCTGAACTATTACCAAATCGGCTCCGCCCACAATCAAAGACGACGCGAAAGAGTGTCTTAATGTATGGGGTGAAACGCCTAGGTATGTCTGCGTTATTTTAAAGGCCGATATTCTACTGAGTCTTTCGCCTCTATAGTTAAGCCATATATACTCGCTTTTAAACGGTCTGGCGGCCAAATAACGTTCTATACTCTCCAACGCTTTCGAGGCAAGAGGCACCATCCTCTCTTTATCGCCTTTTGCGGAACGTATCCTAAGCCATCCGTCTTCAATATCGGAATATTTGACTGATAGCGCTTCGCTAACCCGGCAGCCGCTGGCGTACAAAAACAGGATAAAAGCCTCGTCCCTTAGCCCAAGCCACGCTTTTTTGTCTATTTTTGCCAACGATTCCAAGATAAACTCATACTCAAGGAACTTCGGCAAAGAGCGCGGAAGTTTCGAGTGTCTCAAAAGAGGTTTATCGCTCACCCAGTCCTGCGAAAAACAAAAATCAAAAAAAGAGTTTATGGCAGATAGCTTTCTATTTAACGTAAAGCCGTTCTCAAAACAAGACAAAAACGATAGAACATCTCCGCTCTCGGCTTCTATGCAAGGTTTTTTGACAAACGCCTCAAACTCCACAAGATCGTTCTCGTAGGCCAAAATCGTATTTTTACTGAGAGCCCTAATAACCGTAATATACTCTAAAAAAGCCTCAAGCTCCGGGCTTTTCACTATTTTGCCAGTTTAAACTGCTTATTGTCATAGAATATGGAATCCCCGCTTGTAAACAAGAAATCCTCAAAGCCGCTCGACATTCCGTAAAAAGGGGCTGAAAACTTAAATACGTTAGATGAGGCAAGATTGATATCGGTAGCTATCAGGTATCCCTCTTTTTCAACGGCATAGATATATTTGCCATAGATAACGCCGACAAATCTGGCGAACGGAAATTTTTTCTCTTTTAACACTCTTAGATCGGGGTCGGTCAATATTATCCTGCCGTCTTTTGTAAATACGTACACCCCGTCTTTTATGAATATAATGTCAACTACATCGGCATCCAAAAAGTTCGCAAACTTAGGATTTATGGAGATTACTTTTGTAGGCGTGGCAGCCACCAGTCTATTATCTATGACGTCAAAAAATATAACGTTGTTGAAGTTTTTCTCACTGCTGATAACAACGTCTTTTACCACTTTTTTATCGTTTATATCCACAACAAGCAGTTTTCCGTCAAGCGTAGGGAAAATAACGAGCTCGTTAAGGAAATAAGGCGCCGCAATCTTTGCATCCACCGCATACGATGAGTCGTTTTTTTGCTTAAATAGCATTTTTGCTTCTTTAAGGTCGAACAAAACAGACGTATTATCGGATGTGATAAGCGCCAAAACACCGTCTTTGGCGTTAGCCGTGGCAACCTTGCTGTCAAAATTGTGCTTATAGAGCTCTTTTCCGCTCTCGTCGAATACCGCCACATCCCCAAGCTCGTTTCCGGCGGTTACGAATTTACCTGTTTTTGAAAAAAACTCGTACCCTTTAGGAAGATTGAAACCGCCGATACCGGCTTTTGTAACGAACTGCCCGTTTTCCAACGTTGCGCCTTGAGAGTTTACGGATACCAATTTGGAGCTAATTTTTGAATCAAAATCAACCTTCCCATCGATTTGCTTCGGCTCAAAATAGCTTTTTGAAGAACATCCTCCAAAAATTACGGCTACGAATAAGCCGAGAATGGCGAGATGGGTTTTTTTCATATATATCTCCATTTGCTTAAATCTATCCAATTTTACACAATAAATACTTCACTCCCGCCCTATAAAACCAGGACGCCGAGCGCCGAACATACGGCGAGATAGTAAAAACCTACAGTTTTTGCGAGCTCCCTGGTGCCCATAGAGTAGGCTATCAGAAGTTTTGCCATGTTGTTCGTTATGACGGCGATGACCACGCCTATGCTGGCAACCCTGACATCTATGCCTCTGCCGGCGACTTCCGACAACGAAAGAATAATCGCATCGACATCAGAAATGCCGGATACGAAGCTAACGACGTAAACACCGCTGTCGCCGACGTATTCTTTTGCCAGTTTCACAAGGGCGATCACAAGCCCGAAAAAAAGACCGAGCAGTAACGCTTCTTTGAGGTCGAACGGGTTTTTGTACTCGATCTCCATCGTCTTAAACTCTTCTTGCTTGCTCTTGAAGTAAAAAAAGGCGGCAACACCAAGAGAGACGATAAATGCTATAGCAAACGCCAAAAGAAGCGTATTTAGGAGAGCCCTGTTAAAAATAGAGATAACAAAAATCGCCCTAATAAGCATAATCGTGGAGGCCAATATAACACCGACTGCGGCCTTTTGCGATATCTCATTGTTTGCCGCAGCTTTTCTGGATAACGAGATGGTAACCGCGGTCGAAGAGACGAGACCGCCCAAAAGCCCGGTCAAAACAACGCCCTTGCCGGAACCGAATATCCTGACCGCAATATAACCGGCAAATGAGATGCCGGCTATAAGCACCACCATAAGCCAGACGTTATAAGGATTGAAAAGACCGAAATCGTCTATCGTCTTGTCCGGCAACACCGGCAAAACGACAAAGGTCATGGCGAGAAAAAGCACGGCCGCGTTAAGGTCGTCTTTGCCGATATACTTTTCCAGCTCTTGTATCTTATCTTTGAGATTTAGAATGAGGAGCAAAACAATTGCGCAAAAGATGACGTATTTCGGCTCCATGAAATTAAGAAGCGCGCCTATCAAAAACGCGGTCAACGCCGAAAACTCGGTAGTCATACCTCTTTGTCTCTCGTTTATCTGGCTGACTACGTTCGCAGCCGTTACGATAAGCCCTATGGCAAGGAAAGCGGCAATCATAAAAAACTGGCTAAAACCAGAGATAAACGCCGACAGATACCCTATAAAGGAGATGATGGCGAACGTCCTGCTCCCGCCAAACTCCTTATAGTTGCTATAGTGCGTACGCATCTCTCTTTGGATGCCGATAATGAATCCGAGAACGAGCGCGATAAAGCTATTTTGTATAAAAGCGCTCTCGAACATCTTTAATTAAACGTTATGATGGAGTGGTTTAGGTAGCTCGCATACTCTTTGATTTCAGACGATGCGCTTATTTTCGCAAGCGCTTCTCCGGCTTTTTTGTATTCGCCTTTTTCAATATATTTGTTCGCCAGAACAAAAAGAGCCAAATCTTTATAGAACGCATCCTTATTTGTCGCATAAGCGGCAAGCTTGTCGGCGTCTCCCGAAGATACCGCAAGCTCATAGGCCGCTATGTCTGATATGATTTTGTTCTGCGACGCCGTCGCCGCGTTCAGACCCTTCAAATCCTTGTTTTTGATAGCCGCGTGCAAGGTATATGCGTCAAAAAGCGGTTTGCTCTTTTCCTTTAGCGTATTTAGAGCCTCTTTATCGTTTTGATTTTTTACAAGCTTCAAATATGCGTCATTTGCCGCCGCGATCCTGCTCTCATTGTAATATCCATACCCCTTATATCCCGCGAATCCAAGCACTGCGGCGGAAAGAACCCCCATGATTGCTATCTTGTATTTTTTGACAAACTTCTCGGCTTTAACAAAAGCGGTTAAAAACTTCTCTTCGTTATCTATCTCTTGCTTTATAGCCAGAGCGTCTTCTTTTAGGCTCATCTATACCTCTAATTTTTGGTTTATGCGACTCAACATACGCTATTTATTACGATTTTACACTAAGTTGTTTGATTTTTCAAAAGATTAGACCCAAACTTATCCGTCAGCTTCGCGCCTAGAAACGCCAAAAAATCAGTATCAAAAGATAGGTTCAGCTCCAATGCGACATACTCTATACCCAGCCTATCCAGCTTGACGCCGTCTTTTTCGGTGCACAAAAGCGTCATTCCGGGATGCTTGGCCTTAATATGCGCTATCTCGCTTTTTGAAAAATAGTGGTGATCCGCAAAATAATACTTTGCCGCAACGCCTTGAGGCAAAAAGCGATCAAGCCTCTGCGGATTTGCGATTGCGGTAATAAGCACGAAGCCGTTTTCACTTCCCGCAACCGTCGTACTTCTTTTGAAGTCTACGCCGTCAACTCCGACTATATCGCCGAACTTCTCAAAAAAAAGCGGATATCTAAACGGACCGGAAGGCAAACAAAAAACATTTTTAAAAGGAGTCGAGGGAAACAGCAGAATATCGAATTTATCGATTTCAAACTTCCCGAATCCGTCATCTAGCACGATAGATCGGCACCCTAGCTCCTTGGCTTTCAAGATGGCTTTTTTCCTATCTTCGCACACTATCACGGTTGCGTTGCCTGCTTTTTTGGCTATAAGCATGGCTTCATCGCCGCTCTCTTCTACGCCGCACAAGATACGCCCTTCCCTGCCTACGACGACGAGACCTTTTGAGCGTCTGCCGTAGCCTCTGCTAACGACGCATGGGGAGTCCAAGAGCTTGCATAGTTCTATCGCGAAAGGAGTTTTGCCGCTTCCGCCCACGGTCAGATTGCCGACCGATATTATAGGGATCCCCAAATCCATAGGCGATGTCAATATTTTTCTAAAAATACCTACTGCGCAATACACAAAACTTAAAGGCAAAAAAAGCAGGGCAAGCAGGATATGCCAAAGCTTGTCGAAGCGAAAAAACATATCCTCTATTTTGTGAACCACTACAGCTCCGCTATTTTCGGCGGTCTTGTCTTAAACAGATTGGCTTCGTATCTAGCCATAATAAACTCTATCATTCCGGCGTTATGGCCTTTTGCCGCAGCCTCTTCCCTTGAGAGTCCGACGTCAAAAATATCGTGCATGGCCGCATCGAGGTCTTTATATTTAAATCCCAGCTCCTCTTCGTCGCTTTGTCCCTCCCAAAGGTCTGCGCTAGGAGCCTTTTCTATTATCTCGTCCGTTACGCCTATATGTTTGGCCAAGCCGAATATCTGCGTCTTATACAAAGAGCCTATCGGATTTATACCGCATGCCGTATCGCCGTACATCGTGCCGTATCCAAGCAGTATCTCGCTTTTGTTGCTGGTGCCGACGACTATCGCCCTATCCCTTGCCGATATATCGTAGAGAACCGACATTCTCATTCTGGCCGCCAGGTTTCCTTTGCGCAGTTTGGTTTTAAGCTCCAAAGGATAAGCATGAAGCATATTTTTTATAGATACGTGTTCCGCTTCGATATCGAATTTCTCGCATAAAGCCAAAGCGTGACTCATATGTATCGGATTTGTCGTGTCGCTAGGCATCATGACGGCCAGCATCTTCGGACCGAAAGCCTTTTTGCAAAGCACGGCGACGACAGCCGAATCCACACCGCCGGAGAGTCCCAAAACAACCCTTTCGAAACCGGCCTTTTTAACCTCTTCCTGCAAAAAAGAGATCAGTTTTGCTTCTATTTTTGCGTAATCTCTGTTCATAAGCTACAACCCTCTAAGCTTTTGGTTTTTTATTATTTTAACCAAATATTTCAAGGGGTTTTGATTAAAAACTATTTTTTTGATCTGGATTTCACGAATTTCTCGGTCATAATATACAAAACGAATATCATGCCGCTAATCATCAATACGTCTACTATGTCGCCCAAAGAAACGCTCCTCTGTTTTGTCTAAAAGCTTCGTAGGCTACCGCAGCCACGGCCGACGAGAGGTTGAGACTGCGAAACTCCTCTCTCATATCGATAGTAAGCATCCCATCTTTTCGAATATCCATCAAGGACGTCGGCAAGCCGGAGTCCTCTGAGCCGAAATAAAAATAGTCTCCCGGCGAAAAAGAGGCGTCAAAATATGAGTTGTCCGTTTTTGTCGTCAGAAAAAAATGCCTCTCGTTTATCGGGTTGGCGGCCAAAAAATCATCCAGCGATTCCCATACGAAAAGATTCAGGTGCGGCCAATAATCCAGACCCGCCCTCTTTATCTGCTTGTCGTCAAGCTCAAAAGGTATCGGCTTGACGATATGGAGGCTATACCCCAAAGCGACGCAAGTCCTGCCTATATTTCCGGTATTTTGCGGTATTTTTGGCGATACAAGAACGATATTGAACATCTATCAGAACGGCCAGACGGCTTCTAGCAGTTTTGACCCCCAAGGCTGCGTAGACGCTCTTTTGATTTCACCCTGCGTCTCATATACGATTTTTGCGTCAGAGATATACTCAGAATTGATGGAGTTGTCTTTGCCGATGTCGTCCGCCCTTATTACGCCGCTGACTCTCATTATCTGCTTCTCGCCGTCTATCATAACCTCTCTCGAGCCGTCGATAAAGTAGGTATTGTTGCTCATAACCTTGATTACCCTGGCGGATACGGTAGTACTGAAGCTCTCCTGTCTGCTGCCTTTGCCGCTTCCGTCAAACGTATAGCTGGAGCCGGTAGTAAGCCCTATATCCAAAAATCCGTTCGCCCTTCCGGCTATAGCCGTCATTTGCGGATTTAGATTGCCGCCCGGAGAAGCTATTATTCCACCGCCTAGCTTGTCCTGCTGGTTTCTGGATAGTTTTTTGGAAGACGATGAAGAACTGGTCGCGTTCTCTTTGATAACAACCCTGACTATGTCGTTGACTCGCATCGCCTTCCTATCGGAATACAGAGGGTTTTCGCCCTGCCCGAATAGGCTGCCGGCGTTAGCTATATTGCCGTTTTCTTCTTTTGGCTCCATTTGCTCTACGTATTTTGGCGGCTTCATATCTATATCCGGATCCATCGGATGTCTAGAGCAGCCGCCCAAAATGATGGCTGAGACCAAAATAAACGGCAGGTATGCTTTGTTCATATCGAAAACCTTGAATTTTTCAGATATAAAGCAAACCTAGTTCCAAAATTGGCTTTGGAGCATATACGCCATCAAAACTATCAAAACAGGCGGAATGAAGTATTTGACGCAGGAGTACCAAAGCTCAAATACGAACTCCGGCATAAACGAAAGCATATGCGTTCTTAGGAGGTTTTTATCCATTCCGAACCCGACAAAAAACGCTATAAGCAGTCCGCCGACTATAAGCAGTATCGCACTAGACACAAAATCGAACCAATCAAAAAGAGTTTTTGAGCCAAACGAAAGCGCCGCTTTGTATTCGCTTATATTCGAAGCCAAAAGCGCAATCCCCGCAACCCACACCATAAAACCGAGCACGGTAACGCTTTTTTTTCTGCTCCAGTTTTTTTGGCCTATAAAATATGCGACCGTAGGCTCCAAAATAGAGATGGCGGAAGTTATAGCGGCAAAAGAGAGAGCTATAAAAAACAGGAGCGCCAAGATGTTTCCAAAAATCCCGAAGTTAAAAAACATCGCCGGCATCGACACGAATACAAGACCTGGACCCTGATCCGGCTCAAACCCAAAATTAAACAAAAACGCAAAAAGAGTAACGCCTACGATAATGGCTACGCCTATCTCCATAACCGCGACAATAACGGCAGACTTGACGTAGTTTGAATTTTTGTCCGTATACGAGGCGTATGTAAGCATCGTAGCCATACCGAGAGAGAGCGTAAAAAAAGCGTGCCCCACCGCAACCAGAAGCGCTTTTGGCGTCAAACTCTCAAAATTGGGCGTAAACATAAAACTCGTAGCCACGACGAACGAATCAAAATTCATCGAATAAAAAAACATAAACAGCAAAATCGCGAAAAGAAGCGGCAGCAATATCAGATTGACCCGCTCTATGCCCTTCTCTACGCCTAGCAAAACTATATACACCGTAAGCAGCATAGAAATCGTATGGAAAAGCGTCTGCGTCTTAAAATCTTCGGATAGCATCGATTGGAATATGTACGAGGCCTCCTCTGCCGTAGCCGGAAGCGTCGTGAGCGTCAAAAAAATGTAGTATAAAATCCAACCTATAACGACAGAGTAGAAAGAGAGGATAATAAGACCAGTAAGCATCGAGAAACCGGCGCTTCTCCATAAAGCCGAAGCTTTTGAGGCAAGCGCGCCGAATGAGCCGACAGGGTCCTTTTTTGCCATGGCGCCTATCGCCATCTCCGCAATCAAAAGCGGAACGCCTATAAATAAAACAGCCAATATATACGTCAGCACAAACGCCCCGCCGCCATACATCCCGGCAATATACGGAAATTTCCATATGTTGCCGAGCCCTATAGCGGAGCCTGCTGCGGCAAAAACAAACCCTACGGTACCAAAATGTGCTTTCATACGGCGCGACTAAAGCTTAGTTCGCCATTCTAATAGAGACTATCTGCGCATTTAGCATCTCCACGATAACCCTATCGCCGCTTCTAAACATAAAAGGAGCATTTTTATCAACCTTGTAAAGCGTGGTCACGGTATCGCCGTTATCAAACCTGATTGTTAGCTCTTGCCCGGCATCTTTATTGAGAGTATTTCCGGCCAATGCTCCTAGTATAGCTCCGGCGGCTACGGCGGCTACCTTGCCGTCGCCTTTTCCGAATGCGCTTCCGGCAACGCCGCCCACTACCGCACCGGTAGCTGCACCCTTATAGTCATCACCTATGGTGACGCCTTTGGCTTCTACTACCGTGCCTCTCTTAAAGCTTTTGGTCTGCCCCACGTTAGACTGGGTATACGCCCCGTCCGTAGCGCAACCGCCAAAAATAAGAGCCGACGTAATAACCGCGGCGCTAAATAGCTTTTTCATCTCAATTCCTTTATGCGTAAAAAATATTTTGTGGATTTTGAATGTTTTTTAGGATTTTGTCAAGTAATTTCCTCATATCTTCAAAAACATCGGAAGGCTTTTCGTTTTTTTTGAACACATTGTCAAACATATCCACCACCGACGAGCTAAGCGCGTTTTTGGCGTTTTCGTCTTTTGGTTTGGGAAGCTCGTTTTGAATACCGGAAGCTATCATATCAAGAGGCTCTCTCAAAAAAGAGCTCGCGCCGTTCTCTTTGACGAACCTATCCACCATAGGCTCTATTTTTCTCATAGCCTCGGCTATCTCGCTTCTATCCTGCTCGCTCAACCCGTTTGTCTGAAACTTGAATCTATACCCTTCTTTCATCCCAAAAGAGAGCGATTCGCCGCCCCCTCTCTCGTCTTGAGCTTTTGAATACTCCATGCTTTTGGAGGAGTACATATCAAGCTCTATCGTATCGCCGCTGCTTGTCTTGAAAGAAAAAGCGAGATTTGAAGAACTGCCGTAGCCTGCTACTATATTGGAGGTCATTTAAATACCTTTTGTTTTTATACTAAATCGCCAATAGCCGCAGCAAATAAAATTCCTAAATCAACCCCTTTTGCAAAAAACGCAACTTTAATATTTTGGCGCTCTTATACGACGGTGACATTTTATATATGGACCTGCCGGTATTGGCATCATTTTTTTGGCTCAGCGTGGAAGATATGAACCTATAATCTATCTTTTTTGCGTCCACCAGTGCGATCAACAGCTCCCAAACATCCGATATATACGCCAAACGCTCTTTTTTTTGAATACCGAAGCTTCTGTTTTCGTCTATCTCTATAGAGAGTTTTCTCTCTTTTAGATAAGCAAGAAGTATTTTCGCCCTTTCAAATCCTATCGGCCTGGAATAGACGCCTCCTCCGACAACCGACGGATTATCCGCGCCGAGACACTCGCCGATTTCACGCCTCGTTATTTTTGCCGTGTCTACAAGCGTCCTTATCTCATCCCTTACAAGAAAACAAAACGCGCTATTCTCGTCGTTTTTCGTAAAATGGGACAGCACTTCGTTTAGGTCAAAATATAGTTTGCCGTTAATTTTGACGGCTTTCGGGAAGTTGTCGAAGTGCATACGAAGATATAGGGCGTTTAAGCTGATACCTAAAAAGCCTGCAATATAATTTGCATCCACTAAATTGGCGGATATTTTGGATAGTTTTAGATTTTTACGCAGCTTTGTTTTTGGCTGGGTTAGACTTTTCATGACGGGGATTATATGCAAATTTTATCAAAAGCTTTCGGAGACTACCAGACAAACTGCTACATCGTAAAGACGGATGGCGGAGAGTTCATTATCGACCCAGGGATTGGCGCTTTCGAATGGATAAAAAAAGAGGCGTCGACGCCTCTCGCCGTACTAAATACGCACGGACATTTCGATCACGTCTGGGACAACCAAAAAACAAAAGAGTACTTCAATATTCCGCTTTATACTCCAAAGGCCGACGTATTTATGTTAAAAGACGATATTTTCGGCTTTAATATGCCGCCTAGCGCGCCGGACTTTGAAGTAAGCGAAGAGACGCTGGATATAAACGGCGTAAAAGTAAAATTCTGGAGCTTTCCGGGTCATACGCCGGGCTGCTCGGCGATACAGATAGGAGATTTTCTTTTTAGTGGAGATTTTATCTTCAAAGGCTCTATCGGAAGGGTCGATTTTCCGTACTCGAGTCCGGAAGAGATGAAAAAAAGCCTCAAAAAACTGCTGGATTTTACAGAAGATCTGAGCGTATATCCGGGACACGGCCCGGCAACGACGCTCTTTAAAGAAAAAAACTCGCTTAGAAGCTGGCTGGAGTATCTGGGTTAGTCCGTAAGCTTTAGCCTTAGGGGGTGTCTTTCTAAGACCACGGTTTTGAAGTCGCCCTCAAATACTTTTATTTCGCCCATCATGCCGATAACCTTGACATCCCTGGTTCTTGTGCTGATATGGCTTGCCACGGCCTCGAATATAACGGTCTTTCCGGCCTCCACCGGAGCCAAAAACTTCGTGTGGGCCTCCGCCAAAACGACGTTTGGTTCATTGACGGCCGCCATGGCGGCAAAATCGGCAGCCCCGAAAGTAAACCCACCGTGCACCAGATGCAAATCATCCACGCTCATCTCTTTTGTCGTCGTAAACGATATTTTGCATCTGCCTTTTTCAAGCTCCAATATATCGCCGCTAAAGGTCTTATCTATGTTCAGATGCGTCTTTAGCACCTCTCTGTCGCCGTAATGATCGACAACCATATCTTTATCTTTTGCCATCTACCCTCCTACACCTAAAATATGCCCTCACCGGAGCGTCGAACCCTTCGATTGTCTTGCTATCGTCGTTTGGATCAAGGAAGCTATCGAGGCTAAGCCCCTCTATCCAATCGGTCTTTCGCTGCTCCGTTAACTCGGTTTTTTTGACGTCTATCAGCTCTATATGCTTGAATCCGGCCCTCTCAAGCCACGATCTCATCGTATCTACGGTCGGTATGAAATAGGCGTTGCTCATTTTTGCATAGCTTACCGGAGGACACAAAGCGCAATACCCCTCTTTCATAATGACGAGGTTATCTATGAAAAGCTCTCCCCCGTCGTTCATGCATGCCTTTATCTCTTTTAGCGCGGATATGGGGTCGCTTCTGTGATATAAAAAGCCAAAAAAAAAAAAAACATAGCCCATTATACCCACCAACGCCAAAAACAACAAGCCCATAAACCAAAATTAAATATTTT
>CAZMPN010000014.1:0-8240 GCA_964568395.1 uncultured Helicobacter sp. | reverse complement strand
TCCGATGAATTTATTCATAAACAAAAACTGCAGGTAAAAAATAGGCCACGGATCTATGGCGATAATCTTTTTCGGATTGAAAGGAAGCATCTTAAACGAGTAGTAGCCGTTGTTGCAGCCTATATCTATAACGGTCTTGCCATCCAAATCTAAATACGGGGCAAGAATGTTGAATTTAACATAGCTGTTCCACTCGGTAACTATCTCGAAATTATCGATTCTAAACGGCCCCTTGCGCCAAGGCATCAGCGCCCTTGCAAGCGAGTACGCATCGGAACTCTCGTCAAAACCGTGCCCAGTATCCACCGAAACCGTATCTCCGTATCGGACCGCAGACGGATACTCCGGCATCCGCAAAAGACGCTCATAGAGAGGCTTTATATTTTTGGCTTCCAGCTTCTTGTTCAAACTTCTACTTTCTCTTCGCGCCAATGTTTATGCTGATGATGTCGTTTGGACACTCCCTATGGAAGTTGCCTTCAACGTCGTAGTACTCCTTGCAGTCGCAATAGTACTCGTTCGTAATGCCGCATTTTGAGTAGCAACCCGCAAAAAACAAAGGGATAATTAGCAAAAATATTCTATACATAAAAATAAAAAACCTTTTTAGGAAAGCCTTTAAGATGCAAACGCCTATCGAAATATTCGAAAAAATAGCAAAAGATATTCCAAGATGTTCAAAAAACGCGAACCAAATGAGGGATTTTATCGCAAACTACGCCAAAAATCATCATTATAAAGTAGAAATAGACGCGGCCGGAAACGTACTATGCAGCAAAGAGGGTCCGAGAATATGCTTGCAAGCCCACTACGATATGGTCTGTGTCGGCGATACGTCCAATATAATCACGACAATAGAAGACGGTTGGATGAGGGCGCAAAACTCCTCCCTTGGAGCGGATAACGGCATCGGGGTGGCCATGATGCTCTCATATATGCCGCATTTTGAAAACGTCGAGTTCTTGTTTACCGCCGATGAGGAGATAGGGCTTATCGGAGCCAAAAATTTGGAGCTGAAAATAGCCTCCTCAAAGGTGCTGAATTTGGACTCAGAAGAGGAAGGGGCTATCTACGTAGCGTGCGCCGGAGGGGTCGAGAATATATGTAAAAGATGGTTTGAGCTTGAGAACGGCGACGGCGATTTTTATGAGATATCGATAGAGGGGTTGCCCGGCGGACACTCCGGGCTGGATATAGGCAAAAATATCCCAAACGCAATCATCGAGCTGGCAAAAATACTAAAATCCAAAAACGCAAAAATAGCGTCTTTCGCCGGAGGAGAAAAAAGAAACTCGATACCTTGCGCGGCAAAAGCGGTTGCCGCATTAGACGATATATCCGGGCTTGAGGCTTTTAACCTCAAAAAAACGACAAAGACGCAGACCATAAAAGAGTCCGAACTGTTTTTGGAGTCGCTGTTGGAATGCCCTATCGGAGTCATGGATTTCAATATGGAGCTAGGTGTGCCTGAAGTTAGCTCCAATCTCGCAATCGTCTCTTTGGATAACGGAGTTTGCGAAATATGCGTCTCGTCCAGGGCGATGAGCAGCCGTGGGCTCAAAAACATAGCCGAAGAGATAGCGGAACACTTCGGCGAATTTGACTACGACTCTGAACTAAAAGACTTCTACGAGCCGTGGGAGTGGAGCGAAGACGATTTTTGCGTATTCGTCAAAGGCGTCTATAAAAAATATTATCTAAACTCGAATTTCAAAGCGATACATGCGGGCCTCGAGTGCGCAGCGCTAAAAAAACATTTTCCGGCCGCGTCTTTCGCCTCGGTCGGTCCAAACATAGAGAACCCGCACAGCGTAAACGAGAGAGTGGAGATAGCCTCGGTCGAAAAAACTTACGAGGCTATCTTTGAGATCCTAAGGCAAGCCTGCGCCTAGCGATCTTATACGTAAAGCCTATAAAAATAAACGCGAAACCTAGGATAAATAGCGTATTGCCGGGCGCCACTCCATACTCCATCATAATGCCGAGCGCCAAAGAGGCGCCGCAAGCGCTCATGGTAAAAAACATATCGTTTATGGAAACCACTCGACCATAATACTCCTTGTCAATCGATTCTTGCAAAAGAGTCATAGTAAAAGACCAAATCGTGGTAGTAAAAAGGCCGCAAAAAAACGCTCCAACAAGAGAGAGCCAAAAATCATGGCTAAGAGCGCCCCATAGCATTATCGCGACGCCTTGCGCCAAAAATATCCAAAAGAGGCTCTCTTTGCTAATTATCCTGGAAAACAAAAACGGACCGATAACCAGCGCGGCAGACCTTATGGCGCCTATAAAACCGATAGCGAGGGCTACAGATATGACGCTTTTATACTGCCGCTCGGCCAGCATCGTCACTATGCCGTCAAACACCGTAAGCCCGACCGATGCGTGGAGTCCTATGATCAGGAGCAGCTTCGGCTTTTGTCTAAAGACGTAGTCAAGCCCGGCCATAAAAGAGTCCAAATAGCTTCCTGCGTGCTTATTTGCTTCTATATTTATCTCAAGGGCGCTAAATATAAAAATCGCCAGGATAAACAGAGAAGCGTCTATCAAAAAGGCGGCCTTGATACCCATGAACTCGACCGCCAGACCGCCGAGCGCAACGCCGACGGTAAAGCAGACCGACCATACTATGGAGTGTATCTCGTTTGCCAGCTTTAGCTCCGAGGATTTCAAGACCTTTGGCATCAAAGACATCTCGGATGTAAAATAAAAACCGGCGGCTCCCATTTTTATATACACCAGAAGCATCAAAAGCCAAATATATTCCGCGCCGTCCACTAGCATGAAAAGCAGAGTGCAAAGCGCTTCCACAAAAAGAAGCGTATTCATAAGCCTCTTTGGCTGCAATCTATCTATTAGAGCGCCGACAAAAGGCCCTTGTATAAGCGCCGGCAAAAAAGTCATAGCGACGGCGAGCGAGACGACGAACGCCGATGCTCCAAGCTTGACAAGCAGCGCCAAAATAGCGACATGGCTAAACCAAGAGCCAAAATAGGCTATTATCTGTACCGACGTCAGAATTCTGACAGTTTTGCTTTGTTTTAATAATTGTATATAATTCAAAAAAGACCCCGAAAGAGTATTAGGATGCCAAATAGCTTATACCGTTCTAAAAAGACCAGAATTATAGCCAATCTTTTGATTTTGGCGCTCGCCTTTTTGCTCGCCATCAATATGTACGAGCTACTAAAACATATAGCCGCCTGCAAGGAGGACACCCATCTGATAGCGCTTCAGATCATCGCCCTTTTTATAATACTGCTGCTCGCCGTAATGCTTAGGAGCAGCGAAATAAAATCGCTAAAAGAGCTGGATGCGCAAAAAGAGCGGCAACACAAAAAAACGATAGACAATATAAGCGAAAAGCTGGCGGATGAAGAAAAGCTACTAAAAGAGTACAAAGATGCGATAGACAAAAGCGCCATCGTATCAAAAAGCGACAAAAACGGCATAATCACATACGTCAACAAAACTTTTTGCCAGGCGACCGGATACACGAAAGAGGAGCTTCTTGGAAACACCTATAAACCAATTAGGCATCCGGAAAACGATAGGGAATTTTTCAGGCAGATGTGGCTTACGATCCTTTCAAAAAAGACATGGAAAGGGAAAATAAAAAACCAAAAGAAGGACGGTTCCATACTTATCGTCGAAGCCACCATTACCCCGATTTTGGATATGGACGATGAAATAAAAGAGTTTATAGCCATTATGTTTGACATAACGAAAGAGTATATATTGGAAGAGGAGCTGCGCGCCAACGAGATGAAGAGGCAGCAAAAGGAGTATAAGGAGGCGCTGACAAAAACGAAAGAGTCGTTTTTGCTGGTCTTTACCCACGAACTCAAGACGCCGCTAAACGCAATAATAAATTTTAGCTCGTTCGTAAAAAAAAGGCTCGAAAAAGAGGAGATGCCTGACAAAGAGAGGAATATAGAGCTTCTGGAGAGCGTAAAGCAAAACGGAGAAGATATGCTCTTTTTGGTGACCAATATACTAGACACGGCAAAACTGCTCAATAAAAAAATGGTGTTCGCCAAGGCGGTTTTTGAATTGGCGGAACTCGTAGACGAAACCATCAAAAAAATAGTTCCGCCGGAATTCAAGGTCGAAGCCGAGCTTCAAGGCAACATAAACATACAAAGCGACAGGCTAAGGGTTGGGCAGATAATCTCGAATATCATCTCAAATGCCGTAAAATACGGTGGCGGTGAAATATATATTTCGCTAAAATGTCTGGACGATATATTTGAATTACAAATAGAAGACAACGGCTACGGGATAAAAAATAGCGACGAGATATTCGAGCTATTTTGGTCCGACGGCAACGACACAAAAAGAGCTTCCAAAGGCACAGGCATAGGGCTTTACTATGCGAAAACGCTATGCGACGCCTTGGGACTAACCCTGGAAGTACGCAACCCTCAAAAATTAAAAGGCGCATGCTTTTGTTTAGCGGGCAAAACAGTATTAGGATAGCAGATGATCAAAGTATTAACGGTGGACGACAACAAAGACAATAGACTGGCGCTAAGGCTGCTGCTGGAAGAGTACGATGAGCTCTCTATTTTTGAAGCGGAGAACGGGAAAAAAGCCGTCGAGACCGTAAAGGTAGCCTCTCCGGACATTATACTGATGGATATTATGATGCCGGTCATGGACGGCATAGAGGCCACCGAAGAGATCAGAAAGATAGACAAGAACGTAATGATAATCGCAATGTCGGCGCTATCCGACGACGAACACAAAATACAGATGCTAAAAGCCGGGGCGGAAGACTATATAACCAAGCCGATAAACGAAGAGCTGTTCAAAGCAAGGATGAACAACTACATCTCCATCCTGGAGCACAGAAGAGCAAGAGAAAGGGAAAGAGGGGCTATAAATCTTTTTTCAAAAGACATCTACCTCAAAAAGACCGCTTTTATAATAGAAAGCGAATCCGGGCTCGCAGAGTTCTGGGAGCAGGAGATGCCCCTTAGCAAGAACGACAACCTATGCGACGCTATAAGAGCCACATACAACGCCGGCCTATATCTTTTGAAGACGAACAAGAACTTCCAAATAATAAGCGAGGAAAACGACGACGCCGTATTCTTTTCTATTGTCGGTCTGAAGAATTTCATAGTACAGGATATCCGAAATATTTTCGCCAAGGAAAACTCCATTGTGACGTTGGCCGTCAAAAACGACGAGATATCAATCAGCGTTCCAAAGGCGTTAACGCTGCCGGAGAGAGTAGCCAAAGAGAAAATGATACTAGACGAAGGCGACGAAAGAATCCTTCGTATGACGCACATAGAAAAGATATCGGCGAACAAATTTGCCGCGGAGCTGGCCCCGGATACGATGGACAAGCTGGAGAAGCTGGAAGACAACGAGGATAGGCTCGATACGCTAGTCTATGAGCTGGAGACGAAAGGCGACTTTTCAATACTTGCCGCCCTTGCAAACGAGATAAACATATACGCCGATGCGATAGATTCGCTATATGAGTTCAAAAATCTGGCGTATGCGCTGGCGACGCTCGCAAAATTTATAGCAAGCATAAAAGAGGACGCGATAGAGGAAAAAAAGAAAGACAAACTCTGTCTGATACTAAGAAGCATTCTTGCGGATTTGGCAAACTGGAGGAAAACCATATTTATAGACAGGGCCACGGAGGATATACACTATCTCGACAGCTCCCTTCTTAGCTCATGCCTCCAAGCCGAGCTGATCTTTAAGGACGCAAAGATAGAAGAGGATGACGAGCTAGAACTCTTCTAGCCCAAAAACTCTTCGAAATAAGCTATTTGCACCCTTACTGACTCTTCGGACGTGCCGCCAAAACTGCGTCTGGCGTTCATGGAGTTGATATGTTTCAAAACCTCCAAGGCGCCTTCATCTATCCTGTCGTCTATGCTTTTTAGCTCATCCAGTGTCAGTTTCGAGAGATCAACGCCTTTTTTCTCCGCCAGACCTACCGCTCGCCCCGATATATGGTGCGTCTCACGGAAAGGCACCCCTTTCTTTACCAGATAATCGGCGAGATCCGTAGCCGTCAAGTGGCCTATTTCGCAAGCGCGAAGCATATTCGCCTTCTCTATTTTCATAGTTTTTAGCATCTCGGTCAGTATCACAAGCGATGCGGTAGCGGTCTCTATGGAGTCGAATACCCCCTCTTTGTCTTCTTGCATATCCTTATTGTATGCGAGCGGCAAGCCTTTCATCACCGTAAGCAGCCCCATAAGATTGCCGTACACCCTGCCCGTCTTGCCGCGAAGGAGCTCCGCCACGTCTGGATTTTTCTTTTGAGGCATTATCGAGCTTCCGGTGGAGAATTTATCGCTCATCGTAATCCATTTGAACTCATAGCTGCTCCACAAAATAAGCTCTTCCGATAGTCTTGAAATATGCGTAAAAAGCACGGATATATTAAACAGCATCTCAAGCGCAAAATCCCTGTCAGAGGTGCTATCCATCGCATTTATAGTAGGAGCCGAGAAGCCAAGCTCGCTTGCTGTTATATGCCTATCTATGGGGTGCGGGGTTCCGGCTAGCGCGGCTGAGCCTAGCGGAGAGTAGTTGTTTCGCTCAAAACTGCTCTCGAATCTCTCATAGTCCCTTTTGAACATAGCGGCGTAGGCTAGCATATGAAAAGCAAAACTTACAGGCTGCGCATGCTGCAAATGCGTCATTCCCGGCACTAGTGTCGCGGTATTCTCTTTTGCTATTGCAGTAATAGCAGATATTAGATTTTTTACAAGGACTCTTAGGTTTTGGTTTTGGTTTTGGCAGTATAGACGAAAATCCGTCGCAACCTGATCGTTTCTGCTTCTTGCCGTATGCAGTTTTTTGCCGGCCTCTCCGATAAGCTCGGTTAGCCTGCCCTCGACGGCCATATGTATATCTTCTTGGGATATATCAAATTCAAATTCGCCGCTCTCTATCTCTCCTAGAACCTGATGAAGCCCTTTTTTTATAGATTCATACTCCTCGTTTGTCAGTATCCCGACTTTTGAAAGCATCTTGGCGTGGGCTATTGAGCCTTTGATGTCTTCTTTGAAAAGCTTTTTATCAAAAAAAATCGATGCGTTAAACTCTTCCAAGAGCTCGCTGCTGCCCTCTTCAAATCTGCCGTCCCACATTTTTTGTTTCATAAAAAGCCTTTTAAAATTTTTTTGCGTAATTATATCAGCGAAGAATAAGTATTTAAATAAAAAAAGGCCGACAGGAAAACCTGCCGACCTTTCAAGATACAGACTGTCTAAAAAATTAGAAGCTGTAAGTTACATAAGCTCTATATTGAGTTCTGTCAGATGCTGTAGCTTTTTGTGAAGCAGTAGCAATTTGAGAAGCATCGTTTTCTTTTATATCCATAGGGATGATAAGACCTTGAACTCCAAGACCTTTTAGAGCGCCGTCAAAGCTATATTTAGCCATGATGTTCCACTCGTTAACATCGAAACCTTTCATACCAAGTTTCGCAGTATCCCATTTTCTGTCATACATTGCATAGCTAACAGAAGCACTTAGGCCTTTTACACCTATATTTGCGAAGTCATAGTCAACTTGCGCTTTCCAGTTTTTTGAACCAGCAGCGTAAGAACCACCGTAGATAGAAGCCGTACCGTCAACAAGTACAGCACCACCAAGGTTGTTGTTATTTGCGCCGTCAGTAAACGCAGGCGTACCATCCCAAGGAGCTATGATGCCGCCAAGTTTATCTGCTTTACCGTCAGATACTTGTGAATAAGCAAGAGTACCAGTGAAACCAGCTATACCTGCAGCAACTTTAGCACCGTATAGTTGTGCATCTATACCGTTTACTATGCCAGACCAGATTTTTTTGAAGTTACCAACATCAGACTCTCTAAGGTATTGAGCAGCAGCACTGAAATCAACAGCGCCAAGTTTTGTTTTGTAATCCGCTTGTACGTAAACAGCGTTTAGGATGTTTGTAGCATAGTAATCCCATGCTTGAAGAACCACACCCGGTATTCCAAGATAGATAGCCGCAGCAGCGTACACTTGAGAGTTTTTGGCATCGTTAAGAGCACCTGCGTCAGTTATAGCACCAACAAGAGTTGTAGGAGTTGCAGCAGTTCCAGCTCCAGTTAGACCAAGTTGTCCAAGGTTGTTAAGAGCAGCTTGACCCATTTTTACAAATTTGTCGCTATCTCTCTCTTTTACGCCGTTAACAAATGCAGCAGCAAGAACCGTATTCGGGATATCTTTAACGTGCGCAACAGCACCTT
>CAZMPN010000013.1:0-51632 GCA_964568395.1 uncultured Helicobacter sp. | reverse complement strand
GCTGTGCTTCTTGTTCTTGAGGTATATTTTCAAAATCTCTTCCCTGCCGGCCGCATCGGGCAGCTCCACAAATACGCGCCTGTCGAACCTGCCGGCCCGAAGGAGCGCCTCATCCAAGATATCCATCTTATTCGTAGCGGCGACCACTATAACGCCGCTACTGCCCTCAAAGCCGTCCATTTCGACCAGAAGCTGGTTTAGCGTAGCCTCCCTCTCTCCGGAAGCCGCACCTCCCCTGCTCTTTCCGATGGCGTCTATCTCGTCTATGAATATAATAGACGGAGCCTTCTTCTTGGCCGCCGCAAACAGCTCGTTAACCCTTTTCGCGCCTACCCCGACATAAAGCTCTACGAAAGTAGCCGCGCTTTTATAAAAAAACGGCACGCCGGCTTCTCCTGCCACGGCCCTTGCCAGCAGCGTCTTACCTACCCCGGGAGGCCCTACCAGCAAAACGCCTTTTGGCATATGGATATTCTTGGATTTAAATAGCTTCGGATTTTTAAGAAACTCGACTATCTCTTCGAGTTCGTTTTTCGCTTCGTCTACCCCGGCGATATCCGTAAACTTGAGAGGGCTTTTGATCTCATAAACCTGCTCTTTTGGCATATCTGCGCCATGCCCCTGCCTCGACATCCCGGCCTTGATGACACCGTAGCTGGCTTTTTTGTTTAGATACCCGCTGGCCACCTTCCAAATAAGCGCAAAAACGGACAGAGATATGACGGAGAAGAGCAAAAACGGCAAAAATTCAAAGCTATGCTCTATAGGCACCGCCGAGAGCACCAGCTCTTGAGCCTTGTCCGTTTTTTGGATAGAGAACGTCCCCTTGTCGGTATAGACATAGATATATTGGGACGATACAACTGCTCGCTTGATCTCTTTATGCGCCACCATGGAGCCCAGCCTATCGTAGCTGATTATCGGCGAGTTGTCCCTAAATGCGGCGTAGAGGCCCAGCACTATAAAAATTACGCCGCATATAGCTATAACGCCGAGAGGCTTTTTGTGTTTTGCCAAAAACTCTCTAATCATTTTTGTTTATATCCTCTTTTATGACTACCGAAGTAGTAGGGAATGCGATATTTACGGATTTTGCAGCCATAAACGCAGCCACGAGCTCTCTTGACATAAGGCTCTTTGTTTTCAGTATCGAAAAAGAGTGCGTCTGATACCAGACCGAGATGTTTACGCCGTTGTTTTCGACGAAGCTAAACACCCTAGGGTCGGTGCTTACGTCGCCTATGCTATATTTTGCCCTCATGCGCCTGATAGACCTATCCGTAAGCCTGGAAAACGTCCTCGTATTTTTGACGGCTACGTCCATGGCTATCGCCAAAGCGTCCTCGATATTCGAATCGAAAGTAATCCTGATATCAACGCTGTCCCATACGGTAGATAGCCCGGAATGGGAGTAGTTCAGGAAGATATGCGTAAAGATATAGTTGTTCGGCACAAAGACTATACGCCCGGCACGCTTGTTTTTTGCGTAGCTTATTAGCGACACCTCTTCATACATCGTAATCGTAAGAAGCGATATATCGATAATATCGCCCAGCACCTCTACGCCCTCTTTGGACGTTATCTTTACCCTGTCCCCTACTTTCACGGCGCCGCCCAGCACTATGGCCACCCATCCTAGAAGACTCATAAACCAATCTTTCATGGCGATTGCGATACCGGCGGATGCGAATCCCAGTATGGTGACTATATATCCGACATCGTTTATATACGAAAACAGAAGTATCAAAACGACAAGGACGATAGTTACGATGTTTACCGTTTTGGCGAATAGATACGCCCTTTCATGGTTGGCGGCGGAGTATTTCTTGATGGCTATTTTCGCCATAATCGATACGGCGACTACGCCAAGGACCAGCATGGATATATTCAGAAGCTTCATCAGCTGATACTTGATGTCCATCTGCAGCTTTTGGCTATCCTCTTGCACCTTCTCGTTGAAAGCCTCTACGCTTTTTGCAAAGCCCTCTTTTTCGTTCTTGAGATGTTTTAGGGCCACCGACTCTTCATCGTTTTTGTCCATTAGCTTATAGGCGCTTTCATCCCCGCTAAGCTCAAGGGCCGTCGCCAGCTCTCTATTAAGCCTCGCTCTCTCGTTTATCGCCTCGGACAGCTTTTCAAGCTCGGCAAGCCTGCTCTCGTATATATCTTTTTTGACGGAACTCTCCTTGATAAAGGAGAGGGCGTTAAAAATACCGAAAGGACTTTCCACTTTCGGCACGTTGCCTATCTGGTCAACCTTGATAAGCTCGCCGAAAATAGATTTTTTATAGTTTCCAAACGAAGTAAAGTCGGCGTATCTCTTGTACCAGACGCTTTTTGAGAGTCCGTCGTCTATCTGCGCTATTTTGGATTTTATGGAGCTGATATTTTTGTCAAGCGCAACGCGCTCGGTTTCGTTCATCTGTTTTTTCGGTTTCGCCTGGGCATCCGCGAAGATAAGGACCAGCGCGACTAATAGCTTAAGCCAAAAACTCATTTAGCGTTTCCATTACTATGTTTTTAGGTGTATCTTTGATGATCTCGAATCCGCCTATGCGGCTAGGGATAATAAACTTTATTGTGCCTTCTTTTGTTTTTTTGTCAAGGAAAAATTTGTCGTAAAAACTCTCGGCGTCTTTTATCTTGTAGGTCGTCGGAAGGCCGTATTTTTCAAGCAGCCCTTTCACTCTTTTCGCATCGTCCGCGCTTATCCTGCCAAGTTTTAGGGCAAGGGAGTTTGCCATCACCATCCCGACGGCGACGGCTTCGCCGTGCAGGAAGCCTGTATAGTTCGTCTCGCTCTCGATTACGTGGGCAAACGTATGCCCATAGTTCAAAACGGCTCGTACGCCGTGCTCTTTTTCGTCCTGCGCGACAACCTCCGCCTTTAGTTCTACGCTCCTGGCGACCGCTTTTAGGAGGTTTTCTTTCTCTTTCAGGGTGTTGTTCTCCAAAAATTCGAAAAACCCTCCATCGAACATCACGGCCATCTTTACTATCTCGGCGACCCCCGCCGAAAACTCCCTATCCGGCAACGTGGCAAAAAAGTACGGATCCACATAGACCCCTTTTGGCTGATAGAAGCTGCCCACTAGGTTTTTGCCGTATTTGTTGTTTACGCCGGTCTTTCCGCCTACGCTTGCGTCCACTGAACTTAGAAGCGTCGTCGGAACCTGTATGAAGTTGCACCCTCTCTCGTAGATAGACGCCGCGAATCCGGTCATGTCGCCTATCACGCCGCCCCCAAAGGCTATAAGGTAAGAGCTTCTGTCAAGCCTGTTTTGAAAAAGCGTATCCAGAATCGACTCTATCGTCCCCATGTTCTTATACTCTTCGCCGTCGGGCACCGTAGCGACGCAAAGCTCGTCCGCACTGATTTTATTCTTTAGATACTCCAGATGGAGCCCGGACACGGTCGGATTCGTAACGATGCAGGCCTTCTTGAAATGTTTTTTGGAAAGCTCGCCTATCTCTACGTCGTAGCTATCGTCGACGCTTTTTCGCAGGTCTACTCTTATTTTCATACTCTTCCTTAGTCGCTAATAGGTATAAATATTTGATGGTTCTCTTTTAGAAGGCTAAACAGCCTATTGCTGCCCGGCGTAAAAAAGTCCTTTAAGCCAAAAGAGAGCTGCTCCTCGGTAAACGGCAAAAACTGGATGAAATTGCCAAGAGCCCTATACTCCCTGAAGAAATTTTTCTGCTCTTTCATAACCTGAAGCTTCACCCCGTAAACGTCAGATAAGGATACATAGTGCTCGACTACGTCGTTTTTGTCGCCCTCCTCCGGGTCGTAGTTGAATAGTTTCAGCTCCCTTTTTAGCTGGAGCGACATATCGAAAAACACGTACGATATCTTCTCCAAATCCAGGTCTTTCGTCGCCACCACGGCCGAGAAAGAGTCCTCGAAGAGCCTTGATTTGCCAAACTTTAAGACCGGTTTTTTAAGTTCATATAACGCAGATTTCAGCTCGCCCCTAAAAACATCCCTATCTAGCAAAACAAGGCCTATATTGTACTTCTTTACGTCGTTTTTTACTACGTTTACGACGTCGGTCGACAAGTAATCGAACTCGACTATCACATCCTCGTCTTTTATTTGCCTCAAATAGTTCAGAGCAAACGGGGAGCTTGGACTAAACGCCTTGATGAAGAGCTTTTTGTTGTTCAGTTTTTCATGCAGGCCAAGAGAGTCGGAAACTATCCGCTTTATACGGGCCTCGCTCATATTTGAGAGATCCAAGAACAGGTACAGGTTTGCGCCGAACGGCTGCGGAAAGTGGCCTATCTCGCTCTTTATCGCCTTATAGACGTCCCTTAGGATATTTGGCTGGCCGATAATGATAAGCTCGTCTTGGGGTCTTATCATCGTCGACTGCTTCGGAAGTATCAGCTGCTCGTTTCTGTATACGGCCGCTATTTTCCAGTTTTTCTGTTCGATATTCGAGATATGGCGATATACGTATTTGCTTCCGTACGGCACCATAACCTCCATGATTTCGCCCCAACCCTTCCCGATGTTTTGGGCTATTACCGGGATGTTCGGCATAAAGGACATCAGCATATTCGAGAGGATGTCCTTGAGGCTCACCACTTTTAGATTGAGGCTATCTATAAATCCGGCCTCTAGCTCGCCGCTGTCAAGCACGACTATGGAGGCGCTCATATTTTCGGCCCTTGCGACCTTGGCCACTATCTTCGTATCTTCCATATCGTCCAAGGCTATAAATATGAGCCTGGCCTCTTTCAGGGATAGCGTCTTTAGTTTATGCTCGCTTGTCGGGTCGAAAACGCGCACGAAGGAGTTTTTCGGGTACTCAAACCCCTCCCCCATGCTCTCCGTTACCGCTATATCGAGGAAAATAGCGTCGCCGGGAACAGTCCTAAGTCTCTCTAAAAACCTTTTTGCGACGCCGCCGCCCGCAATAACTACTATTTTTTGCATCAGTATAGACCCTTTTTCAAAGGCCGAGATTATAGCAAAAAAGGGCTATCGAAAGCTTTTTGGAAGATGCGCGGCGCGAGTTTGCAACTCTTTTTGGGCATAATACGCCTAAAATATGGTAAAAAGCGGAAAAAATGTTTGAGTTTAAAGTAGAAGGCAGGGACGGCAAGGCAAGGGCCTGCACCATCAAAACGACGAGGGGCGAGATACAAACCCCCGTATTCATGCCGGTGGGCACCGTGGCCAGCGTAAAGGCTCTCGATATGGCCGACATAGAGGAGCTTGGAGCCAAAATCATACTCGCAAACACATACCACACATATCTTCGTCCGGGCAGCCCCACCATAGACAAGATGGGCGGCCTTCACGGCTTCACTACCTATCAGGGCAACTTCCTGACAGATAGCGGCGGCTTCCAGGCGTTCAGCCTCTCCGACATATCAAAGGCCTCCGATGAGGGGATAAAGTTCAAAAGCCATATAGACGGCAGCTCGCACTACTTTACGCCGGAGAAGGTGCTGGATATACAGTACGAGCTAAACAGCGACATCATGATGGTGCTTGACGACCTGATAGCCCTTCCCGCCAAAGAGGAGCGTATCAGAAAATCCGTAGAGAGGACGACGGAGTGGGCGAAAAGGAGCCTGGAGTACCATGCGGCGCAAAAAGCGGAGGGCAAAAGGGGGACGAACAATCTTTTTGCCATCGTGCAGGGCGGCACGGATAGATCGTTTCGCAAACTATCTGCGGAGGGGCTGGTGTCGCTCGAAGCGGGTGGACATGGTTTTGACGGATTTGCGATAGGCGGGCTGTCCGTCGGCGAGGAAAATAGCGCGATGTACGATACGGTAGAGTGGACGACGCCGTTTTTGCCGGAGGATAAACCAAGATACCTGATGGGGGTCGGAACGCCCGAAGACCTTGTGGAGAATATCGAGCGCGGAGTGGATATGTTCGACTGCGTCATGCCGACGAGAAACGCCCGCAACGGTACGTTATTCACTAGTTTCGGCAAGGTAAATATCAAAGCGGCCAAATACACCCTGGACAACAGCCCGATAGACCCGGAGTGCGACTGCCCCGTATGCCGCAGATACACAAGGGCATACATGTGCCATCTTTACAGGGCCAAAGAGCTTACATTCTACAGGCTGGCCACCATCCACAATCTGCGCTACTATCTGAATCTTGTAAAACAAGCCAGGAATGCTATACTAAGGGGAGAGTTTTCAAAGTTCAAAAAAGAGTTTTATGAAAAAAGAAGCGGTTAATGTCTGAATTTCATATGAACCATTCGGAAGCAGAGGCTTATACCAAAAATTTTTTGGACGATTACTTCGGCGAGATAAGAGAGGTCGTCGAGTTTGAACAGGCGTTCATCGACCAAAACGAATTGGCCTACTCGAATATAGACTACTTCAAACTCAAGAGATTTCTGGAAACCGCCGTCAGAAATCTGCGCTCGATAGACAACAACATACTAAGCGGCCTCGTGTACAAGCTCTACAAAGACGTAATGGCGCTTTACTCCTTCTACTCCTCCTCCCTGTCAAAAGTCGCGATGCCGGTACTCATATTTGAACGCGATTTTCTAAAGACGATCAAGCCGTATAAGCAGCTAAGCGAGCGCATAGAAGAGCTAAAATCGATGCAAAACAGCTACGAGATGAAGATGCGCTATCTTGAAGGCTCGATGAAGGCGCTCGAGATGAATATGAACTCGGACGAAAAAAGAAGGGAGTACACCCAGCTAAAAGCCAGATACGCGGAGGCTACCCACTTTTTCGCCGCAGCCAGAGATGAGATACCGGTCGCGTACGCCAAGATGGAAGAGATAGAAAATACGTTCAAAGAGCTTTTTTTGTCATGGTTCGACGAATACAAAAACTACTACCTGGGGGAGCTGAAAGCGACCACCAACGCAAAGTTCTACTATCTCGACAAGCTGCTTTGGTATAAAGCTGAGAGAAGCCCGGAGATACGACGCTTTTTCAAGGATTCCGGCATCAGGGGCAACTACGATACGAAGACGTTTATCGAGTACTATCTAAGGAATATAGACCTTAGAAAGACTTTTGACAGAGGATGGCACACCTACCTCAAAGAAATACTTACGATTTTGGAGTAGAGAGCAGTGTTCGTCAAATATACGCCGGAAGAGATAGCCGAGCTTGTGGTAGCCGGCTCAAAAAACAAAAAAAACGTAGCCGCCACCCAAGAGGAGAAGCTGTTCCACTCCATAAAGCACGTCAGGCTGTTCGACAATATAGAGACCACCGACGTACTAAACGTAATCACGGACGTAAAGATAAACAGATACAAAAAAGACGACCTGCTGGAACTCGGAGCCGAGACGAAGGACAGGATATACTACATCATCTCCGGAACGCTAGTAATGCCGCTATCCGAAGAGAGCCACGTGGAGCTAGGGAAAGACCAGATTTTCGGCGAGGTAAACAGCTTTACGAAAACCAATGCTAACAAGAGGCTGCACATAACGTCCGACAATACGATGATCTTCTCTTTTAAAATCAACAAAAACATACCGACAAGGGAGAGCGCATTCGCGTTCGTCAAATTCTACGAGGCGCTGATGGCCTACACGGCAAACAAACTATCCTGGTTTGAGATGGCCTAATATATACCCATCACCTCAAACTGAACAAACCACACCGCCACGGACGCCAAAAATCCGACGGCAACCACCCACGCATATCTCATATGCGACTCGAAAGTATATATCCCCCTCATCTTACCCATGACGCCTACCCCGGCGGCCGAGCCGAAAGCTATCATAGAGCCTCCGCACCCCGCGGTCAAAGCCACAAGGAGCCACTGCGTCATATCTATGGAAGGGTTCGCCTTTAGTATCGCGTACGTTAGCGGCACGTTGTCTACGACGGCCGACAAGAACCCGACGGCTATGTTCACGACGACCGGATTTACGACTTTATAGATGTCGGCTACCAAGGCTAGATACCCGATATAGGTCAAGGCTCCGACGGCCAGCATAAGTCCAAAGAAGAACAGCAGCGTATCGTTCTCTATTCTCGAAATACTCTTAAATACCTCTATGTCTACGTTGTTCTTTCTTTTGAGGTTATAGCTATATATCATGAGCAGCGAGAGACCGAACATCATACCGACTATGGCGGGCAGGTGCAACGCCTGATGGGCGAATACGGATGTCGCTATGGTAAAGAACCCAAGCCAAACTATCCCCATCGCGCCTGGCTTTAGATGATTTGCGTCTTGCTCGGGCGCGCACGCCACGCTCCCTTTCGGGAGATAAAGGGAGAGCAAAAAGCATGTAATCGCCCATCCCGCAAAAGAGGCTGGGAAAAGGTAGAAAAAGTCGAAAAACGGCGCCTTCCCCGCATTCCAAATCATCAGCGTAGTGATATCGCCAAAAGGAGACCAGGCTCCGCCAGCATTCGAAGCGACGACGATGTTTATCGCTCCCGGCACCAGAAAGTTTTTATTCTCGCGTTCGATAGTTATTAGAAGCGTCGCGAACACAAGCGCCGCCGTAAGGTTATCCGCGACCGCGCTTATAAAAAACGTCAAGAACCCTGTAATCCAGAGCAGTTTTTTATAGCCAAGCTCCCGTCTTAGAAGCCTTGCCTTTAGCGCGTCGAAGACGCCCCTCTCTATAAGCGCCTCTATATAGGTCATAGCCGCGTACAAAAAGAAGAAAATCCCGGCTATCTCGATTATGACGTGCTCCACCATACTCTCTAGGCTATGCGGTATGCTGCCTTGGGCAAGGAAATATACTCCGAGCACGAAAAACATAAAAGTGCCGACAAAAAGAGCGGGCTTTGATTTGTTGATGCCTATTTTATCTTCAAGCGCTATAGCCACATAAGACAACAAAAAAAGAGCGAGGCAAAATACCCCTACCAGGCTAGTCGTCAGCTCTTGCATTGGAGCCCTTTCTCAAAATCAAATACCCGACAACGCCGGAAAGCAAGGACGCCGTAAATATCCCGCCTTTTGCTTCGGAGACCAAAAACTCGCTATCAAATGCCAGCATGGATATGAATATCGACATCGTAAAGCCTATCCCCGCCAAAAAGCCTACGCCGAGAATATCCCTAAAACCGCTCATCCTAGGCAAAGAGGCTATGCCGAGCATTACGCCAAGATAAGAGAATAGGACGACGCCTATAGGCTTGCCCAAAAACAACGATAAGCTGACCGCAACCGACAAAGACGAGAAAAAAGAATCCCGGCTCGGCTCAAATCCTGCGTTAAAAAGCGCAAAGAGTGGCAGGACGTAAAAGATGTTCCAAGGATGGAAGAATATCTCAAGCCTCTCCAGCATCGACATCGACGAAAAACTAAGCGACGACATCCCTTGAAGGGCTTTTGTCTTTGCGTGATGATCCTCTTGTTTTACCGCATCAAAAAAACGCTCCTTAAGATGCTCCAGCTTATCCAAAAAACTCTCCTTCGAGTACTCCGGAGAGGTCGGAGCCATAAGCCCTAGCATTACGCCCAAAATCGTAGAGTGGATTCCGGAGTCGAGCATAAAAAACCAGGAGATCAAAAACAAAATACCGAAAAAGAAGAGGTTCCTGACCCCGAGCCTATAAAAAAAGGCTATAAGGGCCACGAAAAGCATAGAGAGGCCAAAGCTTCCGATACCTATGTCCCCCGAATAAAAAACGGCTATAACGGCGATTGCGCCTATATCGTCCACGACCGCAAGGGTAAGAAGAAATATCTTCAGCTCGTTCGATATCCTGCTCCCAAGAAGGGTCATGACACCGACGGCGAAAGCGATATCCGTCGCCATAACGACCCCCCAGCCGTCTTTTGCGCTGGCGTTTTCATTTAAAACCAAAAACATAACGGCCGGGATTACCATGCCGCCGAATGCGGCCAAGATAGGCAGAGCCGCCGATTTTGGATTTTTGAGCTCTCCCTCGGCGAACTCCCTTTTTAGCTCAAGCCCTATGATAAAAAAGAAGATGCACATCAAAGCGTCGTTTACGATGTGCTGGAGCGTATGCGAAAAGACGAAACCGCCCACGCTTATCTTGAATTCCATATGGATTAGTCCGTAATACGACTCCTTAAACGGAGAGTTTGCCCAGAAGACGGCTAGCAGCGTAAAAACTATCAGCATGATACCGCTAGCCGCCTCCAGCTTCAAAAATCTCTCAAGCGGCTTCGATAAAACCTCTATCGGCTTATTCTGGTTTGTCATTTGTAACCTTTGCGCTAATCACTATTCTTTCTTTTTTCGATTTGATTGTTTTGATGTCTACTTTTTCTTTATTGTGCCCAAATATCTCTGACACGGTATTCTCGGTCGCCTTAAGCCTATTGCCGACCCCAAAGACGGATATATCTATCGCTAGGCCGTTATACTCTACAAAATCGGCGATTTTTACGAGCGAGGCTATCTCCGAACTCTTTGTCCCTTTATCCAAAAAAGCGTCAAACAGTACGCTCCCTTGCGGCATAGAGACCACGCTTTTTACGCCACGCTCCAAAAGCATTCTCTGCAACCTCAAAAGCCTGACGGCGTCGGGCTTGGCGACATCCATAACTACCGTATGATTGGCCTTATCGTATTTATAGGAGGTTATCTCTTCCAGTTCCATTATGGCGCCAATCTCCGATGCCAGCAGCGCCTCCTCCGTCATTTTTGCATCAGGCCTGTGTCTAAACGCGTCTATTATGCTAAACTGGGCGCCTAAACCTTGCCCTATCGACAATACGCCTCTTTGCACCACGAAGAGCTTTATATTTGCTGAGAGTTTCGAGGATATATTTTTTTCTACGTCCCTTATATATGTCCTATCATAGCTTCTGACCGTATCCAAAAAGACGTTTACGACGTATCCGCCGTCCTCTTTTTCTATGACGTCTTTTTGCAAAATAGACCTTGAGCTTACGTTGAAGCTTTTGGCAAGCTCTTTTTTTATAAGCTCGCTCTCTTGCTTATAGACGATCGCCTCTTTGAGAGACAATGCGAGCGGCACGGATATAAAAACCAAAAGCCCGATCGACAACAGCCATCTTACGCCGAAATGTTTTTTTCTTTTTGACTCGAAATACGCCGAGTAGCCAAATGACGAAAGTACGGCGAAGGCCGCCACGAATATGGCGGCCATATTGAGAAAAAACATCCAAAATCCGCCTACGGCTATAGCGGTTTGAGCCGTAGCCAATCCAAAAGCGGCGACGCAAATAGGCGGCATAAGGGCTACCGATATGGCTACGCCTACGACCCCTTTTGAGATTTTTTCGCTCACCACGGAGAGCGCTCCGGCGACACCGCAAAAAAAGGCTATAAATAGATCCAATATATTCGGTGCGGTACGGGCGAGTATCTCGGCCGTATTTTCCTTTACGGGCGATATCAAGACCGTCAGGACGCCGCATATCATCGCAACGACGACGCCGACGCCGACGGATAACGACGCGGTCTTCGCCTTGCCCCTATCCATGATCGCAAAAGAGGCTCCGGAGAGCATTATCGGAGACATTATGGGAGAGATGATCATAGCGCCTATGATTACCGCGGCGGAATTCGTAATAAGCCCCAAGGTCGCTATAAAAGCAGCCAACACCACAAGCGCGATATACGAGAAGTCAAGCCTTGAAGCCTCTTCCAGTTCGGCTATGCTCCTATCATACTCTATATTGCCGACGGAAGCCGCAACAAATCCTTTTATCCTCTCTAGATACATCGGTTCCCTCCGGATTAAACGTCTCTGGCAACCTTATAGGTCGGGTCGTCAAGCTCGTGCATACAGTACGGTCCCGCGTCTTTTAGGGCCTGCACGCAGTCCTCGCTAAGGTGTCTAAGCTTGACGCTTTTGCCGAGCTCTATATATTTTTTTGTCACCTTGTCTATCGCCTCTACGCCGCTAGAGTCCATAACCCTGGAGTTTGTAAAGTCTATCACCACGCTATCCGGGTCGCTCTCCGCCTTGAATATCTCGTTGGCGAACCTCGTAGCGGAGCCGAAAAACAGCGGTCCGTCAAGCTCGTATACCTTGGTGCCGTCATCTTCCGTTTTCGTCGTGTAGGTGATTTTGGCGTGCTCCCACGCAAATACGAGGGCGGAGATGATAACGCCCGATATGACCGCCACCGCAAGGTCGGCAAATATCGTGATGACCGTCACGCTGACCAGTATCAGCGCGTCCGCTCTCTTCATTCTTCGTAGCCTGCTTACGCTCGCCCACTCAAAGGTGTTGATAGAGACCATGAACATGATGCCGACAAGGGCCGCAATAGCAATCTTCGAGATAACGTCCGGAATACTCACGACGAATATAATGACAAGTATCGCGGCGGTGGCCGATGAGAGACGGGTGAGCCCGCCGGAAGTGAAGTTGATGATGGATTGGCCTATCATAGCGCATCCAGGCATAGCGCCGAAAAAGCCGCATAGAGTATTGCCGACGCCTTGCGCTACGCACTCCTTATTGCCGCTGCCTCTTTTTTCGCTCATCTCGTCGAGCACCGCAAGCGTCAAAAGCGATTCGATAAGACCCACCATCGCGACGATGAACGCATACGGAGCGATAATGAATAGCGTGTCAAGGTCAAGCGAAACATGCGGCGGATGGAAAGACGGGAAAGAGCCGGCGATATTCGCAAGGTCTCCGACCTGCTTTGTCGGCAAATCGCCCAGTATCACTACGAGCGTCACGACGATAATAGCGACAAGCCCAGCCGGAACCGCTTTTGTAAATTTCGGCAGGAAAAACATGACGGCCATCGTGAAAGCGACAAGGGCGTACATGGCGACGCCTTCGCCGTCAAACATCTTTAGCTGGCTCATCGCAATGACTATCGCCAGGCCGTTTACAAAGCCGAATATCGCCGGTTGCGGCACCAGACGGATGAATTTGCCGAGCCTGAATAGTCCGAAAGCTATCTGGATAAGCCCCGCCATCACGGCGGTCGCGAGCACATATTCAAGCCCGTAGCTCATAGCCAAAGACGCAAGCACTACGACGACCGCCCCCGTAGCCCCGCTAATCATCCCGGGCTTGCCGCCGATAAGGGCGGTAACGAGCCCCAAAATAAAGACGGTATATAGTCCCACAATCGGACTAAGTCCCGCGACGAATGAAAACGCGATAGCCTCCGGCACAAGGGCTATCGCCACCACGGAGCCGGACAACAGGTCGTTTTTGACGTTACTGGTGTCATAGTTTTTTAAAGTAAACATGATAAAGCCTTAGTTTTTTATTTTTTGAGTAACCGTTATTTGCCGCCGAATAAAAATACCCGCGCTTCATACCGCCCATGCGGTCACACATACGGCACGCTTTGTTGTTTTGATTGTTTGCTGTATAAAAAGTAGTTAAAAAGTAGTTCTCACATAGGCATATTGTAGCAGCGTTTTCTTAATCAAAAAACCTATAGCTGCTTTTTTATGTTCAAAATATCCAGCAGTTCGACCGCGCTCAAATTTTCATACAAGTAAAGCTCCAATATCTTTGCGTATTCGCTACTAGGAATAGAGCCTTTAAGCCACATATCTATATTTTGCGGCTTTATGTAGCTATCGATTCCTTTTGTCTTCGCAAAACCGTTAAGCTCGTCGGCTGTCTGCTGCATAGACCTATGCCTCGCCCGTATCGACTTTATAATTCTCGTGTAAAAAAGCTGCATTAACTCTTTGCTTATCCAGTCGTATTTTTGCACGGATTTTAGCCTTTTGTGAGCGTTTTATCAATTTAGCGAGTTTTATATTTTAAATTAAAAATTGTTATCTTTTACGTATATATATTATGTTTAATGATATTTATTTTATATTTACAATTGATAAAATAATAGTAAAACCAAAAAACGACAAAGGCGCCGGATGCGGACAAAGATACAAACCAGGCTTTTATATGTAGGGGACGAGGAAAATATAACCGATCTTATGGCGGCCATACTCACAAAAAAAGTAGAAAGCGTACTAAGCGCATACGACGCCGATATGGGCTATCTGATATTTAGGGTCGCCAAACCAGAAATAGTAATCACCAATATAAAAAACAGATTGTATTCAAATGAAAAATTAGCGGCTCAAATTAAAGAGCTCGATAACGAGACTACCGTTATCTGTATATGCGACAAACTTGAGTCTCAACAATATACATCAAATAAAAATATAGATATAGTGCTCGAAGAACCGCTAGAAGTCGGGGTTCTTTTGGATATAGTCAAGGGCAAAACGAATCTGCTCCGTTGACTTTTGAAATATACTCTTTCACGTTAAATTTCGCCTTGCAGCCGTTATAGTTCATATACCGCACTTTGCCGAACACCTTGCGGGACGGCCACGCCCTATCGTGCACTCCGCCGATGCTCCACGCAATGCCGGCATAGCCGTTCGGATCCCTACCGTCAAGCGCGTATTTGTCGTTAAGATGGACCGCGACCTTGAAAGCTTCTTTTGTAGACGGCGTCCACTCCAGTATCTTCTTGGCCCAATACATCCGCATATAGCCGTGTATCCCGCCTTGCGTCTTTAACTCTCTTTGCGCCGCGTTCCAGAGCTCGTCATGCGTCAAACACCCTTCAAACTCTTCAAGGCTATAGATATGATCTCTCGGCTCGCCGTCGGTGACGGCCATATTCGCTTTTGCCCACGGCTCCAGCGAGTTTTCGTTGTCGTAATCGGCGCAGTAGAGGCAAAAATTCTCGGCGAGCTCTCTTCGTACGATCAGCTCCTCCAAAAAGGCGGCTTTGCTCTCCTTATTCGCATCCGCGGCGTCTACGGCGAGAGCGACCTCGAGCGAACTTATCTGCCCAAAATGCAGATAAGGCGAGAGTCGTGAGCTGTAGTTTTTGGTCGGGTCGTTGCGGTGGGTGGCGTAACCGTCCAGCTTTTCATCCAAAAACTCCTTTAGTTTTGAGAGCGCCGCGTTTTTGCCGCCGACCCAAAGGCTGTTTTTTTGTAGCGAATCAAAATACGAGTAGTCGTTTTCGTAAAACTCGACAGCCCCTTTTTGCCTCCGCAAAGCCGGGGGCGGCGTCAAAAAGCGAGGCAAAAGTCTATGGATTTTCGGTCTTATCGTATACGCCGCAAACTCTTTTTTGCTTGAGGCGAGGCGCGCCGGAACGATATTCCTGGAATCGACTTCTAATACGGCGGCGTCGCATATAGACAAAAGCTCTCGTCGCCACTCTTGTTTTATGCGAAGCGGGTCGAAATCTATAAATATAGCCTGGGCATCCAAAGAAGCGGCGAATTCCGATATCTTCCGGGGCGGCTCGCCGTATAGCAGCCTAAAGGGGATATTTTTCTCCCTTAGGGCGCCCTCGACCTCTCTTAGCCCCTCCCCCATAAACGCAAACGCCTGCAGGCTAGCCTCCAAAAACTGCGGCGCTACGCAAAAAGATACCGTAAGCGCAAGGGAGTTGTCTTCGGCATAGCGCGCCGCCGCCAGAAGCCCGAAGTTATAGTCCGCCCTTTGTTCCCTGCTCATCCAATAGATAACGCTTCCGCCTTTTTTGGCGGAACTCTTTAAACGGACGATTCTATCATCGAGGCTCAAGCGGCCCTCCGACGACTCCTTTTTTGGTATGTTTTTTACAGTACTCGACTATCGCCCCGTGATACAGGCTAAAAACCTTCACGATATCGCCGCCGGCTATATCGCACGCTTTCGTCTCGTTTGCGTATATGCCGGATTCCAGCCACTCCCTTATCTCTTCGTATTCTAGTCCCTCAAGCGAGCACTTATCACGAAGCAGTCTTGCCGTATAAGCGTCTACGACCATAATCTCACGGCGGCAACCGTAGAGAAGTATGCTATCCGCCGATTCTAGCCCGACCCCTTTTTGGGCGAGCAGCCACTCCCTATCGACCGAGGAAACGAAGCTCTCAAAGTCGCCGAACTCTTCATATACGGCTTTGCATAGCGCTTTTAGACGCAAGCTTTTTTGGTTATAGAACCCGCTAGGGCGGATAGCCTCGGCCAGTATCCCAATCTCTAGTTCCGCTATCTTTTGCAACGACAAAAGGTTGAAGCGGCGAAGGTTTTCTATGCTTTTTTCGACGTTTTCCCATTTTGTCTGCTGCGTCAGCACGACTCCGACCAGCACCTCGAAACTGCCGCTATTTGGCCACCAATACGGGTCTCTTGCCGTCAGGTCGCCCTCCAATCCAAGAAGGGATGCAAAAAGCTCGAAGCTATCCAACATAGGCCTCTTGCGACACGAACAGCTCCCCGTCGTCATAAGCTTTTATCTTGAACGCGTCTTCGCAAACGCCGTCTTTTAGCTCAAAGACAATCGCCTGAAATATGTGCCTGCACTCTTTGTTTACCGTAAACCGCTTGTTGGCGCCGAACAAAAACCTGAATATCGGCTCGTCCTTATTGACCCCTATGACGCCGTCTCGGCATCCGGTCATCCCGACATCCGTCACAAAGCCGCACCCCTCCTCTATCCGAAGGTCGTCGGTCCCGATATGCGTATGCGTCCCGGCGATGAACGACACGTCCGCCCCCAGATATCTCCAAAGAGCCTCTTTCTCGCTCGTCGTCTCGGCATGAAAATCGATAAATATATTATCGATTCCGCTCTCTTTTAGTTCGTCTACGGCGGCTTTTGCGAGCCTGAACGGATTATCGGAAATCGGCATCGAGAAATGCCCCATTACGTTCACGACGGCCAGCTTCTCGTCTGCGGCCTCCAGTATCCTTATGCTCTCGCCGCCAAGCTCGGATGGATAGTTAAGAGGACGGATAAGCGGATATTTTTTGAATACCTCTACCACTTCGGCCTTGTCCCAGATGTGGTTGCCGCTGGTCATGAGGTCTACGCCCGTGTCCGTCATCTCGGCCGCCGTCTTTTGCGTTATACCAAACCCGGCGGCTATGTTTTCGGCGTTTAGTATCGCAAGGTCTATCCCAAACCTCTCTTTAGCGGCTCCAAGATGGCGCCTTACCATCTCGCGACCTGGACTTCCTATGACGTCGCCTATAAAAAGTACTCTCATTTTTTAGCCCTTAGAAATTTCAGCGTCGTATCAAGTATATCGTCGTCGTCCTTGCTAGGGGCGGCGATATACTCTTTTTTACCGTCTTCGAAGTTTACGGTGATATTTTGCGCATAGTTCGATATGGCGGATACCCCCGCTTTTATGGAGAGCACCTTTATCTCTATCAGCTGCAAAAACTGCCTTGTCGGCAAATCAGGTTTGCCGAAACGGTCGTTTAGTTCTTCCTCTATCTCGTATATCTCGGCCACTTCGTGCACCCGACTAAGCCTTCTGTACGCCTCCAGACGCAGTCTATCCTCGGCGATGAACTCAGGCGATATGAACGCCGAAACGGACAGCTTCAGCTCAACCTCTTTTTCTTTCTCGAAGCTCTTGCCGCTTAGCTCGTTGATGGCGTCTTCGAGCATTCTGAGATAGAGGCCGTAACCTATATTTTTGATATGTCCGGATTGCGCCTCGCCGACGATATTGCCTCCGCCCCTGATTTCGAGGTCTTGGTATGCCAAGGCCGCGCCGCTGCCCAGATACGAGTTTGATTCGAGGGCGATTAGCCGTTTTTTCGCCTCTTCAGTCAGGTCGTCTTTGGATTCGACGAAGAAGTACGCATACCCCTGCACGCTTCCCCTGCCGACCCTGCCTCTTAGCTGATGCAAGTCGGCCATGCCGAACATATCGGCCGAATCTATCATTATCGTGTTGACGCGCGGCATATTGATACCGGACTCTATGATAGAGGTGGAGAGCAGCATATCGTATTTGCCTTCAACGAAATCTATCATTATCTTCTCCGTCTCATCCGCGCTGATTTTGGAGTGGAGTACGGCGATTCTCAGGTTCGGGACTATATCAAGAAGCCTTTTTTTGGCATCCTCAAGGCTTGCGATACGGTTGTGGATATAAAACACCTGCCCGCCTCGTCTAAGCTCCCTCATAACGGCCTCTTTGAGCACCTTCTCGTCGTACTCTTTGACAAAAGTCTTGATAGGCAGCCTCTCTCTTGGAGGCGTATTTATCTCGCTTAGACTTTTTACCTGCGAGAGCGCCATATTGAGGCTTCTAGGTATCGGGGTCGCGGACATGGAGAGGATATGCGCCGTTTTCGAGATGGCCTTTAGCTTCTCTTTTTGCTTTACGCCGAACTTATGCTCTTCGTCGACCACTACGAGCGCAAGGTCTTTTACCTCGGCGTCCAGCAATGCGTGCGTACCTATGGCCACTTTTAGCGTTCCGGTCTTTAGGGCCTCCAGCGTCGCTTTTTTCTCCTTTGCGGATATAAACCTGTCCACTTTTTCGCATCTGATGCCGTACTTTGCGAAACGCTCGGTGAAGCTCTTGTAGTGTTGGCTCACAAGCAGCGTCGTAGGGGCCAAAACGACCGAGGCATATCCGTTTATAGCGGCCGCGAATACGGCGTTCATGGCGACCTCGGTCTTTCCAAATCCGACGTCCCCGCTAAGCAGCCTATCCATAGCCACTCCGCGTCCAAAATCGGCAAATATCTCGTCGATACTCCTAGCCTGATCTTCCGTATACGAAAATCCGGCCTCTTTTTGAAACAGGGCTATCTCGGCTCTTCTTGCGTCAAGGCGCACACCCTCCTGCAGCTCCCTCTCGGCGGCCAGGCGGACTATCTCTCCGGCGATTTCGAACAGCCTGCTCCTAACGGACTCTTTTAGTTTTAGGAAGCTTGATTTACCGAGCCTGTCTATTACGGGAACCGCTCCGCCGTCGCCGACGAATCTGTCTATAAGCCCCAGATTTTCTACCGGCACCAGCAGCTTGTCGTCGTTTTGGTATCTTATCTCCACGAAGTCCTTGGTGCTGCCCAGCACCGTTAGGTGACGAAGCCCTTCGAATATTCCGACTCCGTATTTGTCGTGGACGATATAGTCCCCAGGCTTAAATTCGTCCAGCGCAAGAGCTTTTTTGGGCCTGCTTTTTTGCTTTTTCTCCGTTTTGTTTAGCGATATTATCAGCTCGTCCGGACTTTGGATATTTATAACATATGGCGCTTCTACGTATTTGTACGCCTCTTTTATCTCGTAGATACCGGCTTGTTTTAGCAGCGCCTCGTTAGAGGCTATGACCGTTATTTTTTTGTGTTTATTCGCCTCTATCGCAGCCTTAAAATCTATTATCTGGTGCTCTTTATACTCGCTCGCATCCGGTAACGCCGGCAAGCTTACAAGCCTTTGGCATAGCTCCTCGTCGTCTTCGTATATTTTTAGGTGGGCCGGCGTAAAACTTCTATACGTCCTAAAGGCGCTCAGATAGTCTACGTTGTCCCAGAAGCACCAAAGCCCGAACGAATGTATATCCTTGAAAAAACCGTCAAACTCGGAATATCTGGTCAAGGACTCCAGCTTCTCAAACTCGTCTGCGGAGAGCGCCAAAAACGCCGGAGCCATATAGATGTTTTCAAGCTCCGTCTTGTCGCTCTTTTGCGTATCTAGGTCAAACTCCCTGATAGACTCTATCTCGTCGTCAAAAAAGCACACCCTTATAGGTCTGGCGAAGTTTGGCGCGAATATATCCATGATATCTCCGCGGAAGGAGACCTCTCCGGACTGCTCTACGATATCCACAAACTCGTATCCATACGCGTATAGCTTTGATTTTAGCGCTTCGATATCCACTTTTTGGGCGAAGTTCAGCTCAAAGCCTTTCATGTATTTTGGGGCTGGAAGAGGACGAGAGAGGGTCTTGTATGGGGATATTAGGATTTTTTTATGTTTTTTTGATTCGTTGAAGGCGTTAAGAGCGCAAAAAAGCTCTTTTAGCTCCTCGGCGAAACTTCTAAGATCGTCGCCCACCTCCGCGCGAAAATCAGGCAACAAAAAGCACTCGAATCCAAAAAACTCGGCTACATGCTTTAGTTTTAGCGCCTCTTTGGAGTCGGTAGATAGGAGCGATAGCGGCTCGCCGCCCTTGAAGGCGGATAGAAACTCGAAAAAAGAACTTTGCAATACTACTCGCTAATCAGAGTCTGGCTTTGTTCTTTTACGTAGCCGTTGTTTTTAACGTAGCTAGACCCTTCCAAGATTCCGCCGGCCTCTATGACTAGCGAGGAGCTGTAGACTTCGCCCTTTATTTTGCCGCCGGATAGTATCTCGCAGCTGTCGCACTCGACTTTGCCTTTTATTTCGCCGCCCACTATCACGCTTTTTGCTTTTATCTTGCCTATGACGGCGCCGTTTTTACCGACCGTTATGATGTTCTCGGAGTTTATATCCCCTTCGATTTCGCCGTCTATATAAAAACTGTCCTTAACGCTCAGTTGACCGATGATTTTTGTGCCTGAAGAGATGACAGACGCTCCGCCTGTGTCTGCCACCTTGTTGCTTCTACTAAAGATGCCCATCTAACTTTTTTCTCCCTATCGAAAAGATATGCAAAATTTCCGTAACTCCATTTCAAAAAAGGCTCCGGATTCATGGGCTCGCCCAAGAACCTCACCTCGTAATGCAAGTGCGGCCCGGCCGTAAGCCCGGTATTCCCGCTAAATGCGATAAGCTGTCCTTTCTTTACGAACTCTCCGGGCCTTACGGCGAATCTAGAGAGATGCCCGTAAACAGCCTTAAACCCGTATGAGTGGGCGACCACCATCATATTTCCGTAGCCGCCGTTATACCTAGTAAACTCTACGATTCCGTCTGCCGTAGAGTAGACTTTCGTTCCAAGTCCGGCCTTTAGATCCATTCCTTCGTGAAATATGCTGCGCCCTAGCACCGGGTGGTTCCTGGAGCCAAAATCGCTGGTTATCCCTTGATACGGAACCGGGGAACCGTTCGGAATATTTTTGAGAAGCATCGTCTTTTGTTCGACGCTAACGGTGGATAGCTCAAGTTTTTCGGCGCCAAGCGAGTCGCTCCTGACATTGATCAGGTTCTCCAGCTGCGCCACCTTCTCTTTCTCCGCTCTGCCCTCTTCGACTATATTTTTAAGCCCTTGGTTTTGGGCCGCCAAGTCTAGATAACCCTGTTTTGTCTTATCAAGCATATTTTCCAAAACGAGATTGTTTGAAAAGCTGAACAACAGGCCGATTGAGCCAAACACCAAAAACAAGACCGCAAAAGCCGCAAAGCTGACGAGCGCCCTACGCTTAACTTTGCACAGAGTGAAGCTTTTTAGCCCAAAAGGCGTCGACACCGTGATCACCGTCGAATGCGCCTCTTTGCTTCTTGTCGGCGCGGCCTTAGGGTGCTTAATGCTCGGCATCCTGAGAAGCAGCTCACGTCTCGCTTTTTGCCTCAACAGTGTCGATCTATTATCTTTTTTAAGCCGTTCCGTCAGGTTTTTTAAGCTCTGCCTCAACACGTCTCCTTAAAAACTCGCAAACTACGCTAAAAGAGCCGAATACCAGGTACTCCTCTCCATCTTCGATTTTTACGAAGTCACGGTAAGGTAGCCCTATTTTATCCAAAATTTTTGTTAACTCTTCTTTTTTGATTACTCTTTGGTGCTCAAGCTCTAATATTTCGACGATTTTAATCGAGCCTTTTAGCGCAGACAAGCTCTCCTCCGGGTTTTTATCGGCGAACGAGTTGTACACCAAAACCACTTTTTTATCACCAAGTTCTTTTGCGATCATCCGCGCGGCAAGCGGATTGTGTCCGACATCCACCGTAATATTTTCGGCGATACGCTCGAATCTCCCGGCTATAGGAGCGAGGCCCTCCGGATTTATCTCTTTTATCCCCAAAAATTCGGCCCCCGCCATTGCGAGCATAAGATTGTCCGTCAGATACGAGGCGTATTTGTTTTGCGATATATACTCCTCCGCCCTCTCTTTGTGCTCTTTTGAAACTATATCTTTTAAAAAACGCGTATCTGGACCCGGAAAATTTCGTTTTATGATTTCATACGTCGAACCTTCGCTCTGGAAGCCTATGATAGTCGGACAATTGGACGCCCTCATCTTGGTGTTTACTATCTCTTCAAGGGTGCCTCCCAGCATATCTTGATGATCCAGCCCTATATTGGTAAGCAGCATCAGCTCTTTTTTTGCTACGCTCGTGGAGTCGAACTCTCCGCCGAGCCCGGCCTCCAAAACCAAAAAATCGCACCTGCCGCTAAAAAAAGCGACGCAAAGAAGCGTCAGATACTCAAAATAGCTAAGACTATCCAAGTCGGAACCGAATTTTTCCAAAAGCTCCCGGTGCGAAAGCTCCAGCTCGTCCATAGAGGCGTCGCCTCCGTCAAACCAAAACCTCTCGGTAACAGACAATATATGGGGGGATGTGAAGTGGCCGACTTTAAAGCCGGAATTTTTCAAGATAGAAGCCAAAAAACGCCCGGTGGTCCCCTTCCCGTTTGTACCCACAATCTGTACTATTCTTGGCGGTTGCCCGATATCGTTTTCATGTTTTTCGTAAAAATTTCTAAATCTGGCAGGGTCGAAGGGGGCGTACTCCGCTCCTTTCGCTTCTAGATAAGCTTCTAGACTCAAGCCGAAAAGACCCTGTTTCTGCCGTCTTGCTTTGCCTTATAAAGCCTCTCGTCGGATGTTTTTATCAGCTCTTTCAAGCTTTTCTCCGATTTTCTCTCGGCGCATCCGGCGCTTACCGTCACGTCTATTCTCGTCTCTTTATAGATGAACTTGGTTTTTTCTACGGCGGCCCTTATGCTTTCCGCATACGTTTTTGCGCCCTCTATATCTGTTTTCGGAAGTATCGCGATAAACTCCTCTCCGCCGAATCTCCCGATGATATCCATATCTCTCGATTTCTTCTTTAGCATCTGGGCGAACGAGGTCAAAACGACGTCACCGGCCATATGACCGTATGTGTCGTTGATTTTTTTGAAATAATCTATATCGAAAAACACGACGCTATAGTTGTCTTCAAATCTTAGGTAAAACTCTTCGAAGCGCTCCAACTCCTCGTCTATGACTTTTCTATTCGCAAGCTTCGTCAAAAAGTCTATTCCGGCCTCCTCCTTCGCGCTCTCCAGCTCGCTCTCCAAGCTCTTTATCTTCTGCTGCATCGCAATCATCTGCGCATGCTCTTCTTTTAGCGCCGTAAGCGCGCCGCTTATATCGTTGTCAAGAGCGGCCACCAAAGCGGAAAGCTTAACCTTTACCGCCTCGAAGTCGCCGTCCCTGCTCTCTTCTATAAGCTTCTTGATGGAGCCTACCTTTTGCGCTCCGCTCGCATTCGCATCCGTAACGCCGGAAATTTTCGCATAGCATCTAGTCACCATTCCGTCTATTTCCGAAATCTTTTGCTTAATCTCTTTGTTGTCCAGATAGATGCGCTTTGAGACGAGGGATTTTATCTCCGACTGCACTCTTTTTTGCGAAATCAGAACCGGCTCGTTAAGAACTTTTTTCCCGAATAGCTCGAGTTCTTTTTGCATCTCCTTCGTAAATGACGGCTTCAGGCCATCCAGCACGACGAGCGCCAAATCGTCCGAGCTCTGGATATTCTTTTCAAAGGCGAGCTTTAGCTCGTTTGCGACATCTTCTAAAAAATAGCCTTTTAAAAGAGTATATTTTTCAAACGCCGCAAACTCGGTCGGCTTGTAGTTCGCGGCTAGGGAGTCCCATGATTTCGCGAGCGTCAAAAGCAGTTCGGTATTTTTGGTGTTCTCTATCTTGTCTAGAGTGGCGGAGGCTAGCTTTGCGGCCTCTTTATGGCGCAGCTGCCTCATCGCCTTTAATACCTTCAAAAGCAGTATCGACTGGGCCGCAAGATATTCGCCGGCCTCCGTAGGGTTTAGCCTGTTTACCTGGGAGATCAGAAACTGGACGAGCTCGTCCATAGTCTTTGGAGCATAGCCTTTGACAAGCTTTTGATAGCCTTCGTCCAGCCTTGAGATAAATTTATTTAGCTTGTCGCACTCTTCGTGGCTTAGCCCCTCTTTTTTCATCTCGCGGCAAAAAGCCTTCTGGAACTCCTCCGGAGTTATCTCCTTGTGCGCTTCTTTTAGGGACTTAATCGCCCTTGCTACTATCTGCTCCAGTTTCACCTATAAGCCCCAGTATTGATATTTGGGATATTAGCATATCGATAGCTTTCGAACTACTGTTTTTGATAGCCTCGAATCTTTTGGAGTCGGAGACCGTAGTATTAGGCTCGACGGAGAAGTCATAGCTGCCGCTTGTTTGGAACAACTTGCTCTCCTTTTTGGATACGACCGTCGTATTTAACGCGACATTCATCCTATAGAGCACGACATATCCGTTTTGATCGTATTGTATAGGAGAGAGTCCTACCGAGGCGACCTCTATATGCATTTTCGTAGTCGCCTCTTTTTCGCTTACAAGCTTAGAGCCAAACTTCGTAACAACGGCCTCATTGATAGCGTCTTTAATAAGGACGGTATTTTCCGGGTCGCTTCTTAGCATCGTCACCTTGGCGTACACCTTATCGCCTATCGCTTTTTTGGAGTAGTGTACGGCAGGCTTATATCCGCATCCGGCAAACAGCGTTACCACCAAGAGGATTGCCAGAAGCTTTCTCATGTTTAGCCTTTTACCACGAAGTTTATAAGTTTGTTCGGCACTACGACCTCTTTGATTATTTCGCCATCTACCCATTTTCCTGCTTCAGCCTTCGCAAGGGCTAGTATCTCGTCTTTAGAGGCGTCTTTTGGGACATTTATCTCGGCTCTTTTTTTACCGTTGACGGTTATGGCGTAAAACACGGTATCGCTATCGAACGCCGACTCGTCGACCTCTATCTTGCCGAAATTAGCGCATCCAAAAAGCCTGTCTGCTATCTCGTGGCATACGTGCGGCGCTATCGGTTCAAGTACGTTCGTCAGAATATAATATCCCTCGCTCCATACCGCTTCGTTGTTTTGCGCGTCAAGCGAATTGAGAGCCTCCATGCAAGCCGCTATGACTGTGTTGAAGGCAAAGCCGTCGTCAAACACGGCAAGGCTTTTTTTGAGCGCTTCGTAGACCTTCTTTCTGGCCTCCTTCTCTTCTTTGGAGAGGCTTGCCGCATCTACTACCGGCTTGGCGGACGCTTTTTTTACGTTTTCGCTTTTTTCATAAAAACGTCTCAAAAATCTAAAGCATCCCTCGACCGCGCTGTCGTTCCACTCCAGCTCCTTCGTCGGAGGAGCGGCGAACAGTATAAACAGCCTTGCGGTGTCGGCGCCGTATTTTTTTACCAGTTCGTCAGGGTCTACGGTATTGCCTTTCGACTTACTCATCTTAGCGCCGTCTTTTAGCACCATTCCCTGCGTCAGCAGGTTTTCAAACGGCTCGTCTACGTTTACGTATCCAAGATCCCTCAGCGCTTTTGTGAAAAATCTGGAGTAGAGAAGGTGGAGTATCGCGTGCTCTATACCGCCTACGTATCTGTCTACCGGCATCCAGTAGTTGACCGCCTCTTTTGAAAACGCCTCTTTTGAAAAGTTTTCCGGGTTTTGGGCGTATCTAAGAAAATACCAGCTCGACTCCGCAAAGGTATCGAGCGTATCGGTCTCCCTTCTTGCCTCGCCGCCGCATTTAGGGCATCTGCAGCTTTTGAATGCCGCGTGTTTTTCGAGCGGATTCCCGCTTCCATCAATCACGACGTCTTCCGGGAGCAGTACAGGCAAATTCTCTTTTTTCTCAGGAACTACGCCGCATTTTTCACAGTGGATAAAAGGGATAGGCGTGCCCCAATATCTCTGTCTGGATATACCCCAGTCCCTTAGTCTATAGGTCTTGACACCCTTGCCTATTCCAAGGCTCTCGAATTTTTTGATAATCGCGGACTTCGCCTCTACGTTATTCATACCGTCAAACTCGCCGCTGCCGAACATGACGCCTTCGCCGGTATATGCGCCGCTCACTTCCGCGCCCTCGGGGGCCTTAATGACGGCTTTTAGAGGCAGGCCGAATTTGGTAGCGAACTCATAATCCCTCTCGTCGTGCGCCGCGACGCTCATTACCGCGCCGCTGCCGTAGTCCGCTATGACGAAGTTGGCAACCCATAAAGGCAGCTTCTCCCCCGTCAAAGGATGGATTACGGTAAGAGATGTGTCAAAACCGTCTTTTTCGGCCGCACCCCTGTCTCTTGCCGGCACTCTCTGCATCGCCGAGACTTTTGAGCTTTTGCCCTCATCGAATAGGCCGTTTTGCTGCATATAACGCACTATCTCATGTTCCGCCGCAAGCGCGCAGTAGGTTACGCCGTATACGGTGTCGGCTCTTGTGGTAAACACGGATAGCTTGTCGAATTTGCCGTCCAGTCTCTCTTTCGACTCTTCCGAGAGTTCAAAGCTAAACTCGAGCCCCTCGCTTTGTCCTATCCAGTTCTCCTGCATCGTCAGGACTTGCTTTGGCCACCCTTTTTCAAGTGTTTTGATATCTTCCAAGAGTTCGGACGCGTAGTTGGTGATAGCCAGATAGTATTGGTTCATCTCTTTTAGGACCACTTCGGTGCCGCATCTCCAGCATTTGCCCTCTTCTACCTGTTCGTTGGCTAGCACGGTAAGGTCATGCGGACACCAGTTGAGAAGGCCGCTTTTTCTGTATATCAGCCCCTTCTCCCACATATCGATGATAAAGCCTTGCTCGAACTTCGTATATTCTGCGTCGCAAGTCGCAAAATCCCTTTTTACGGAAAACGAGAGGCCTAGCCCTTTTAGCTCGTTTCTCATATAGTCTATATTTTCGTATGTCCACTTCTTAGGGTGTACGCCATGCTTGATAGCCGCGTTTTCGGCCGGAAGCCCAAAGGCGTCCCACCCTATCGGGTGAAGGACGTTAAAGCCCAGCTTGCGGTAGTGTCTGGCAAATGCGTCGCCTATCGTATAGTTACGCACATGCCCCATGTGTATCCTACCGCTCGGATATGGAAACATGGAGAGGATATATTTTTTTGGTTTTGTAGTGTCGTCGCTCGGCTCAAAGGCATTCGTCTCCGCCCACTCTTTTTGCCATTTTTGTTCTATCGTCCTAAATTCGTAGCCCATCGATCAAACTGTCCCTTTTTCAAATTCGGCTCTCATCTTCTCTTTTTCGATTTGGATTTTGAGCTTTTCCGCATCTTTTTCTTTTGCTTTTTGCACGCTATAGCCAAACCATATAAGGAATGGGGACGCTATGAATATCGAGCTGTAGGCGCCTATGATGGTGCCTATGAGCATCGTAAACGCGAATCCTTTGATAATCTCCCCGCCAAACAGGTAGAGCGTCAAAATAACGAAGAAAAGCGTAAGCACCGTCAAAACGGTCCTCGATAGCGTCCTGGATATCGCTTCGTTAATAATTTGCGGGAAGCTGTATTTCCCGTTTGCGTCCGGCTTAGCCTCCTTGACGTGCTCCCTTATCCTATCGAAGATAATAATCGTATCGTTGATAGAGTGCCCCATCAACGTAAGGAGCGCGGCGAGAACCGTAAGGTCGAAATCTACGCCCGCCACAGCGACGGCCCCAGCCGTTATGGCGACGTCGTGTATAACGCCAAGGAGCGCTGCAAGACCAAATCTCCACTCGAATCTAAACGCAAGGTAAAACAAAATCCCAAGAGAGGAGATCAGCATCGCCATCATCCCTTTTTGTCTTAGCTCGTCGCCGACTTTCGGCCCTATTATCTCGACCCTTCTGATTTCAAATTTTCCGGTGGAGGCCAGCAGCTTGGATATTGCATCCCCGGTGTCCTTCGTTACGCTCTGGTTTGTCGTCTGGAAACGGATAAGTATCTCGTTCTCTTTTCCAAACTCTTGTATTTCCGCACCCTTAAAGTCGCTTGCCTTTAGAAGTTCCCTGATTTTCTGGGCATCTGGTTTTGCGTCATATTTGAGCTGTACGACGGTGCCGCCGGCAAAATCTACGCCGAGTTTAAAACCGTGCACACTCATAAAATAGATACAAAACGCCATAACGACGGCGGAGATGGAGAAAATAACCTTGTTTTTCCCCATAAAATCGTATGTTTTGGTGTTATTAAACAGTTCCATTATTTACCGCCTTTTAGGTAGCTGTTTGGCATACCAAACCAAAAGCGTATATTTCTGCTCTTCTCTATTCTTGATAAAAAGGCGTCAAATAGGCCGTGCGTGCCGACTATAGCCGTCAGCATCGAAATAAGTACGCCGACAGCCATGACGACCGCAAATCCCTTGATTGGTCCGGTGCCGTACACATACATAGCGACTGCCGCTATAACCGCCGTGACGTTCGAGTCCACAATCGCGCTCATCGCATTGTTATAGCCCTCTTCTATAGCTTTCTTGATAGGCATTCCCTGTCTTAGAAGCTCCCTAATACGCTCGTTTATGATGACGTTGGCGTCAACCGACATACCGATGGTGAGCACTAGGCCGGCCATACCAGGGAGCGTAAGGGTCGCGCCGAACATGGCCATAACGGCGATAATAAGGGCGATATTGGAAACAAGGGCGATATTGGCGAACATTCCGGCTACGCCGTAATAAGCGGCCATGAATCCAAACACCAATATGCCGCCGGTGATAAACGCCATAAGGCTTGCGTGTATGCTATCCGCGCCGAGAGACGGACCGACGCTTCTTTTTTCAAGCAATACTACGCTTGCCGGAAGCGCTCCACTTCTTAGGGCGATAGCGAGGTCCCTTGCCTCTTCGGGAGTAAAATGCCCGGTTATCTGCCCGCTTCCGCCGCCTATTCTCTCTTTTATAGAAGGAGCCGAGTAGACTTTGCCGTCAAGCACGATGGCCAGCCTCTTGCCGACGCTTTTTTGAGTAAAATCGCCGAATATCGAAGCGCCCTGCGAATTTAGCTTGAACTCTATGGCGGACTGCCCGTTGCTATCGTATCCCACTTTCGCATCCGTTAGCATGGAGCCGTCGAGCACGGGAATGTCTTTTACGACATAGGACATTTCCGGGTTTTTATAGTCCGGCAATACCCGCACGCCAGTCTCCTTGCGCTCCACGTCGCTCATAGCGTACGCATCCGTACGCCCTTCCGCGACCTCCATCAGCTCAAGTTTCGCAGTCTTGGCGATAAGCTCCCTTGCTCTTTGCTCTTCGGCCTGGCTCTTTACTCCGGGGAGTTCGACTATGATGTTGTCCAGCCCGGATTTCGTCACGCTAGGCTCCGCAAGACCGAAAAGGTCAAGCCTGTTTCGAATTGTCTCCACGGCCTGGTTTACGGCAAACTCTTTAACGAGCTTGATCTCTTGCGGCGTAAGGGAGATTGTTACGACATCGCCGTTTTGCGAAGTCAAGATGCCATTTTCTTTCGTGAAATATTCATTTACTTTGAATTTCGATTCTTTATCGATAAGGGTAAAACTAAACTTCGAGTTTTCTATTTTCAAAGAATCTATCAGAATGTCGTTTTTTTCCGCATAGTATTTAAAGCCTAGAGCCGTAGCTTTTACTTTGGCCTCCACGGCTTCGTCTGTTTTTACGCCAAGAGCCGTATATAGGCCGCCTTGAAGGTCGAGTCCGAGCTTTACTTTTGCGAAGAAGTCGGCGCCGGTCAGGGAAGGGATGCACATAAGCACCCCGATAAAAGTAGTGACTGCAAAAATCCACAGTCTAGGATTTGGTTTTTTCATTATGCTGCAGTTGTGTCTTCTATTTTTCTGGCTACGAAATCTTTCGATAGTTTAACCGTAGCGCCTTCATCGTTTATTTTGACTTTGATAAAATCAGCTTCGGTCTTAACAACTTCCGCGTGTATTCCGCCGGCAGTAATTATCTTGTCGCCTTTTTGTAACGCCTCGACCATCTCTTTGTGTTTTTTTGCTTGGACTTGCTGAGGTCTGATGACGAGGAAATATATGATTCCGAATAAAATAACTAAAGGCAGAATTTGAACGATAGCTTCCATGGGTTTTTACCTTTGAAAAAAAATTTAGTGAGCTGGCTTGATTTTAACAAAAGCCTCATTATAAAAGGCTTTTTGGCAGCTTTTACACTATTTTCACCGATTGTTTTTACCGCCGCCGGTATGGAGTCTAAGCTGTTTTTTACGCTTTTGGCCCCGCTTGCCCTATCGCCGTTTTTTTGGCTGGACAAAAGAGGGCTTTTCTGGTTCGGTTCTTTTAGCGGACTTCTATGGTTCTACTGGATAGCCTTCTCGCTTCGTTACTACGATATGATATGGCTTGCCCCGCTTTTTTTCGCCGCAGCTTTTTTCTATTACGGCGGACTGTTTTGGCTGATAGGTTTTTTATCCGAGAGGTTTTTTTGGCTGAGGATTTTGATTGTGGGTTTCGCGTTCGACTATCTGGCGCCGCTCGGATTTGACTGGATGAAGCCAGAACTGCTATATTCCGCAAGCTATTTCGGCGCCTCAAAACCAGAGCTTATAATGCTTTTAGCCGGCACGGCAATCATCATAAAGACGAAGAAAATTATAAAAATAGCCGGAATTTTGTTTTTTGCGGCGGCGCTATCTCCGGCCGCCACGGCCGAAAAAGAGATCCCTCGGCTAAAGATAGAGCTGGTGCGGACGGATATCGACCAGGGACAAAAATGGGACGAGAGATTTAAAAGGCAAATAACGAAGGAGAATATCGCGAGGATAGATTCAGCCATAGGAGATAGATGCGACGTCGTGGTGCTCCCGGAGACGGCGTTTCCGTACTTTTTGAACAAAGCAGACGAGATAGTGGGGCTGCTTAAGGAGAGGAGCTATGAAATCACGATAGTCGCCGGAGCGCTAAAGCTGGATGGAAATTCAGTCTACAACTCGACATATATGTTCCAAGACGGAGATATGAAGATATTCGACAAAGTGGTAGCCGTGCCGTTTGGCGAGGTAAATCCGTTGCCGGAGTTTATGTCCAAAATAGTCAATAACCTCTTTTTTAACGGCGCCGAAGACTATAAAACGGCGGATAAGCCCAGCGATTTCGACATAAAGGGGATACGTTTTAGGAACGCAATATGCTACGAGGCTACGAATGCGAAAATTTACGCCGACAGACCCAAATATATAATCGCAATGTCCAATAACGCTTGGTTTTTGCCGTCGTTTGAGCCAATCATCCAAAAGATGCTGATGAAGCATATGTCCGTTAAATATGGAGCCGTTATTTACCACTCGGCAAATAAAAGCGGCAACTTTATCATCAATTAAGAACATTTTTATCTGTTTTATAGTTTAATTTACATATGTAAATAAATTAAAATAAAAAGCTATTTGGAGACAATTAAATGGAAAGAGAGTATACGCTGACAGAAGGCGCATTCCTAGTGTCCGAAACCGACGAGAAAGGGATAATAACCTTTGCCAACGACGATTTTTGCGAGATAGCCGGGTATACGAGAGACGAGCTTCTCGGCAAGCCCCACAACATAGTAAGACATAGGGATATGCCAAAAGCCGCCTTCAAAGATCTGTGGGAGACGGTAAAGCAAGGCAAAGTATGGACAGGTTTTGTTAAAAATGCGGTCAAAGGCGGCGGATACTACTGGGTATATGCGACCGTATATCCGATGATTAGCTGCGGCGGCAAAAAAGGGTATATGTCTTGCAGAAGAATGGCGACAAGAGACGAAATCAAAAAAGCCGAAGAGCTTTATAAAACACTAAACTAAAAGAATTGGAGTAGCGGTAGATGTTTTTTGGAAATTCAAAATTAGATAGGCTCGAAGATTTTTTAGAGCAGTTTATAGAGCTGATAAAAGGCAAGAGGAATATACTTACTCTGCCGGAGATAGAAGGCAACGACAAAGTATCGGAGATCCTAAGGGAGCTTGAGAAGGCCGCCAAGATCTATATAGAAAAAACACAGCAGGATATGAAGGTAACCGGGGAGATGGTGCTTTTGGCTTCAAAAGTCGGTAGCGGATACTATGACTGCAGGGCGGGCTCCACCTCACAAACCCCGCAGATTCAAGTACTGGCAAAGACGATAAACAAAATGCTGGACAGCATCGAAGACAGTCTTTCAAAGTCCAACAAAACCCTCAAAGAGTACGGCAACAAAAACTATCTGGCGAAAGTTGACACCGACCACCTTGGCGGACAGATGAAAGAGATGCTGGAGGGCGTAAACGCTCTCGGGGACGCCCTAAGCGACGCCGAGAAACAAAACGAAGAGTCGGCGCTCAGGCTGGAAGAAAAAGCAAAGGAACTATCAAGCGCGATAGATACGCTAAAACAAACTACGTTTAAAGAATTAAGCCACATAGTAGAGAGCACTACCGACAGGATTACCGAGGCTTCGCATAGACAAAACGAACTTGCCGACAATCTGGCGAGACTAAGCTCCGACGCCGAACAAGTAAAAGGTATTTTGACGGTAATCAGCGATATAGCGGATCAGACAAATCTACTAGCCCTAAATGCGGCGATAGAGGCGGCGAGAGCCGGGGAACACGGGCGTGGATTCGCGGTTGTCGCCGACGAGGTAAGGAAGCTTGCGGAGAGGACTCAGAAAAGCTTAACGGAAATTAATGCTACAATAAGCGTAGTCGTGCAGGCGATTGGCGACAACTCCGAGGCGTTAAACAACAACGCAAAAGAGATGAACCAACTCACCGACGAGCTAGCTAGAGTCGACCAAAAGATGGAAGAAGTTTTGGGGGTTATGAACAGACTTACTAGCAAGTAACTTTGTTTTTAGGGGTATAGATGGCTGAAGAGAAAGAAAAAGCGGAAGGCGCGGAACAGCCCAAAAAAGGTAAAACCGTTATTATCATAGTGGCGGTCGTACTTGTTTTATTGATAGTCGTAGGCGGCGCGTTGGCCTTTTTGATGCTCAAGGGCGGCGAGGAGGAAAAAGGCGGCGATAAGGCGCACGCGGCTAAAGACGCAAAGAAAAAAGGCGGGCACGGTGACGACCTTGTAGCCGGTCCTATGTTTGCGGTCGACAACCTGATAGTAAACCTGATGAGCGAGGGCGGAGCGAGGTACGCCAAATTCTCTGTGGCGCTAGAACTTGACGCGCAAGAGCTGGCTCCGGAGATGCTCGCCAAAAAAGCGATCGTAACCGACATAGTAATCTCCGTAGTATCGTCAAAGACCGCCGAAGAGCTTATGAATATCAAAGGCAAAGAGGGCGTTAAAAACGAGATTATGGAAAAAGTAAACGAGCGCCTAAAAGACGGCCGCGTAAAAAACGTATACTTCACAAACTTCGTAGTTCAATAGTTTGATAGGCATAGACTTAGTCAAAGTAGATAGAATCAAAAAGGCCGCCGACAGACACGGCGAGCTTTTTTTGAAAAAGTTTCTAAACCACTCAGAGATAGAGAGCTCAAAATCGATTTCGAGCATAGCCTCAAAATGGGCCGCAAAAGAGGCCGTGTCAAAAGCGCTTGGATGCGGAATATCCGCAAAGCTTGGGTTTCACGATATATCGATAGAGAAGACGGAGAGCGGGGCGCCTTATGCGCTACTTAGCGAAAGGTCGGCGGCGGTATTTGGCGTCAGACGCATACACCTCTCCATTACGCACGACGGAGAGTACGCCGTCGCCGCGGCTTTTGTTTATCCGCCCCCGACGAACTGAAGAAGCTCCACCTTTTCACCCTCTTTTAAAATCCTTGTTTTCCAATCCTCTTTTTTGACTATCTCCATATTGACGGCGGCGGCCATCACTTTTTCCTCTATTCCCTTGCTCATTATAAGCTCAAATAGAGTTATACCGTCCGCTATATCGATAGTCTCGCCGTTTAAAACTAGCGTCATTTAAACCCCTTTCTTGAAACTTATCATCTTAAACCTCTCGCCAAACCCGTTTGGAGCGATTAGCGTTTTTACCTTCGCCGCCTCTTTTAGATACGCCTCCTCTCCGGCTTTTTGTAAATAAAGCTCAAGCAGCTCGGCTATACCGAAATCTATAAGAGCGGAAGATTGGTTTTTATACTCCAAAAAGTCAAAGCCGGCGCCCTCGAAAGCCTCTCTTAGATGCGAAAAGTTCACGTCGTACGTTATGTCCGAAACGCCAAAATAAGGAGTCAAGTCGTCTACCGCAAAAAGCGGCTCCGTATTGTGCTCTTTGTAGACCCTGATTGAAAAATCGTTTCTTGGATACTCCTGCCCGTAATCGAACGTAACAAAATAGCTTTTCTTGAATGAGCCGTAAAGCATGGCCGCAAACTCCTCGTATCCAAGAGATAGCTCTCCTTTTTGAATGCCGAGCCTCGCAGCTTTTGCCAACGCATCGTTGTCATAGCCGGAAAACTCTATTTTATGCGACTCCACGACAGCCGTCTTGCCTTCCATTATAAGCTCGCAACCAAAAGCATCGAATATCTCGTTTGCGTACACGAAAGCGTCGCACTCCTCGTAACCGGCCAGATTTTCCACGATATCAAACCGTATATCGCCAAAAAACTCTGCAAGCTCTTTTCTTTGGAAAAGCGCCGCTTCGGGCTGCTTTTCCACGATAACAAACTTGACGGTTTTTAAAAGATGCGGGGCTAGCCCCGCAAGGAAAGAGGCGAAGTCCTTAACCGCAAAAAGGGAGTTTGCGCCGAATTCGCATATTATCGCATCCTCAGAGAGCCTTCCCTCTTTTACGAGCGAGACGAACTTATTTGCAAGCGCTCCGGCAAAAAACATGGAGACGCTGGGAGATGTAAGAAAATCCCCTTTTTTGCCGACCTGCCCTACGCTTCTATAGTATCCGCCTTCGCCATAGAGCCACTCGTTAAAATATTCGCTAAATTTCAAACAAAAGCCTATAGCTTGATAAGCGCCGCGCGAAGCCTTTTGAATCCTTCGTCTATCTCGTCTGTCGCGATAGTGATGGACGGCAAAAATCTAACCGTATTCTGGGCCGACTTGATGACTATGACACCCTCTTTGAACCCCTCGGAAATAGTTTTTTGCATTATCTCTTCGCTTTTTGCCTTTAGACCCCTGAGAAGCCCAAGCCCCACCCTCTTTTCGAACAGATTTGGGAAATCGGCGACGACAGCCGCCAAATTCGCATCAAACCTGTCTATCGCAGCCTTTAGCCTACCGCTTTTATATTCTTCTTCCAGCACGCCGAGCACCGCAACGGCGGCTTTTGTCGACAGCGGGTTTCCGCCGAAAGTAGAGCCGTGGTCGCCAGGAACAAATATATCTTTTAGCGTCGTGCATACAGCTCCTATCGGCACGCCGCCCGCAAGACCTTTGGCGAGCGTAAATACGTCCGGCTCGACTTCGTATACCTGCGACGCCAGAAACTCGCCGCTTCTAAATACGCCGCTTTGGATCTCGTCGAATATGAGTAGCGCGCCTTTCTCTTTCGTGGCGGCTCTTAGTTTTTTAAGCTCAGTCTTCTCGAAAGCGGCCACCCCGCCTTCGGCCTGGATAGGCTCGAGCATTACGGCGGCTGTATGGTCGTCTATTTTCGCTATCGCGTCTTCTATATTCTCGGCATGCACGAAACCATCCGGGTAAGGTCCGAAAAAGTCATGAAACCTATCCTGCGCCGTCGCCTTCAATGTCGTTATAGTTCGGCCGTGAAACGAGTTTTTGATAGTGATGACTTTGTATTTTTTTGTCTTAAAGGCTGTCTCCCCGTGCTTTCTGGCTATTTTGATGGCGCCCTCGTTCGCCTCGGCGCCGCTATTGCCGAAAAACACGCGGACATCCATGCCGCAAAGTTCTTGTATCTTCTTTGCCGCTTGAACCTGCGAATCTATATAAAAAAGATTTGATATATGATGCACGCCGTCTATTGCGGAGCTTACGGCCTTTACAAGCGCTGGATGTTTGTAGCCGACCGAGTTCACGGCTATCCCGGACATAAAATCTATATACTCCTTACCGTCTTCGTCGTATAGTTTTGCGCCTTTTCCATCCGTAAAATTGACATAGTTTCTTTTGTATGTATGAAGCAAATAGTTTAATTCTTCTTTTTCGTAATCCATAAAACATACCTTTTAGTTAGTTTATGAAAAAATTGTATCAAAAGCTTGCTACATAATAGCTACAAAAAGGGGTCTGGTTGCTGCCGACAAAGATAGAGACGACCGACAAGGTATTAATCGTAGACGATACGAAGACGATCGTGCATATACTGACGATGATCCTAAAAAAAGAGGGGTTTGAGGTATTTTCGGCCTCCAGCGGCGAAGAGGCTCTCGACCTGCTCCAAAACATCGCCGTCGACACGATACTGCTCGATATACAGATGGGCAAAGGAATGGACGGTTTTGAAGTATGCAAAATACTCAAATACGACCCGAAAACCAAAGACATACCCGTTATATTTCTGACCGCGTTCGACGACCTGGAGACCAAACTAAAGGGTTTCGAGGTCGGCGGCGTAGACTTCATCGCCAAATCTTTCGATAAAACGGAGATTTTGACCAGAGTAAAAAACCAGACGAAGCTATACAAGCTCCAAGAGCAGCTAAAAAGGGGGCTTGCATATATAAAAGCTATTATGGACGCCCAGAAAAACATGATCGCCATATTCGATACGCATCTAAATTTGGAGCACTCAAACCACTCCTTCAACGACACTTTTGAGCCGTACGGAGAGTTTTCCCTGCTCTCGAAACTAGAGAAATACGACGGATACGAAATGCCCTCGAGCGACGCCGAGCTATTTGATATATTATCGACAAGCGACGACTTCAAAGCGCAAATCAAAGGCAAAAAGTCCATATTTTCATTAGAACTCTCAGAGTCGGAAGTGCTGCACGACGTCAAAAAGATACTTACCATAAGCGATATTACCGCGCACGAAATGGCCAAAAAACAAGAGCTGGAACTTCTAAAGTACAAAGAGAGATACCATAACACACAGCAGCAGGACGCCTTTAAAAAACAAAAGAAAATCATCAAAGACCAGGTGTCGCATCTATTCAAAAACGATTGGCTCTTCGACTCGTACTACAAACCTCTCGATATTCTAAGCGGGGATACGCTCGGCGCCATAAAGATAGACGACGACAGATATCTCTTTTACATCATAGACGCCATGGGCAAGGGGCTTAGCGCGTCGGTTACCAGCATCCAGTCTACCTCCTTTATCAACAATAGCGTAGAAAAAGCCACGGAACACGACGATTTCAGCCTTTTGGCAATAACCGAATCGTTTTGCCACTTCATAAAAAAGCAGCTTTTGGAAGACGAACTGCTTTGCGCGCTGTTTTTGGATTTTGATCTAAAAAACGAGACGGCGTCGATAGTAAATTACGGCATGCCGCCTGTTATCTACCTGCAAAACGGCAACGTAGGGTATGTAAAAACTAACAATCCGCCGATAATGCAGTTCTTGTCCGGCAACAACATGGACACGCTGCCCCTAGGCGAGATAGAGAGGGTAGCCATCTATTCCGACGGCCTGAACGAGAGCGAGCAGCTAGACGGACAGCCGTATTCGAAAAATATGGACACGGACTTTGCCGAGTCGATGCTTTTGAGGCAGTTTATACGCAAATTCGAATCCAGGGTCGGGGGGCTCGACGACGACTTGACGCTGATATATATGTCGAAGCTCTCGGATAGCGGCAAACTGTATTGCGAAAGGATAAGCATAACGGCCAATATGATGGATGTCATCAAAGCCGGCAACGAGATGGAGAGGATGCTGACCGATGCCGGAGTAAACGAGAAGGAGTCATCGGAGACGCTTCTCGTATTTACGGAGCTTCTGATGAACGCTTATGAGCATGGGGCTCTCAAGCTAACGCCGGAGGAGAAGCAAAAACTTATCGAGGACGACACCTATGACGAGTTTTTGTTAAACAGCCGGTGCGAGGAGTGCAAAAATAGCATTACGATAGATCTTTGCGTATTCAAAACAAAAGACGGCAAGGAGATGCTGGAAATCAGCATAGAAGACCCTGGAAGCGGATTTGAGTTCTCGGAGGTTTTGAAGACGATATACGTCGGCAACACGGCGAAATATTCCGGCAGAGGGGTTTGGATGGCATCGGATATGACGGACGGCGTATTTTTTAGCGAGACCGGGAACAAGACGACGTTCTTTAAGACCGTAGAACTCAAAGAGACATTTATTCTCCGCTAAGAGTTTTTTTCTTACAATCGCTTATATATCATAAAAGGATCGAACGTGCAGATAGAAAACGTCAAAACAGCCTCTGGATACAGACTAAACGTCAAAGAGGTAATCAAAACTATCGAGGATAGCACGACCTTCAAAAAAAGCATTACCGATATCCTTCTCAAAGAGCCGGGGGCCGTTATAGACGTGCATATCATTGACTCTTATATCATCACCTCGTCCATCATCGGAACGCTTCTGAAGATGGTGCAAAAAGACAACGCAAAACTGACGCTTTTCATATATAGTCCGGACCTATACGAGCTTCTAGACAAACTAAATTTGATAACGCTTCTAAACGTAAGAAAAGAGTTCTGATATTTTTTGGCGCCCACCTTTTTGGAGGCCGCCGCTTCAGCTCTTTTTTTAATCATTCAGCCCCTTTTTTCTATAATCACGACTTCAAAAGTAACTGTTTCGTAATCTGTTTGGCATACAATTTAGCATAATAAAAGCACAAAAGCATTCGGTGCGGCATTCAATTAAAAGTGATAACAGGGTTAATTTAGATATGAGAAATATCAACATAGGCGATTTCATTTTCGAGGGTCTCTCCAGATTCATGGCCCTGTCGGTATTCGTAGTTTTGGTCGCGATATTCGCCATATTGTACATTGACGCCAAACCTGCGATAGATTCGTTTGGTATAGGCTTTCTAACGGGTGAAATCTGGGCGCCGAACATGGAGACTTTCGGGGCTCTTCCTTCGATATACGGCACGATTATCAGCACGACGATAGCCATGATAGTCGCTACGCCGATAGCAATAGGGATTGCGATATTTCTAAGCGAGATAGCGCATGCGAATATCAAAGGCACGGCAGGTACGCTAATAGAGCTTCTAGCCGCAATCCCTTCCGTAATCTACGGTATGTGGGGGCTGTTTTACTTCGTGCCTATCGTTAGAGACGCTACCGGCGGTTCAGGTATGGGGCTTTTGACCGGAGGTTTGATACTCGCCATCATGATAGTCCCTTTTACGGCCTCGATTACCAGGGATTCGATGAATACGACGCCGGATATCCTGAAAGAGTCGGCGTACGCGCTTGGCGCGACAAAATGGGACGTTATAAAAGACGTTATCCTGCCTTACGCAAAGATCGGCGTAATAGGCTCCATCATACTCTCCCTCGGGCGCGCGCTAGGAGAGACGATGGCCGTCACGTTCGTAATGGGCAATTCACAGAGAATTCCAGCAAGCATCCTGGAACCGGCCACAAGCATTCCGGTTACTCTTGCAAACGAGTTCGCGGAAGCGGATAGCGACATATACTACTCCAGCCTATACCTATTGGCGCTTCTGCTATTCATAGTCAGCTTCGCGATTATAGCTACCGCCAAATTCCTCTTTTTGAAAAAGGAGAGAAGCTAAGATGTTGCACAAAAACAGAAGAAAAATAGTAAATAGCATTATTTTGGCGCTCTCTACGATAGCCGCTCTCGCCGGTATCGCCATACTATTCTGGATACTCGGCGTTCTCCTAGTCAAAGGGTTTTCATACATATCCTTCACGACATTCACCCAAGACGGTACGCCTCCGGGGATGGAAGGCGGAGGCTTAAGACAAGCTCTTGTCGGACACCTGCTGCTGACCGGCGTTGCGATGGGCATAGGCATACCTGTCGGAATGCTAGCCGGAACATACCTAAGCGAATACGGTCAAGGCTCCAAGATAGCCAACTTCGTCAGAGACCTATCCGACATCATGATGTCGGCTCCGTCTATCGTAGTCGGCGTATTCGTATACGGCATCATGGTGGCTCCCGTCCACCACTTCTCCGGCTGGGCCGGAAGCGTAGCGCTTGCCATACTTGCCGTTCCCGTCATCATCAGAACGACAGACGACATGCTCCGTCTAGTGCCGCAGACGCTTAGGGAAGCGGCTTACGCGCTAGGGGCGCCGAAATGGAAAGTTATATTCCAAGTCGTCTACAAAGGCGCCGCCGTAGGCCTTATGACGGGTATACTCCTAGGCGTAGCAAGGGTCGCCGGGGAGACGGCTCCGCTACTATTCACGTCGTTTAACAACAACTTCTTTAGCCTAAACATGAACGATTCGATGGCGTCGCTCACGGTTACGATGTTCGGATACGCGTCAAGTCCATACGAAGATTGGCAGAAGCTAGGCTGGGCCGGCGCCGCGATACTTACTTTTGCGGTACTGTTTATAAACATCGTCAGTAGAATAATCATGAAACTCAAAAAAGGTCAAAGGTAGAATATGTCAACTATAGTAAACGTCAAAGAGGCGCTGGAGCTGGAAGTAAAAAACTTCAATTTTTACTACAAAGGGACTACGAATCCAAGCCTAAAAAATATCAACATGCCGATAGCCAAAAACAAGATAACGGCGCTTATCGGCCCTTCCGGATGCGGAAAAACTACGCTTCTTAGATCGTTCAACAGAATACATGACCTATATCCAGGCAACAAATACGAGGGCGAGATACTATTCAAAGACGAGAAGAAAAACATACTAGACAAGGACGTAGACCTAATAGACCTTAGGCTAAAGATAGGGATGATTTTCCAAAAACCTACCCCGTTTCCTATGAGCATATTCGACAACGTAGCATACGGCCTCAGGCTTCAAGGCATAAAAAACAAATCGGAGCTTGAAGGTAGAGTGGAAGCGGCGCTTAAAGGCGCGGCGCTTTGGGAAGAGGTATCAAGCAGACTAAACGCCGACGGAGCGGCGCTATCTGGCGGTCAGCAACAAAGGCTTTGCATAGCTAGAGCCGTAGCCGTCGAGCCGGAAGTGCTGCTATTTGACGAGCCGACGTCTGCGCTAGACCCTATCTCTACGCTGGCGGTTGAAAAACTGATTATCGAGCTAAAAGAGAAGTTGACCGTTATTATAGTTACGCACAATATGCAACAAGCGGCAAGGGTATCGGACTATACCGCGTTTATGTATCTTGGGGATTTGATCGAGCTTGGCCATACGGAAGAGCTATTCATCAACCCTGCGGAAAAACTGACGGAAGAGTATATAACCGGAAAATTCGGCTAAGAAAGGCGGGGAGGCTATCTCCTCTCGCCGTTGTCTTTTTTTATCTTATCCTCTACATAGTTAAACACGCTAAGCCCTCTGTTTAGATATGACGTCTGAAGCATAAAGACCTCTTTGAACACATACAAAAACCCCAAAAACGGAACGCACCACAAAATAGCTACTTTGGCGATATTTGCTTTCGCCTCGTACGTAGTTATGAGATATAGCGCCTGGGCTTCCGAGATATTGGACGCCTTATACATCCCAAAACCGATCGTGGATATGACGTTGAGCAAAAATCCGAAAGCAAAATAGCTTTGATATACCTCTATCGCTTCCATCAGCTCTCACTCCCCGGTTTCATTATCGACTCTATCGCCTTCTTGTATTCGGCGTAGGTGTAAAACTCCCTTATGTTGTTCGCCCTGCCGCCGCTAGCGTTACGGTGTCCGCCGCCGCCAAAAAGCGTCTTTGCTATCTCGCTCACGTCCGCCTTGTTACTCGAACGCATGGATACGTTGCCTTTTGCGGAAACGTCGATGAAGAAGTCGTACTCCTCGTTCGCGCTCAAAAAGCCGTTGGCTATGACGGATACGTTTCCGATGGATACCGTCATAAACGCGGTATATCCGTTGTATTCTAGGCTAAACTCGCCTTTTTTGGTCGATAGCAGCTCCGTTACGTATCTACATGAGAGATTGTCTATCGTATCGTCCGCCGCACCGTTTTTTAGAAAATCTTTTTTGATAAAGTGTATTCCGTTATCCAGCTCGATATGCGCAGCCTCCCTGCCCAAAAACTCTTTGGCCCTCTCTAGCGCATATAGCTTGTACGCCACGCTCTCGTCCGGGAAGATCAGCTTGTTTAGCTCTTTCGTCTCCGAGATGAGCCTCATCAGCGTCTTGCCAAACTCGAACAGAGGATTTTCCTCTTTCCATAGATCTATCGCGTTTATAGCCTCTACCATCGTAGTCGTAGCCTCGTCCACTTCGCCGAAATAGTCGTATGTGAGCTTCGTACCGCATCTGTTGTTGTCCAGCGTATACCAAGAGCCGAACTCCTTCGCCTGCTCCTCGCCGCTGATGTGGTGATCCAGGAGCTGGAGCTTGATATTGTAGCCGCCGGTGTTCATAGCCCTTATCTTATCGTCCAAAAACCTGCAGTCTTGCGTCGTCAGGTTGAGGTCGGTAATGAGAAAAAGCACCTCCTCGCTCTTATCTTCAAGAGCCTCTATCTCCGCTATCATCTGCTTTAGCCTGGCGTTTATCTCGTTGCCGTAGTTGGAGTTGAAAAAGCGCGCGTTTTTTACGAATTTTGAAGATACGAACTGGCAGCCGTAGCCGTCCAAGTCCGTATGCGAAAGATGAAATAACCTCATTATTTACCGAACAGCTCCGGATTATTTTTCTTCAGGTGCTCTATCACCTTTACCACCTCGTCGACGCCGAGCATGCCCTCTTCCTCTTCGCCGAACACTTCGTCTATGGCGTCCAGGTATATATCAGCCGCCTCGTCAAGCTTCGTTTTTTTGACGCCCGCAAAGTAGAGCGTAGCTCTCAACATCTCTTGAAGCACCGCGCTCATCTCTTCGAGAGTTACGTCTTCTTCCTCTTGTCTTTTTTGGTCTTTTGCCATGGTTTTCTCGCTTTGTTTTGTTTGGGGTATTTTACTCAAAAGCTACTGAGCCTCTCCGCCGTCCCTCTCCCAAAAAAACTCCACCCACTCGTCCGTCAGATGGATGACGTGGTCGGCCTGCACTACGGCGCTCTCCCTTTGGAATAGCGCCACGCTTCTAAACTCCGTGCCTGGATACGCCCCCTTTAGCGCTTCCGACACCGCTTTTAGCGTCTCGCCGCTATCCACTATCTCGTCCACGATAACGACTTTTTTGCATCCCTCGATATTCGGCAGCTCTTTTATCACCGGGCTGCCGAGCTTTATCTGCCCTTCGTACGAGTGGGCGTTTAGCGCATACATATTGCGCACGCCCAGCCTCATAGCCAAAAAATGCGCCATTGTAGCCCCGCCGCGAGCGACGAACAGTATCCCGTCAGCCCCGAACGATCCTACCTTCTCCGCAAGCAGCGCTATATCCGATACGAACTCTTCATAGTAGTACTTCCTCAAGCCCTCTCCTTCTTTCAAAACCGTTTTTTAGTAAAATTGCTTCCGTGATAATAACAAAAGAACAAAAAGCCGTCCTTTATATGGTGTCCGCCTCGCTGCTTTTCTCGATAGTGGCGATGTGCGCGAAGCTACTATCCAGGCTTGGCTCCTTAGAGATAACATTTTTTAGAAATGCGATAGGCATATTCATACTTCTGTTTATTTTCAGGTTTACGTTCGCGCGCAAATTCGATACGTCGAAACTGCACCTTCTTATGTTTCGAGGATTCATAGGCACGGTGGCGCTGATAGCGTTTTTTTACAACGTTACGCTCGTACACCTTGCGGACGCCATGACTTTCGCAAAGACGGAGCCGCTGTTTAGCGCGGTCATAGGCTTTTTGCTTCTATCGGAGAGGCTAGGCGCGGCTAAGATAGCCGCAATCGTCATAGGTTTTGTCGGCGTACTTTTGATCGGCTTTGAGAAGGGGGTGCATCTGGCGTACGCCAACCTGATAGGGGTATTTAGCGGCTTTTGTGCGGCGCTAGCGTATACGACGATCAGGCGCATACGGGACGACTTCGACCATAGGTTCGTAGTTCTCTCCTTTATGCTGTTCGGCACCGTCCTGCCGCTTTTGCTCATAGCGGCCGCGCCTGTTATCGGCGAGGGCGGAATAATAAAGAGTTTTATAACGCCAAATAAAGCCGAGATACTTCCGATTTTATTCATCGGTATACTATCGGCATTCGGTCAGATATTGATGACGAAGGCGTATTTTTACGCCAGAGCAGGGGTAGTTAGCACGGCTAGCTACTCGTCTATTTTATTTGGAATCGTTTTGGGGCTTTTGATAGGCGACGCATGGCCTACGACCGTCGCCTTTTTGGGAATGGGGCTTATAATCGCCTCAGGATTTTTGATAGCTAAAAGATAGAGAAATTAGAACTTATGAAAAAAGTATATTTTAAGACGTTCGGCTGCCGCACCAACATGTTCGACACGCAGGTAATGATAGAACACATAGGCGCCTACTCGGTGGCGCAAAACGAGGACGAAGCCGACATCGTAGTAATCAACTCTTGCACGGTAACGAACGGAGCGGACGCAGGAGTAAGGCAGTACGTCTCGAGGGTAAAAAACAGAAAACCGGACGCAAGGATACTCTTCACAGGATGCGCGGTGCAGACCGAAGGCAAAAAGCTATTTGACGCAGGAAACATCGACATGGTATTCTCGCACTCCGAAAAAAACAAGATAACGTCTTTTTTTGAAGCGAACGATAGACTGTTCGTAGAGGGCGACAAAAACTATATAGACGAAACGATAGTCACCAACTTTGAAGGCAAGACGAAAGCTTTTATAAAAATCCAAGAGGGGTGCGACTTTGGTTGCAGCTACTGCATCATCCCGTCCGTGAGAGGGAGAAGCAGAAGCATTCCGGCGCGTACCGTCATACGCCAGATAGAGGTGCTGGCCGACAGCGGATTTAGCGAATTTATACTTACAGGTACGAATGTGGGAAGCTACCGCGACGAGGGAACCAGCCTAGCGAAACTGATAAAGGGCATTATGGATCTGGGGCTGGCGAAAAGAGTGAGGCTCGGCAGCGTAGAGCCGTCCCAGATAGACGAGGAGTTTTTGGACGTAGTATCGGGCGGGCTGTTCGCAAAACATCTGCATATAGCGCTGCAGCACAGCTCCAACGAGATGCTAAAAAAGATGAATAGGCTCAACAGGTTCGAGGACGACCTAAAACTATTCGAAAAGCTCTCGAAAATAGGGTTTGCCATCGGTACCGACTACATAGTGGGCTTTCCGGGAGAGTCTGATGCGATATGGGGCGAGGCCGTAAAAAACCTGGAGGCTCTGCCGCTGACGCATATTCATCCGTTCATCTACTCAAAAAGAGACAACACTCCGGCCGCAAAGCTAAAAATAGACGTGAACGGCACGATCGCAAAGGAGAGGCTCCACCAGATAAACGAGATAGTCGCCAAAAAAAACTACGAGTTTAGAAAAAATCTCAAAACCCCGCTTCTGGTCCACGTGGAGGACTCCGGACTGGCGGGTTTCGACCAGTATTTCAACAAAGTGTCGTTCGCGGAGAAGCAAGAGAGCGAGTGGGTAGAGGTGTCGGAGTTCGACGTTGGCCTAGAAAAAACTTTGTCAAAGAGGGTAAATGCAAAGAGTTAACTGCTATAAATGCAAATATTTTTTTGTAACATACGAGCCGCAAAGACCTTACGGCTGCAAAGCGCACGGCTTCAAGAGCAAACCGATGCCGAGCCTCGTCGTATACCAAAGCAGCGGAATGCAGTGCGTGCTGTTTGAAGAGAAGGCGGTAAAAAAATGAGAATTTTGCTTTTATCGCTTTTGGGTTTATTTATCGCGGGGTGCGCCGTAAAAGAGGCGGCGCCGAAACCGAAAGAGGAGATCGTCAAGCCGGAAGAGAAGAGAGTGCCGCCGCTCCAAAAGTCAGATAAAAAACCTTCCGAAATAGTCAAATATACGCCTACGGAGAGCTTTTACCAAGCGCTTGAGCGCTCAATCGGATATTACGAGAAAATGAGCAAAAAAGAGGCTAATTTCAACTTCTACGACCAAAACTACACGGCAAAAGAGATGGCCGGCTCCCTGAAGATATTCAAGGAGATTTCGAAACTCCCAAAAGAGGAGTTCTTGAAAAAACTCGACGAGGAGTTCCTCGTATATGAGAGCAAAAACGACAAAAACTCCTCCCTTATCACGGGCTACTACGCACCGGTACTGAAGGGCTCCTTTACGAAGAGCCAAAAATACAACGCCCCGCTCTACCCTCTGCCGAAAGATTTGATAACGGCCGATTTGAAACAGTTTCCGGTCGCAAACTCGGTGCGGGATATAGCGGGCAAAGTCGAAGACAGAAGGTTGGTGCCGTACTACACCAGAGAAGAGATAGAAAAAGGGGCGCTAAAAGAGAGGCCGCTCCTATATCTGGATAACAAAGTAGAGGCGTTTTTGCTGGAAGTGCAGGGTTCGGGCATCATAGAGATCGACGGCAAAAAGCACTACATAGGATACGCCGGCAAAAACGGGCATCCGTATACATCCATCGGCAAGATAGTATACGAGGAGAAGTTGCTGGAGCCTTCAAAAATAAATATGCAAACGATAAAGGAGTTCTTGGACTCCAATGAGACGATGCGCGACTATGTGCTAAACAAAAACAAAAGCTTCGTCTTTTTCAAAATCAACAAAGAGCCGGGGATATTCGGCAATATCGGCGTAGCCCTGACCGCCAAGGAGAGCGTGGCCATGGATAGCGAGCTTTTGCCGAGGGGTGCGCTCTGCTATGTCAAGACGGAGGTGCCGAAAAAACTTAACGGCCTGGCCGTGGTGCCGAAAACAGAGAGGGAACCCTTCGAGAAGTTCTTTATGGTGCAAGACACCGGAGGGGCCATCAGGGGCGGCGGAAGGGTAGACATTTATTTCGGCGAAGGCGAAGAGGCGCTCTTTTATGCCGGACAGACGGCATCAAAAGGCGAGGTCTATCTGCTTGTAGTCAAAAAAGAAAATCTAAAAAATAGCAATGGGAACAATAGATGAAAAAAATAGCATTATCGACACTAACAGCGGCTCTTTTGTTTACCGGGTGCGCAACCACCTCAACGCAAGCGCCTATGCCGCAAAAAAACTGTTTTGACAAAGAGAGGCTGGAGGCAAGAGAGCTAAGAGAGCTGCAAAGCGCCAAAAACTCTCTGAACACCTTTAAAAACGAGTATCAAGAGATGTCTTCATATATCACGTTTCTAAACGAATACGTAGCGGACTACTCAAAATACATAAACGCCGCTTCGCAAGCCTCTTCTTTTATCAAGCTGATGCCGATACCTTACGCGGGACAGATATCCTCCGCGGCCGGATTCGGGGCAAGGATGACGACGCTGGCCGCAAACGCATCAAAATCGATGGTAACGCTAAGCGGCTCCATCAAGACGTTTGAAGCAAAACTGGCAGCTTACGAAACGGACAAAAACCAGGCGTCGCTGGAAGACGCACAAAAATTCGCAAACTCCACGTTAAGCGCCGACATAGCTGCGGCGGAGCAAAGCCTTACGAAGCTAAAAGAGGGCGCCGGCTCAATGCTTGCGGTATCCGGCGCCATGAAGGAGTATTATGAATCTACCGGGGACGCCATATCGAAGGCGGCATCTATGTTCTCCAAAAAAGAAGAGCAAAAGAAAACCCCTAACGATAAAGCGTTAAAAGCCAAAAACGACGGATTCGACCAAAGGGTGAGCAGGATATTCGCAGGGTTTGACGCGGCGAAAAGCCATATTAAAAACGGCTCTCTCATCAAAGATTTAAGAGGGGAACTCTAGGCTTTCACTCTCGATTCTATAGCCCTGGCGAGCGAAACGGTGTCGATATTTTCAAACGAAACTCCGGTCGGTACGCCGTGCGCTATCTTGGTAAAAGCGGCGCCGTATGAGGAGAGTCTATCCTCCAGATAGATGATAAGCCCGTCGCTCTCGACTGAGGGAGTAAAGGCGAAAATCACCTCCTCTACTCCATCCTTTACGCACTCTTCCAGCTTATCCACGGTAGTAGCCTTAAGCTCTTCGAAAACGAAATATTTGCCGTTATATCCGCCGCTAAGCTCTATAGAGAAAATATCCTTTGCGCTGGCAACCACGCATAGCCTTCGCGCGTCCCTCTCTTCGTCGGCGCATATATAGCAGATCTCGTCTTCGGTGATATTGCCGCAAACGTCGCACTTTCGCACCTCTCTTACCGCCTCTTCGATAAGGTGCGCCATCTTGATGGCCCTAAAACTATCCTCGAAAAGCAGATGGTAGGCTATTTTAAAAGCGCTTTTGCGGCCGATTGTAGGCAGCGAGGCAAAGAGCTCGGTCAGCTCGGCAAACTTTGTACTCGATTTTTTCATTAGCCGGATATTACAGGATAATTATTTAAATCTTATGCCCCGTTTTGATAAAATTCGCCAAAAAATTTCTAGAGGTTTTTGATGATTGAAATATGCTATTACGAGCTTTTGGAAGTTGAGAAGAGCGCGTCTCAAGACGAGATAAAAAAGGCATACAGAAAGCTGGCGATGAAGTACCACCCCGACAAAAACCAAGGGGATACGGATGCCGAAGAAAAATTCAAGGCGATAAACGAAGCGTATCAGGTGCTTAGCGACGAAGAGAAGAGAGCTATTTACGACAGATACGGCAAAAAAGGGCTGGAAGGCCAAATGGGCGGCGGCGCAGGCGGATTTGGATTTGATTTCGGCGATTTTGATTCTATATTCGACTCATTCTTTGGCGGCGGATCCAGAAACGGCGGCAGAAGGGCCAAGCAAGACAAGTACAACCTAGATACCGCGATATCGGTAACCATAGAGTTTAGCGAGGCGATATTCGGCTGCAAGCAAGAGGTGACATATAAATATAAAAAACCTTGCTCCGAGTGTGACGGCAGCGGCTCTAAAGACGGTAAGAGAACCGCTTGTCCAGACTGCGGCGGCAGCGGCCAAGTCTTTTTAAGGCAAGGGTTTATGACATTCTCTCAGACATGCCCTAGATGTAAGGGGGAGGGCGAGATCGTAAAAGAAAAATGCCCAAAATGCAAAGGCCACGCCTACGAAGAGGTAGAGGAAAAGATAACGGTGGATATTCCGGCAGGCGTTGACGACCAAAACAGAATAAGGGTCGCAGGACGCGGAAATCTGTCAAAAAGCGGCGCAAGGGGCGATTTGTATATCGTAATCAGCGTCAAGGAAGATAAGAAATATGTGCGGGACGGAGACGATATTTATCTGGAAGTTCCCGTATTCTTTACGCAGACCCTGCTTTCCGAAACCATCAAGTTCCCAAGCCTAAGAGGAGAGCTGGAGCTAAAACTAAAGCCCGATACAAAAGACAAAGAGCAGTTCATATATAAAAATGAAGGCGCTCCAAACGTCAGGACAAAAAGAAACGGCAACTTCATAGTACAGATAAAAATAGTTAAGCCGTCAAAACTGACAGACGAACAAAAAGAACTGGTGGCAAAGCTGCATGAAAGCTTCGGATTTGAGGGCGAGCCTCACGAGAAAGAGTATGAAGGGCTATTTGACAAAATCAAACACTGGTTTGGATACTAAAAAAGAGAAGGGGATTATTCCCCCTCTTTCTTCTCTTCGTCTTTCTTCTCCCTCTTGCAAGAGGTGTTTATGCCAAGCACCGAGTATAGAGCGCAAAATCTAAACACACCGGTGCCCATTACGATTAGACCTATAATCGTCAGCGGCAAATTATTAATACCTATAGTGCCTACCAGCACAAGCGCAATACCTGCAAATATCCTTACGTATCTATCGATACCGCCTACGTTTTGTTTCACTTGGCGCTCCTTTTTTAAAAGTCACTCGATTATAACAAAAACGAAAGCAAAACGTACGCGGGAAGCATAAAAATTTTTACAAGCGGCGTCGCAAGGATGATTATGAGTATAATCATCCCATATCTGCCGACCTTTTCATTGAAACTGTCTATAGCGGAAGAGCCGAACTTCCGTCCTAGATACCCAAGAGCGTTTGAACCGTCAAGCGGTGGAATAGGCCATAGGTTGAAGACGGCCAAAACCACATTGTATATGACAAGATAATAGAGTATTTGGGAAAGCAGCGTAGAGGCGTCTACAAAGCCTATAAAAAGAGAGGCTGTAACGGCTACGAAGAGATTATAGATTATGCCTGCGAGAGAGACCGCTATAGCGCCGTTGTAACCGCCGTTTCTGATAACAGTCCACATATTCACTGGGACAGGTTTTGCCCATCCGAATAAAAATGGGGCTCCGGATATAAACAAAAGCAGCGGGACTACGATGGTTCCGACCGGATCTATATGGCTTATCGGATTTATAGAGAGCCTGCCCTCGTATTTCGCCGTATTGTCGCCGTATCTATATGCGACATACCCGTGCATGATCTCATGCCCGATGATAGCTATCATCAAAGCTATGATTATGCTTAACGCCTTAAATAGGTCAAAACCTTCTAACACTTATTTTAACTCGCCCTCTAGGGTTTCTATGCTTTTGCCTATTCTATTCCATCTCACAAGATAGTTATCATCCCAGCTAAAATATATAAACCAAGGTTTTCCTACGACCTGCGAATAGCTTACAGGCCCCCAGTATCTACTATCGGCCGAGTTGTCGCGGTTGTCGCCCATCATAAAAAATCTGTCTTTGCCAAGCGTAATCGGACCAAAGAAATATTTCCTAAGCCTTACTTCTTCCGGCTCAAGCATGGAGAGAGGGGTCTCATATACAGGTTCCACACCGGCTTTTGCCGCATAGTATATATACGGATCATAAAGTATTTTTTCGGACTCCCCGTCGCTTTTTTGGGAGAGTATTTTAGGATTTTCGTAATGTATCCCTTTGTGTTCGTTTTGGTATGGATTTTTAACCCACATCTTGCCGCCTATGCTTACGAGCTCATAACCCTTGAAATTACTTCTCGCATACTCGTCGCCCTCCACAGGATGCAGATAGAGGTCTTGATTGTGGAAAAATAGCTCGTCACCGCTTACCGCGACGCATCTTTTGACAAAGTGCACCTTTTCGTTTAGCGGATAGCGGAATATGACTATATCGCCCCTTTTTGGCCTCTCGCCCTCTATTAGATGGCCGTCATGATTTGGCACAAGCGGGATTTCAAGAAACGGCACGTGCGGCGTAGGCACTCCGTATGCGAATTTCTTGACGAATAGATGGTCGCCTATAAGAAGCGTTCTTATCATTGAGCCGGAAGGAATTACAAACGCCTGGGCGACAAAAAATATCACCAGCAGCACGATGATAATCGTACCCGTCCAGCTATTTGAAAATTTATATAGTTTTAGCAGATTTTCTTTCATATCGATTTGGCAGCCTTTAGTGTATTAGAGAGAAGCATAGCAATCGTCATAGGGCCTACGCCGCCCGGCACAGGAGTGATATACGAGCATTTCTTGGATACTTCGTCAAAATCGACATCGCCCACAAGTTTGTCGCCGACTTTGTTTATGCCTATATCCACGACGACGGCGCCGTCTTTGACCATGTCGGCCGTTATTAGTCCCGGTTTGCCCACGCCTACGAATATCATGTCAGCTCTTTTTGTGTGCGCCGCTAGGTCTTTTGTTAGTATGTGGCATATATCCACGGTAGCTCCCGCGTTTAGAAGCAGGCTTGCCATAGGCTTGCCGACTATATTGCTAGCCCCCACCACTACGCAATCCTTGCCTTTTACGTCCACGTCGTGTTCGGCTAGAAGCTCCATAACGCCAAGAGGCGTGCAAGGCACGAAACTATCAAGACCCGCAACCAAACGGCCTAGATTAAACGGATGGAAGCCGTCAACATCCTTTGCGGGAGCTATCGCTTCTAGTATCTTCGTAGAATCTACATGTTTTGGAAGCGGGAGCTGAACCAAAAGACCGTGGATTTTCGGATTTTCGTTTATCATCTGTATGGTAGACAAAATATCCGCCTCGGTCACCGTGCTAGGCATCTCGTGCGTAACGCTGTATATGCCGACCTCTTTGCACGCCTTTGCCTTCATCGAAACATAGGCATGGCTAGCGGGGTCGTCTCCGACCAATATGACGGCAAGACCCGGGGTGATGCCCTTTTTTTCTATAAACTCGGCAGTCTCTTTTTTTAGATTTTCTTTTATTTTTGAAGAGAG
>CAZMPN010000012.1:0-56871 GCA_964568395.1 uncultured Helicobacter sp. | reverse complement strand
CAGTAACGAACATTCTTGCAGGCGCAGTCCATACAGACAGAAGCATACCGATAAGCTCGTTTTTGCTTGGAAGCTTAGACATAGCAATAACAGTTGCGGCGTCAACGGCTTTACCGTCAAGGTAAGCAGATTTAACTACAAGTCTGTCTTTGTAGCTATCGGCAAATTTTGCGATTAGCTTGCAAACGTCTAGTTGATCTGGACCCCAAACAACTATGTTGGTATCTTTAAGTTCAAGACCTTCGATATTAGCTTTACCAAGAGCTATTGCAGCCAAAGTATTTTTAACAACTTTAACTTTCATACCGTTAGCTCTAGCTTCGTTTCTCATAGCTTCAAGTTCTTTAACGGTTACGGCTCTATAGCCGGCGACAGCAAGACCTTGACTAGCAGCAAACTCGGCCGAAAGGCTCTCGATTATGCTATTTTTTTCAGCTTTAGTCATTTTTTTCTTCTCCTTTCCAGACCGAAGACTTCAGACAGGATTTATGGAAAGATCCACCCGTCATCATCAGTCTTAAGATAAACTATCTACTTTTTTAATTATCTAATATCTAGAAGCTCTGACGGCTCTAGTTTTACAGAAGGCGATTGGGTTAGCGAAAGGTAACCACCTTTTATATATCTACCTTTAGCGCCTGCCGGTTTTAGTCTATTTAGTGTTCTAATTAGCTCATTGGCATTTTCTAGCAGGTCTTCAGTCGTAAAGCTTACCTTACCTATACCGGCGTGGATGTTTCCTTTTTTATCAACCCTGAAGTTAACCTGTCCGCTTTTAGCGTTTTGAACAGCTTTGGTCACGTCCATAGTTACAGTACCGGTTTTAGGGTTTGGCATAAGACCTTTAGGTCCTAGGATTTTACCTATTTTACCGATGATACCCATAGTGTCCGGAGTTGCTATAACTATATCAAAGTCCAGTCTTCCGTTTTTAATCTCTTCGGCTAGGTCGTCATCACCGACTACGTCAGCGCCTGCCGCCTTGGCTTCTTCGGCTTTTTGGTTTTTGGCGAAAACCGCTACTCTTACAGTCTTACCAGTTCCTTTTGGCAAAACAACAGCGCCTCTAACCATTTGATCGGCATGTCTCGGGTCAACGTTTAGTTGAACACAGATCTCTACCGTCTCATCAAATTTTGCGCTTTTAAGTTCTCTTACTAGAGCCATACCCTCGTTAAGAGCGTAGTTTTTGTCAGCGTCAACTTTTTGTTGAAGAGCTGCAACTCTTTTTGGTGTTTTTTTTGACATCTTCTTTACCTTTCGCTTTTTTTATTTTTTAAGCTACCGCATAAGTTTTACAAAGCAGTCGCGGTCTTCTACTTTTATTTTTTTGTAGATTACTCTACTACGATACCCATGCTTCTAGCAGAACCTTCAACGATTCTAGCCGCAGCTTCTTTATCGGTAGTGTTCATATCTACGATTTTTCTTTCAACTATTTCCATAACTTGGGCTTTTGTAAGTTTGCCTACTTTATCTTTCAAAGGATTGTTGCTTCCTTTGTCGATTTTTGCAGTTTTCTTAATAAGTTCAGTCATAGGAGGTTGTTTTGTTATAAAGCTAAAGCTTTTATCTGAATAAACAGTGATAACAACAGGAAGTCTCCAACCCATTTGATCTTTTGTTTTTTCGTTAAACGCTTTACAAAACTCCATGATATTTACGCCTCTAGCACCAAGAGCAGGACCAATCGGAGGTGACGGGTTTGCTTTTGCGGCTTCGATTTGTAGCTTGATTTCGCCAATAACTTTTTTTGCCATTTTTTATCCTTTCGTAAGATTAAACTATTTTTTCAACTTGAGTACAAAGTATCTCTACGGGTGTACTTCTACCAAAAATAGAAACGTTGAGTTTCAATTTACCGTGAGCCATATCATACTCCTCTACTATGCCTGTAAAGTTTGCGAAAGGACCGTCTATAATCCTAACGACTTCAGCCGTGGAGAAGTTAACTTTTGGCTTAGGAGCGCTTTTATTGTGAGCTTTTTCAAGAATAAGCTCAATATCTTTATCCGATAGAGGGGTTGGTTTTTTAGCCTCGCCGATAAACTTGCCCACTCTCGATAGAGACTGGATTTTTTGCCACAGATTTGTGTCAAGGTCGAGCTTAGCAAAAACATATCCGGCATAAAGCGGTCTTTCGACTATCTTTTGCTTTCCTTTCTTAAGCTCGATAACATCTTCCATCGGCACAACTATATCCGCGAGTCTATCTTGAATGCCTTGCTCTTCGACAAGGGCGACTATTGCTTTTTTAACACTGACTTCGCTTCCGGAATAAGCTTGAATTGCATACCATCTATGAGACATCTGATTAACCTAGTATAAGTTTTAAAGAAAGGGACATAATCCAATCTATTAGCGCCAAATAAAGCGAAACGACGGTTACAACGATAATTACCGCATAAAAAGCCGTTTTAACCTGCTGTTTTAACGGAAAAATTACCTTTGACAATTCGGCCTTTGAAAGCCTAAAATAATTTATCATCTTTTCCATGTTTTACTCTACTTTATCAACATTTTTAAAATCTTTATAAAAACATCTTAAAAATAGTGATGCCTGATGGCAGGGCAGGTAGGATTCGAACCCACAACATACGGTTTTGGAGACCGTCGTTCTACCATTGGAACTACTGCCCTAAGAAAAAAGAGGCCTCTTATTAGAGTTTAGCCTCTTTATGAACTGTGTGCTCTTTATCGAACTTGCAGTATTTTTTAAGAGCAAGTTTTTCAGTTTGAGTTTTTTTGTTCTTTGTTGTGTGATAGTTTCTTCTGCCGCATTTTTCGCAAGCTAGGTGTACTATATCTCTCATTTTTGACTCTCTTGAAATAAATAAAGGCGGGAGCTAAACCCGCCTTTTACGAAACTATTTAAGATTAAGCGATGATTTTAGAAACAACGCCGGCGCCAACAGTTTTGCCGCCTTCTCTAATAGCAAATCTAGTACCTTCTTCGATAGCGATTGGAGCGATTAGTTTAGCAGTAACTTTTACGTTATCGCCTGGCATAACCATTTCAACGCCTTCCGGAAGTGTTATAGAACCTGTAACGTCAGTTGTTCTGATGTAGAACTGTGGTCTGTAACCTGCAAAGAATGGAGTATGTCTACCACCTTCGTTTTTAGAAAGAACGTAAATCTCAGCTTCAAACTCAGTGTGAGGAGCTATAGATTTTGGCTTACAAAGAACCATACCTCTCTCAACGTCTTCTTTTTTGATACCTCTTAGAAGAAGACCGCAGTTATCGCCGGCTTCACCTTGATCCATTTCTTTGTGGAACATTTCGATACCAGTAACGGTAGTTTTTTGAACTTCTCTAAGACCAACTATTTCGATCTCTTCCGCAAGTTTAATCATACCTCTTTCGATTCTACCAGTAACAACCGTACCTCTACCAGAGATAGAGAAAACGTCTTCAACAGGCATTAGGAATGGCTTATCAGTATCTCTTTGCGGAGTTGGGATATAGCTATCAACAGCATCCATAAGAGCTTCGATTTTTGCAGTCCACTCGTTAGTTTCGCCTTTCATAGCAGCGTCAAGCGCTTGAACAGCCGAACCTGTGCAGATTGGCGTATCGTCACCCGGGAAATCGTATGTGCTTAGAAGCTCTCTTACTTCCATTTCTACTAGTTCAAGCATCTCAGCTCTATCAGCAGGGTCAAGCATATCTTCTTTGTTTAGGAAAACAACGATGTACGGAACGCCAACTTGTCTAGCAAGAAGGATGTGCTCTCTTGTTTGAGCCATTGGACCGTCAGTTGCAGCGATAACAAGAATAGCGCCGTCCATTTGAGCAGCACCAGTAATCATGTTTTTAACGTAGTCGGCGTGCCCTGGGCAGTCAACGTGCGCATAGTGTCTAGTTGCAGTTTCATACTCAACGTGTGAAGTATTGATTGTTATACCTCTTGCTTTTTCTTCAGGAGCGTTATCGATTTGATCGTAACCTCTTTTTTCAGCAAGACCTTTGTTTGCAAGAACCGCAGTAATCGCAGCAGTTAGCGTAGTTTTACCGTGGTCAACGTGTCCGATTGTACCGATGTTTACGTGTGGTTTCGTACGAGTAAACTTCTCTTTTGCCATCTCTTTTCCTTGGATGAATTTTTTTTAAGCTTTTGGCATTCGCATTAGGTCTTTTTATATGGAGCCCATAAACGGGATTGAACCGTCGACCTCTTCCTTACCAAGGAAGTGCTCTGCCACTGAGCTATATGGGCATTATATGATAAACGAACTAAAAAACTTAAGTAAAGTAGCAAAAACTGGATGGAGCGGGAGACGGGACTCGAACCCGCAACTTTCAGCTTGGAAGGCTGATGCTCTAGCCATTGAACTACTCCCGCATGGTGGTGGAAGAAGGATTCGAACCTTCGAAGGCATAACCAACAGATTTACAGTCTGTCCCCTTTGGCCGCTCGGGAATTCCACCAGCTAGACAATAGATCCAATTTCTTTTACTTAAAATCGCGATACGAAGTGGAGCCGGTGAAGGGACTCGAACCCCCGACCTGCTGTTTACAAAACAGCTGCTCTAGCCAACTGAGCTACACCGGCATTTACCAATAAAATTGGAGCTGAAATTATAGTTAAAAGTTTTTAATTTGTCAATACCATTTTTGAAAAAAATCTATTTTTAAAAAGATTTTATTGTGTAGTGAACATCATATGACATCGGAGCGGCAACTTTTGATATATCAAAAACAAATCTAACCTCACTGCTCTCGCCCGGTTTTATAGGTATTTGAAGAACTATCTTCTGTGAAGCCGCCGGAGAAAAGGTATTAAAAAACTCAAGTATTGAATTATCGTTTTTTTTCACCATACTGAATACTATATGGCTTTTTTTGATAGGGATTTTGCCCTTGTTTGTCAAATTTGCCGTTATTACAATCGCTTTCGTATAGACAAGACGAGATACTTTGACGTTTTCGAGAGATGATTTGCGAAGATACTCTTCCAGATAATAAGAACCGGCTATAGGGGCCGCCGTTATCGCCAGAAACGAAGCAATATAGAATATTAGCGCAAAGAAAAGCCTTTTTCTAAGGGTGATGCCCATAAAAAGCAGAAAAAGCGCGGCTAGGAAAAGTATTATAAAAAACAGATAGTGGTATATTAGAAAGCTATGAAAAAAATCCTTTATGCCAAAGGCTAATTCCACTATTTGCCCCTACTGTTTTTCTCTTCTATGCCGCTTATACCAAATCTTCTTCTTATTTCGCGCTTTACCAGATCGGGATTGATACCGGCAAAGCTAAGGCCTACAAGCGAGTGGTACACCAAATCCGCAGCCTCATAGACCACCTCGTCCCTGTTTTTGTCTTTGATGGCAAAACAGAGCTCGGCAGCCTCCTCTGCTATTTTTTTGCAAATAGTATTTTCGCCTTTGCTGAAGAGCTTTGCGGTATAAGATTTTTCGGGATCGCCAAATTTTTTTGCCTCTATCTCATGAAAAAGAGTATCTATGGCGCCATATACTTCAGACGTGTCAATCTCTTGCTCCAAGACTCTTTGTCCGCTGGAGAGGCTTGTAAAAAAGCAGCTTCTAGCCCCCGTATGGCAAGCGACTCCGGTCTGCTCTACCATATAGAGCAGCGCATCATTATCGCAGTCGACCAGCACATCCACTATTTTTTGTAGATGTCCGCTCTCTTCGCCTTTTTTCCATATACGCTGCTTGCTTCTTGAGTAATAATGCGCATATCCGGTCTCAAGCGTCAGCCTAACCGCCTCCTCGTCCGCAAAACCAAGCATAAGCACTTCTTTGGTCTCGGAGTCTTGAGCTATAGCCGGAAGCAGCCCCTTAGAAAAATCTAATTTCATTTAGTCGCCGCCGCACCCTGCTTTGGTTCTTTCATATCCATCCATATTGAAGGCATGGCTCCGTTAGGCGTCAAGAATACCTTTGCATCTTTGTTTTCTTTCAGCGCATCGTTAAACTTCGCCTGAGCTTCTATCTGCTTCATCTTAACAAGATTGGTAGTCAGCGATTTACCGATAAGCTCGTTCGCCTGCGCCTGACCTTTCGCTTCTATTATTTTTGCCTCAGCGTTGCCTTTTGCTATCTCTGCGGCTTTTTGCGCCTCCTGTTTGGCCCTCTCGACCTCATACTTGGTTCTCTCGGCCTCCTGGTTCGCTATCTGCACCCTCTCTATCTGCTCTTTGACTTTTTCCGGAAGAGCTATATTCCTAAGCTGTATGGAGTTAAGAACGATAGGCTGGTTTTTTATTTTTTCGATTGCCTTTTGCATGCCTTGCGTTATATGTGCCGCTATTTCATCTCTTTTTGTCGGCAGTTCTTCGGCTTTAAAGTTGCCTACGACCGAACGAACTACGTCTCTTATATTCGGATGTATCGTTTTTTCTTCCCAGTTTAGGCCTAGCGTAGCTATTGCGTCCGCAGCCTTTTCAGGGGTCAGGCTATATTGGATAGTAAGCTCCACCTCTACCGGAAGCCCTCTAGAATCAAGCACTTGAATCGGTGCCATCTTCGCAACCCCTCTTTTGTCTATGGCGGCAGCCGTATCCTCGGACGTATAGTTGACTATTCTGACTTTGCTATCCACGACTATTACTTTTTGCATCATCGGCAAGAATACATGAAACCCAGGATACAAAGGCGTTTTCTCATACTTGCCGAGAGTGACTAGGATACCGGTCTCTCCGGAGTTTATTATCACAAAAGGACGAAACAGCGCAAGCAGCAAAATAGCGGCGCCGACCAGATAAACCGCGGTCATTTTGTTGCCGCCGCCTTTTAGAAATTCCGGCATCTTAGGTGGTACGAACTCGCCGCCAGGTTTTTTGTCGCCGCCGTTTTTTTTGTTGAAATAGTCGTTCATATCGACTGCCATGAAAAGTCCTTATTTTATGTATGTCAAATGTTTTTCGTAAGCAGGATCTCTTCCGTTTACGATGTCGAAATATTTCTTTTGAAGCTTCTCCGTCATAGGTCCCATTCTCCCTATTCCGACTACCCTCGCGTCCACTTCTCTAATAGGCGTAATCTCTGCCGCCGTTCCGGTCAAGAACGCCTCATCCGCGATATATATCTCTTCTCTGGTAATTCTTCTTCTCACGACCTCTATACCCATACTCTGCGCCAATTCGATAACTGTTGCTTGCGTAATGGACTCTAGCGAGTTGTCGTTTGGAGGAGATATGAGCTTGCCGTCTCTGACCATAAAGAAACATGCGCCGCTAGCTTCCGCAACATACCCCTCGTCGTCAAGAAGCAACGCTTCGTCGTACCCGCACTCTACCGCCTCGTATTTAGCCATTTGCGAGTTTAGGTAGTTCGCGCTCGCTTTAGCCTTGCCCATTGTGGATTTATTGGAGCTTCTAGTAAAAGAGGAAATTTTTAGCCTTATCCCGTTTCTGAGTCCTTCTTCTCCAAGGTAGGCGCCCCACTCCCATGCAGCTATCGCAACCCTTACCGGAGCGTTTGCGTGATACAGACCCATAACACCGTATCCGAGATATACCAAAGGCCTAAGATAGACGCTGCCGTCTTTAAAGCTGTTTTTCTTAAATAGCTCTACTTGTGCGGCCTCCAACTCTTCTACCGTAAAAGGCACCTTCATAAGCGTCATCTTTGCTGAGTTAAGGAGCCTTTGCGTATGCTCTCTCAATTTGAAGATGGCGTAGCCCTTATCTGTTTTATATGCCTTCGTGCCTTCTATCGCGGCATTTCCGTAATGAAGCGAGTGCGAAAGGACGTGTACGTTTGCATCGTTCCAAGCTACAAACTCTCCGTCCATCCAAATAAAATCAGCAGTATTCATTTTTGATCGTTTCCCTATTTTATTATTGATTTATTTGTTTTAATTCTAGCCTATGAGGCATTAAAAGATAACGGTTTTATTGTCGTAAACGAAGATTCTATCCTCTAGCGCGAGCTTAATGGCCTTCGCCAAGACTATCTTTTCCACGTCCCGGCCCAGGTTTCTCATCTCTTCCCATCCGTAGCTATGGTCTACCTTGACGATATCCTGCGCGATAATTGGGCCTTCGTCCAGATTGTTATTTACGAAGTGGGCTGTTGCGCCTATTATTTTTACGCCGCGCTCATACGCCTGCTTGTAGGGATTTGCGCCGATAAAAGCCGGTAGGAAGGAGTGGTGTATATTTACTATTTTGCCTTCAAAGCTGGAAACGAAATTTGGCGTCAATATCCTCATATATTTAGCAAGCACCAGAAGGTCCGGAGATAGACTTTTTGCAAGCTCGACCACCTTGGCCTCATGCTCTTCCCTGCCGATTCCTTCTGCGGATATATGATAAAACGGCAGCTCAAACTTCTCGACAAGATGGCGAAGAGTATCGTGGTTTGCTACGACGCCCAAAACTTCGGCATCTATCTCCCCGCTATTGTATCTTATCAGTATGTCGCCAAGGCAGTGCGACTCTTTTGTGGCAAACAACAGCACCCGTTTTTTTCTGCCCTTCTCCACTATTCTTAGATTCGCATCTTTTGGCAGGTCGCGCCTTAATAGTTTTTCAACCAGCTCAAAATCGGCGTCGCCGCTAATTTCGGTACGCATAAAAAATCTATTCTTCTCTTTTTCGACAAACTCATCGTTCTTTTCGACATTCAGGCCGTTTTCAAAAAAAATCTTACTTATTTTATATATTAGCCCTGTACTGTCTTCGCAATCTATTAGAACAATTTTTTCCATTCTAGCCCCTAAATTTTTCTCTTATCTCTTTTGCAAGCAATAGTGAATAGTTCTTTGATATTTCGGCATTTTTAAACCCCATAGATATCACTTTTTGGTGCGTTATCTGCGGTTTGTAGCCTTCATCCCATACTCCGATACGTTGCGCCATCTCTTTCACATCAGCCCTATACGCCCCAAGCCATTCCGATATTGGAACCTTCATGGAGAGTCCGGCCAAAAATCTCTCGCTAACCTTTTTTGGAGGCAGCTTCTGGACGGCAAACATCTTTTTATACGAGTTTGGAGCGCCGATTTTATCCAAAAAGCTATTTTTGTTCGGCCTAAAAGTCAAAAATAGCCCGTACAGAAAAGCTCCCGGCATATTTCTTTTGAAAAAACGCCGCGAACGAGCAATATTTTTGGCGAAACGAAGAAATGAGCCAAACTCCATATTTATGCCGAAAAGCTTCTCGGCTATACGCAGTTTGAAAAGATAGTAAGCGCCGAATATCTGGTATTTTGCGCAAAACAGCTTTTCAAACTCGGCGAATATCCTTGAAGCCGATATGTCGTCAAGCGGAATCTTGCGGCATATATCGACGCTTTTTGGCTCTATCCTAAAGCCAAATCTTGCGGCAAACTGCATAGCCCTTAGAACACGAAGGCTGTCTTCGGCAAAGCTCTCGCCGTTCACTACGCGCAGCGTCTTTGAGCGCAGATCATTTTTTCCGCCGAAAAAATCCAGCAGCTCGAAGTTTTTCGCATCAAGCAGCATCGCATTTACCGTAAAATCGCGCCTTGCGCAAGCAAGCTTCTTATCTTGTATTACCACGGCTTCAAAGCCGGTATGACCATGCCCGACTTTTCTCTCTTGCCTAGGAAGCGATACGTCGAAGTTTTTTATGCGATATACGAAGAAGCTTTTGCCGACACCAACGGCGCCTATGGAGTCCATAGCTTTTTCGAAAGCCTCTTTGTCGATGTCGTAAACTTCAATATCAAAATCTTTGGAAGGAAGGCCGAGCAGCGCATCCCTGACGCAGCCGCCGGCAAAATATAGTTTTGCGCTTTTCAAAGCAGAAGCTATTTTTTCAAAAGTATTTTTGGATTCCTCATCCAAAAAAGAGTAAATATTCATCTACTCCTGCGATTTGTCCAGTTTTTCGTCGATAGTCGCAAGCATATACTCTAGAAAGTTGACTACCAGATCGAGCTTTTTTTCTACTTGTAAAATTTCGCCCGAGCCTTCCTGCTGGACAGATAAAAGCCCTTCAAACAGTACGAGTATTCTCTCTCTAAGGTTTACAAGGAACCTCTCGAGACTCTCTTCCTTGTCGGCGATATCGGCATAAGCCTCCATGCTCTCCGCCACCGAAGAAGCCGCATTATCTTTGGCGTTTTCTTTTTTTACCTCTTCCAGATAGTTGTCTTCTATCTCCGCAAGAGTCGACAGTACGGCGTCTTTTAGCTCCATAATCTACCCAGCCACCTTTCAAATTCTCTATACTCTATCTCGGTCTTCATCGACAGAAAAAAATCACGCATCTGCGCATTGACGCCGCTATACTTCTTATGGATACCGCTCAGTCGCCTAACGGCCGCTATCGCCTCTTTATTATGAGGTTCTTTTTTTAATATATCCTTATATATCTCAAGGGCATCTTCTTTATGGCCTTGAAATTCATATATCGAGGCTAGCGTCAGAGTTTTGAGTCCGCTCATTATATCCTGCTTGCTATCTCTGTTCCAATATCTTTGCAGCCTAGCACTTTTACGGCGCCGAATCTTGCCGTATCCTTTGTCCTTATGCCATCTCTAAGCGCCGATTTTACCGCATTTTCTATCATGTCGGCAGCCTCTACTTCATTTAGGGAAAATCTTAACATCATAGCCGCGCTAAGTATTGTGGCTATCGGATTTGCGATATCTTGCCCTGCGATGTCAGGCGCAGAGCCGTGGATTGGCTCATAGATAGCGTATTTATCGCCGATAGACGCACTTGCTAGAAGCCCTATTGAACCCGTAAGCACGCTTGCCTCGTCTGAGAGTATATCGCCGAATATATTTCCCGTCACCACGACGTCAAACTGTTTTGGATTTGTGACAAGCTGCATAGCCGCGTTATCGACATATAGGTGCTCTAGCGTCACGTCAGGATAGTTTTTGGCGACCTCGGTCACCGTCTCCCTCCAAAGTTGCGACACCTCTAACACATTTGCCTTATCTACGCTCGTTACTTTGCCTCTTCTTTTTCTGGCGGACTCGAACGCCACTTTTGCGATTCTCTCTATCTCGGGCTTTGTGTATACCATCGTGTTGTAGCCCTTGTTCTCGTCCCTGCCTCTAGGCTCGCCAAAGTATATACCGCCCGTTAGCTCTCTAACGATTAGAAGGTCGACGCCTTTTGCTATCTCCGGTTTTAGCGGACTAGCCTCAAGAAGTTCGTCATACACCGCCGCCGGACGAAGGTTTGCGTATGTGCCAAGCTCTTTTCTGATTTTAAGAAGTCCGGTTTCTGGTTTTAGCTCTCTCGGCAAGCTGTCCCATTTGTAGCCGCCTATCGCGCCGAAAAGCACGGCGTCGCTAGCCTTCGCGCCCTCTATCGTAGCGTCTGGGAGCGGATTGTTGCACGCATCTACGGCGCATCCGCCCATTAGATATTCGTCAAACTCCATCCCAAAGCCGCATTTTGCGCTAACGGCTTTTAGCACCTTTACCGCTTCGTCTATTATCTCGGGACCTATTCCATCCCCTTTTATTAGCGCTATTTTATAGTTTTTCATACGTTTGCCCTTTTTATCTCTTCCGCCGCATACTCCATCAGTCCGCCCGCGTTTAGCAGCTCCATCATAAAAGGAGGGATTGCGTTAAATGCGTAAGTTTCGTTTTTTGTGATGTTTTGTACCGTGCCGGCCGCCAAATCTACTTTTAGCTCATCGCCCTCGCTTATTTTGTCCGCTTCTTTGACCTCTAGTATTACAAGCCCGGTATTGAAGGCATTTCTATAAAAAATCCTAGCAAACGATTTGGCTATTACGGCCGAAATCCCCGCATATTTGATAGCCACGGGGGCGTGCTCCCTAGATGAGCCGCATCCGAAGTTCTCGCCGGCTACGATGATATCGCCTTTTGAGATTTTATTCACAAACTCCGGATCCGCGTCTTCCATCGCGTGTTTTGCCAGCTCTGCCGGATTTGAGGTATTGAGGTATCTTGCCGCTATTATTAGGTCGGTATCTATATTGTCGCCGAAAACAAAGGCTTTGCCTTGAAAACTATTATTCATTTTATGCCCCGCAAAAAGAGTCTATTTTTTGCAAATTGTAACAAAACAAGAGTTAAAAGGGCAAAAAGAGAATATGTAACTTTTTTGCCCACTCTTTTCAGCTAACTAATTATACTATTAAGAAAACACTTTCATAACCAAATTAAATACAAAACGGAAAACGGGATGGGAATTTTACGACAAACAACTATCAAAACGCGTCTTATTCTGGTTCAAGCGGTAGTCCTTTTGGGGCTTGGGATACTGTGGCTTGAATTTTCAAATCTTATCGAAACAAAGACCGAGAGCGCGAAAAAAATAGAGACGATAGACGCAATGGCATTTGCGCAAAAATCTTTATCCGCTTCGATTATGGGCTACCAAATATTCGTAACGCCGCTTGAAATTAAAGATTATAAAGCGTCGTACGACGCGCTGAAACTAAAAGCAAAAGAGCTCAAAGAAGCGACTCCTGAATACGCAAAAGAGATAGACCAGGTTATGTCCAAGATGGCGGAATGGGACTCTATGAATACGAGACGTATAGAGATAATAGACAAAAAAGACGTTCTCAGTATAGAGGAGTGGATCGACAACCCAATGAGGCAAGAACTCTCTTCCATTCTTTCAAAAAGCAGGAAAATAGACAAAAACGCGTCGGCTACACTCTCGGAGCTTAGAAAAAAAATCATAGAGAGCGACACCAAAGAGATTGCGAAAGCGAAAACAGTAACTATTACTACGACCATTTTGGTCTCTATCGTTTTGTTTATCATTATGACTGCTATAACAAAATCGATCGCCGCGCCTGTCAGAAAGATAGCTTCAATCATATCCGAAATAAGCGGCAGCAACAATCTAAGCAAATCTATAAACGAAGACGGCAAAGACGAAATAGCGGATATTTCCAAGGATTTCAACGAACTCATAGCCAAGCTAAGAAGTACGATAGAAGACGCTAAAAGATCCGCCGCGCAAAACAGCGAAGTAGCCGTAATGCTTAGCGAATCAAGCTCAAAAATCCAAAGCGGCGTAGAAGCGCAAGCAAAACTGGCGAAAAACGAAAGCGACAACGGGCAAAGCGTAATGGCGTCCATAAACGAACTTGTAGCTACGGCCGAGTCGAGCAAACAAGAGATAGAAGAGGCAGGCAAAAACCTTGCGGCGACAAAAACTCATATTACGAATATGGTAGAGCAAATCAGAGGACAGGCCGAAGCCGAAACGATGCTCGCAGACAAACTTACTAGGCTTTCGAACGAGGCGGATCAAGTAAAAAACGTCCTTACGGTCATAAACGACATAGCGGATCAGACGAACCTGCTAGCGCTGAACGCGGCTATCGAAGCGGCCAGAGCCGGGGAGCACGGCAGAGGTTTTGCTGTCGTGGCGGACGAGGTGCGTAAGCTTGCGGAGAGAACGCAAAAAAGCCTACTGGAGATCAACTCTACGATAAGCGTAATCATCCAGGCTATCAACGACGCTTCCGACGAAATGAATAAAGACTCAGAAAATGCGCAAAAAATAGCACAAAGCTCTACGGTCATAGAGGACACGGTTCTTACGAGCGTAAGCGCAATAGACACGATATCCATGAATATAGGAAAACTAGTAGAAAGATCTCTGCATAACGCAAAGAGCATAGGCGAGAGCGTCAAACAGATAGACAAGATAAGTAAGCTGTCAAATGAAAACGCAACGGAGACCGAAGAGATAGCAAAGGCTTCCGTTAAGCTGGAGGCGATGACCCAAGAGCTTGATTCTAAACTGGCACGCTTCGATACGTAGAGCTATTCGGTCTTTTCTTTGACCGTGGTAGCCGCTTCGTTTACTTTTTGCTTAGACCACTCGTAAGCATTTTTTGTATCTTCCTTCACGCCCTTCACGGTTGCGGAACACCCCGCAACCAAAAAGCATAGAAACGATAAAACAAACAGCCTCATCTGCTATTTCTTAAGTTGGTTTACGATGCCAAGCATCTCGTCGGATGTCAAAATCGCTTTAGAGTTCGCCTCATATGCTCTCTGTCCGGTGATGAGGTCGGTCATCTCCTCCACAAGCTGTACGTTACTCATCTCTACAAACCCTTGTCTTAGTCCGCCCCTGCCCTCTAGTCCCGGTACGCCGACTATGGCGTCGCCGGAAGCAGTAGTGTTGACGTAGTTATTGTCTCCGAGTGCATGGAGGCCGGCTGGATTTATAAACGTGGCGGTCTCTATCTGCCCTATTTGCTGCAATGCCGTTTGTCCAGGCTGCAAAACACTCACTGTGCCGTCCGGCGCTATTGATACTTTTGTAGCGTCGGCAGGAATTACCATTTGAGGGATAAGCGGATAACCGTCGGAGGTTACAACCGTGCCGTTGCCGTCAACCTTAAAAGAGCCGTTTCTGGTATACGCGGTAGTACCGTCGGGCATTTGGATCTGGAAAAAACCGTTGCCGGAGATTACCATATCAAGGTCGTTTCCGGTCTCTTTGAAGTTACCCTGCGTAAACATCTTTTGAATACTCGTAGGTCTGACGCCAAGACCCACATCCATTCCGGTAGGCGACATCGTAGTGCTTGACGTAGCGGCGCCGGCATACTGCATTGTTTGGTACAGAAGGTCGGCAAACTCCGCTCTTCCTTTTTTATAACCTATGGTGTTTACGTTCGCTATGTTATTCGACGTAACGTCTATTTGCGTCTGCTGCGCTATCATTCCTGTAGCCGCAGTATAGAGTGATCTCATCATGTTTTATCCTTAGCCTCTTACGTTTCCGAGTTTGTTTATAGCATCCATATTCAAATCGTTCATCTGCGCGTCCATGACCTTTTGGTACATCCCCACAAGCCTGTTCGTCTCTATAAGGGAGGTCATTTCAAGCACTGCGTTTATGTTGCTTTTTTCTACATACCCTTGCATCAACGCATTCGTATCCGTAGAAAGCAAACCTTGTTCCGCATTTGAGTAGAGGTTTTGTCCCTCTTTTTTCAGCGTTTTCAGGTTTTCGAACTTCGTAATCAAAAACTGCGCGTCAGCCTCTTGGTTTAGGGCCTGTCCCGCAATCTTAAAGTGTATGCCGCCGTCATTGTCGGCTATTATTTCGGCGCCTTGCGGCACGTTGATATAGTTTTTTGCCTCAAAGTAGTTTGAAGGCAAGACCGGATACCCTTCCTTCGTCGCGAGTCTGCCTTGCGCATCTACGGTAAACGAACCATCCCTTGTGTATCTAACGCCGCTTGGAGTCTCAACCGCAAAGAAGAGATCCCCCTGCTTTAGGGCGAAATCAAGCGCATTGCCGGTCTTCGCCATAGAGCCGAGGTCGAAGTTCGTATACTCTTCCACTATATGCGGCACGTTGTTTAGCGCCCTGTTTAGAAATTTGGCGGCGGGCTTTGTATGGTTATTGATAGGGAGCTCGTCTCTCATCTCCTGAAAGAGCCTCTTAAAGTCGCCTATTACTACGTCGTCTCTTTTGAAGCCGTTCGTATTTAGGTTTGCAAGGTTGTTTGTAACTACGTTTAGCCTGTTAAACTGTGTTACCATTCCCCCGGCGGCATCGTAAAACCCGTTTTGCATATAGCCTCTTTAGTTTTTTAGAGGGATGAGAGCAAAAGCCATTCCAAAAACAACATATAAAAAATTAAACTTTTTTTGTATATAATCGCCCTTCGCTATAAATAAAATAGATATAAAATCTCCAACAAAATCACTCGCTAGAGGGAAGTCAAAGTGTCTGCAAAATCTACAGCAAATCAACTAGAAGATCTTTTCAAAGAGAATAAAAACGAAACGGTAACATACGAAAAAATAGTCGAAGCGCTAGACAAACTGCCGACGGCGGCGGTAGCAAAAAAAATAGCCGATATGGCAAAAAAGAATAAGATTTCGCTACGCTCGTCCGCTGAAGCCGCAAAGTTAATGAACCTTGCCGATGCGGAGAGAAACAAAGAAGCATTTTTGCAGATGAAAAGCGAAATGCAGCCGGATATGATGGATTTTACGAAAGATAAAGAGCTTCTCGAGTGGTCCAGATCCGATAGTCCGGTAAGAATGTACCTTAGAGAAATGGGACAGATTCCGCTTCTTACAAAAGAGGAGGAGGTAGAGCTCTCTATCAAAATCGAACAGGGCGAGGATATGATCCTTGACTCTATCTGTTCCGTCGGCTATCTAATCCAATTCATTCTAAACTACAAAGACGCTCTTATCAATAGAGAGAGAAGGGTCAAAGAGCTATTCAAAAGCTTCGGCGAGGAAGACGAGGAAGAGGAAGAGGAAGCTGAGTACGAAGACGAAGGCGAAATAGAAGGAGAAGAGGCGGAAGAAAATAAAGCCATCTCCAAAAAAGACCAAAAAAGGGTTGAAAAAGTACTTGACGCGTTCAAAAGCCTTGAAAAAGCCAAAAAAGAGTGGGAAAAAACAAACAAATTTGAGATCTCCGGCGATCCTATGGAGCCTGAAAACCTACTAAACATCCTTATTAACACGTTCAAAAAAAGAATGGTAAAAGAGGCGCTCTTGGAACTCGGGCCTACCTCAAAGCTAATCAGCGAACTAGTGCGCGCAATGGAGACAAGCTTAAAAAGCGAAGGAGACTTCGATAAAGAGCTAAAAAAACTAGAATATAGGCTACCTCTGTTTAACGACCAGCTAAAAGAGAAGCACAAAAAAATACTCGACAATATCGTAAACATGTCGAAAGAAGAGATAGCCGCAAGCGTACCTGAACAGACGATGGTTAGTACGTATATGGAGATAAAAAAGCTATTCGAAAACTTTGAAGCCGGAAAAGATAGCTTCAATATGCAGCCGGAAGAGCTAAAAGAGGTTTTGGAGCAAATCAAAAGAGGTAAAAGAATCTCCGATGAAGCAAAAACCAGAATGGCAAAATCCAACCTAAGACTCGTCGTATCCATCGCAAAAAGATATACAAACAGAGGATTGCCGTTTTTGGACCTTATTCAAGAGGGCAATATAGGTCTAATGAAAGCGGTTGACAAGTTTGAGTATAAAAAGGGATACAAGTTCTCTACGTACGCTACGTGGTGGATAAGACAGGCAATCAGCCGCTCTATCGCAGACCAAGCAAGAACTATTCGTATACCTATCCATATGATAGAGTCCATCAATAGAATCAACAAAGTCATCAGAAAGCAGATCCAAGAAACAGGGCAAGAGCCGGATGTGGAGGCGATAGCCGAAGAGGTGCAGCTCTCCGTCGAAAAAGTCAAGAACATCATCAAGATAACAAAAGAACCTATATCCCTTGAAGCCCCCATAGGAAACGAGGACGACGGGAAATTCGGCGACTTCGTAGAGGATAGAAACTCCGTTAGCCCGATGGACAGCGTCATGAAGCAAGATCTAAAAGAGCAGATAGACAACGTGCTAGAACAGCTTTCGGATAGGGAGAGAGCGGTTATCAAGATGAGATTCGGTCTACTTGACGACGAGTCGGATAGAACCCTCGAAGAGATAGGCAAAGAGCTTAGCGTGACTAGGGAGAGGGTCAGGCAGATAGAGTCGAGCGCAATCAAAAAGCTCAAACACCCAAAAGTGGGTAGAGCGCTAAAAAGTTACATAGAAAACTAACTTTATATATCAAGGCGGATCGTAAATTTCGCTCCGTCCTTGCCGTTTGAAACAAGAAGCTCCCCGCCTATATGGTTTTCGACTATTAGTTTTGACATATATAGCCCTACTCCGGTGCCCTTACCCTGCTCTTTTGTGGTAAAATAAGGCTCAAAAATCTTATCCATTATGTCGTCCGGGATGCCTAGTCCGTTATCCTCTATCTCTATTACGCCGGCGGCGCCGTCCGTAAAGGTTTTGATATAGACTATACCTAGCTGCTTCGGTATTTTTTTAATCTCTCTTTTTTCCAGTATCGCGTCTCTTGCGTTTGATATGATGTTTAAAATCACCTGCGAAAACTCGCCAGGATAACCGTAACACTCGAAATCGTCGCCGCTAACCCGAAACTCTATATTGTACGCCTTAAACTGCGCATTTACGATGTTTATAGAACTCTCTATGATTTTGTGAGCGCTAAATAGCTCTTTGTCTTTATCTGGCTTAAAAAAGTTCCTAAAATCGTCTATCGTTTTGGACATAAACGTTATTTGCAACATCGCGCTTTTCTCGAATTCGTCTATGTACTCGTCAGAGATATCGGCGTATTTATGCGCCATCCTTACGTCTTGGACTATGATTCCAAGCGCATTTAGCGGCTGCCTCCATTGATGGGCTATGGCGCCTATCATTTCGCCCATTGCGGCAAGCTTTGATTGCTGAACCAATATCCTCTCGCTCTCCAAAATATGCTTGGTTTGCTCTTTGACGCGCTCTTCTAGTTCATTATTTAGATTTTTGAGCTCCCTCGTCTTTTCGGCTACTTTATTCTCTAGGTTTTCATTAATATACTTAAGCTCGCTCTCATAGCCGGATATCTTTTTTTCCATATCTAAAAGCGCGCCTATAACCGTATCCACCTCCATGGATTGTCCAGTTTTTGGAAGTTCGAACGGATGTCCAGGCTTATAGTTTTTTATGGAGCCGGCCAGATTTTTAAGCGGCGAGAGAAGATATAAAAGAACAGAGAGCATAAAAACGAACACTATGCCGACCATAAGTAGGATATTGTTGAACAGCAGTTGCGCGGATTTCGTCAGTTTGGCCAAAAATACTGACGAGTAGCTAACCTTTAAGATCCAAGCCGGTTTTCCGCTAATGCCGTCTTTTAGTTCTTTTTTGATTATAAACGGTTTTGCGGCGACATCGGCGTCATTTCGTCTGAAAAACTCATATATAGCCTTGCCGCTTTGTATTTCGTATAGCCCTATGGCCTCTATGTTTGAATTTAGAGAGAGCGTCTCAAGGCTTTTTTTCGCAATATCTTCCTGATTTAGATATAGATACAGCTCAACCAGCGGAGAAATCGCATTGACGGTTTGGAGCGCCTTTTCGCTTTCGCTAGCCAAAAGAGTCTCTTCGACATTCTCCCTGAATGCGATAAAAAGATAGAGCATTAGCGCTATAACAGAAAAAGCAAAGACGATCGAAATTCTGAAAGCTATGGTTTTAGGGAAGAGCAACACTATATAGGCCTAACTATAGTGTAAAGCGTCTGCGGAAACTCAAACTGTCGCTCTTTTAGCGTTTTTTTATTCATCAAAATAACCGGGGAACGCTCCAAAACCACCGAGAACAAAAACCCCTCTTTCAAGTTTTCGCTGTCATATACGGCAGATATTATATTGTTGTTTCTGGCATAGCTATAAACCTTCATAAGCTGCGCGTCCCTACCGTTTAGACAATATATCAAAGACGGTTTTGGCGTATGGCAGCACTTATCAAACGTAGATAACGAAACCCTGATAGCATATCTGCCGAGCTTGTTTTGGAACTTTCTCTCCAAAAAAGATGCCGCGTATTTTGCCGTATCCTCGTCCTCCTGGGAGTAGACTATCAAAATATCGAGAGTCTCTTTTGACGAAGCTACCGTTTTTTCCAGCAGCGCTATTTTGGGCAACAGGGACAGCTGGGTCTCGAGCAGAAACTCGTTATAGACATCCCCCCATAGCGAACTAACGAGTGCGGCAAAGAGCAGCGCTTTTTTGATCAAAAGCTACTCCTAAACGTCAGATAAAACGCTCTGCCTTTCGCCGGATAATCATCCCTATACGTCCTCGGCTCGCTAGGATACTTAACGGTATTATTGAAGATATTTTTAGCGGACAGCTGCATCTCGCCGTTAAGTTTTTTTATCTTTTGCCCTATAGACAGATCGACTATGTGGTACGCCTGCATAGGATCCCTATCGTCGCCGGCCTCTCTGGCTTTTTCTCCGCTATATCTCCATGCGGCGGATGCCCATCTGGAGCTATCGAAAGCGTATATGGCATGCGTTTTTACGGTATGGTTTGCGGTATTGGCGAGTCTTTTGCCGTTACCGTCTTCACCCCATTGGTACGTATGGGCCAGATAAAACGTCCACTCATCTAGCTGCCCTTTCCACTCGGTCTCGCATCCCCTGATATTGCTTCTGCCGCTATTTTGATAGACGTTGCCGTTTAGCTTATTGATCTGGTCGAAGTTTCTAAGATAGAAGACGTCGAATGCGAACGTATTAAATGACGAAAACTGATGAAGATACTGCATCTCATAAGAGTGCACCACTTCCGGCTTTAGATCCGGATTGCCAATCCTGGATTGGTTGTTTATCGTGTACATCTCCTGCCAAGATGGATCCCTGTGGGCTTTTGAGACAAAGATCTTAAGCCTATCTTCCTGGCTTAACGAATATATAAACGAGAATCTTGGCTCAACCCTGCCGGCCAGTCTATTTCTTTTTTCGGCATACAACGCGACATTCGCCGTCAGGTTGTCGGCTATGTCGTAATCGTAGTCCATATATACATTGACGGTAGAGATAAAACCGTTTTCATCAAAAAAAGGTCTAGTCGTAGAGTAGTCCACTAGACCTATACCGGTAGCCCTGTTTGTGGTAACCGTCTGCTGATCCACGACCGTATCCCATTTACCCCTGATGCCATAACTGAGATCTCCGCCAAAAACCGGGCTTTTATAGCTATTCTCAACGAAATAGCTTCTAAGCTTGGCTTTTCTATAGGCATATAGTCCGTTTGGATAAGTGACGCCGGACAACACCATTCCGGCGGGCGCCGTAAAGCCCTCGATAATGAAATGGTCCTCCAGCACTCCGCCTTTTATCTCTCCGGTAGTCGCGCCTATTTTATACTTATACCCCGTTTCTATAGTATAACGAGGAAGGCTATACTGGTCGCCCTCATGCGTAAAGGCATATGAGATACCGCCGCCCGCGCCGTGCTCATAACTAAGCGCCCTGGCTTTTAGATACAAGCCCTTATCCGACAAAAATAGCGACAACGCCTTTGTGTCGGTCTGCATAGGGGCATATCCGCTTTGTGACAACGGTATGTTGGCGGTACCGTATACGCCGTAATCTATAATATCCTTGCCGTATTTTAGCTTCTTCTCGTCTCTAAGGGCGTAAGCATCGGCATAAAAAGAGATGTCGCCCTTTTTATAAGAGTATGACGCGCCGCCTCTTTTTTCGGAATAATCCCCGATTCCGGCGAACACCTGACCGTCAAAACGCTGTCTATCCGTCTGCTCTTGATAGGTGGTTACGACGATGGAGCCGGCATAGCTGCTTCTACCTGTCATAAAAGCGCCGGGACCCCTTACGACCTCTATCCTCTTTATTAGCTCTATCGGCATCGTAAGATACGGCGTATAGCCGTCAAAATACAGATCGTTTACCTCTACTCCGTCCACAATCAACTTGCTCTGTCCGAATGCGTACGGATTCGAACCCCTGAAAACAGGATTATACATACCGATGCTATCGACAGACATCTCCACGCCTGCCACAAGCGCTAGCGCGTCTTTCAGGTTTTGGGCGCCTACTCTTTTTAGCTCGCTGTTTTCAAAGACACTCATAATATGTGGCAAATAAGCAATATTTTTTCTTGTCTCGGTAGCGGTCTTTGTTAGTGTGGCTATATCGTCTTTTAAGTCGTCCACATTGGTACGGTTACCGTCTTGTGAAGCGACGGCAACGACGGCCATAGCGCTAAGCGCAATTTTTTTTACCATTTCCCACCTATTAAACTAAAGATATTACACGCCTGTTTGTATAGTATTTTTTTGGCGCTTAATTTTCGTTAATAGCGTTGTTTTTGTTCCTAAAAAACTTTTTGACCATTCCAAAGAGGGCTCTTAGCACGGCGACTATGACATATACGCCAAAGCTCCATGCAAAAGGGTGTAAAAGCTGATATGGACTCTCTACTATGCTTATGCGCTCAGGATGCATAAACAACGATAAAGCCACTAGTATGCCGACATAAATAAGAAGCTCTTTTTTGAGTACTTTCGTCAAAACTCTCTCCTAAAAAACAGTATAAAAACCAATGTCGACAGAGGTAGCACCGCTATACCAGACAAAAAGGCCCCTATATTGAGTAGTCCGTTATTTGAAAAATACAAAAACACAAGTACGAATATGGCATAGGAGATAAGTCTAAACGGAAACAGCCACCCCTTGTAGGTTTTTAGCAGTACGGCCGTTTTAGATGGTTTCTCCTCCTCTTCATCGTCTTCTTCCTCGTCTTTTGGCTGTTCGCTTTGTCTGGAAGCGAAAATCAGACGCTTATATCCGATGAAGGAAGACAGGGCCACCAGAGAAAAACCGACGAAGGATGCGGAAAAGTTCGATATTCCGGATACCCCCCATACCACAAAGCTAAGCACGAAAAATAGGGCAAAAATTACCGCCGTTATTTTTGCTATTATCACTCTTTGCCGCTTCTTTGGTATCTAGGGTCTTTTGCCAGTTCGTCAAGTTCGGCTTTTTGTTTTTTATACGCTTTATAGACGTTGTTCACGGCGGCGCCCACGCCCCAGAATACGCCAAGCCAAAGTAGCCACGGCTGGCCGAATAGCGCTTTTAATCCAAAGCCTATACCTACGCCTATAAGTATGGCGACCCCTATCGAAATACCCAGAGATAGCTGGTCCAGCCCTTCTATCTTCTTTTTGTGTTTTGGTTCGTTGTTTTCCACTTATTATCCTTTTAGGGCTTTAAAGGAGTCTCTTGCGGCTTCAAGCGTCATATCGACCGTTTCATCGTTCATTACGGCGCACATAAACCCTGCTTCGAACTGGCTAGGCGCAAGATATATACCGCGGCTTAGCATCTCGCCGTGAAATTTGCCGAAAAACGCGGTATCGCTAGTCAGGGCGTCCGCAAACGAAGAAACCGGCTTGTCGTTAAAGAAAAATCCGAACATGGTTCCGGCGCACCCAGTTTGAAGCGGCATATCATAGGAGGCGGCTATCTCTTTTAGTCCCGCCGTCAGTCTTTGGGCCAACGCGCCTAGCCTATCGTAGAGTCCGGCATCTTTTTTTAGCTTTGATATTTGCGCAAGGCCAGCCGCCATGGCAACCGGATTTCCGCTAAGCGTTCCCGCCTGATATACGGCTCCGAGAGGACTTAGAATCTCCATAATCTCTTTTTTCCCGCCAAACGCAGCGCACGGCATACCCGCGCCGATCACCTTGCCGAAAGTCGCCATATCCGGGCGCACGCTAGTAAAGCCAAGAGAACCTTTTAGCGAAGCCCTAAAGCCGCTCATAACTTCGTCAAAAATAAGAAGCGCGCCGTGTTTGTCGCAAAGCTCTCTTAAGCCTTTCAAAAACTCCTCCGTTGCCGGAACAAAGCCCATATTTCCGGCTACAGGCTCTATAATTACGCAAGCTATGTCGCTTGACGCCTCAAAACATCTTTTTGCGCTCTCTAGGTCGTTATATTCGGCTAGATGCGTATGCTTCGTAACGTCCGCCGGAACACCTGGGCTAGAAGGGGAGCCGAAAGTAACGGCGCCGCTTCCGGCTTGCACCAAAAGACTATCGGAGTGGCCGTGGTAGCACCCTTTGAATTTTACGATACCGTTTTTACCCGTATAGCCTCTGGCCACACGAATAGCGCTCATGACCGCCTCGGTGCCGCTGCTTACGAATCTGACCATCTCTACCGGATCATATATGCTTATTATCTCTTTTGCAAGAAGCGTCTCCGCCTCGGTCGGCGCGCCGTAGCTCACGCCGCCTTTTACGGCGGCAATGATAGCCTCCTCTATCTCTTTGTCGCAGTGACCGAATATCAGCGGCCCCCAGCTTTGAATATAGTCAAGATATCTATTGCCGTCAATGTCCACCATATAGGCGCCTTCGCCTTTTGCGATAAACGGAGGCGTTCCGCCTACGCTTTTGAAAGCCCTAACGGGCGAATTTACGCCGCCTGGAATAACTTTTTTTGCCTCTTCGTAAGCCGCTATGCTTTTGTCATGCGTCATTTTCAAAAAACCTTTGCTAATATCTGTTTAATTTTCGATTATACAACAACAGGAATTAACGCTATGATAGTAGACGATACGCTTTTGACCAAACTAGAAAAGCTCTCTAGCCTCGAAATAAAAGAAGAACAAAGACACGAGATAAAATCGCAAATAGAAAATATTATCACGTTTGTAGACAGCCTATCGGAACTTGACGACAGGCTTGAGGGGATAGAGTTTCCAAGAGTCGATAAAAGCCTGCCTCTAAGAGCCGATGAACCTTCAAAAAACGATGCGATAGATACGATAATGGCCAACGCTCCAAAAAGCGAAGAGAACTTCTTTGTGGTGCCTAAAATCATAGAATAAAAGGAGCCTACCATTGTCTTTGACGCTAGATAAAATACTCCAGACGGTTACCGCCTACAAGGCCTCCGACCTGCATCTTCTCGCAGGTACGGAGCCGCAAATAAGGATAGCCGGAAAACTAGCCCCCCTAGATCTTGAGATACTGGATCCTGCGGCGATCCAATCGCTTTGCTACTCGGTAATAAACGACAACCAAAAAAAATCGTTCGAAGAAAACAAAGAGTTGGACTTTACTTTTTCCCTAAAGGGAGTCGGCAGATTCAGGGCAAACTACTATTTCCAGAGAGGCTCGGTAGCCGCGGCTTTTAGGATAATCCCGGAGAAAATTCCAACCCTAGAAGACCTAAACGCTCCGGCTATATTCTACGAGCTTACCCAAAAAGAAAAAGGGCTAATTCTGGTAACAGGTCCTACGGGGAGCGGTAAATCGACGACGTTGGCCGCCATGATAAACGAGATAAACAGATCGGAGAGGAAACATATCATAACGATAGAAGATCCAATAGAGTTTCACCATGAGCATATCAACTCCGTCGTATCCCAAAGAAACGTCGGAGAGGACACCAAAAGCTTCTCGTCCGCACTGAAATATGCCATGAGAGAGGATCCGGACGTCATCCTTGTCGGGGAGATGAGGGATGTGGAGACGATACGCGCGGCCGTAACCGCAGCCGAAACAGGACATCTCGTATTTGCCACCGTGCATACAAACTCCGCGACCCAGACGATAAACAGGATAATCAACGTCTTTCCGGCCGAGGAGCAGGCAATCATCAGAACCCAGCTATCCATGAGCTTGTCCGCCGTAGTTTCGCAAACGCTTGTCCCAAAAATAGAAGGCGGGCGAGTCGCGGCGCACGAAATACTCATAAACAACCCGGCAATCGCAAACCTAATAAGGGAAGACAAAGTCCACCAGATATACTCTCAACTACAACTGGGGCAAAGCAAGACGGGCATGCAGACGCTATCGCAGGTTTTGGTGGATTTGGTTAAATCAAGAGTGGTCGCAAAAGAAGACGCCCTCAGGTTTGCTACAAACAGGGAGGAGCTGGAGAGATCGCTCGGTGGTTCTGGTGGAGGGCCTATCGGCGGAGGGCTTTAAACGCCTTCCGCTTTCCGGCTTATATCTTATGAGCCTGTGACGCCCATGCTCTTTGGTCCCAAGGATCAAGAGTCTTGATTTTTTTCATAAAGTAGTCAAAATCGCTAGGTAGTAGCGCTTGCTCGCCATCGGAGAGGGCGCATTTCGGATTTGGATGTACCTCGATATTAAAGCCGTCCGCTCCAGCAGCCATACCGGCATATCCTAGAGCCATAACATACTCTCTTTTCCCTGCCGCATGGCTAGGGTCTACTATGATAGGCAGATGCGTCAAAGTTTTTAGAAGCGGCACCTGGGCTACGTCCATAGCGTTTCTAAGGGCAGTCTCATAGCCTCTCGTACCTCTAAGGCATAGCATTACGTCCTTTAGGCCTTCGCTCATAAGATACTCGGCGCTCATAAGATGCTCTTGCACCGTGCTGGCTATACCGTTTTTAAGAAGAACCGGCATGCCTAGCTTTCCCACCTCTTTTAGGAGGGAGAAGTTTTGCATATTCCTAGCGCCAAGCTGTATAACATCCGCATATTTGCAGATAACGTCTATATCCCTTTCACTCATAAGCTCGGTCACTATAGGAAGACCGGTCTCGTCTCTTGCGTCGGCAAGCATTTTAAGGGCGTCTTCGCCGCCGCCTTGGAATGTATACGGACTTGTCCTAGGCTTGAACGCGCCGCCTCTAAGCATATTCGCTCCGGCAGCCTTAACCGCTCTGGCTATCTCTATAAGCGTCTCGTACGTATCCACGGAGCAAGGTCCGGCCATGTAAGCTTTGTGTCCGCCGCCGACCTTAACGCCTCTTACGTCGATGATCGTATCGTCCGGATGGAAATGTCTGCTTGCGAGTTTGTACGGCGCAGATACTTCAAGCACCTTTTCAACGCCGTCAAGAGCGCTGAGCGGTCTGCCTGCCAAATCTCTTTTATCGCCTATAATTCCTATAATAGTTTGTTCGTCGCCCATAGTAACGCTGGCTTTATGCCCCCAGCTCTCTATCTGCGCGGCTGCCGATTCTATCTGTTCTTTTGTGGCCTCAGGGCTCATTACTAGTATCAAACCGATATCCTTTACCTTTAAAAATGATTAAAACTTTTAAATATGTTATCCAAATAAGACAAAAATTAACTTTAAATGCCTATAATGCTGACGGTAATAAAGGGATTTATATATGCAAAGCCTCAAAGAGTTGGAAAATTTTTTTGAAAAGTTTCCAGTCAGCAAAGAAGATATAGTAGCGTTTTCCAAGAAAATAGGCTTTCCTAACCTGCAAAGCGATACCGCGATAGAATTTTTAAAATCATGCGGCATGCCTATAGAAGAAGACGAGAACGGACAGTTTATTCTCAAAACCTCCAAAACGGATATAAAAGATACGGTGTTTTGTTTCGTAGACATAGAGACGAACGGCTCAAACCCGAGAAATTCGCAAGTCATAGAGATAGGCGCCGTAAAATACAAAAACGGCGAGTATCTAGACTCGTTCGAAGAGCTGATATATGCGGAAAGATTGCCTCAGAATATAGCCGAGATAACCAAGTTGACGCTAGATGAGCTGAAAAGCGCAAAAAAAGAGAGGGAAGTACTGACAAACTTCAAGGAATTTTTAGGAAGCTCCGTGTTTTGCGCGCATAGCGCAGATTTTGACTTTAGTTTTTTATCGAAAAGCTTTCAAAAATATAATTTGGGGCCGATACTAAACAGGAAGATATGTACTCTAGATTTGGCAAAAAAGACGCTCAAGGCTTCAAAATACGGCCTAAAAACGCTAAAAGAGGAGCTTGGGCTCGGCGACGACGTTCATCATAGAGCGTTGCCCGACGCAAAAAGTTCGGCTTTTGTTTTTGAGGCAGGGCTTAAAAATATGGTCGAGAGGCCGGAATCGGTAGATAGCCTTATAAAATTCGTCAAAACCAAAGAGGTAAAACAAAAAGAAGCGGAGGAGCCTGCCGATGTGTGAACTATATATTCTGCTTGCCTTCGGACTTGGACTGTTTAGCGGCTGGTTCGCGAACTTCGTGTTGTCCGGCAAATACATAGAAAAGGCGCTTGACGAACATTACTCCAAAGAGAAAAAAGAAGAGATACGCCAAAGCGTTCACGCGGAGCATAGAAAATTCAAACTCTCCACCGCTATCTGGGTAATACTGCTATTTGCGGCGTTTATGGCGCTTGTCTACAAAATGGCGCAAAATCCGCCTAGAAACGAGGCTACGCAAGCGATTGACAAAGCGGATAATGCGCAAGTATTCGACAGCCTTGTCGGCTCGATGAGGGATTTTTTAAGGAAGTGAGTTTTGGGCGGCAGGCGTTTTCAGAAGTCCGTCGCTGCTCATTTTTAGGACTATATCCTTAAAGACCGGCACTGCGGTCATTGAAGCGAAGTGTACTTTTTTCGGGTCTATCGCCAATACGCCTATCGTATATTTGGAATGCCCGTCGTTTGCAAATCCAAAAAACGAGCTGTTAAAGTTCCGGGCGTACACGCCGTTTTTTGCGATATGCGCAGTCCCTGTTTTGCCGCCTATCTCTATTCCCTCGATTCTGGTGGCCACGCCGGTTCCTTTTTCTACGACCTTCTTCAAAATGCCTTTCATTTTTGCGGCCGTAGCCTGTGTTATTACCTGCCTAACCTCATCCGGGGCTATCTTTTGCTCAAATCCATCCGTATATATCTTATCCGCAATTTTAGGGGTTATATACACCCCCTCATTATTAAATACGTTGTATGCCGCCATTATCTGCGCAAAATTGGCCCTCATACCGTAGCCGTAAGAGACCGTAGCCTTGTATATTTCGGTAGAAAGGGAGCTTTTAGCCGGAAGGTCGCCTTTTAGCTCGTATGAAATATCTATGTTGCTTTTTCTGCCGAAGCCAAAATTTTGAAGCCCTTCTATATATTCACCCGTTTCAAGCCTTTGTGCTATTTGGGCCATTACGATATTGCTGGAAAAAACGATACCGTCCTCGGCTGTCATAGAGGCTGCCTTGTGTTCGTCCGTTATCACTTTGGTTCCGACCCTCATCTGTCCGTTATGTCCGTTTATGATCTCAAACTGGTTCAACTTCCCTTTTTCAAGCAGTATAGAAAAAACGATCGGCTTTATAGTAGAGCCGGGCTCGTACACGTATTGCACCGCGTCGATCTTCATCGCCCCGACGGTATCTTTTGTAAGATTGTAAGGTATATACCTATTTGAGGAGGCAAGCGCGAGCACTTTTCCGGTGGAAGTTTCCATAACGGAAGCCAAAATCTCTTCGGTTCCGAGCTCTTTTTGATATCTGTCCACTATCTGCTCAAGCTGCTTTTGAAGCCTGAAGTTGATATTGAGCTTTACGTTAAATCCGTCGCTTCTAAGGCTTCTGTCAAGCTTTCTGTTCAGGATCAGGTTGCCGCCTACATCCTTGAAGCCTTGCATATAACCGGCGCGCTCCGGAGATAGATACTTGTCGTAGTAGTGCTCAAGACCGGTTAGGCCCTGCATATCTTCCAGCTTTACATATCCTAGCACCGGCTGGAGGAGTTCGTCATAAGAGTAGTTTCTTAGAAATTCGTTTTCAAATACCTCAAGGCCGTATCTAAAGTATTTGCCGCCAACTTTTTTTGGCGTAAATATCTTCATCTTATCGAGGCTTGCGGAGAGCTGTCTAAAGTTCCTGGCCGCCCTGCCATCTATGCTATCGAGCAGAATGACCCTTTTGTCGCCGACGAGCATAGCCCTGAGCTCTTTTTCAGGCATATCGGAATATATGCAAAACAACTTAACGAACAGCTCGAACTGCTCCGGTTTTATGTTTTCAGGATTGACGGCAACGGAGTATGTTTTTTGGCTTATCGCCGACTTAAATCCGTCGGCTGATACTATTTCGCCGCGAAGGGGGCTGTCTATCTCTTTTTTGACGGCGTTTGTTTGAAATCTATCGGATGTGGAGATGTCAAATACCCTGGCCAGGAATATTAGAAAACCGAGAGAGAGAATAACGAAAAGGCCGAGAATTTTACTTGCTTTTGAATTCACGAGCGACCTACAAACCCAAAATTACATTTGGGTTCTAGAAATCTCTTTGTATGCAGAAATCGCCTTGTTTCTTACTTCAAGCATCATCTTCATGGAAAGCTCTGCTTTATTGATGGCTATAGCGGCCTGATGCAAATCTTTTACATCCCCGGTAGCCAAATCGGTCATCGCCTTCTCGGAGCTTATCTGCTCTTCGTTGGTAGAGTCTAGCGCTTTTTTAAGGGCATCGGAAAACGACAGACCGCTCGAGTCTTCTACCTTTTGCGTAGCTTTTGCGCCGATTGTCGGCTCAATGATATTGCCGACTTTTTTAAGTAAATCCGCCATTTTAAACTCCTAAGCCTAGCCTCTTAAAATCTCGATGGCGCTCGTCGCCATCGTCTTCACGCTCTGGAAAGCCGCTACGTTCGCCTGATAGGCCCTTGTCGCTTCTATAAGATCGGACATTTCAACGACAGGGTTAATATTTGGATAAGCCACATATCCCTGCTCGTTAGCGTCCGGGTGGTTTGGTTCATATTTTAGCACAGGTTTACTGTCATCTCTCACGACTTTATCAACGACTACGCTCATAATAGGCGGCTTAGAAGTGTCGTTTAGTCCGATCTTCTCATCGAGTGGATTTTCATACTTATGAAACTTCGAGTTTTTTTCCAATTCGTCGTTGTAGTATTTATCAAAATTCACAGCCTTAAAAACAGCGCTTTGCTTTCTGTATGGACCGCCTTCGTCGGTTCTGGTCGTGTTTGCGTTTGCTATATTTGAGCTGATCAGGTTTAGTCTAAACCTCTGCGCCGAGAGGCCGTAGCCGCTGATATCAAAAGAGCTTAAAAAAGACATATCCTAATCCTTATTGCAAACTTCTGCTGGCATCTAGCACCGAGCTAAATATCGCAGAGTTTTTCTTATATGCGTTGACGAGAGCGCCGTACATAGTCGAGTTTTTATTCATTTCGCTCATCTCTACGTCCAAATCTACGCTGTTCCCGTCGTTTCTCGCCATATGGCCGTCTCTGTAAAACATCGTCGGCTGCGGTCTGCCGCTAGAGTCGATCGGATCCATATGCATCCCTGCCGTTTTTGCCATCTCAAGCACAGGCTCTTTTTGGCCGAACGTCTTATTGGCCTCTTTTTTCAAAATATCCTCAAAGGCTATATCTCTCGGTCTATAGTACGGCGTATCGGCGTTTGCTATATTGCTAGAGATCATATCTTGTCTGACGGCTCTCGCGTTTAGCGCGGATTGGACAAACTCGCTCGCCTGACTTACCGAAAAAGGACTTTTGAACATCTTTCGAAACCTTTTATAATTTTGTTTATCAAAGCAAAGATTATTCCAGTTTTAATAGTTTTGGGGCTTAATTTTATAAGGGGGTGTTGGTTAAAATCATATTAAAAAAGTTGATCGCTTAATGGCAGATAAAAAGCTTTTCACCATTACCGTAACGGCAATAATAATAGGGGTAATATTCTCCTACTCCCTATCCGTATATCTATCCATACAAGACCCTATCCGTATATCCTTTTTGCTAAAACAGTTTTTTGCGGCGGTTATCGGCATATTCATTATGGGCGCTCTGTCGAAAATGAATCCAGATACGGCTATCGAAAAGATAGGAATGTATCTGTTTGTCGTCTTTTTGATACTTATGGCTGCGATGCCATTGCTGCCGTCTTCGATAGTTCCAACCATTAACGGCGCAAAAAGATGGATCAACCTAGGAATAACGAACCTCTCTCCGGTGGAGTTTTTTAAAATAGGCTTTATCTACTTCCTGGCATGGAGTTTTAGCAGGAAGTTTTACTACAAAAGCGAACACCATACATTAATAGATGAAATAAAGATATTCTTGCCGTATGTTGCGGTGCTTGCGGTCTCTTGTTTTCTCATCGTGGTCATGCAAAACGACCTCGGACAAGCGATAGTTATCTGCGCGACGCTCGCCGTCATGCTGCTTTTTGCCGGAAGCAGCTTTAGGCTATTTCTTAGCATAATGGTTGCCGGCGCGGTCGGCGCGATTATATTTATCGTATACTCCAGCTATAGGCTAAATAAAGTTCTACAATGGTGGGCTGGAATGCAAGACAGCATCCTATCCGCCATGCCGCCTTTTTTGGCGGACTACTTAAGGGTGGAAAAGAATGTCGTCGAAGAAGCCTATCAAGCCACTCAATCACTAAACGCGATACACAACGGCGGCATATTCGGACAAGGTCTCGGTAACGGCGTATTCAAACTGGGATACGTAAGCGACATACATACCGACTTCGTTCTAGCCGGCATCATAGAGGAGTCCGGATTTTTAGGGGCTCTAGTCATCGCATCCCTTACGCTGGCCATAGTCCACAGGATTTTTAAGATTGCGAACAGAAGCGAAAACCCTGTTTTTTATCTATTTTGCGTCGGCATCTGCGCCATGATAAGCTTCCAGTTTTTGATGAACTCGCTAGGTATTAGCGGCGTTATGCCTATCAAGGGCATCACCGTCCCTTTTATCAGTTACGGCGGCAGCTCCCTTTTGTCATTATCTATCGCGATAGGCATGGTGCTCATGATCAGCAAAAAGGCGAAACTATGAACATAGCCATAACGGGCGGAGGAACGGGCGGACATCTGGCGATAGCGAAAGCGATAAAAGAAGAGCTCAACATCAGGGGGATTAAGCCTTTATTCGTCGGCTCCACAGGAGGACAAGACAGGGCTTGGTTTGAAAACGACGAAGGGTTTGCCCAAAAAATATTTCTTGACTCAAAAGGGGTCGTAAACAAGCGCGGTTTCTCAAAGCTGTTTACGCTGCTTGGGGTCTTAAAAAATATTTTCTTATGCGTCAACCTCATCAGATTAAAAAAGATAGATACCGTTTTTAGCGTCGGCGGATATAGCGCCGCACCATTGGTGCTTGCCGCGATAATATGCGGCACAAGACTATATATACACGAGCAAAACGCGGTGCAGGGAGCGCTTAACAAAATCTCCTCCCCTTTTGCAAAAACGGTATTCAGCTCTTTTTCGGATGCTTCCCCGGTAAAGGATTATCCAGTCTCCCAAAAATGCTTCGAGCTTGCAAGATTTAGAAACGAGCTTCATACGATAATATTCCTAGGAGGCTCCCAAGGGGCGGCTAAAATAAATGAAATAGCTCTCGAGCTTGCCCCGATACTCAAGACGAAAAATATAAACATAATCCATCAGTGCGGCCAAAAAAGCCTGCAAGAGATGGAGCAAAAATATAGAGACCTGGGCGTCGAAGCGGATCTGTTCGGTTTTAGCGACAAGCTGCAAGAAAAAATAGAAAAAGCCGATTTCGCCGTCGCCAGAAGCGGCGCCGGAACCCTTTTTGAGCTTGCGGCGCATAGGCTTCCCGCTTTTTTTATTCCGTATCCGTATGCCGCCGGAAACCATCAGGAGTTTAACGCAAAATATCTGGCCGACAAAAACGCCGCTTTTTATAAAAACCAAGACGAAGCAACAAAAGAGGATATTCTAAAAATAATAGAAGACAGAGAACTGCTCAAAAAAACCTCTCTGGCTCTTGCCGACATACTGCACTCGAACGCCGCAAAACAGATAGTGGACCATATTCTTCAAAAATAAACAGTTTTTGATACGCACGATAAACACGTCCTCAAAATAGCTTTTATAACCTCTTTTTGAAAATAAAAATCAAAACTCTTGACAACGGTAAAAAAAATAGATAATATTTGATATTGATTTTCATAAATAGGAGAAAAAGGATGTCGGTACTCGTAATAGGCGGCGACTATGTTGACCACATCAAAGGAACCCTCTTTAGCCTCGGAGCTAAAAACATAGAACACTGGGATGCAAGAGGGAAAGATATAACAAGAAAAAAAATACCGGAGAAGACTGAATGCGTAGTGTTTTTGACAAGCTACTTAAACCATAACGCCATGAGCCATTTCAAAAAAGAGGCGGCAAAGAGAAACCTCAAAACCATATATGCAAAAAGAAGCGTCAGCTGCGTATATGAAGAGTATTGCAGGGCTTTTGGCAAACCGGACTTCGGAGAAAATTGCAACTGCAAGAACGAAAGGTGCAAAAAATGAAAAAAGTCAGCTTTGCGGAGAAAAAATCTATTAATTGTGCAAAAATACATCTAGGTATATTTTATGCAATCATATCGACACTTGCGCTAATTGGCATAGTCGAGTTTTTTATATAAAATAAGCAATGCATTAAAAATATCCCTGTTATCATAGTAATAAATATTGACAAAAAATAATACGCCACTAAAGGAATAATATGACTCGAAAAATAGTACTTTCATTAATGGTATGCGTCTCTTTGTTTGCTACGGAGGAGCCTAAAAAAGAGGCGAATACGCTTGAGGAGGCGTTCAAGCTTGCACAGATAAAAGGACAGCTTAGAGCCGTATACCAATCAAACTCAAAACTTGGCGGCGAGGCCACCTCAAACGTACTCATAGGCGGCAAACTAGGAATAGAAACGGCGCCGCTTTACAATGTGAGCATAGGAGCCACGCTATATACGTCAAACACTCCGTTTAAGGGCAACAGAAAAGACCCTGACTACTATAACGGCGATAAGGACTATACGATACTCGGCGAAACTTTTATAAAGTACGCTTTTGAAGGCGGGGAATTAAAAGTCGGTAGAATGGAGCTGGATACGCCTCTAGTAAATTCCGACGACATCAGAATGATTCCAAACCTATATAGCGCGGCAATACTGCATTACTCGCCGATAGATAAGCTAAATATTACGGCGGGCATAGTAACGCAAATGGCTGGCTGGGAAAATAACGGCGACCATACCAAATTCCTTAAAATGGGCGAAGCGATAGAGGCGGCGGTAACCGATGGAGGCGCATGGGATAGCTTCTTTGCCGACAATAGCGAAGCCAGGGAGTCAAAACTATACCTAGTCGGAGCGACATACGAATATGGTATCTCCACTCTACAGGCTTGGTACGGGAGGCAGAGCGAAATCCTAGATACATACTATCTAGAGGGTATGATAAAAGCGCTTGAATCGGAGACGCTCAACATAAGCATAGCTCTTCAGTATATGAAAGAAAAAGCCATAGGAAAGCTAAAGACATACTCTCAAACAAGCGGCAACGAGACTATAAAAATAGATTCGGATATATACGGAGCAGCCCTTGAATTAGAGTCAAAAGCGACAGGACTCAAAGGCTCCCTTGCCTACAACAAATCCGGCAAGAAGGACGGACGTCACAATGGCGGCGGAACCGCGTCGCTATTTGGAGGCGGCAAAGATCCCCTGTTTACGTCTATGGACGTAGAAACCGCAAACGGCAAAGGCGACGTAAAGGCGTATAAGGGAGAGATAGGATTTGATTTTGAAAAAATAGGCGTAGACGGTCTGGGGGCCGCGCTTGCGCGCACGTATTTTGACAAAAAGGCAAGCCAAAGCTATGCAAAAGAGACTGATTTTACGATATCCTACGCTTTTTCAAAAGCGAGCATAGACACCATGCTCACAAACATAAAATCAAAAGACGCGCCTGACAACAACAGGCTCAGAATCTTTGTAAAATACGACTTCTAAGGAATGGATATGAATTTGACAGAGGTCGAATACAATAAAACATATACGATAAAAAAAGTAAACGCGGCGGAGCCGCTAAAAAGCAGGCTCCTCTCTTTCGGTTTTGCCAAAGGGAACAATGTAATCGTAACGGAGTATACGCTAACAAAGCAAACATACGACGTAAAAGTGGAAGACTCGCAAGTGGCCCTAAGAAGCGAAGAGGCAAAGAGTATAGTCGTAGAGGATGACGCGCAATGAGCAAACAGATTAGAGTAGCGCTTGTCGGACAACCAAACGTCGGAAAATCCCATCTGGTAAATTCGATATCTGGAGCCCATCTGCATGTAGGCAACTTTAGCGGTGTTACAGTCGAGAAAAAAGAGGTTAGTTTCGAGCGCGACGGCTACAATATACTAATTACCGACCTTCCAGGCACGTATAGCCTCAATTCGTACTCGCCGGATGAGCAGGTAACCAAAGATTTTCTTCTCAAAGAGAGCTATGATCTAATCGTAAACGTAGTCGACGCAAACGCTCTTCAAAGAAACCTATCGTTGACGCTTCAGCTTCTAGATATGGGCAAAAAAACGATACTCGCCATAAATATGATAGACGAAGTCGAAAAAAACGGCGGCAAGATAGATAACGAAGCCATCTCGGAGATGCTAGGCATCCCCGTGCTCCTGGTTTCCGCAAAGGAAAAAAGAGGGGTTGGCGAATTAATCCAAAAGATACTGGAGATGTATGAGTTCGGCAAGGCCCAAAACAGGCTTAGCTATGACCAAAACATAGACGAGGCGATATCCAGACTGGCAGACTCCCTCTCAAAAGACCCGGACTTAAAGCCGTATGCAAAATTTGCGGCGATTAGGCTTCTTGAAAACGACAAGGAGATGTATAGAATAGTCCACGACAAACCCGTATTTTTGGAGTTCCACGATATATTTACAAAAGAGAGCGAAAATCTCCGCACGCTCGCAGGAGAGGAAGATACGCCGACAGTTATGGCGAATGCGAAAATATCGATAGCAAAATGGATATGTCAAAGATCGCTCATCTCAAAACACAAAGATACGTTAACCGAAAAGATAGATACCATATTGATACATCGCCTATTCGGACTTCCTATATTTCTTGGCCTCATGTGGCTGCTTTTCCAAATGACGTTTACGCTCGGCGAGTATCCTATGGGGCTTATCGAAAATGCGTTCGCCTTTATGTCCGAACAAACGGCCGCCGCACTACCGGAGGGCACTTTTAACAATGCGTTATCAAACGGCGTAATACCGTCGGTCGGCGCCATTATGGGCTTTTTGCCGAACATTCTCATACTGTTTCTTGGAATCAATCTGCTCGAGCAGACCGGATATATGGCTAGGGCGGCCTTTCTTTTGGACGGCATACTAAAAAAATTCGGTCTCCACGGCAAGGCGTTCATACCTATGGTTACGGGCTTTGGATGCTCTATCCCGGCATATCTGGCCGCCAGGACGCTAAAAAATCCAAAGGATAAGCTGATCACGATGCTGGTTATCGGCTTTTTCTCGTGCTCGGCCAGGCTTCCGGTGTACGTACTGTTTATAAGCGCGTTCTTCTCTCCCGAAGAGGCCGGGAATATCCTTTTTGCGATCTATATAATAGGCGCGACGCTTGCGATGATCGCCGCAAAAGCGCTGAGGCTGGCGCTATTTAAAGGCGAAGCTGAGCCGTTCGTCATGGAGATGCCAAAATATAGATTTCCTTCCGTAAAGGGAATAATCAGAGACCTAAAAATAAAGGCGATGATATTTATTAGAAAAGCGGGTCTGTTTATCGGCGCAGCCTCTATGATTATCTGGTTTCTCGGCGCCTATCCTAAAAACGAAGCGATTGGCGAGGCATATGCTCCGCGCATAGAGTTCGCCGTAAGCACAGAGGCAAAAAAGGAGCTTGAGCTTGCAATGGCCGAGGAAAAATTGGAAAATAGCTACATAGGCAACATAGGCAAGGCTATCGAGCCTGTTTTCGCGCCGCTAGGATTTGACTGGAAGATGTCGGTGGCGACCATCACGGCTCTTGCGGCCAAAGAGGTCGCGGTCGGCACGCTTGCCACCCTTAATGCGGTTGAAGCCGGAGGAGACGAGCCGTCAAAAGGCCTCGTAGAGAAAATCAGAAAAACGATCGACATAAAAGCGGGTATAGCCTTTATAGTAATCATAATGATATATTCGCCTTGCCTTGCGGCGATGGGGACGTTCTTCGCGGAAGTAAGAGAGACGAAGTGGAGAGTTTTCTATCTCATATATCCGAACGTAACCGCTTGGCTTGCGGCGTTTGGAACATATAAAATAATGGCCCTGCTGGGATTTTAACAAGGTCGGCAAAAGCCGGCCTCTTTTTGTCAGCCGATATGCCCCACATTGCCGCATTCGCATGCCGACACATGGCAGCTATCCACAAATTCTAGTCCGGCAAGCTTTGCAAACTCTTCTATCAGAGGTTTCGCCTGCTCGTTATAGTCGTCTTCAAACTCGATATTTACTTCGCCGCAGCCGCCGTCGTTTCTTTTTATAAGTACCGTCGGAGTAAGCTCATACTTGGCGACGAGCCCATCCATCGTGTCGCATAGCATCTTTTTTTGTTCCGGGTTTTCAAAGCATACCGTTACTCTAACAAATCTCTCTTCGCTGCAAAAATAGGCTTTCATTACTTATCTCCTTTTAGTTTGGTTGCCTTAGGGCTTTTTTCAGGATATCCTCGATAGTTTTCTTATCATACTCTTTGTATGCCGCGGAGCCTTTAGCAGTGGTTACCGCGTTTTGGGCTATCTTTTCTATGTCGGAGGCCTTTATGCCGACATCTTCCAGCCTAGTCGGAAGACCGATATTCCTAAGCCACTCTTCAAAAGCCGCAACGCCGTCCGCTCCGCTCTTTTTGAACATTTTTTTGCAAAACCTGTCCACTTTCTTGGGCTCTTTCGCCCTAAACCACGCAAGCCAAGCAGGCATCACTATGGATAGCCCCTCGCCGTGCGGGATATCGAATATAGCGCTCATAGGCCGCTCTATCAGATGGTTTGGGAATATAAACTCTTTCAACCCGACATTCATAATACCGTTTAGCGCAAGCGTAGCCGACCACATGAAAGAAGCCCTGGCGTCATAGTCGCTCGGATTTTTGAGTATTTTTTCTATATCTTTCATTATCGTCTTAATAACAGCTTCAACCATTCTATCGTTAAGAGGAAGGGTATTCTTTTTAGTGAAATACCCCTCCAGCATATGAGAGATGGCGTCCGCGGCGGCGGTGGCGGACTGTCTTGGAGATACCCCGAAGGTAAGCGCCGGATTAAGGGCGGAAGCTTTCGGGTAAAGACACGGCGAACTCATTACGTACTTTTTGGCGCCCTCTTCGTTGGTTATGACCGAACCGCCGTTCATTTCGCTACCGGTAGCGGCCAAGGTCAAAATAGTGAAAACGGGAAGCGCCTTTGAGGGCGAAGAGACGCCTTCAAAAAAATCCCAAACGTCGCCCTCGTAATAAAAGCCCGCCGCTATCGCCTTGGCTTCGTCTATGACGCTGCCGCCGCCTACCGCCAAAAGACAGTCGACGGAGTTCTTGCGCGCCCACTCTATCCCCTCTTTCACATGAGATAGCACCGGATTTGGCCTTACGCCTCCAAAATCAGTAAAGTAAAGCTCGTTTTTAATAAGTCTTCTTACGACCCTATCATACAGTCCATTTTGTTTTACGGAGCTCATGCCGTAGACGAGCATCACTTTTTTATATCCGGCCTCTTTTATATCGGCTACTATCTTAAGCTCGGCCTCGTCGCCGAAAATAATCTTTGTCGGATTACAAAAAACGAAATCTTCCACCGCCTAGCTCTCCCCGCTCGGCTCGCTATATTTCAAAAATCCCTTTAGATACTCTTCGCCGACGACCTCTTTTTGGAACTTTATCACAAGCACGTTCTCCGTCTTATTGATATACGTATCGATAATCCCCTTTACCTCCTTGAGCCCCACTATTTGGTTTTCGTCAAGCATCGGTATATCAAGATACAAAAAGCCGGCCTTGACCGGATTTTGCATCTTCAGCATATAGATCAGCCACAAGAAAGAGACGAAGGTAAGTATCAAAGAGAGCGATTTTAGATCCATAAAGTGCAGCACGGCACCGCCTATCGCGCCGCCGAGGAATACGCCAAGATATTGGCTTGTCGTAAAAAGCCCGAGCGCGGCGCCTCTTTGGCTAGCCTTCGCATATTTGCTGACGGTGCTTTGAAGCAGCGGCTCAAGCATATTAAAGCCGATGAAAAACAGTACCGACGCAACAACGAAGACGGCCGAGGAAGCGGCAAGCCCGAATAGGAAAAAAGAGACGGTATTGATAAATATGGACGCTACGAATATCTGCTTGATTTTGTTGTATTTTTCCCCCATGATGGCCGCTATGACCATAAAGACGAAACCAAAGAACAGGGCCGGCAGATAGACCATATAAAGCTCGTTTTTCGCCCATCCGAACTTCGTCGTCAACTCCAGAGGGATTATCATGAAGGCGACGGTCAGCAAAAATCCGTGCAGGAACATATTTACGTACATCTTGCGCAGATTAGCGTCCGTTATCAGCTCGATGAATCTAGGCGCCTCACCCTCGTACGCGTGATGTATGCGGGGTGGCTCCGGAATAAAAAACAGCAGATAAAAAAGAGCCGCCAAAGACAAAAACGCAGTCATCACAAATAGCTTGTCGACGCCGTAGTGTCCGCCTATATATGGGCCGACAAGTATCGCCGCGGCGAAACTCATAGCAATAGCCCCGCCCATCATAGCCATCGCCTTGGAGCGCTTCTCTTCGGTCGTAAAATCGGCTATCATAGCCGTAACGACCGAGCTTATAGCTCCCGCACCCTGCAAAAACCTACCGACGACAAGCGTATACGCGTCAGTCGCTACTGCGCACACTACGGAGCCTACGGCAAATATTAAAAGCCCTATCGCGACAAGGCTTTTTCTGCCTATCTTGTCGCTAAGCACTCCAAACGGCAGCTGAAACAGGAGCTGGCTAAAAGCGTATCCGCCTACGGCCAGACCGATAAGAAAACTATTTGAGCCATCTAACCCGGCCGCATAAACGGAGAGCAGAGGCATAACCAAGAATAGCCCGAAAAATCTTAGGGCTACTATAAAACTAAGGGAGGCGACAATCTTTTTCATAAATATTACAGACCTTTTAGAAATTTCTGAGTTTTAACTCTTTTACAAAATCATCTTTCGAGCGCAAACCCACAATCTTTTGAGAGAGTTCGCCCTCTTTGGAATCCACGAAGAGTATAGTAGGCACACCGAGGATTTTCGAGTTTTTCGGTATATCCTTGCCGCCGTCTATCGCAACCAGCGGAACGAATTTGGAGTTTATAAGCTCGCACACCTCTTCGTCTTTTAGGGTAGCTTCGCTCATTATCGTACAATACGGACACGTCGGCGATGTTACAAAAACCATTATCGGTTTTTGCGTCGCACCGGAGATCTTTTTTGCGGCCGCAATGGAGTTTTGCCATTTTATATCACATCCGAACGAAAAAGATGCCGCCAAAACAAGGCAGGCTGCTATTTTTTTCAACTTATCCAATCTTTTATATCCTTTTTGGGCTCTCCTATGAAATACCCTTGCGCATAGTCGATACCGAGTTCTTTTACCGTTTCGAATATCTCTTTGTTGCTTACGTATTCGGCTACCGTCTTGATGCCGATCTGCTTGCAAAAATCAACTATCGTCTTGGTGATTATGTAGGAGTTTTTGTCCTCTGCGATGTTTTTGATTATAGAGGCGTCTATCTTGATGTAGTCGACTTCCAGCTTCATAAGATACGCGAAGTTCGAGTATCCGCTGCCAAAGTCGTCTATCGCCATTTTCGCGCCTATAGCCTTGACGTTTTTGATAAAATCGAGCACCTCCGCAAAGTTCTCTATGCCTTCGGACTCCGTAATCTCGAATATAACCCTTCTAGGCTTTGAGAAGTTTTTTAGTTTTTCGTATATAAACTCCCTGGTACCCTTATCCTCTATATCCTCTACCGAGATATTTATCGCAAACTCGAACGGCGTCAGCTCGAACGCCCTAAACGATCTCTCTATCATCGCCCTGGTCAGGTGCGGATATAGCTTAGATTTTTTTGCCACGGACAGGAAGGCAAAAGGGGCGACCGGTGAGCCCGACTCCTCCATCAGCCGCACTAGCGCCTCGAACTTGGTTACGCTATTCGTGTTGATGTCCATAATAGGCTGGAAATACGGCTGTATACGCCCGTCGTCTATGGCGTCCCTTAGCATCTTGGTCCATTTGATATTATGCTCATACTGCTTGGATACCTGCATCGACGGGTCAAAAAACACGAAATGCTTTCTTAGCTTCTTGGCTTCCTTGAGGGCCATATCCGCGTTTTCGAGTATGTTTTTGCCGCCTATCGCCGCGCCAGCCGTAAAATGCAAGCTTATCTCGTAGTCGTTATACATAAACACTTCGTTTGACAGCAGGCGCAAGAAGTTGCCTATATACGCCTCGATATCCATATCTACGTCCGCGGCCTCCACCAGCAGAGCGTACTCGTCCCCGGCAAACCTATACACCTTTTCGCCTATCTCGGAGTAAGACTTGATAGCGCTGCCGACTTCGCCCAGTATGAAGTCGCCGACCTTTACGCCGTAAAAGTCGTTTATCTCTTTGAACGAATCTATGTTGATTAGAACCATCAACGGAAATTCGAATTCGGCCAAATCCTCGTTCAGTCTAACCCTATTCGGAAGCCCCGTAATCTGGTCCTTATAGATATGTTCAAGCTCTTTTTTGCGCGAACGCTCCATAAATTTGAGCATTTTATTAAAAGATTTTTCCAGGTTTTTAAGCTCGTATATCTGCGACGATATCTTGAGTTTTCTTGTGGTGGCCCTCTCTTTTATCGTATTTTTTATATCCCTGACGAACATCGAGAGCGGAGCCACAAGCAACCTATTTAGGCCGTAGTAGAACGCGGAATATGTAGCGATAAAGAAAATGATGAAAAAGACCATGAAGTAGTTGAGCGTATCGGATAGGCTTATCTTCAGATTGGTCGTAGGATAGGTTATGTCTATGACGCCGTTTACGTCGCCCTCTTTTACGTTGGCGTGGCATTTGACGCACTCGTTTTTGACCTTGACCGGATAGAGGTACCTTATGGTGTCGTTACTGATGGTTAACACCTCTTCGCCGCCCATAGCTTTTTTGACATCCGCATCCGCGGCTCTAATTTTGGCGTCCAAGGCTATATCGCCAAAAAGCGCGGCTACCTTTTCGCTTCTATAGGCGCTGACGTTCATGTCCTTTTCGACGCCGTTTAGCCTGCTGATTATTCTGTTGAGGTCGCTTTTGTTGATCCCTTTTTCCATAGCTGAATAAAGAGCCTCAAACACAAGCGCGCTAGATTTTTTAGCGTCCACCTTGGCCATTTCGAATATAGCCGCTTCTTTCAAAAACGCTGCGGCAAAGTAGCCGCTCACGCCGCTGAAGACAAGTGAAGCCAAAATCAAAACAAGCGTCAGCCGCTTGTAGCTCAAAAACATAAATCTGCCCACTTAATGCCTATCTACCCGATTTCAAAAGGAAATTAGGAGTTAATATATCCAAATCTTAACAAATAGATTTTAAAATACGTTTGAATTTAAACAGCCTTCGGGCAAAAGAGCGAAATAGTGATAAACAGATACCCTACGAAAAAGATATATGTGGGCCAGGTGGCGGTAGGCGGCGATGCGCCGGTCAGCGTACAGTCGATGACATACTCCAAGACGCACGACGTAGAAGCCACCGTAGAGCAGATAAACCGTCTGCATTTCGCCGGGTGCGACATAGCGCGCGTATCGGTTCCGGACGAAGAGAGCGCGCACGCCCTAAAAGAGATAAAAAAACATATCTCCATACCGCTGGTCGCCGATATACACTTCAACTATCGCCTAGCGCTGATAGCCGCGGAGTCGGTGGATTGCATCAGGATAAACCCGGGCAACATAGGCGAAAAAAGCAGAATACTAGAGGTCGTCAAGGCCTGTAAAGAGAGGAAACTGCCAATAAGAATAGGGGTGAACGCCGGCAGCCTAGAAAAGCATCTTGAGGAAAAACATGGCCAAACGCCAAAAGCGATGGTAGAGTCGGCCCTTTACAACATAAAGCTATTGGAAGACGCCGATTTTACCGACATCAAGGTATCTATGAAGGCGAGCGACGTCATCAGGACGGTCGAGGCCTATAGAGGCTTGCGGCCTCTCGTAGAGTATCCGTTTCATATCGGGGTTACCGAGGCCGGAACGCTTTTTGGCTCCACAGTCAAATCCTCCATCGCGCTGGGCAGCCTACTCATGGACGGCATAGGCGATACGATGAGGGTCTCTATTACCGGAGAGCTCGAAGAGGAGATAAAAGTAGGCCGCACGATACTAAAGAGCCTTGGGCTGATAAAAGACGGCGTAAACATCATCTCCTGCCCGACATGCGCAAGGCTTGAGGCCGACCTGGTCAGCGCGGTGAAAGAGGTAGAAGAGCGCACAAAACATATCAAAACGCCGCTAGACATATCCGTCATGGGGTGCGCCGTAAACGCCCTAGGCGAAGCGAGGCACGCCGATGTAGCGATAGCCTACGGCAAGGGAGACGGACTTATTATCGTAAAAGGGGAGATAGTAGCAAAACTGAAAGAGGAAGAGCTAAAGAAGAGATTTTTGGAAGAGGTGGAAAAGGCGGCGCTGGAAGCCGACAAAAAGCAATGATACAAAACCCATATCTTTTTGTTTCTCTAGTAGTCGCGACGGTATTTGGCATCAAATACGCCGAGCGAAAATCAAAAGCGAGATTTTTCGAATTTATCCCTTCCATCGTAATCATCTACTTCACAATGATGCTTATCGGCAACATAAAGCTCTTTGACGCCGCCGTAGTTAAAAGCTTCACAACCCTAAAATCGTACATACTCCCGGCCATGATATTTCTAATGCTTATAGGCAGCGACGTCAAAAGCGTCTACCGCATCAAAACGAAACTTATCGTATCTTTTTTTATCACCTCCCTTGCGATCATGGCGGCCTTCGTGCTGATGTGGGCGACGATAGGCGGATATTTTGGAGATGGGGCGAATAAGGCGTTCGGCTCGCTATGCGGCAGCTGGATAGGCGGCACGGCGAACATGGTGGCCGTAGCTTCGGCGGTCGGGCTCAAAGGGGAGCTGATGGGTTACTGCCTTATCACGGACTCTGTGTGCTATGCGGCATGGTTTGCGTTTTTGCTGTTCATGGCGCCGCACAAAGATAGATTCAACCTATGGACGAAAGCGGAAGAGGTAAAGGCCGCGCCGACAAGAGAAAAACATACGCAAAGCGTCAAGGCCGACGTGTATGCGCTATCGGCCGGCGTCGTTGTATCGGTTTTCATAGCCTACGTCTCAAAAATATTGCCGGCGTTTTCATTCGTCACCGCATCGTTTTGGAGCGTCGTACTGGCGACCGTTCTTGGCATATTGGCATCGTTTACATCCCTGTCAAAAAGCCTATTGTCGGAAAAGGCCGGGTTTTGGCTTTTGTACTTCCTGATAGCGCTAATAGCCGTAGACGCTACTTTTGACGACTTCAAGGAAGCGTGGCTCTTTATAGCGGCCGGGTTTTTTATAATAGCGACGCATGCGGTTCTTATTACGATTTACGCAAAGATATTCAGGATAGACCTCTTTACGATCGGAGTGGCGAGCCTTGCCAATATCGGCGGGGTGGCTTCCGCTCCGCTGCTCGCGGCCAGCTTCTCAAAAAACCTAGTCAGCGTAGGCGTAGTTATGTCGATGCTTGGCTATATAATAGGCACTTTCTGCGGGCTGCTAATAGTATATTTACTGGGGAGTATGTAACGCTGACTATTTTTGTTAAAATACAAACAAAGAACAAAGCAAAAAGGCAAAACATATGCTTAAAAACATTGCCGCCAAAATAGCGTTGATTTATTTTATCGCGGCTACCGCGTGGATATTGTTGACCGACAGACTCGTCGAATTGCTCATCGACAATGTCAGGATTATCACTCTTTTCCAGACATTCAAGGGGATGATCTTCGTACTTCTGACTACGGTAGGATTGTTTTTTATCATCAAAATGTATGTCGGCAGACTAGAAAAAACAACGGCCGAGCTGGAAAAAAGCGAGGATGAACTGCGCAATATAAACGAAAATCTCTCAAATCTCGTCCAAGAGGAGACCCAAAAGCGTCTAGAGGGCGAGAAGGCTATTTTGAGCCAGAGCAAGCTAGTTTTGATGGGCGAGATGCTAGGCGCCATATCCCATCATTGGAGACAACCCCTAAATGCGGTAGGCATCAAGATACAAGACGTCTACTACGCCTACAAGAACAACGAGATAAACGAAGCGTACATAACCAACTTTACGGACTCTTCGATGTCTATCGTCAAAGAGATGTCAAAAATGATAGACGACTTTAGAAACTTCTTTTCGCCAAGCGAAAACAAGGAGGAGTTCGCCGTCGAAGACGCGATAGACGATACGCTAAGGCTTCTTTCGGCAAAACTGGCGAACGGGATGATAGAGACGGTGATAGCGTACGACAACCCACAAAACAGACGCTACTTCGGCTTCAAGCAAGAGTTGCAGCAAGTGATACTGAATATCCTCTCGAACGCATCCGACGCAATAATAGATAGCAATGACGGCAACCTAAAACGTTTTATCAAAATAGAAACGTCGTATTCCGAAAATAGAGCCAAAATAACGATAGAGGACTCCGGCGGCGGGATAGACGAGAGCATAAGAGATAGGATATACGACCCGTATTTTTCTACCAAAGAGCAAGGCAGAGGCGTGGGAATAGGTCTTTATATGTCAAAAGAGATGATAGAGAGGCAGATGGGCGGAAAGCTGCACGATGAAAAAGGCGAACTTAGGGCTAAATTCATAATAGAACTGCCGCTGGTATGAGAATAGTAGGCTTTAGGCTAGATACCATCAAAAACGAACTCAAAAAACCGTTCGTTACAAATATTCGCCGGGTCGATGCGATAGAAGACGTACTGCTTACCCTCATAACTGACGAGGGCGCTAGCGGATACGGGGAAGCGCCTCCGACCGTCGCCATAACCGGCGAAGACATAGAGACCATCAACAAAACGATAAAAGAGCGGATATTCCCGGCGATAATAGGCCTAGAGATAGAAGGCGACGATATTTTCGAAGCCGTGCACGCTTCAACGCCAAAAAACAGCTCCGCAAAAGCGTGCGTCGACATGGCGATATACGACCTGCTGGCCAAAAAATCTGGAAAACCGCTGTATGAATATCTTGGCGGCAAGAAAAAAAAGCTAAAAACAAACCTGACGATAAGCCTGAACGACAAAGAGACGATGCTCAAAGACGCGATAGAGGCATACAATGACGGCTTCGAGATACTAAAGGTCAAAGTCGGGCAAAACGAGCGAGATAGCATCGAGGTCATGCAGAGCATCAGGTCTGCCCTGCCGAGAGCGACCCTAAGAGTGGACGCAAACCAGGCATGGGACGTTAAAAGCTCTCTTGCGGTCATCGAAAAAATAGCGCCCCTAGGCATAGAGCTGGTGGAGCAGCCGGTCAAAGCCGACGATTTGGCGGCCCTAAAGGAGATAACCGCACATTCCCCTATTCCGATACTCGCAGACGAATCGGTATTTTCGTACGATGACGCGCTAAGAATACTGGATGGGAAGATGGCCGACTATATCAATATAAAATTGATGAAGAGCGGCGGCATATACGAAGCGTCAAAAATCGCAAAACTCGCAAAAGAACACGGCGCGAAAGTAATGATGGGCTCTATGCTGGAATCGGTGGTCAGCATAAGCGCGGCCGTGCATTTTGCGATGAGCGACGATAATATCTGTTTTTACGATCTGGACGGTCCGCTGCTGGCCAAGCCTTCATCCGTCAAAAATGCGCTTTCATTCGACATGGACGAGATAGCTCTAGCGGAGTGCATAGGACTCGGAATCCAAATATAAATCACGGTAAAATCCATAAATGGACGCAAATTTTTATAACCTAAACATCGAAAGAGCCGTACTAAGCTCGGTACTTTACGACCCGGCCGTATTTGACGATATGTCGGCCGCAATGAGCGAAGACGAATTCTACCACCCTTTCCACAAGGCGATATACGCGACGATGCTCCACCTCTCGGCCACCTCGATGCCGATAGACGAGGAGTTCATACGCCAAAAGTTCAAAGGGCCGGAGTTTGACTCCGATTCGTTTTTCGAGGTGCTCTCGACAACCCCTCTGCCAAACCTGAAACCTTATATCGAAGAGCTAAAAGAGCTATCCACCAAGCGCAAGCTTTTTAGTTTTACAAACGAGATAAAAGCGGAATGCATGGAGCAAAAGGAGTCATCCGAGATCATAGACTCGGCGGAGACCAAACTATTCAAGATAGCTACCGCCAGCAGCACAAAAGATTTCAGGGAACCTGACGAAATAACAAAAAGCACGCTTGATTATATGCTGGAGATGAAAAAGCGCGGCGACAACCTGCTGGTCGGCATCGACACCGGTTTTTACGAGCTGAATAAGAAAAACGCCGGCTTTGGCAAAGGCGACCTCATCATCATAGCGGCGCGTCCGGCTATGGGTAAGACGGCCTTTGCGCTAAATATCGCATCAAACGCTCTAACGCAGGGGATCGGGGTGGCTATCTTCAGCCTCGAGATGCCGGCCGAACAGCTAATGCTAAGGATGCTGGCCGCCAAGACCAGCATACCGCTCCAGGATTTGAGGGTCGCAAACATAGACGACGGACAGTGGAGCAGAGTCAGCGACGCGGTACAGCACTTCTCCGATTCCAAACTGTTTGTGGATGACGAGGGCGGCCTTACGATGTCGGTGCTTAGAAGCAAACTAAGGAAGCTAAAAGCGAGACACAAGGAGATAGGTCTGGCGATCATCGACTACCTGCAAATCATGTCGAGCAGCGGCACTAAAGATAGACATCTAGAGGTATCAGATATGTCGAGGGGTCTCAAACTGCTCGCTCGCGAGCTGGAGATGCCGATAATAGCGCTCTCGCAGCTCAACAGGGGGCTTGAGGCCAGGGCCGATAAGCGTCCGATGCTAAGCGACCTGAGGGAGTCCGGTTCGATAGAGCAGGATGCCGATCAGATACTATTCGTCTACCGCGACGACGTATATAGGGCCAGGGAAGAGAAAGAAAAAGAGATGAAAGCCAAAGCGGAAGGCAAGGAGTATAGAAGCAGCTTCGAGGAAAAGGCCGAAGAGGAAGCCGAAATCATCATCGGCAAAAATAGGAACGGCCCTACCGGGATAGTAAACCTGGTATTCCATAAGCGGTTTACGAGGTTCGAATCGGCCGGAGGCCACTTCACTGAGCACGTCTTTGCCGAGACCAAGGCTCCGATGGAAAACATAGAGTTCTCACACATCAAGCTATGACGCGAAACGCCGTTTTGGAGTGGTTTACATCCAGGGCGGCGATTTTTTGGCTGCTACTACTTGCCGTGCTTTCGGCAAACCTCGCCTACTCTTTTATCGGCTACGAAAAACTAACCGAATTCAAGTACGCCTCCATAAACGCAAAACTAATCTCCTCCAAAGAGAGACGCTCGAAAGACGGCGAACCTTACTTTTCGCTGCTATTTCGCTCAAACGCTTTCGACTTCAGGGCGTACTCAAAAATCGACATGAAATCAAACGAGGGAAGATATTTTGACCTGACCGTAAAAACCGATAACCTCTCTTTTGCGGACACCTTCAAGACCCCGAGACTCAAAATAGAGTCCATGGCTCCGAGCAGCCAAGGCAACTTCATACAAGAAGCCTTTAGACGGTTCATATCGGACCAACACGAAACCGAGCAGATTAAAGAGCTATACCTAAACCTGTTTTTAAACTCCGAAGTCGGCCCGGAGGTGGAAGGTTTTATAAACGTTTACGGGCTAGGGGCGTTTTTTGCGATCAGCGGGCTGAACGTAGCGCTTCTGACAGGTTTTATATTCCTCGTTTTATCGCCCGTGTTCAAGCTTTTTCAAGATAGATTTTTCCCGTACGCGAATAGAAAAATTTGGATATTTTCAATCTGCTTTGCGTTTTTGCTTTTTTATTCGTACCTTACCGACTTTACACCCTCTTTCATGCGGGCCGTCGTAGCGGCGATAGTCGTGTTTTATTTCGCGCTTCAAGCGAAAGAGATAGTAAACTACAAAACCCTTCTGCTCACGACCGCCGTCTGTATAGCCTTCTTTCCGGCTTTTTTGTTTTCCATCGGCTTTTGGCTCTCTTTTTACGGAGTCTTTTTGATATTTCTGTTTCTCTCGAATACGGAGTTTAAAAGCAGCGTCGTTATATATATAGCGCTAAGCTCATGGCTGTTTTTGGCCATGATGCCGGTTATGCACTATATCTTTGCGCTTTTTACGCCCGCACACCTTTTAAACACTTTGTTCGGGGCAGTTTTTGACCTCTTTTATCCGATGTCGCTTGTCTCGCATATCATAGGAGTAGGCTCTATTTTCGACCCTCTTTTGCTAAAGGCCGTGAAAAGCTCTTCGCTTCTTTCCAGAAGCGAATTCGCGACGCCGTTTTGGTTTTTTATCTCTTATGTGGCGTTATCGTTTTTGGCGGCCTTCGATAAAAGAGTCTTTTTTGCGCTCAATGTCGCAATATTCTCCTATTTTTCGGCGGCCATGCTGTTTTTATGGAACCAGGGCATACCCGGCTAGTTGATAATCCACTATAGAAACGGTTGCCGACGGCACCACCTTTACGCTCTTTTTTACCTTGGAGCGCTCTATATGTTTTCTTTCAAGCGTAACGGCGCACTGCTCAAATCTAGCCTTTCCTTTTAGCTTTTCCATCTTCAGCTCAATATCGAGAGGTATATCCTCTTTTTGGTACTCGGTACCATCCGAGTTTTCCAGCATGAACTTCACGCATTCGCCTTGGGCCACCATCACTATATCGCTTGAGGCGCCGTTTTTGGAGTAGTAGTTTGACACGTGCAGCATCGAGTCTAGCGTACGCTCCATGGCTTTTGCATCCCCGCTTTTGCAGCTATATAGCATCTTTTTTGTCGCCTCGGACGCGAACATCGAAAGCGTAACGGCAAAAAACAGAGAAACCATCCTTTTCATTTTTGCTCCTTAGCCTTTTGTATGGCTTTATCCAAAAAGAAGTTGAAATCGCCGGCGTTCCAAGCGCCGAATATAGGCGGAGAGAGCCTCTTGCCGTTTTTGTCGACAAAGAAAAACGTCGGGGTGCCTCTGGAAGCAAACTCAGCCGGAACAACGTCACTATCTTGATAAAAAAGCACGGAAGCAAAGTTTTTGTTTATTTTTTCAACTATCGCATCGTTTTTAAACGTCGTATTGGCCATATCTACGCAGTATCTGCAAGAGTGAGACGAAACCTCCACCATAACTATCTTGTTCTCTTTTTTCGCCGCTATCTTTGCGGCGTCAAGGCTCATCCATGCTATATCAGCGCAAAAAGAGTAAGCGGACAATATGCCGACAAACAATATTTTTCTCATTTTATCAACGCGCCAATCTCTCTGTTTTCAATCCAGCCGTCTATCGTCTTTGCCAGCTCCATATCGCGCTCCACGAAACCGTGATAGTTCGTCATCGAACACTCTTGTCCGCTGACATTGGCTTCGTTTGCAACCTCCACAAACGTAGAATTCCTGGATAGCGCGGCCATCTTTTTGACAGATTCGATCCCTACGTTAAAACAGTTGTCGCGTCTGTGGTGTATCCAAAGCGTCTTTACTTTGGCAAAAGGGGCCAATGTCGACAGGTCGGCGCTTACGGCTGTTATGATCACGCCTTTTAGGTTCGGTATATCGCTGGAGGCGGCGTTGATGCCCGTAATCGTGCTTTTGGACGTCGTAAAGATGTAGACCGGAGAGTTTTGTTTATTTATCTCCGATAATACCGACTTTATGTCGTCTATCTGATACTTTGAGAGCCTATATACTTCGTTGCCGTAACCGCCTACGCCCTCTTTCTTATACTGTTCGTCTGGCATATCGAGGCTAAGGACGCAGTAGTTCTTCATTCCAGCAAGCAGTGCGCCTATGCGCGAAGGAGTTATGTGTGAGTCTTTAAGGCTCCATCTGCCGTGCCCGCCGTTTATGGCGACTATCAGCGAACCGCTCTCGTCTTTTGAGCCCTCTATCCATCTTACGGCTATTTTTTTGTCAACCCTAGTCTGGAAGACCTCTACGCCGTCAACTTTTTTGCCTTCATAATACTCAGGCATAGCAGCAAGACAAAAAGCCGCCGCACACAATATAGATATTAATGTTTTCATACAAAACCCCTGCGCTTTTGCGCCTTATTTTAACGCACCTGCGTAAAGTATGCGTAAAAATAAAACGCAAAGCGGAAAAACCGCTTCGCTAGCTGTTAAAAGAAGTAGTTTGCCTCTACCCTTAGCTCTTTGTTTGACGTGTTTGTACCCATAACTCCCGCATCGTTATGCTGATCCATCGTTCTGATTTTAAACTCCGTATTTTTCGCAAACGCAGGCTTATACATCATATCGAAGTTCCATTGTCTTGTGTCGTCGTTATTATAACCCCTATGCGTCATTGATTGATATGGAGTTTTGCCAGGGTCTCTGTCATAGAAAGAGTAACCAAGAAGCGCGCTAAAGCCTTTTATATACGCGGAGAAGTCATAATCAACTTGGGCTTTGTACGCTTTTGTATTCGCGTTCCAATCTGTCTGCGTCATACTTCTGGTATACCCTTCCGTTGGGAAAGCCCTCCATGGAGCCAAGAGGTCGCCGCCTTTATCCGTATGGGAATACGCAAGAAGAAGCTTTGCGGCGCCGTACGACGCTATAGCTCTAACGGCATACATATGCGTATCTATCTTATTGTCGCTGTCGCCTTTTGTTTGATAGCTTAAACCGGAAAGCCCGTTATACCCGTTTGCTCCGTCTTTAGGTCTAATGATATCGCCGGCTCCTTTGTCGTATTGCTTAAAGTATCTACCGCCAAAAGCAAGACCGAAATCGCCAAACTTCATGCCGTAGTTAGCTTCCAAAACTGCTTGGGTTACGATGCTCGGCCACTGCATATACCAGCCTTGAAGCTCGAGACCTTTAATGGAGCTATTTTTTACGCCTAGAACGGTTACCGCGGCAGCATCGTGAGTACCGTTATTTCCCTCTGCATGATAATACGCTTTTATCGCATCAGGCGCATCTGCCGAGTCCGACATAGGATTGAAGTTTTCCCTTCTTCTCTCTTTGTACCCGTTTACGTATGCGGCCGTAAGCACCGTATTGGATACGTCTTTGCTTTCAACGGTAACCGCCTGGAACGCGGTAGGAATCATCTTTGTGTCGTTCGGGCTCATAAACGGATTTGATAGAAGCATACGACCGGCTTTTGCCTGAGTCTTGGCTATATCGTACTGCAGATAAGCCTGTGCCAAAACGGTAAGGCTTTTGCCGTAGTTATACGGGTTGTTTGAAGGCGAATCCCAGAAAAGGTCTTTGTTTGAAACATAGTTTGCGTTCGTATTGTTTTCGGTAATACCAAGAGGATTTTGCGTCGTATATACGCCGACCCCCGCGCTAACGCCGTAAAGAGGAGCTGTTTTGTAGATAAGGCTGCCGCCTACGGCAAGGCCTTTTGAATCTATCTTGCCGACCCCGCCTTTGCTCGTAGGATTGTTATCCTCATAGTCCGCGCCCATATAGTGAGCTCTAAGCCTTCCGTCAAGCTTGCCTTCTTTAAAAGCGCTTGCGACGTCGCTGGCGGCGAACGAAGCGGTAGCAGCACACGCCATTAGCGCGGCGAAACTAAGTTTTGTAATCTTCATAATTTCTCCTTTTTGAAATTAAAGCGTTATATTATCATATATATTACGAAACCGTGCCTCTTTTTTACTCACGGCGTAAGATATATCCATCCGGAGAGTTTCCTCTCGACAATCTCCTGCATCCCGGCTTTGGCATACGATATGCCGTCAAGCATATCCGTCTTCGCTAGCTTTTTTGTCTCCATCGTATTTTCGCACGCCAAAAAATCCACGTCGGACTGTATCAATGCTTCGATACGGTCTTTCAGGGGGCTTTTTTTGGTTAGAAACACTATGCCGTCAGCCTGCGCAACTACGGCAAAAGTCACGTACGAAGCGCCGTACGCCTTTTGCAGATTGTATATGTAGTTGACAACGCTGGCGGCCACTCTTTCGTCGGAAGTGGAGAGTTGAAAGACGATCTTTCTAGGATTTTGGATGCTTGGCTTCGGGTCGGCCAACTTTAGCGTATCGGCGTTTAGCATTGCGCAAAAGACCAAGATAAGCATCCAAAACTTTTTCACTCAGCGGCTTCCTTTAGCATATTTTTGGCGACATTCTCGGCCTCTTGCATAATCTTGATATGCTCGGCGTTTGCCACATTCGTATGAACGACCCAGTTTTTGGTAGGCGGGAAACCTACATGTATAACCGGCTCGTTTTTCAGTTTGTAAAAAAACACTGAGCAAGGCGCGAATACGCCAGCCTCAGGCCTTTCTTTGGAAGTATTGTATATTACTTTTAGTTTACAAATCGAATAGGTCTCGAAAAACTCGTATTTGGACATATCGGCTTTTACTTTTTCAAGTTCGGTTTTTACGTCCGTGATATTCGATATCTTAAAGCCTTCGACCTCAAGCGTGCTCTCGAACTCTTTTTGCAAAGCCTCTTTTTTGGCGATTGCGTTATCGTTTGGTTTTAGCTTGATGGCGGTCTCGAAAAACAGCTCTTTATCCTCTTTCGGGGAAACTTTATAGGAGAGCTTTGCCTCTTTTGCGTCTTTCAATGACGCCTTTAGCTCTTTTTCGAGGAGAGATTCGCTCTTTTTAAGCGCGCCCAAGACTTTCTTATCTTTTATCCCGGTAGAAAGAGATATTGCCTCGGCTCTGACAAAACCTACATAGCTTTTTTTGTCGTTTTTTTTCTGGTAGATAAGCACCGTATACGGCACAAATCCGGCCAGTTTTGGAGCGTTTGGCAATACTTCGCCAAGCGTCCTAGAATCAAAGACCGTAAGATTGTAATAGAGTTCGAAATCGGACTGTTCGAACTGTTTTTGATACGCCACGTTAAGATCCCTCTCGTCCGCAGGGACAAACCCCGCTTTTGAGACCGCATCGGACACCGCTTTTACAAGCTCCTTGCCGCCCTTTGACGTCTCCAGCAGAACAAAGCCCTGTCCGGCAAACGCAAATGAGGCAAGCGCGAATATGGTTAGAACTATTTTTTTCATTTTACGTCCAATACTCTGACGTTAGATTGCTCGGGAGCCGATACTACTTTTTGCTTTTTGATGTAGTCTATCGTCACGTCGTAAACAGGCGTGATTTGCGCCTCTCTCAGGTTTTTGCCAGCTTTTTGGACGTTTCCGCCCCATGCGCTCATCAGATACGTTTTTTTCATATCTATCGGCTTGCCGCCAACTTTTAGATTCGTTATACGCTCGCCGCTTTTTGCGCCTATACGTATATCATACGTCACGCCGGTAAGCCTGCTCATATCGCCGCCTTGCTGATAGATAGGGTCCGGATTGAACACGTTATCGGCTATATCCTCGAGTAGCTTATGGAACTGCTCGCCGCCCATCTCGAATGTATAGACGTTCGGATATGTAATAGCTGTCATATCGTAAACGTCGTCGGCCGTGATATTAGAACCCGGCAGAACCGTAGTACCCCATCTAAATCCAGGCGTAAACACTATATCGCTGCCGAATTTGTTCATGCATGCGTCGCCTATTACCCTATCAAACGTAGAGTAGAATGTATCTCGCTTATAAAGAAGCGTTTTCGTCTTGCCGATAGGCGTCAAAAGCTCGCTCTCATACGGCGCATACTCTTTTTTAACTAGCGCCTCCATCTCTTTATCGGCAGGTATCATGTCGGATGCGATCGGTATCAGCTTATAAGAGTAGTCCACGATTTTGCCGCCCTTGACGTCAAGGTCAAGCCTGCTGATATATTTGCCGTGGCTTCCGGATATTATAATCAGCGTATTGCCCACCTTCATAGGTCTAGGAGCCGGGTCATGCGTATGTCCGGAAAGGATTATGTCGATGCCCCTCACCCTTTTTGCGACCTCTTGGTCTACGCTAAATCCGTCATGCGAGAGCAGTACGACTACGTCGCATTTGCTTCTAAGCTCGTTAACGTATTTTTGCATATCCTCCAGGCGCAGGCCGAAGCTCCACCCCTCCACGTTTACCGGATTCGCCGTTTTCGTATAAGGAAACGACTGCCCCAAAAAGCCTATCTTTACGCCGTTTTGGTTTTTGATGGTGTAAGGCTTATAGATAAGCTCGTTCCACTCCTCATCGGAGATGTTTTGGCTGATAAACTCGGCGTTTAGCATCCCTTTATTCTCTTTGTCTCCCGTTAGCTTTAGCACCTGCTCCTTACCGTACGTAAACTCCCAGTGCCCGACCATCACGTCTACACCCAGTAAATTTTGGGCTCTTACTATCGCTTCGCCTTTTGTTTTTAGCCCTATCGCAGTACCTTGCCAGGTATCGCCGGAATCCAGAAGCAACACCTTATCGGCGCCTCTCTCTTTTCTGACGGCGTCCACTACGGTTTTGATATGGGCGGCTCCACCCATCTTGCCAAATCTCTTGGCCAGGGCGGAGAAGTCGATGTACGTATCGAAGTAGCTGTCGACGGAACCTCTTTTTAGCCCGTAATATTTCGCAAAAGCGTCCCCAGACAAAAAGCCGGGCAAACCTATAAGCGCCTTTGCCGATACTAGCGTAGAAGGCTCCCTCCAGTACAGCGGCTTTAGGTGCGCATGCCAGTCGCACATATGCAAAAGAGTTACGTTGCCTTTTGGGGTAAACCCGTCATACATAAGGTTTTGCATAGAAAGCCTCTCTATGCTGGAGGCCTCCAAAAAGCCAGGAGTCGCGGCGGATACGCCAAGCGCAGCCGCAAGATACAAAAAGTCTCTTCTTGAAATATCCATCTTCGCGCCCTACCTTTTTAGACCCGGGATGGCCACAGCCTGCCCGTTAGCCATGGATCTTACATACAACTCAAGAGAGACCATCTCTTTCGAACCTATAGGAAGCGGTTTTTGGGAGGAGTTTTGCATGCACCCTTGAAATCTCTTTTGAAGAGTCGTCAGCTCTGATTTTGTCATCCTATACGCAGGCCACGTAGCGCCGCTTTTAAATTCAGGGCTTCCGAGGTTTGGCAATATCTGCATTCTTAGCCTCATACCGAGCACGCCTTGCGAGTGGCACGAATAGCAAGATAACCCTCTAAGGCCTCTCTGGGTGTAATATATTTTTTTACCGTACTCGTAAGCCTCTTTCGCATGCTCGCCCGTCGTGTCCACGTTTAGTTTTTGGTCGTTCGCAAGGCTAAATACGTAAGCCGACATAAACACCATATCGTCGCTTGTCAGCTTAAAAGGTTTTACGCCTTTCTCTGACATGGCAAGCTGGAGCATCTGGTCAAGCGCCACAACCTTGCCTGCTTTTGCCAGATATTTCGGATACGTCGCAAGCTCAGACGGAAGCTTTGACTTCTCCACGCCTAGAAACTTGGCCAACTCGTCCATACCTCCAAGAGTCTTTTTGAATATCGCTTCCCCTTTTGACACATAAAGCTCGCCCGGGTTTTCGTCGGACGAGTAGAGCTCCTTGTCCTTGTCGGACATAGAGAGGTTCTCGGCAAAGAGAGGGCAAACGAGAAGAGCGGCGGCCACGGCCGCAAACAGTGCTTTTTTCATTTTTCGTCCTTAAATATCTTTCGTGCCTTCTTGCACTTCGCCTTTGTTGTCTACGGCCGTGATTTTTAGCGGCCCGTTTTTTGTCACTTTTAGATTAAAGCTAACGAACGGGTTTACGCTAACGCTAGCCGTCATATCCATAGTCGTAACCGTCTTACCGTCAAACTCTACCTTTACGGTAGTGATATGGTGCGCAGGCACCACCTTGCCGTCTTTGTCTTTTCTTAGACCGGTCT